>JBEGQL010000001.1:0-20201 GCA_041181005.1 Actinomycetota bacterium
CTCCACGTGGTGCGGTTCACCATGAACGGCGCCGTCGACGAGGACGGGTTCGTTGTGGTGCCCGTCTTTGGCACGGCGGGGGCGATGAGCGCCTGGTAGATCTGGTTCGCGTTCTGGTTCCCGCCCGTGTTCGCGACGCTCGTCACGTACACCTCGGGAGAGGAATAGGTGAGGTTCGGGAACTTGATGAGGACACCGAGGTCAGTGATGGTGAACGTGCGCTCCAGCACGCTCTCCGTGCCGTTCTTTTTCACGGATGCCGCGAGCGCCCTGTCGAGACCGGCCTGGGTCCTGTCGATCTTCCACTGCTCGAGCAGGCCGTTCGGGAGGAATGTGCTGAACGACCCGGAGTTCACGGTGGTGCCGTCGGCGAGCAGGTGCGGGGCAGCCACCTTCACCTGAAGCTGCTTGTTGCCCTTGGCGTCGGAGGACACGGACGGCTGGTGGAAGTAGGTCGCATTCGTCGACGTCCAGATCGGCCCCGGCACGTCGGCCCCGGGTGCGTTCACGAACGAGCTGGAGCGCGCGTAGAAGAGCAACGGGTTGCTTTCGGCCCTGTCCACGTTGCAGACCACGAACTGCATGCTCGGGATGCCGCAACGGTCGGTCCACGGCTTGGTTGTGTCATCGCTCTTCTCGGTGTCGAAGTCGATGTGCTGCGTGGCGGACTCGATCGCCACCCTTGCCGGCTTGCCCTCCAGGGTGACAGTGAGGTCCTGGCCGTTCATGGAGAAGTTCATCGTCCCGTCGCGCGCTGCGAGCACGCTGTACTGGGGCATTCGGTGAGCCTTGTAGCGCAGCACCACCTTGACGACCGAGTTCTCGGTGAGCACGGGCGACAGGTCGACCTTCCCACCACCGCCGTTCGACTGGTCGGCGGGTCGCTTGCCCCATCCCCACAGCTCGCCCTTCGCGAGTGTGGCACCCTGCGGCACCCGGAACGCCACGATGTTGGCTTCCAGTTGCGCATCCCGCACCGAGGCGTCGTGCAGCTTGTATGCGGTGAGATACCCGAGAATCCTCAGTTCCGGAGGTGCCGCACCACCGTCCACCGTGACGTCGTAGCAGAAGTTGGTGACACCACGCGCCGTGTCGCACTTGACGATGACGATGCCGGGGGCATCGGTCTCGTTGCCGGGCATGTGGCACGGGTCGTCGGGCACACCCATCTGTGCCTGGCACACCGGAAGCAACTGCTCGTAATACGGGGCCGGCTCGGCCGTGGCGGCGACCCGTGCGGGGGACGCCTGGGCACCGATGGCGGACAGAACCGCGAACACGACGGCACCGCGAGTGAAGCCGTTCCCCCGATGCATGACTCCGGAGCCTACTGCTGCCCCCGTGACGCTCCCCTACAGTTGACGACGTGTCGGTGCCCGAGGTTCCCGTGATCGGATTCATCGGAACGGGTCACATCGCCACGTTCCACTCGAAGATGCTGCGGCGATGCGGCGTGCCGCACTCCCGCGGACCGGTGTTCGACCTTGACGCGTCGCGTGCGCAGGCCTTCGCGACCGCGAGCGGGAGTCGTGTCGTCACCGACGAACAGGCCGTGGTGGACGGCAGCGACCTCGTGTACGTCACCACCTGGACCAGCGAGCACGAACGTCTCGTCGACATGTGCATCGCGGCCGGCAGGCCGTTCTTCTGTGAGAAACCGCTTTCCACCGGGCTCGATGGTGCAACCCGGATGACGCAACGTGCCGGGGCATCGGGGCTCACGCACCAGTGCGGGCTCATCCTGCGGCGGAGCCCCGCCTACATGCTGGCGCGCGAGCTGATCACAGACCGAGTGTCGGGCGGCGTGATGGCGGTGGTGTTCCGTGACGACCAGTTCATCCCCGTGCAGGGCCATTACAGGTCGACATGGCGCGGGGACGTGGAGAAGGCAGGTGCGGGGACGCTGCTCGAGCACAGCATCCACGACGTGGACATGCTGCGGTTCCTCGTGGGGGATGTGACCGACGTGTCGGCACGTGCAACGTACGCCCACGGCCTCGCCGGCATCGACGATTCCGTGGCGGCATCCGTCGGATTTGCGAACGGTGCCGTGGGCACGCTCACCACCGTGTGGCACGACAACCTCTCGCGTCCGAGCCTGCGTCACGTGGAGGTGTTCTGCCGCAACCGCACCGTCACCATCTCGGGAGACGACTGGTACGGCCCGGTCGCGTGGACCGACGCCGACGGAAGCAGCGGGTCACTGGCGGGCGAGGAACTGGTGGCGCGCACCGAGGGCCTCGCGCCGGGCAGCGCCAACCCCGACGGCGCGTTCGTGCGGGCGGCGGTGGAGGGCTCCCCCGGCCACCCCGACTTCGCCGTGGCCCTGGAGGCGCACCGCATCGTGGAGGCGATGTACGCGAGTGCCCGAAACGGCGGATCCTCCGTGAGGGTCGACAACGTCCACCCATGAGCGACACGGTCATCACGCTGCCGACTGCGGACATCCTCGGGCTGCGGGTTCGGGTGCTGCGCAAGGGGACGCCCTTCACGCACGCGAACTACCCGGAGGACTCCCACCCCGACGCGGTGAACTTCTGCGTGGTGCGCGACAGCGAGCCCGTGGCCACCTCGACGTGGTTCGCGAAGGAGTGCCCGGAGATGACGGGCGTTCCCGCGGTGCAACTGAAGGGCATGGCGGTGGACGATTCACTGCAGGGCTCGGGCCTCGGGGCGCTGCTGGTCGACCGCGGTATCGAACACGCGCGGTCACTCGGCGCACGCATCGTGTGGGCACGTGCGCGCGACTCGGCGCTGTATTTCTACGAGCGTCGCGGCTTCCGCACTGTGGGCGACGGGTTCATCGACGAACCCACTGCCATGCCCCATCACATCGTCCTGAGGGAGGTCTGACATGACACAGGAACCGGCGAGCCCGCGCGTCACGGTGCGCCGCGGCGCCCACCACGCCGAGTACGACCGCCGGGCGATGCTGCACATCCTGCGCGCGGGGCACGTCGCCCACGTGGGCGTGGGAACCGCCGACGGCCCGCTCGTGCTGCCCATGGCATACGGAATCACCGACGACACCATGTACCTGCACGGTGCGCTCGCCAACGCGATGCTGCGGGAGGGCGCCGGCACCGAGGTGTGTGCCACCGTCACCCTGCTGGACGGTCTGGTGTTCGCAAAGACCCCGTTCAACCATTCGATGAACTACCGCTGTGTTGTGGTGCGCGGCAAGGCTCGGGCAGTCACTGACGAGAACGGGAAGCTCGAGGCGCTGCGGATCATCACCGACCACGTGGCGCAGAACTGGTCGGACCAGCGGCCCCCGAACGCTTCTGAGCTGCGCGCGACGCAGGTGATTGCGCTCCCGCTCGCCGAGATGTCGGCGAAGACCGGTGAGGGAATGCCGAAAAACGACGGGATCGACGCCGACACGCCGCACTGGAGCGGCATCGTTCCCCTCGAGTCGCGCTGGGGTGCACCGGTCACCGCCGCCGACTCCGGGGCGCCGGTGCCGGAGGAAATCGCGGCACTCCGCGGTCGGACCGTCAGCCCGCCCGACTGATCATTCCCCCACCGGGATGACAGTCGAGTAGCGCACCTGCGAGTTCGCCGACGGCGCGGCGAGGATCTCGAGCGTCCAGTCGCCGTCCTCAGGGAAACTCAATGTTCCGGTCCAGTGGTTGGCACCTGTCTGCGCCATCGTCACCGCAACAGCGGCGATGCCGTGCGACGGCATCGAGATTCGCGCACTCACGTTGGCGACGGGTGACAGCGCACCGCCCGGCGGGGAGAACATGAGGTGCAGTTCTGCGTCGCCGATGCGGGGCGGCACCACCGCGACGTCGGCAATCACGGATTCCTGCACGAGCGTGACCGCGAACGAGTCGGCTCCGGTCCCCGGGCCGCGAGGGGAACTCGACACCAGCCCCGCCGCGAGACCGAGCACCACCGCCGCCACCACGGCCTCCACCCTCAGCAGTGCAGCCAGTTCCGAACCTCGACCTGCCCGCACCCTGCGCCGCGCCCTGGCGCCGAGGAATACGGCGAGCACTGCGAGCACGATCTTGCCGATGAGCAACACCCCGTAGCGCGTGTCAGGCCACACCGCCGGACCGTCGGTGAGATGGAGGCCCTGCGCGACGCCGGTCAGAACCGCGACGGGCAGCGCAACCGTCGATGACTGCGAGAAGCGACCCACCACGAGGCCTCCGTGGGCGCCCGATTCGATGTCACGCCGCGCGAGAACGAGCACCGCAACTCCTCCCGCCCACATCGCGACGGCGAGCAGATGCACGAGGTCGACAGGCACCCACAGCCACCGGCCGGGTTCCGCGCCGGGATGACCCGACAAGGAGAACGTGGCCGCGGTGATGAGCAGCAACACGCCCGCCGCGGATCCGCTCGTGCCCGTCCAGCCGCTCCGTCGTACGGCCCTCACCAGCGCGAGCCACGGCACCATCAGCACGGCACGCACGATCACGGCCAGGCCGAGCCGCGACGACGCGACCTCACCGGCCGAGCCGAACGAGATCACGTCGCCCCATCCGCCGCCGGTCACCCACGGGCCCTGCAGAGCGAACACCGAGAAAGCACCGATGATCGAGAGCACCGCACCGGCCGCTGCCGACTGTGCGACGCGCCGGGAACCGAGCATCGCGGTGCCCCAGGAGAGAACGAGCGCACCTGCGAGCAGGACGAAGCCCGCGAACGAGAGGAAGCGTGCAACGGCGAGAGGAACGCCGAGCGGTGATGCATGGCCCGCCGACTCGGTTGCATCCTGCACCAGCCCGTACCCGAGGCCGCTGCTCGTCTTGCCGACCTCGAACGGGAACGCACCGTCCGAAGGGTGGCCGTCGGAACTGGTGATCCTCCACACCACCACGTACGCACCCGGAGCGAGCAACGGAACGTCGGCCACGAGGACCGCGCCATCATCCGCGGGGCGCACCGGCGCACCGACCTCGATCTCCTTCTTGTCGGCGTCGAACAGGCGCACATCGGACAGTCCGGCATCCACCGGTTCGCTGAACCCGAGCTCGATCCGCGCGGGTGGTTCCTCGACAATGCTGGATGCGGCCGGCTTCGAGTACTCGAGCACTGCGTGTGCGGGTGCCCGGGACGCAACGGCCGGGCCGGGCACCAGCCACAGCACGACGGCCATGAGGGATGCGCGCCGGGCGAACCTCACAAGCCCGGCCCGTCGGGAAGGCCGTCGACCGAGGCGCGGCGGATCAACCATGCGAGGCGGAGCCTGTCGGGAAGGGCGAGGGCGGCCGCAGGAAGCTGTGTGAGGCCCATCGGGTGGCTGGCCGCCCATGCCATCCTCTGGCGCTCCAGTTCCATGCGCACGTACAGGTCGGGCCAGTCCTCGTGCGTGTACCCGCAACCGAGGTCCACCGTGTGCACCACCGTCTCGCGCAGGCGACGGAACGGGAACTCCGCCACCGGCAGCACCGCGCCGCTCGCCGTCAGCCCCGCACCGGCCCACATCTGCGCCGCACCGCGGAACCACACCGCCTCGAGCTCGTAGATCGAAGTGCGCAGGTTCCCCACGACCGTGCCGGCAGGGTCGTGCGCACCGTCCTCCACGCCTGCGTTGCGCACGGTCATCTGGTCGGGCCCGCCGGGGTACTGCTCCCCCACCTCTCCCGACTCCGCGGCACGGCAGAGGTGCGCGAAGGAGTCGGCGTTGCGGCGCAGGTGATTGAGAACATGGCCCCGCGTCCAGCCCGGCAGGAGCGACGGTGCACGCACGTCGTCGTCGGAGAAACCGTCGGCAATCTCGAGCAGGTGCTGGTGGGCAGCCGTGCATGCCTCCACCGTGCGGTCAATCACACGCGGGTCGGGTGCCTCCACGCCACCGAGCCTACGGGTCAGCGCAGGTCGGGTCCCCTGCGCGGCACCACCACGATCGTCCCGTCGGGGTCGCGGTGCACGCTCACGCTCACGCCGTAGAACTCCGCGAGGGTCTCGGGCGCCAGCACCTCCTCCGCGGTTCCGTGGACCACGCGGTGTCCCTCGTGCATCAGCACCAGACGGTCGCTGTAGATGCCGGCGAGCGTGAGGTCGTGCATCGCGCTGATCACGGTGAGACCGTGGTCTCGGCGCAGGCGGTCGACGAGTTCGAGCGCCTGCTGCTGGTGGCCGATGTCGAGCGCACTGGTCGGCTCGTCGAGAAGAAGTATCGGCGCCTCCTGCGCGACCGCACGTGCGATGACGAGCCGCTGTCTCTCCCCGCCCGACAGCGTGTCGATGAGCCGCCCCGCGAGCGACGAGAGGTCGAGACGTTCCACCACGTCGTCCACCATCCCGATGTCGTGACGGGACTCCGACCCGAAGTGGGACACGAACGGGTTGCGGCCGAGGAGCACGTACTCCCGCCCCGTCATGCCGGTGGGCAGCACCGGGTTCTGCGGCACGTATGCGACGAGTTGTGCCCGCCTGCGCGCGGGCCGCGAGTCGAGCGGGGCCCCGTCGACGAGCATCCGGCCCGAGTGGGGCGCGACGCCCGCGACCGCGCGCAGCAACGACGACTTCCCCGCACCGTTCGGCCCGATCACGCACAGCCACTCACCCGGACGCACGGTGTCGGTGAACGGGTGCACTGCCGTGTGGTTGCCGTAACGAACGGAGACGCCGTCGAGGTGAAGCGACGTCATGACGTACCCCCGGCCGCGCGCAGCTGTCGGGTGCGCAGGATGAGAAGGAAGAACGGGGCGCCGAGGAACGCGGTCACGACGCCGATCGGCGTCTCGGCGGGACGGTCGAGGACGCGGCCGGGGATGTCGGCGAGGATGAGGAATGCCGCACCGAGCAGCATCGACAACGGCAGCACGAGCCTGTACGAGGCACCGACCACGAGGCGCACGGCGTGGGGCACGATGATGCCCACGAACCCGATGAGCCCGCTCACGGCCACCACCGCCGCGGTGCCGAGCGTGGCGGCACCCACCACAGCGAGGCGGATGCGGCGCACGTCGGCTCCGAGCGCGCTCGCCTCCTCGTCGCCAACGCGCAGCACATCGAGGAGCCGGCGGTGCATCAGCAGCGCGACCGTGCTCACGATGACATACGGCAGCACGAGACGCACGTCGGACCACGTCGCGGTGTTCAGCCGGCCGAGGATCCACGAGTACACCTGCCTCACGACATCGGTGTTGCGCTGCAGGAGGAACGTCTGGATCGCGGTGGTGAGAGACGTGACCGCGACCCCGGCAAGCACGAGCGTGGTGGACGCCCTGTCGGAACCGAATGCCGAGCCCACCACGTACGTCACCACCACCGCCACGAGGCCGCCGACGAACGCCGCGAGAGGGAGCGGGTCGATCACCCACGACTCGCTCACGCCACGACCCACCGTGAACACCACAGTGGCGCCGAGCCCCGCACCGGCGGCGACACCGAGCAGGTACGGGTCCACGAGCGGGTTGCGGAACACGCCCTGGTAGCTGGCACCGGCGAGTGACAGCGTGGAACCGACGAGCGCGGCGAGCACCACGCGTGGCGCGCGGATGTTCCAGATGATCGACCAGTCCGAGGTCCCCGCCGGGCCGACGAGAATGCCGAGCACCAGTGCGGCCGCGAGCGCGAGCACCGAGCCGGCCACCCACAGGGCGGCACGACCGGTGTCCGGACCCACGGTGACCGGTGCTGAAGCCACGGGGTCAGGACCCGAGGGCCTTCACCGCGCCGACGAGGGTCTGCACGAGCTCCACCACGCGCGGTCCCCAGCGGGACGCGATGTCGTCATCAATCTCCACCACACGGCCGTTCTTCACGGCCTGCACCGCACCCCAGCCGGGACGCTTCGCGACCTCGACAGCGTTCTGGCCGCAGCACTTCGTGTCGGCGAGGAACACCACGGACGGGTCGGCACTGATGACCTTTTCGGCGCTCAGCTGCGGGTAGTCATTCCCGTCCTCCACGCCGTCCGCGATGTTCGCGATGCCCGTCGGCGCCAGGAGCGACCCCACGAACGTCTTGGACGTCACGCTGTAGAGGGTGTTGTCGAGTTCATAGAAGTAGGAGGAGCCCTCGGGCGCCGTGACCCCGTCCACCGCGGCGGAGATGTCATTCTTCATCTTCTCGACGAGTGCCGTCGCCTCCGCCGACCTGCATGTCATCGCGCCGAGGGCATCGATCTGCGCATAGACGTCGTCGATGCTGGCAGCTGCGGCCCCGGTCCACACCTCGATGTCGGGCCTGACCGACTTGAGCTGCTTCGTGATGTTCCCCATGTCGTTCGAGATGAGAACCACGTCGGGGTCATACCCGAGGATCTCCTCGGCGTTCGGTTCGAAAGCGGAGATCTTGGTGACCTTGTCGGCAGCCTCGGCGGGCCAGTTGCTCAGGCTGTCGACGGCGACCATCAGGTCACCTGCGCCGATCGCATAGACCATCTCGGTTGCCGTCGGCGACAGGCTCAGCAGTTTCCTGCCGGCACCGGTGCATGGAACAGAGGTGGTGTCACTCGCCGCCGTGGTGTCGGTAGATGCTCCGTCCGCGCCGCATGCGGCGAGGAACCCGAGCGAGGCGAGCGCCAGAACGGCGGCGTGCCCCCTCAGACGTATTTTCGTCATGCTTTCTTCCTCCGAAGATGTCAGAGAAAGAAGAGTGGGTCACAGATCCCGGCTGCGCCGGTTGCCTCCGCGGACCGCCCTTCCTTCGAGGACTGGTTTTTCGCACACGCGGGGCAGGCGACCGGACTGGCGGGGCGCACTGGACGTGCGCACCGCATCACCGTTGCGGGACAGTGCCGGGATCTCACCGGACTTCGCTGCACTGCGTGCAACACCCCTATCAGGGTGCATGGATGACCGTAGCACGGTTGCACGGGGCGACGGAACGCCGCGCATGACCGCTACGCAAAGAGGTCGATGATGCGCTGCACGCCCTCTGCGAGGTCGTCGTCGCCGAGGGCGAAGGAGAAGCGCGCGTACCCCGGGGAACCGAACGCCTCACCGGGAACGATGGCCACCCGGGCCTCCGACAGGATGAGGTCGGCGAGCTCGAGGGTGTCCGCGGCCTTCTTCCCGTTCACCGTGCGGCCAACGAGGTTCGAGAAGTTCGGGTAGCAGTAGAACGCTCCCTGGGGCTCCATGCAGGTGACACCGGGGATGGTGTTCAGCATCGTCCACATCTTCCTGCCGCGGCGCTCGAATGCCTCGCGCATGCGCGCGACCGCGGAGAGATCGCCGCTCACGGCCTCGAGTGCGGCCATCTGCGACACGTTCGCCACGTTGGAGGTGGTGTGCGACTGGAAGTTGACGGCGGCCTTCATGACGTCCTTCGGGCCGATCATCCAGCCGACGCGCCAACCGGTCATGGCGTACGTCTTCGCGACGCCGTTCAGCACCAGCGTCTGCCCTGCGAGCTCGGGCACGAGTGCGGGCATCGAGGAGAACGTGTGGCCGCCGAAGGTGAGGTGCTCGTAGATCTCGTCGGTGATCACCCACACGTTGTTGCGCAGTGCCCACTCCCCGATCGCGCGGGTCTCCTCGGGTGAGTACACCGAGCCGGTGGGGTTGCTCGGCGACACGAACACGAGCGCCTTGGTGCGCGGGGTGAGCGCACGGTCGAGCTGCTCCACGGTCACCTTGAACTCTGTGCGTTCGTCGGTGTCGATGATCACCGGCACGCCGCCGGCGAGCGTGACCGCCTCGGGGTAGGTGGTCCAGTACGGGGCAGGCAGGATGACCTCGTCACCCCTGTCGCACAGGGCGCAGAACGCCACGTACACGGCGTGCTTGCCGCCGTTCGTGACCAGCACCTGGTCGGCGGTGACGGGGTACGAGGAGTCACGGAGGGTCTTCGCGGCGATCGCCTCGCGCAGCTCGGGCAGACCGGCAGCGGGCGTGTAGCGGTGGTTCTTCGGGTCACGGGCGGCGCGCACGGCCGCCTCCACGATGTTCTCCGGCGTCGGGAAGTCGGGCTCGCCCGCACCGAAACCGATCACGTTCTGGCCCTGTGCCTTCAGTGCCTTCGCCTTGGCGTCGACGGCGAGGGTTGCGGACTCCGCGATGGAGGAGAGGACGGATGACACACGACGCAGTTCGGACGGACCGGGCATGCGAAATAGGATTGCAGGGTGAGCGACAAGAACCAACCCGCTTTCCGCATTCCGGCGTCGCTGCTGCCGTCCGACGGTCGCTTCGGTTGTGGCCCCTCGAAGGTGCGGCCCGAGCAGATCGAGGCGGTCGTGTCGCGTGCGGTGTCGGTGATGGGAACTTCGCACCGTCAGTCCCCCGTGAAGAACATCGTCGGTAGCGTGCGCGAAGGGCTCGTGACGCTCTTCGGCCTGCCCGACGGATGGGAGATCATCCTCGGCAACGGCGGCTCCACGGTGTTCTGGGACGCCGCCACGTTCGGGCTCTTCCGGGAGCGCAGCCAGCACCTCGTGTTCGGTGAGTTCGGCGGGAAGTTCGCCGAGGCCTCGGCCGCGGCCCCGCACCTCGCTGACCCCGTGGTGGTCACGAGCGAGCCGGGAACGAGACCCGCCCTCGTCGCCGACCCGTCGTGCGATGCGTACGCCTACCCGCACAACGAGACCTCCACCGGCGTGATGATGGACCCGGTGCGTCCCTCAGGCGACGGCCTCGTGGTGGTGGATGCCACGTCCGCCTCGGGCGGGATCATGTGGGACCCGGCACAGGTCGACGTGTACTACTTCGCACCGCAGAAGTGTTTCTCGAGTGACGGCGGTCTGTGGCTCGCCGCGTGCTCCCCTGCCGCCATCGACCGCATCCGGGAGATCAAGGCATCGAAACGCTGGGTGCCGGCGTCGCTCGACCTCGCGATTGCGCTCGACAACAGCGTCGCGAACCAGACGTACAACACGCCCGCTCTCGCCACCCTCATCATGCTGGACGAGCAGGTGAGGTGGATGAACGCGAACGGCGGTCTCGCGTGGGCGGCAGGGCGCTCGGCACAGTCGGCGCGCACGCTGTACTCCTGGGCGGAGTCACGTGCCTTCGCCTCGCCGTTCGTGGCCGACCCCGCGCACCGTTCCACCGTTGTGGGCACCATCGACCTCGAGGGTGTGGATGCGAACGACGTGAATGCCGTGCTCCGTGCGAACGGCATCGTGGACACCGACAGCTACCGCAAGCTGGGCCGCAACCAGCTGCGCATCGGCATGTTCCCCTCGGTGGAGCCCGACGATGTGGCGCGGCTGACCGCCTGCATCGACGCAGTCGCGTCCCACCTGGGGACCTGAACCGTCCGCACCCGGCGCGCCGTAGGCTCGGGAGGGTGCCGCAGGAAGTCGACGAGGTGCTCGAGCGCTACTGGGAGGACGCCGCCCCGCTGCGCAACCCGGTGATGCTCGTTGCGCTCCAGGGTCTCTTCGACATCGGCAACGTCGCCACCAGCGCACTCGACTGGATGCTGAAGGAACGCGAATGGACGGTGGTGGCCGACATCGACCCCGACCCGTTCTTCGACTTCACGCAGGTTCGCCCCGAGGTCTTCAACGACGAGAACGGTGACCGACAGGTTCGCTGGCCCGAGAACGAGTTCGCGGTGGTGCGCTACCCCGAGGGGTCCCGCGACATCGTGGTGCTGAACGGCGTGGAACCCCACCTCGCGTGGCCAACGTTCACCGACTGCATCATCGATGTGGTGCGCGGTCTCGGCGTGGAACTGGTGGTGTCGCTCGGCGCCGCGGCCGAGCAGGTTCCCCACACGAGGGTGCCGTTCGTGGTGGGTTCCAGCACCAACACCGACCTTGCGGCGCGGCTGGGGCTCTCGATGCCCCGCTACCAGGGTCCGACCGGCGTGGCAGGCGTGATGCTCGAGGCGATGGACCGCGCCGGAATCCCGAACGTGAGCCTGAGGGTGGGGGTTCCCCACTACCTCATGAACGCCCAGCACCCGAAGAGCATCGCCGCACTTCTGCAGCACCTCCAGCACGTGCTGCGGGTCCCCACCGACCACGCCAACCTCGTGGACGAGATCTCCCGCTGGCAGGAACTGCACGACTCGGCCGTGGAGGACGACCCCCAGGCGCTCGGCTACATCGCGATGCTCGAGACACGGCACGACCAGATGTCCGAGCGGATGATGCCGACCGGCGAGGATCTCGCGGCGGAGCTGGAGGCGTTCCTGCGCGAGCAGGACGACGAGTGACCCCTGCCTTCTCCGTCGCCGGTCAGACCAGGTAGCGCAGACCGAACCGGAACGCGGAGGACGACAGCAGCGGCGGGATGGTCTTGCCCTTGGCGTCCTTCACCACGAACGTGTAGGTCTTCTTGTAGACGGTGACGTACTTGTTCGTGCCCTTCTTCGCCGTGAGCTGCTTCAGAAGTGTGAGCTTCGAGCCCACCTTGCGGTAGATCTTCACCTTCTGCGCGGCGAGGAGATTGATGGTGAGCGTTGCCTTCGCACCGCTCGCGGCCGTTCGCACGTAGTTCGCCGGTGCTGCGGTGCTGGTTCCACCGCCCGTGGTAGTTCCACCGGTGGTCGCTCCGCCGGCCGTCGAACTGGTCAGCAAGACCGAGAGTGTCTGCTGGGCAGATGACGAGCGAACCTTCAGCGTGGGGTTCGGTGCCGAGAAGTGCGTGAGATTGAAGTTCACCCGCAGCCCGTTGTCGCCGAGCGTCATTGTCAACTGCTGCAGCTTCTCGGTCACCTGCCCGGCCGCCGCCTCGTCGATGGTCCCCTCGAAGATCTTTGACGGGTCGGCGAGAACCTGCTTGGTCTGCTCCACCGACACCTCCTTGCCTGCGACCTGGCTGAGCATCTTGGAGATGGCCTGGAACGTGAGGGACATCTCGAAGAATGCCGGTGCAAGTTCGCGCCCGTTCTCCTGTGTGAGTCCCGGAATGCCGAAATCTGTCGGGACGTAGTGCGGACCCTTGGCCGTCACGTCGAAGACACCGGCAACAAGGTCGATTTTCCCGAGGCTGAACACGGAAGCGTTGGTGGATACCCATGTACCGCGGAGGAGGTCACGTTGGGTCGCATCCGCCGACATCATCATCGAGAAGAAGTTGGTGCGTCGGGTTGCCATGTTCGACTCGCAGTTGGTCACCCAGTTCCCTGCCTCGCACGCATCGAGGGCCGCCCGGCTGCCGTTCAGTTCAACCGCGCTCGCCGTTGCTGTCGGTCTTGAGGTGACATCAACGGTGAAGTAGCCGTCTGCCCCCTTGGTCACGCTGTACGCGTCGTACTTTCCCGTGAGGAACAGGAAGGATGGGTCGTAGTCGCCGATGCGGACAACCGACCTGTACGTACCGTCGGGGACCCCGTCAACCGTCGGGGGTCTGGTGGGAGTGTTCCAACTCGTGCCGGGTATGTACTGGTAGTTGACGGAGAGGGCTGGAAACAGCCCTCCCGGGCCGGCACTGCCTGACGGCCCCGAATAGGACTGGCTGATGAAGGTCTCGAGGTAGATCCGAGAGTTGTCGACGGTTCCCGCGCCTGAAGTGAGGTCCTGCTTGGCACCCGACGTCGGCGTGAACTCGAACTTCTCGATGCAGAACTCCTGGTCGGTCGTCGCACAGACCGGGAAGTACGTGAAGGGCGTCGGGTACGTCAGCGTTGCCGCACCAGATTGCGCACCCGGAACAGACACGACCAATGTCGCCGCAACAACGGCGGCGACTCCCCCCAGGAACCGCTTCATGGCGCCGAGAGTAGCGAACTCAGCGCACGAGGAGAAGACCCAGGCGGTAGGCACTGGCCGACAGCCGCGGAGGGATGGTCTTTCCCTTTGCATCCTTCACGACGAAGGTGTAGGTCTTCGCGTAGACGGTGACGTACTTGTTCGTGCCTTTCTTGGCCGAGAACGTCTTCAACAGGGTGAGTCTGGAGCCGACCTTGCGGTAGATCCGCACCTTCTGTGCCGAGGTCAGGTTGATGGTGAGCGTGGCCTTGGCGCCGCTGGCCGCGGTGCGCACGTAGTTCGATGCCGACGAAGCCGTGGAAGATGCGCCCGACGTGGTCTGTTGCTGCTGGAGGGCAACGAGATTCTGCTTGGCGAGCTGTTCGTCGGCGCGCAGCAGTTTCAGGACCGGCGACGGATCGGAGAAGTGGGTCACGCCCGTATCGACGAGGAGTCCTCCCTCCACCACGGTCACCGTGGGTGACTTCTCGGCACCGTACACGGTGAGTGCAAAACGCTCCGGCGTGACCTCGGCGACGCTCTTGTACCCGCGGTCCCCCAGCACGTACGCCTCCGGCAGGAACACTTTCACGAACCCCGGCGTCATCGTCTTGCCGTCAGGCAGAAAGTGGGGCGACACGGCACTCACCCTGAAGGTGTCCTGGCCGAACTCCCACGACTGCGCCATGCCGTTCGTGGAGATGAACGTGCCACGGAGGTTCGCACGGAGTGCCGTGGACGCAACGGACGGCCAGGCCTGGTTCACCCCCAGCATCCTCAGGTACCCGGCAATCGAGTAGGTGACGTTCTCGGCCACGGTGTCGTTGCCGCACATCGCGGCGGTGTTGCATCCCTGCTTGTACGCCTTCACTGCCGGCTTCGCGGTGATCTCGATGGTCCAGCCCGCTGTGGCATCTCCGGTGACCTTCGTCCTCTGCGTGTCACCGAGCATGAGGATGTTCGGCTCCAGCCGCCCGGTCCGCACCTTCCAGCGGTACGTGTTGTTCATCTCGGCTTCCGTGAACTGGCCGAGCTGCATCTCCATCCAGTCGGAACCGTCAAGGCTGCAGAAGTCCCGTAACGAGTAGTCGTTGTTGTGGCAGTTGGAGTACGGGGTCTTCATCAGCACTGTCTCCACCCCGGCGGGGGAGATCTCAGTGACCGGCTCCACGCAGTAGACCTGGGACGCGTATTCGCATTTCGGCCACGACAGCACCCGCACGGGCGGCGTGTCGATCGTGAGGTACGAGTTCTGGCTGCCCGTCCTCGGGGCCGGCATCTCCGCCGGCAGTGTTGATGTGGTGCTGGTGTCACCCGGAGCCGCATCCACCGCAGAGCGGGGTGCGGCACACAGCGCAGCAACCACCGCAACAACTGTCAGTGCCCGAGCCCCCATGGAGACCCCGAGCCTAACGATGGGCACCCCGCGTCGGGTGCGTCACTTGACGGCGTCGAAGCCCAGCTGGAGGTCGGCGAGGATGTCCTCGATCGACTCGAGACCCACCGAGAGGCGCACGAGACCCGGCTCCACTCCCGCCGAACGCTGCTCGGCCTCGGTGAGCTGGCTGTGAGTGGTGCTGGCCGGGTGGATCACGAGCGAGCGCACGTCCCCGATGTTGGCCACGTGGCTGTGCAGCTTCAGTGCCTCGGCGAACTTCTGGCCGGCCTCCTTGCCGCCCTTCAGCACGAACGCGATGACAGAGCCGTAGCCCTTGCCGCCGAAGTACTTCTTCGCACGGTCGTGCCACGGGCTGGAGGGAAGGCCGGCGTAGTTGATGGACTCCACCGCACCCTGCGTCTGCAGGAACGCGACGACCTTGTCGGTGTTCTGCCAGTGGCGGTCCATGCGCAGCGACAGCGTCTCGATGCCCTGCAGAAGGCTCCACGCGTTGAACGGGCTGATTGCCATGCCGAGATCGCGCAGGAGCTGCACGCGCGCCTTGATGATGTAGGAGCCCGCGCCGAGCGCCGGCCAGTACGCGAGGCCGTGGTAGCTCGGGTCGGGTTCGGTGAAGTTCGGGAAGCGACCCGAGGCGGAGAAGTCGAACTTGCCGCCGTCCACGATGCCGCCGGCGATCGAGGTGCCGTGGCCGCCGAGGAACTTGGTCATCGAGTGCACGACGATGTCGGCACCCCACTCGAGCGGACGGATGCCGTACGGCGTGGGAACGGTGTTGTCGAGCATGAGCGGAACACCAACGTCGTGTGCCACCTTCGAGACGCCCTCGATGTCGAACACGTCGTTGCGCGGGTTCGCCAGCACCTCACCGAAGAACAGCTTCGTGTTGTCGCGCACCGCGCTCTTCCACTGGGCAAGGTCGTGCGGGTCGTCGACGAACGAGACATGGATGCCCATCTTCGGCATCGTGTAGTGCAGCAGGTTGTACGTGCCGCCGTACAGCGACGGCGACGCCACGATGTGGCCGCCGGCCTCCACCGCGTTCAGGATCGCGAGCGTCTCGGCGCTCTGCCCCGAGGCGACAACCAGTGCGCCGGGCAGGCCGACCGCGGTCGCCGTGCCACCCTCGAGCGCGGACAGACGGGCTTCGAGCACCGCCTGCGTGGGGTTCATGATGCGCGTGTAGATGTTGCCGATCTCAGCGAGCGCGAACAGGTTCGCCGCGTGCGAACTGTCGCGGAACTGGTACGACGTGGTCTGGTAGATCGGAACCGCGCGGGCACCGGTGGTGGGGTCCGGCTCCTGGCCGGCGTGGATCTGGCGGGTCTCGAAACCCCAGTTGGCGTTGCTCATAGGGGCGGGAGCCTAGGGGACAAAACCCGACCTTCCAAGTCGGATTTTGGATTCGAGGCAAATCAGCCGCCCGCCCCACGGCGGCGTCGCCGTGTCGCCGGCAGGAGCAACGCCCCCAGGACCGCGAGGACGATGGGCAACACGATCAACCACACCGTCAGTGACGACTCCTTCTCCCACTCCCCGACATTGATGCCCACCGCCAGGGTTGCCGGCTTGCCGTCCGTCGTGCTGGCCACGATCACCACCCGGTGCGACCCGGACGGCGCGTTGTCGGGAATGGTGAACGTGCCGATGACAGATCCGTCGGAACCGACCTTCGTGGTGCCGAGCAACACCGGGGTGGAGAACAACCAGGCTTCCATGACGCTGCCCGGCTCGAATCCGGCGAGCTTGATCCGCACCGTGTCGCCCGTGCGCAGTCGCACGTTGCCGGCCTCGTCGAGAGCTATCGGGGTGCCGTCGGGGTTCATCCCCCCGATCACCGCCTCGAGGGCCCCGGCTGTGACCACCAACTGGTTGTCGGAGCGCTCCACCGTTGCTTCCTCGGTGGTGTCGCCCACCTTGACAGCGGCCGCACCGGCCACCACCTGCGGTGGCGAGGGCGCCCTCGGGGGGACTGTTGCACCGGTGTTGTTCGGCAGAGTGGTTGATGTTGTCGTAGTTGACGACGCGGTGGTGACAGTTGCGGACGGCGAGTTCCTCGGCGCCGCGGTGATCACCGGTGTCGACACCATCGGGATCTGGGCCTGTCCGACTGGAACGGTTGTCGCTGGTGCAGCAGAAGTCGGCGGTGCGTTCACGACAATGTCGAGAGCAGGCGCAACCGTGGTGGTGACCGGCCGCACCGTGGTGGTCGTCACCGGAACGGTCGACGTCGTGGTGGTCGTGGTGGTTGTGGTGGTCGGCGGGACCGTTGTGGTAGTCGATGCAGGAACGCTGGTGTCCCATTTGTTCCGGAGGTACGTCTCCACCTGGGCGATCTCCGTCTCGGTCAGGATCCGGGAGTAGATCAACACCTCCGTGATGCCGCCGATCCATCCGAACGAACCCCAGCTCTCGGCCGAGTCACCGATGGAGATCGGACTGTCGTCCCACGGTTGACCCCCGGCATCTCCCTCCGCGATCACCTGGCCATCCAGGCGGTACAGCGAGGACTCCGAGTTCACCACGCCGGTGAGGCAGTGCCAATCGGTGTCGACAGCCGTGTCGGACACGAGCTCTGCGCCCGCATACAGGCGCCACACATTCGAGGACTTGTAGAAGGTGGGTGACACCGGATTCGTATTTCCGACAATCTGACGGTTCCCGTAGTCACCGTCGGATGAGTTCTGTGCGACCGCGAACATCGTGACAGGCTGGCTCTTCGTCCAGTTGGCACTGCGGAGGTTGTCATTGCCGTCGAAACCCATGACCTTTCGGCCGTTCTTCGTGGCCACGCCGTAACTGGGTTGTTTGTCGGAATCTGATTGCTCGATGTGGCGCCCGTTGCCGCTCTTGTCGTTAACCCTGCTCGCGGCGCCCCCCGAGTACGTCACGGTCGGCACATCCGACGGATCAATCCAGAACTCGAGCCCCGAGAGCGATGACGGCGACCATGCGACTGCTGCCGCACCATGCAGGGCCACCCCGGCACCGAACCACACGCACATTGAAAGGACCAGCACCGCGACCGTGGGACGTCGGCGGGCGGGGCCTTGCATCATCCAAGCATATGTAATGCGTGGTCCGCGGAACTCCGTCCGGCGACGAAGAAAGGGTGCCGTCCGAAGACGACGCTCCTCTCACGAATGGTCCCTGCCGGATGCCCGGCATACGGGACGAATCAGCCGCCGGACACCTCGGAGACGGACTGCTTGCCCGCCTTCAGCCACGGCATCATGCCGCGCAGCCGCTTTCCGACCTCCTCGATCGGGTGCTTCGCACCCGCGTCGCGGAGAGCCTGGAAGTTGGCCCTGCCGGTCTCGGACTCCTTGATCCACTCGCGGGCGAACTTGCCCGACTGGATCTCCTTCAGGATCTTCTGCATCGACTTCTTCGTGGCCGGAGTGATGACGCGCGGGCCGCGGGTGAGGTCGCCGTACTCGGCGGTGTCACTGATCGAGTATCGCATGCCGGTGACGCCTTCCTCGTACATGAGGTCGACGATGAGCTTCACCTCGTGCAAACATTCGAAGTAGGCCATTTCGGGCTGGTAGCCGGCCTCGACGAGGGTTTCGAAGCCGTTGCGCACGAGCTCGGTGAGACCACCACAGAGAACGACCTGTTCACCGAACAAGTCGGTTTCGGTTTCCTCGGCGAAAGTGGTTTCGATGATGCCCGCACGGCCGCCACCGATTGCCGACGCGTACGACAACGCAACGGCCTTTGCATTGCCGGTTGCGTCTTGTTCGACCGCGATGAGCGCCGGAACGCCGCCGCCTTCGGTGTACGTACGGCGCACGAGATGACCCGGGCCCTTCGGCGCGATCATGATGACGTCGACGCCCTTCGGGGGCTTGATGCGCTTGAAGCGAACGTTGAATCCGTGCGCGAAGGCGAGTGCCTTGCCTGGCTTCATGTAGCGCTTGATGCTCTCGGTGTACGTGGCCTTCTGCTCGGTGTCGGGCATCGTGAGCATCACGACGTCGGCCCACTTTGCCGCGTCGGCGATGCTCTTCACCGTGAGGCCCGCAGCCTGCGCCTTGGCGGCCGACGACGACCCCTCGCGCAGACCCACGACCACGGGAACACCGCTTTCCTTCAGGTTCAACGCATGGGCGTGGCCCTGTGAGCCGTACCCGATGATTGCCACCTTCCGGTTCTTGATGATGTTGACGTCGCAATCGGCGTCGTAATACATCTTTGCTGCCATCAGCTTGCCTTTCCTTTCACTGCACGCACGCGTGCTTCGCGATCGAGTTTGGGAAGCGCAATACGGCCGGTGCGCTGAAGTTCAACGATGCCGTATCCACGCAATAGCTCTTCGAAGTCGTCCAACTTGTCGGGCGAACCTTCGAGAGAAAGTGTGAGCGCGTCGACACCGACGGCCAAGACCTTGGCGTCGAAAATGTTGGCGAGCTCGACGAGTTGTCCGCGCACCTCGGCACCGGCACGAACCGTTGCGATGAGGAGTTCCCGTTCGACCGACTTGGTGGGGTCGAGTTCGGAGATGCGGACAACCTCGATGAGTTTGAACAGCTGCTTCACGATTTGTTCGAGCGGCGTGTCTTCCACGTCGACGACGATGGTGATGCGACTGAGGTCGGGGTCTTCGGTCGGCGCAACGGCCAGCGAGAAGATGTTGTATCCGCGACGTGCGAACAATCCGGCGACGCGCGCGAGCACACCGGACTTGTTCTGAACGAGAACGGAAAGAATGTGATGACGGGGCTTGCTCATGTGAATGCTCCTTGTTTCCCGCCCCTGCTCAGCGCAGGAACTCTTTCCGGTCGGCCTGCGACGGCGGCAACAGAACGTCGTCGTTGCTGGCACCCGCGGGAACCATCGGGAACACCTTTTCCATTTCGGCGACGCGGAAGTCGACAACGACCGGGCGGTCGTTGATGCCGTTCGCCTTCTGAATGGCCGGCTCGACTTCTTCGGGCGCTTCGACGCGAATACCCACACAGCCCATGGCCTCGGCCCACTTCACGAAGTCGGGAATTCCGCCGCCAAGGTCGACCTCGCTGTAGCGCTCGCCGTAGAACATTTCCTGCCACTGGCGCACCATGCCGAGGTACGAATTGTTGAGGATTCCGACCTTGATCGGAATCTTGCTGAGCGAGGCGGTGATCAGTTCCTGCGCGGTCATTTGGAAGCACCCGTCGCCGTCGATTGCCCACACCGTTTTGTCGGGGCAGCCGACCTTCGCGCCGATTGCGGCCGGAACCGAGAAGCCCATCGTTCCGAGTC
>JBEGQL010000002.1:0-14763 GCA_041181005.1 Actinomycetota bacterium
GGCGAACGCGCGCCACTCCTCTTCCGTCCAGTGCGAGCGCAGTTCGCCCGTGACGAAATCGCTCGTCCACTGCACCATCTCGAAGAACGGGAACTCCACCGACATCACCTCGGTGAACGCCATGCCGTCGAGGAGGAGCGCTGCGTCGTCGATGCCGAGGGTGATCTCCTCGCCGTCGGTGGCGTCGTGAAGGCGCATCTGCAGCTCCACCACGTGCTCGGCGTCCCAGCGGGACTGCATGGAACCCTCCATCAACTGGTCGGTGATGATGCCCAGAATCTCGCCGAGGGCGAGAGCCGCCTCGCGCTCGAAGGTCACGCGCCGCGGGAGAAGGGGTCGCTCGGTCAACGCGGAAACTCGTACTTGATGTCGGCGAATGAGTCGGCAGCGAACACATACAGCAGCCGGAGGGGCTCATTGCCGGTGTTGTACGCGAGGTGCTCGGCGTGTCCGGGTATGAGAACGGCGTCACCGGCCGACACGGGGTGCGTCGCTCCGTTCACCGTGACCTCCCCCGTCCCCGACACGAAGTAGTAGAGCTCGGCGTGGGCGTGCATGTGCCCCCGGGCGGGGCGGGGCGCGCCCGCCGGCAGCTCGGCGATCCCGGCCGTGATCTCCGATGTGGGCGTGCGGTCGGCGCTGAAGAGAGTCCACCATTCCACGAGTCCCCGGCTGGGGTCGGTCCAGGCCTCGGTCTCGCAGTCCTCGATGCGCCGGATGACCGCGTCGAACTCGCCCACGCGCCGACAGTAGCGGGGGATCAGGACGTGACGAGGGTGTAGGAGTTCTCGAACTCGTCCTGCAGCACCGTGGCCACGTGGGTGGTGGTGTCGCTGATGAGCTCGGTGTCGGGCACGCGCACCCTGTACGACCACCCCTCTGGCATCGCGAGGCGACTGCCCAGGTTTGCGAGCGCCTCGGGGTCGTTCATGGTGGGGTCCACCCCGATGCACAGTGCCTGCATGACGTACGTCGTGCCCTGCGGGTTCACCAGTTCGTACACCGGCCTGCCCGCGTCCCAGAAGAACGTCGCGCCGCGGTCCACCGCTCGCTCGGTGTAGGGCGCGGCCGCCGGGGACTCTCCGAGGTCAACAGTTGCGAGGCGGCGCATGAGCAGGCCGTTGAACTCCCGCAGCACGGGCTCCACGGTGGCCACCTTCGTTCCGAGGCCGTCGAGCACCCAGTGGCGCGGGCCGTTCAGCCTGGCGAACACCGCACCCATCTCCCTCGCGATCTCGTCGGCCACGAGTGTCTGCCACAGCTCCTGGGGGCAGTCGTTCAGCATCTGCGTGCCGTACACCTCGGCCTGCAGCTTCCCGTCACGGAGGAACACGGCGAGCACCTCGCCGTAGCGCACGCCGCGCATGTTGTCGATGAGTCTCTGCGGTCTGTCCTGTGTCACGGAACGAACCTACGCCGTCGGGAGCGCTGCAACGCTGTCGGGAACCGACAGTCAGCGACCCACGAGGGATTCCGCGCCGTCGGCCAGACGCTGGGCGAACCAGGCGAGCGGCACGGACACCGCCATCACGAGCGTGGCCACCACCGTGACGTACGGCAGCACGTTCGGACGGGAGAAGTTGTTGAGGATCCACTGGGGAAGCGTCTCCACGCCGGCACCTGCGGTGAACGTGGTGACGACGATCTCGTCGAAGCTGAGCGCGAACGCCAGGATGGCGCCGGCCACCACGCTCCCCCGCACGAGCGGCCACGTGACGTGGCGGAACGTCTGGAACGACGATGCTCCGAGGTCTGCCGACGCCTCCCTCACGTTCGGGGCCATCCGTCTCAGCCGTGCGACCACGTTGTTGTAGGCGATCACGATGCAGAAGGTGGCATGACCCGCCACCACGGAGGCGAGGCCGAGATCGACCCCGAGGCGGAGGAAGGCGTTGCGCATCGCCACGCCCGTCACGATTCCCGGCAGGGCGATCGGCAGGACCACGAGGAAGTTCACGGTGCGCTTGCCGAAGAAGTCACGGCCGGCCATCGCGAAGGCGAGCAACGAGCCGAGCACCACTGCGATCAGCACCGCGAGCAGCGCGAGTTTTGCGGAGGTGAGGAGCGCGTCCCGTGCAGCGGACACGTGCACGATCCCGCGCCACCACTTGAGTGTCGGGTCCCGGGGCGGCCACGAGATCGAGCTGCGGGAGTTGAACGACAGCGCCACGATGGCGACGAGCGGGAGCCACAGCACGCCCACGGTTCCCCATGTGACGAGCCTCAGGACCCGGGCGGAGCCGCGCGACACCTTCATCAGAGGTTCTCGAATGCCCTCAGGCGCGCCATCACGGCGAGGTACACGAGCATGATCGCGAACGGCCACAGGGTGAACGCGGCCGCGAGCGGCTGGTTCGGTGCGAGCAGCACCCGCTCGATGATGTTGCCGATCATCTGTGACGTCCCTCCCACCACCTTCACGGTGATGTAGTCACCGAGCGAGAGCGAGAACGTGAAGATGCTCCCTGCCGCGACCGACGGCACGAGGATCGGGAGGATCACGGAGCGGAACGTGCGGGCTGCGCCGGCACCGAGGTCACTCGATGCGTCCAGCATGCTGTCGGGGATCCGCTCGAGCCCCGCGTACACCGGCATGAGCATGTACGGGAACCACAGGTACGCCAGTGTCAGCACCACCGAGACGTACCCGAACCCGGGCGACCATCCGATCACGCTGCGCATGAGCCCTCCGCCCGCTCCGTCGCTGCCCGGTTCGAGCACCGCGCGGATCGCGTAGGCCTTCACGAGGTACCCCGACCACAGCGGCAGGAGCATCGCCACGATGAGCCCACGCCTGGCCCACCGCGACGCCAGGCGGGACACGTAGAACGCCACGGGCAGTGCCACGGCGAGGCACAGCACGGTGACCGCGGCCGCCACGGCGACGCTCCTGAACATGAGGTTGCGGTACACCGCCTTCGTGACGACGGTGGTGATGTTCTCGGTGGTGAGCTCGCCCGTGCTCTTCCCGGTGAACTCATCCAGCCTGTAGAACGCGCTGACGACGAGCATCCCGAGGGAGCCGAGGTACACCACCACCATCCAGCCGAGGGGCGCCCCGAGCATCCCTACGAGACCGGCGGCACGTCGGCCACCGCCCCGTCGCGGACGCACGGCGGCCGGGCCCGCGGATGCCGTCATGAGTGGCGCGTCAGGCGCGGAGTTCGTTCCAGGCGTTCACCCACTCGGAGAACGGCACGCACTCGGTGTCGGTGCGGCCGTCGAGGCACTCCGTGGTGGGGGTCGTCCAGTACCACACGTCCTTGAAGTACTCCTCGTCGTCGGAGTGGTAGGTGGTGCAGTGATTCTTGTCGGCGGTGAGCGCACAGGCCTTCGCGTTGGACGGTGCCTCGCCGAACCACTCTGCGACCGCGGCATTGGCCTCGGGCGAGATGATGTGGTTCATCCACATGTACATGCAGTTCGGGTGCTTCGCCTTGCTGGAGATCATCCAGGTGTCCGACCAGCCGGTCGCACCGTCGGTCGCCTTGGTGGCCGCGATGTTCTTGTTGTTCGCCGAGGCCAGGTTCACGATGACCTGCCACGAGGTGCCGAGCGTGACGGTGCCCTTCTCGAGCGCCGCCTGCTGGTCGGTGTAGAGCGACCAGTACTGGCCCACCATCGGCTTCTGCGCCTTCAGCGCGGCGATCGCCGCGTCGAACTGGGTCTGGTCGAGCGCGTACGGGTTGGTGATGCCCAGCTCGGGCTGTGTCGCCATGAGGTAGATCGCTGCGTCGGCAATGTAGATCGGCGCGTCGTACACGGAGATCTTGCCGGCCCACTTGCTTGCGGGGTCGAACATGTCCTTGATGGAGGTCGGCGTCCCCGTGGTGGTGTCGTACGCCATCACGTTCGCGCCGCGTCCGTGCGGGACGCCGTAGGACACGCCGTCCTTGCTGTTCCACTGTCGGTCCTTCAGGCCCGCGTACACGTCGGCGTAGTTCGGGATGAGATCGGTGTTCACCGGGGACACGTCGCCACCGGCGATCAGACGCAACGACGCGTCACCCGAAGCGGACACACCGTCGTACTCGCCGCTCTGCATCAGCTCCACCATCTCGTCGGAGGTGTTGCCGATCTTCACGTTCACCTTGCAGCCGGTCTCCTTCTCGAAGCCCGTGACCCAGTCGACCTTCGGGTCGGTGGAGCCGTTCTCCACGTAACCGGCCCACGCGATGAGGTTCACCGCACCCTCGCCCGCACCGAGCTCGGTCATGCCGGCGGCAACGGTGGTGTCGGATGCGCCGGAGTCGGACGTGGAGTCCGAGCCCCCGCAGGCTCCGAGCATGGCTGTCATCAGTGCGGCGACCGCAACGATCCTGGCCCGAGTTTTCATGGTGTGCCTCCTGTGTCGTGTCCGGCCGTGTGCTGCAGTGCACTCAACCGGACCTGTGCGCCGACCTCGATCCCCGCGGTTGCGGTGCTAGGGACGACTGCGACGATGGTAACCCCATTCGCGAGGAGGGCGTGGACCCTCGACTCCGCGCCGAGGTACTGGACCGCCTCCACAGTGGCCGGCGCGCCGCCGGCAGGAGAAACATCCTGGGGCGATACCGCCACGCTCTCGGGCCGCAGGAACACGAGCTCACTGTCGGCCGGCATCCCGAGCATCCGTGCAGTCCCGGCGGGAATCACGTTGTTCGTGCCCACGAACCCCGCGACGAACCGCGAGGCGGGACGTTCGTAGATCTCCCGCGGGGTTCCCACCTGCTCCACACGGCCGGCACTGAACACCGCGATCCGGTCGCTCATGCTGAGCGCCTCGCCCTGGTCGTGGGTGACGTACACGAACGTCATCCCGAGGCGGCGCTGGATGGCCTTCAGCTCGACCTGCATCTCCTCGCGCAGTTTCAGGTCGAGGGCACCGAGCGGTTCGTCGAGAAGAAGCACCTTCGGCTCGTTGACGAGCGCACGGGCGAGCGCGACGCGCTGGCGCTGGCCCCCGGAGAGCTGTGAGGGGAGCCTGTCCCCCATTCCCTCGAGACGCACCACGGAGAGCGCGTCGTTTGCCCTCTCCCTCCGCTCCGCCTTGTCGACCTTGCGCACCATCAGCCCGTACTCGACGTTGCGCAGCACGCTCATGTGCGGAAAGAGTGCGTAGTCCTGGAACACCGTGTTCACGTCACGCTCGTTCGGCGCGAGGCCGGTGACGTCGCGGCCACCGAGCATCACCGCGCCGGTGTCGGGTGTCTCGAACCCCGCAACGAGGCGCAGGACGGTTGTCTTGCCGGATCCCGACGGGCCGAGCACGGAGAAGAACTCGCCCTCCCCCACGGAGAGGTCGGTCTCGGCGAGCGCCACCACGTCCCCGAAAGTCTTGGAGACTCCGCGCAACTCGAGGAACGCCACGGAGACCCACGCTAGTTGCCTGCCCCGACGGGACCGCGCGTCCCCGGAACTAGGCTCCGCGCATGACATCAGTCGAGTCGCGCAGGTCGGACGCATTCGTCAACGACCGCAAGCACGTGTTCCATTCCTGGTCCGCC
Source organism: Actinomycetota bacterium (assembly GCA_041181005.1). Lineage (GTDB taxonomy): Bacteria > Actinomycetota > Acidimicrobiia > Acidimicrobiales > Ilumatobacteraceae > UBA2093. The sequence continues at coordinate 5,487 of JBEGQL010000002.1, forward strand.
CAGGGCGCCATCAACCCGCTCGTGGTGGCACGCGCACAGGGCTCCGAGTTCTGGGACGAGGACGGCAGGCGCTACCTCGACTTCTCCAGCCAGCTGCTGAACGCGAACATCGGGCACCAGCACCCCAAGCTCGTCGCCGCGCTGAAGGAACAGGCCGACCTCCTCTGCACCGTCGCACCGTTCCACGCAAACGAGGCCCGCAGCGAGGCCGCCCGCCTGATCGCCGGGATCGCCCCGGGCGACCTGAACATGGTGTTCTTCACGAACGGCGGCGCCGAGGCCACGGAGAACGCGATGCGCATGGCGCGCCTGCACACCGGCCGTCACAAGGTGCTCACCGCGTACCGCAGCTACCACGGCGCGACCGGCGGCGCCATCCAGCTCACCGGCGACCCGCGCCGCTGGCCCGCCGAGCCGGCGATGCCGGGCATCGTGAAGTTCTGGGGCCCGTACACCTACCGCTCGGCGTTCCACTCCGCGAACGACGCAGAAGAGACGCAGCGTGCGCTCGCGCACCTCGAGGACGTGATCATGGTGGAGGGTGCGCAGTTCGTCGCGGCTGTCATCCTCGAGACAGTCGTCGGCACGAACGGCATCCTCGTGCCGCCACCCGGCTACCTGCAGGGCGTGCGCGACATCTGCGACAGGCACGGCATCGTGATGATCCTCGACGAGGTGATGTCCGGTTTCGGTCGCTGCGGCGAGTGGTTCGCCGCCGACCACTGGGGCATCGCACCCGATCTCATCTGTTTCGCGAAGGGAGTGAACTCCGGGTACGTGCCGCTCGGCGGCGTGGTGATCTCCGACCGCGTGTCGGCGTCGTTCCGCGACAGGCAGTTCCCGGGCGGCCTCACGTATTCGGGTCACCCGCTCGCGTGCGCGACTGCCGTGGCCTCGATCAACATCTTCCGCGAGGACGGCATCATCGAGCACGCGCGACGCCTCGGCACCGACGTGATCGGCCCGCGTCTCGAGAAGATGAAGCAGCGCCACCCGAGCATCGGTGACGTGCGCGGTATCGGCGTGTTCTGGGCGATCGAGCTGGTGCGCAACCGCGACACCCGCGAGATGTTCGTGCCGTTCAACGCGGCCGGCGAGGCCGCAAAGCCCATGAACGACCTCGTGGCGGCGTGCAAGGCACGCGGGCTGTGGCCGTTCTCGCACTTCAACCGCATCCACGTTGCTCCGCCGGTGAACACACCGGAGGCACTCGTCACTGAGGGCCTCGACATCATCGACGAGGTGCTCGACCTCGCCGACGTCTACTGCTCCTGAGCCGTCCCGGGAGGGACCAGTTCAACGGTTCTGCGGGAACCCCAGGTCGACCCGTGACGTGCGCGGGTCGGGCCAGCGCGTGGTGACCACCTTCGTGCGGGTGAAGAAGTTGATGCCCTCAGGTCCGTACATGTGGTGGTCGCCGAACAGGCTGTTCTTCCAGCCGCCGAACGAGTAGTACGACACAGGCACGGGGATCGGCACGTTGATGCCCACCATCCCGACCTTCACGCGGTTCTCGAAGTCGCGCGCTGCACCACCGTCGCGGGTGAACAGCGCAACACCGTTCCCGTACTGGTTGTCGTTGATCATCGCGAGACCCTCCTCGTAGCCGGGCACCCGCACGACGCTGAGCACCGGGCCGAAGATCTCGTCGTCGTAGCAGGCCATCCCCGGGGAGACGTTGTCGATCACGGTGGGGTTCACGAAGTAGCCGTCCACCGGGACGCCGTTGCGGCCGTCAACGACCACCTTCGCACCCTCGGCCTCCGCGCCGGCGATGTACCCGGCGACGCGGTCACGGTGCTCTGCGGAGATGAGCGGGCCCATCTCGTTCGCGGGGTCGGAGGCGGGCCCGACCTTGATCGCCGGGATGCGCCCGCGGATCCTGTCGATGAGCGCATCGGCAACGGAGTCCACGCACAGCAGCACCGAGATCGCCATGCACCTCTCCCCCGCCGATCCGTACGCCGCGCTCACGGCGGCGTCGGCCGCCATGTCGAGGTCCGCATCAGGGAGGACCAGCATGTGGTTCTTCGCCCCGCCGAGCGCCTGGACACGCTTCCCGTTTCGCGACGCCGTCTCATGGATGTGCCGCGCGACCGGCGTGGAGCCCACGAACGACACCGCGGCGATGTCGGGGTGCTCGAGCAGCCTGTCGACGGCGACACGGTCGCCGTTCACCACGTTGAACACTCCGTCGGGGACGCCGGCCTTCTTCAGCAGCTCGGCGATGAAGAGACTCGCAGACGGGTCCTTCTCGCTCGGCTTCAGCACGAAGGTGTTCCCGCAGGCGATCGCATTCGCGAACATCCACATCGGCACCATCGCCGGGAAGTTGAAGGGCGTGATGCCCGCGACCACGCCGAGGGGCTGACGCACGCTGTGCACGTCGACACCCGCGGAGGCCTGCTCGCTGTAGCCGCCCTTCAGCAGGTTCGGGATGCCGCATGCGAACTCCACGTTCTCGAGACCGCGCGCCACCTCGCCGAGCGCGTCCCCCAGCACCTTGCCGTGCTCCGCGCTGATGATCGAGGCGATCTCCTTGCGGTTCGCATCGAGCAACTCGCGCACCGCGAACATCACCTCGGCCCTGCGGGAGAGGTTGGTGGCGCGCCACTCCGCGTGGGCTCGCACACTCGAGGCGACAGCGGCGTCCACCTCCGCCTCCGAGGCGAAGTCGACCTCCGCGGCCTGCCTGCCGGTGGCAGGGTCGAACACCCGGCCCGTGCGACCCGACGTGCCCGGCGCGGTGCGCCCGTCGATCCAATGTGTGATGCGGTTCATCCCGCGAACACTAGTTGCGGGCCTCTCGTCCGTCGTCTGCCGGCACTGGTCGCACATCCCACCCTCGGGATACGGTTGGGTCCGATGGCAGCACGCAAGAAAATCCAGGAAACGTTCGGCACCGGCAAGCAGAAACTCGTCGAATCAGTGAACAACGCGAAGTCAAAGGGTGGCGTTCCCGCCAAGGTGCTGGATGCGGGCCAGAAAGGTGTCAGGGGTGCGGTGAAGGCCACCGCGAAGGTGAGCGGAGCGGCAGTCTCACGGACCACGAAGTTCATCGGTCTCGAGAAGTACCGCACGGAACTCGAGTCGGCGCTCGACGAGGCGATGAGAGTCATCGCAACCCAGGAGGCCCGCATCGCACGGCTCGAGGAGGACCTCCGCAACCGGGACCGCGGCAAATGACCGACGACCAGTCCACCGAGATTCCCGGCACCATCCGCGGCGCCCTCGACCGCAGTCTCCGGCGCGTGCGCGAACTTCGCGACCGTCTCGCGGTGAACGAACGGCGCATCCTGGCGCTCGAGGGACGTTCGGGCGGAACACCCTCGTGGACCCACACGGTGGGCACTGCCGATGCCGTGATCGCCGCTGTTGCCGCCGTCGAGATCGCAACGGCTCAGGATGCCCATTCCGGCTTCGTCAACGAGCACGCGGGGGCGGCACTCGCACGCACCGGCCTCACCTCGGACGACCTCGAGCGCCTGGCCCACGCAGACCCCGCGTCCCGGATGGGGGCAGTGAACCTCCTGCAGGGGCACATCGGAGAACAGGTGGCTCTCGATCTGATCAACTCGGGGAGGATCCCGGTTCCCGACGGACGTGTGGCACGTCTGGCCGCCTCACCGAACCAGCCGGCGTACGACATCGACCTCGTCGACCCTGACGGACACGGTGCAACGCTCCACGCACAGGTGAAGATCTCCGATTCCGCCTCCACGATCCGCGAGCATCTCATGCGGTATCCCGACGTCGACGTCGTGTACGCGAACCATGATGCGGCCGGTCAGTTCGTCGGTGACCACGGTGTCAGCGTGATCCGCAGCGGCACCCCGTTCCCCTCCGGCCACGGCAAGGTGATCGTCGACATGGGCTTGAGCCAGGCCGAGATCCGTGCCGGCGCCACCGACATCCTTCACGGAGGTGCCCACGAGACGCTGGCCCACAAGGTACTCACCGATCTCCCCGTGATCAGCCTTCTTCTCATCGCCGGCCGTGCTGCTACGAGCTACCTCGAGACCGACACTCCGGAGACCGAGATTCTCCGCACCGCAGGCCGCCGTGCCCGCGACGTGCTCATTGCCAACGGACTCGGGCACGCCGCCACTGCCGCCACCTCGGAACCTCTCTCCGGCTCGCTCACCGCGGTGGGGTACCTCGTTGTCGGCAACGCGGTCCGGGCAGCGAGAGGCGACATCAACCGCGCGACCGACCGGTTCACATCCACTCGCAACGCATTGTCCACCTTCTCGCCGGCACTCTGACACCGGCACCGCAGACCCGCGGTCAGCCCACCTGGTTCACGGTGAGGATCGTGCCGGGGATCTCCGGACGGGCAGGGTTCGTCTGGGGTCCCACCGAACGGATCACCATCTGACTGCTGGTGGTGGAGGTCATCATCAGCTGGAACCAGTCGCCGGCCGCAGCCTCCACGAAATAGTTCAGCGCCACGAGGTGCCTGCTGCTCGCGCCGCTTGCGGTGATCACGACGTCGGTGTTCGACCACGGCACGTTCGCGGCGTTCTTCATGAGCCACACGCTCATCAGGTCGGTTCCTGCATCCCCCTTCTCCAGTTGGGACGAGAACAGGATGTTGAACTTCCCCGCCACCGAGAACGTGATCCTCGAGCCCGAGACGATCGACACGCCGCTCGCAAAGTCCGTGGTGTTCAGAGGCACGGGTGTCGCAACGTTCTGGGGAAGGGGAACCGTTGTGGTGTCGTAGAACGAGCCGTACGCACCGAACCCACCCGACGGCCCCTGCGCACCCGTTGCCCCCGCAGGTCCGGTGTCTCCAGTCGCGCCGGTCGGTCCCGTTGCGCCGATCGGTCCCGTTGCCCCCGCAGGTCCCGCGTCTCCCGTCGCACCGCGCTCCCCCGCAGCACCAGTCGCTCCGGTCGGTCCAGTCGCGCCCATGATGCCCGCCAACCCGGCGACGCCCATGAACCCGCGCGGGCCGCGCACACCCGCAACGCCACGGGCACCCTCTGCACCGGGTGCGCCGCGCTCGCCCGCAGGACCCGTGGCGCCGGTCGATCCGGCAGGGCCGGGTGCGCCGGCAGGCCCGGGCGCACCGGCACGTCCCTCGGGTCCGCGACGCGCGCCGCTCACTGCTGCGGCTGTGGTGGACGCGGCGGCGGCCACGAGGAGCGCAGTCACCAGCGCCCACGGGAGTGACGTCCGTGGGGACGTGCGTGCCCCCCTCACCCGAACGCACTCCCCGCAAAGATCCACCGCGACACCGGGCTTCCCGCCTGTTGCCATGTCGGCGAGGGAACCGTCACGGGCTGCACCACGAAGGTGTCCGCGAGCGCCCACGCGAGGGGAACGCCGCCGGTCGACACTGTCGCCGCCACCCGGCGCGTCCATCCCGAGGGTGCGGCAAGCGAGATGTCGCCCTGGTTGCGCACGGCAACGACCGACAGAGCCGTGGCGTTGGCGGTGGTTGCCAGGTCGGGCGAGGGGACGAACTGCACCGTTGCCTGTGCACTGGTGCCGAACACCTGCTGAGCGGCGGCCAACCGGGGCACCGGTGCACCGGGAAGAGTGTCGTACCGGAGCACCTGGAGTGCGACGCCGCCGGTACGACCGTCGACCGTCACCGGTGCGGACGTCGCGGTGTCAGCGATGCGCTGGCCGACATACAGGTGGAAGTCGCTCTGGCCGCCGATGCCACTCGACGCGACATCGGTCCAGCCGGTGGTGCGGGTGGGCGGTCTGTTTCGCCCGTTCACGACGAGGAGGATCAGGAGATCCCCCGGTTCGGTGCCGGCGGGGTAGGGCACGTCGACAGTGCCGGTTGTGGTGGTGGTGACGACCGTGCCGGACGATGCGAACACTGTCCCCGCAAGTGCCGTCGCGTCACTCGACGGCCCCTCGGGGAGGCTCCACGTGGGCGTCGAGAACCGCCACAGCTGCGGCTGCACGGTGTAGGAGTAGGTGACCCCACGCTGCACCGAGGAATCGGTGCACGACACCGAGGCCGACGACGACACCACCGCACCGGTTGCCGCACACACCACAGAGGTTCCCGCTGCCGATGTGCGACGAACGGTCCACTCGATCGAGCCGCTCGCAGTGCTGGTGACGGGCGACCATTCCAGCGCGACCGAGGATGCACCGGCCGCAACCGCCGGCCTCGGGGAGGCCGGCGGTTGCAGTGACGCGGCCGTCAGGCCCGCAGACACCGAGGGTGCCGCCGAGCCGAACACGCCGTGCACAGCACGGGGGGCGGGAACGGCGGTGCCGGCCGCCACCGGGATGATGGCAGCAAGCACCGCACGTCCCACCCGCGGGATCACCGGTTCATCAGCCCCAGTTGATGGTGGTGCACTGGCGACCCGCCACGCACGAGGTGGTCTGGTTCGCGCTCTGCACCGCATGGAACGTGAGCTGCACCGACGATGACGAGGCCTGCAGGCTGTTCGGTGCCGCGAGGGGCAGGAGGTAGTCGACGGTGAACGTCACCTCGTCGTCCGTCACGGCAGGTGTCGACTTCACGAGGATGTTCGACACCTGGGTGCCCGCCACCACGGTCACGTCCGATCCTGCCTGGTTCTTGTAGGTCGTCCCGTTCATCACGGAGACACCGCCGGAGGCGGCGACCTTCAGCTGCAGACCCGACGCGGTGCCCGTGAACATGGGGGTCGCCCCGTTCGCCACGTTCACGTCGACACCCAGGTACGCAGGCAACGAGCCCGTGTACTTCACGTTGTAGGTGCACGTTGTGCGGCTCACCGAGCCGGACCCGTAACTCTGGGACGAGTCGCCGGGCGCCAGTTCGGACACGTTGCACGTCGTGCTCGTGGCGCCGAGACCGACCGTGACCGTTCCCGCGGCGAAGGAGTCGGACGAGTTCGTCTCCGAGTCCTGGAAGATTGCGGAGGTCCCGACGAGTGCGAGTCCCGCCGAGGCCGACACGAGGACCACGCTTGCGAGACGCCGGAGCCTCCTGGACGTCGTTCGTCGGGGTGTCGTGGCCGGGGGTGCCCCGGGGTTCTGTGTGTGTTCTGTGTTCATGTTGTGCTCTTTTCCTTCTGTCGGCTCCCTTCGTGGGAGTCCTTTCCTGGTTGTGGGTCATTCGTTCCGTCCGCTCGACGCGGCCGGACGATCAGTGCGGACTCCGCGAGGAGCACCGCGAGAACAACGGGCACGGCCACGGCCGGGTCGGTCATTGCCGACAGGACGCGCCCAGTCGGGACCACCGACTCCACCGTGCCGACGACGCTCGCGAGCGGAACCGGCGTGGGGTCGGCGTCCTCGTTCGCGTCACCCTTCGTGGAATAGACGGGCGAGCCGGTCCGGTCCGTGCCCACCGACACGACCCTGTGGGTGACCAGCGGACCGGACGAGCCCCTGAACGTGATCACGTCGCCGGCCAGCGGCGCACGATGGTCGGTGCCGACGACCACGATGTCGCCGACGGCGATGGCAGGTGACATCGAACCTGACGCCACGAGGAGAACCTCGCGGCCGAGAACTGCACGGTCAATGCCGAACAGCACGACCGCCCCGAGCACCAGCGCGACGCATGCGGCCCCGCACGTCATCACTGTCAGTCCAAGCGACAGGAAATGTCGCGTTCGGGTTCCTGCTGTCACGTGCGGCACGGTACGAGCGGACAGTCGGCGACTGAAGGGCCACGGCCGATTCAGGCACACACGTACGGGGCCCAGTTTTCACCGGGCGGGCCCCAGGGACGAATTAATCTCTCGGGTGGACGGGGGGAACGATGCCGAAGAACGAAGACCTGTACATGACCGATGCCCTGAGGAGGTGGCGCGAGAAGACGGACGTCCCGTTCCTCATCGTGGCGATCGCGAGCATCCCGTTCCTCCTCCTCGAGCTCGTGTCGCACCGCCTTGCCGGGTCGGACAAGGCGCTGCTCCTCATCGTGAACATCGTGGTTCTGGCTGTGTTCGCGGTCGACTACGTGATGGAGTTCCGGGCGTCGTCGAACCGTGCCGCGTACTTCCGGCACGAATGGACCAGCCTTCTCATCGTCATCTCGCAGGTGATGTCCATTGTTCCGGCGCTGGTCGGGTTCGGTTTCCTCCGCGTGCTGCGCATCATGCGTCTCGGCACGATCATCGCGCGCTTCTTCGCGATCGGCGAGGAGATGGAGAACACGGGTCGCCAGGTGCTGCGCCGCCATGCGGCCCGGTTCGCATTCGGTCTCGCGTTCATGACATGGATCATGTCGGCGGCCGCGTTCACCCTGGCCGAGGACGTCGGCGACGGACGGCGAGTGCACTCCTTCTTCGATGCGCTGTGGTGGTCGTCGGCAACGATCACCACGGTGGGCTACGGCGACATCTTCCCCGTGACGGCGGCGGGCCGGGTGGTGGGCGTGTTCACGATGCTGGTCGGCATCAGCACGTTCTCCGTCGTCACCGCGAAGGCAGCGCAGTTCCTCATGAAGGTGGAGGAAGAAGAGAAGGCGAACTCGGTCGGCACCGAGTGACCGGGGCATGATGCTCTCCAGGTGGGGTGCCACCGACGAGGAGGTGGCCGCACCGGTCACAGGCGACGAGTTCTTGCCGGACGCACGTCTCGTCGCGACGCGCGCGATCACGGTTGCGGCACCTCCCGACAAGGTGTTCCCGTGGCTGCGCCAGCTGGGGTTCGGTCGCGCGGGCTGGTACAGCTACGACGTCATCGACAACCTCGGCCGCCGCAGTGCGCGCACGATCCTCGCGGAATGGCAGGGGCTGAGTGAGGGTGATGCCGTCCCGGGAGGCCCGGTGGATTTCGAAGCGGTGGTCGTGGACCCCCCGCGCGCACTGGTGCTGCGACTCGGCCGCGGGCCGGATGATGCACGCCGCGTGCGCTTCGTGCTCGCCTACGAACTGCATGGCCACCCCACAGGGACCCGCCTCGTGACGCGCGTGAGGGCGTCCGTGAATGTGCCCTTCGGACGACTGGTGGAGCGGTTCCTGCTCGGGCCGGGCGACGGCATCATGCTGCGGCGCCAGCTGCTCGGGGTGAGGCGGCGCGCGGAGTCCGCCCCCACCTGAACCCGTGTCACACCCCCGTGGCACAGTGGCAGCGCATCACGAGTGCCGCGGGCAACCGCGGCCAGCAACCGAGCCGGACCGGCCGCGGTGCTTGCGCCCGTGACGCGGGGTGTCTCCTTTCCGCCCCGCATCACGGGCGGATGCGACGGCCACCCGGCCGTACAAGCACGGTCCCCACGGGACGGTCGGTCCTCCACCACAAGGAGAACAACCATGACCGAGCCGAACAACAGGTCCGCGAGGCGGCGCACCCCGCGACC
>JBEGQL010000003.1:0-50039 GCA_041181005.1 Actinomycetota bacterium
TGTTGTCATCGGCGAGCAGCAGTGTGGGCTCGATCACCATGGGTGGGTCGCCCTCGGTGTAGGCGTTCGTGGCGGTGGTCCCCGACAGTTCCACCTCGCTCATCTGAACGCTGTTCGCCGCCGCGGCGTTGCGGACACCGGTGAAGGTCATCTTCAGGTAGCGGTACGCGGCCGACGCACTGATCGTGACGTCGCTGTACTTGGTGAACCGCGCGGAGGGCGGCACGAGTCCCGTGACGCTCTGGATGAGGGTCATCCCCGCCGAGGTGGAGGTGTTCGACCCGTACAGGTCGAAGGCCGTGGGGTCACGTTCGGTGGCGTCGTTGGCTGTGGTGAGACCGACCCGGGTGAGGGTCCAGGCGCGCCTCAAGTCGATCAGGATGCTGGACCCGGTCTTCGTGAAGTTGAGGTACTTCGTGGAGGTCGAATTGTCGAAGGCCAGGTGGCACCGCTCGTTCGTGGGCGAGGAGCCGACGTCGATCTGGTACGGGTCGCCGCTGCCGGGCGACGAACCGCAGATCGTGGACACCGTGAGGTCGTCGGTGATGTCGTTCACGGTCTTGGTGGACACTGTGAGGGCCGGGGTGTCCTCCACGCCGTTCACGGTGACAACCAGGTTCTGGCTGCCCGTTCCCGTGCCGTCGGAGGCCTCGAAGGTGAACGTGTCGGTCACGGTGCCGGTGGCCCCGTTGATGGCACGGATGTTCGGTTCGTACAGCCACGCGCCCGAGTTCTGCATCCACAGCGTGCCGTACGTGCCGATCTTGCCGCTCGTGTAGAAGACCACCGCCGTGTTGGGCGGGTTCGGGAGACTGTTGGAACCGCCGTTGATGGAGACGGCTGAGGAACTGCTCACGGTGCCGCGAACCTCGGTGAACGTGTCGGCGGCCGAGGTGTCGGTGTAGGTGATCGTGGCGGGGCTCACCGTGACAAGCGGGGCCGCGGAGGCGACGGACTCGAGAACGGGCAACGAGACGGCAAGGCAGGCTGTCACCGCACCGATCCGCGCCACGACGCGCCGGAAACGCAGGCCACTGGGGGTCGCCATCGGGAAGAACCTAGCCAAGTCGGACACCGAATGACAGGGGCTCCCCATGGTCTCGGGGTCCCTATGAGGGCTGGCTCTTCTCCCAGTTCTCCACGAGCGTCGCGTAATGCCCGCGGAGCGCCATCAACTCATCGTGCGAACCGGTCTCGGTGATCCGTGCGTCGTTCACCACGGCGATGGTGTCGGCGCGCCGCACCGTGGTGAGCCTGTGCGCCACCACGATCACGCTCCGGCCGTTCATCAACCGGTCGAGGGCGGACTCGATCAGCATCTCGGTGCCGGGGTCGAGGTTGCTCGTGGCCTCATCCAGCACGAGCACGGCGGGGTCGACGAGCGCTGCCCGGGCGAGCGCGACGAGCTGGCGCTCACCCGCGGACAGTCGCGACCCGCGCTCGCGCACCTGCGTGTCGAGCCCCTCGGGGAGTGCCTCAAAGCGATCGCGCAGACCGAGCGAGGAGAGAGCCGAGAGCACCTCCTCGTTCGTGGCGCCGGGCCGGGCTATCAAGAGGTTGTCGCGCACGCTCCCGTCGAAGAGGAACCCCTCCTGCGGGATCACAACGATGCGTTCGCGCAGCGACACCATGGAGGCGCGGCGGAGGTCGGTGCCACCGAACGACACCGTGCCGTCGACAGGGTCGTACAGGCGGGCCATCAACTTGGCGAGAGTGCTCTTGCCCGCCCCGGTGGGCCCCACCAGCGCGAGCCGTGTGCCTGCCCTGAGCGTGATCGACACGTTGTCGAGGGCGGCCCGCTCGACCCCCGCGTAGCGGAACGTGACGTTCCCCACCACGAGGTCGCCCGTTGCGGGGAGCGACACGGCGTCCGGCGCCTCGTCGACGTCGGGGATTGTGTCGAGGATGCCGAAGAGCTTGTGCAGCGCCGCAGCGGCGGACTGGAGCGTGTTGTAGAGCTGCGAGAGCTGCTGAACGGGGTCGAACAACTGGGCGAGGAGCAGCACGAACGCCACCACGGTCCCGAGGGAGACGTCGCCCCTGTGCACGAGCCAGCCGCCGATGCCCACGACGAACGCGGTGGAGGCGATTCCGGAGAACTCGATGAGACCGAAGTACCAGGTGCTCACCCGCACGGAGTGCAGGTGGCTGCGGAAGAGCGCCCTGTTCGACTCCTCGAACCTGCGGATCTGCTCGTCCTCGCGGGCGTACGCCTGGATCACCCGCACCCCGGTGATGCCCTCCTGGAGCGCCGAGAGGTTCGCGCCCACCTTCTCGCGCACCTCGAGGTACGCCTTGTTCGCATCGCGCTGGAACTTCACCGACGCGGCGATGATGAACGGGAACACGATGAGCGTGATGAGGGTGAGCTCCCACGACATTGTGAGGAGGAGCACGAGGGCGAACACGAGGAGCAGGAATGACGAGAGGAACTGCATGAGCCCGAACTGCACGAGCTCCGACATGGACTCGACGTCGGCGGTCATGCGGGAGACGAGCACACCGGCCTTCTCGCGGTCGAAGAACGACATCGACTGGCGCTGGATGTGGGAGAACACCGTGCGCCGCATGATCTGGAGGAACCCCTCCCCGGCCGCGTTCAGCTGCACGTACTGCATCCGGCTCGCGACGTAGTTCACCGCCACCACGCACACGTACATCACGACGGCCCGGTTCAGGGCCGTGAGGTCCTTCGACTTGATGCCGGCGTCGATGCCGTGGCGCACCAGCACGGGGCCCGCCAGCGTGCACGACACGGTGACGCACACCAGAAGGAACGCCCTGAACGCGTTCCTTCGGAACTCCCCCGCCATCCGCAGGCTGCGCACGAGCACCACCCGGGTCTGGGCACGGTCGAGCTTGTCCTCCTCGTTGATCCCGCCGCGGCCGCCTCCCATGCCGCCGCCACCGCCGCGCATCGCCATCATGACGGCACCGTCCCGGGGGCATCCTTTGCGTCCGTCATGGCGGCGAGCACCTCGCGGTAGCGGGCGTTCGTGTCGAGGAGCTCGCGGTGCGAGCCGGCGGCGGCGATGCGGCCGCCGTCGAGCAGCACCGCGCGGTCGGCGAGCTCGATCGTCGCCGGGCGGTGCGCGATCACGATGGTCGTGCGGCCGCGCATCACCGTGGCGAGAGCGTCACGGATCTCGTGCTCCTTGGTCGGGTCGACCGCGGACGTGGCGTCGTCCAGCACCAGCACGCGGGGGTCCGCCACGATCGCCCTGGCGATGGCGATGCGCTGTCGCTGGCCGCCGGACAGTGAGTAGCCGCGTTCCCCGAGCGTGGTGTCGTATCCCTCCGGCAGCTGCAGCACGAACTCGTGCGCGCCGGCGAGCCTGGCCGCCCGTTCGATCACGTCGGCCCCCACGTCGGGGCGTGCGAACGCAATGTTCGCGCTCACGGTGTCGTTGAACAGCAGCGTGTCCTCGAACACCACGCCGACCGAGCGGCGAAGCTCGCGCAGGTTGAGCTCGCGCAGGTCCACCCCGTCGAGCAGGACCGCACCGGACTGCGGGTCGTAGAAGCGCAGGAGCAGCCGTGCGAGCGTGGACTTCCCGGACCCGGTTGCCCCCACCACCGCCACGGACTCGCCCGGCGCGATCGACCAGTCGAGCCCCTCCAGCACGCGCACGTCGGTGTGGCCGAGGTCGTAGCCGAACCGCACGTTGCGGAACTCGACGGCACCCACCGGCCGGGCAAGGTCAGCGGACGGGAGGTGGCGCGGTCGGGGCGGGCTCGCGATGGCGGGCTGCTCGGAGAGGATCTCGTTCACGCGGGTGAGGGCGGTGGCGGCCCGCTGGCCCATCGCCACGGTCATGCCGATGTTGCGCATCGGCCAGATGAGCATCGTCAGATAGGTGTTGAACGCGACCAGTTCGCCGAGCGACATCGTGCCGTTCACGACCTGGTGGCCGCCGTAGCCGAGCACCGTGATGAGACCTATCGACGGGAGAAGGTCGATGGCAGGGAGGAACTTCGCGCGGATGCGTGCCGCCCGCATGGACGCCGCGCGGATGTCGGCGGCCTCGGTGTCGACCTTCAGCTGCTGAACGGCCTCTGCGCCGAAACCCTTCACGACACGGATCCCCGACACGGACTCCTCCACCACGTTCGCGAGCTGCGCCTGTTCCTGCTGCACCACGAGCCCCGCGGAGTAGATGCGGTGCGAGAACGAGCGTGCCGACACGTTGATGAACGGGAGCGGCGCGAGCGCGAGGAGCGCCAGGAGCGGGTTCATGAGCAGCAGCACGACCACGACCAGAAGGATCATCGTGACCTGGGAGGCAAAGATCGGGATGTTGACCACGAAGCCCTGCACCTGCTGCAGATCACTCGACGCACGGCTCATCAGCTGGCCCGTCTGGGCACGGTCATGGAACCCGACGTGCAGCCCCTGGATCTGGGCGAACAGGCGCTCACGCAGGGTGCTCTCAGTGACCCTGCTCTCGCGGAACGCGATGTAGCGGCGCCACGCCGCGAACACACCGGCGACGAGTGCCGCCGCAATGATGAGGAGGGTCCAGAAGAGGAGCGCACCGTCCTTCGACACGCCACGGTCGATTGCGAGACGGGTGAGCTGGGGCACCGCCACTTTTCCCATCGTCCACGACAGACCGACCGCCACCCCGGCGAACAGCTGCCTGCGCTGCTGGCGGAGGGTGGAGAAGAGGAGGGTCCAGGACTCCCGGGGGACGCGCGTCGCCTGTGTTGCCATCGGTCAGGAATGCGCCGAGGGAGAGAGCGAGCGCACGGCGTCCCAGTGACGCAGTTCGGGGTCGAAGGGCATGATCGCGAGCGACGAGGTGGTCACCCCGTTGTCGAAGTAGTCCCGGATCCTGTCCCTGCAGTGCGACGGCGAGCCGTGCACGATGAGGTCATCAACGACCGAATCGGGGATTGCAGCGAGCGCGGCCTTGCGGTCGCCCGCCTGCCATGCATCCCACATGCCGCGCAGCTCGTCCCCACGGCCGAGCCACGCATGGAACGCCGCGTACACGGGGACGTTCAGGTACGCCGCGATCGCGAAACGGGCGGCCGACCGCACTGCCTCGGTGTTCTCCGACGGGCACACGAAGATCCGCGCCACGATCTCCTTCGGTTCCCCGCCGGCCGCGTCGCGCACGACCGCGGCAACCCTCTTCACGTCCTCTGGTGACAACCAGTTGATGATGGTGCCGTCCGCCTCGCGCGCGGCGAGCCGCAGCATCCCCTCGCGCAGAGCCGCCACGAGGATCCGCGGCTTCTGCTCCGGTCTGATGCCGAGTCTGAACCCGTCCACCTTGAACGTGTCGTACGACTTCGCCACCTTCTCGCCGGAGAGGGCGTCGTTCAGGAACCGCACCACGTCGCGCACCTTCTTGTACGGCTCCTCGAACGGCACCCCGTTCCAGCGCTCCACGATCACGTTGCTGGATGAGCCAATGCCGATCGCGAACCTTCCGGGTGCCGCATCAGCGAGCGTGGCGACAGACTGCGCGAAGCACGCAGGGCTGCGCGTGTACGCAGGCACGATCGCGGTTCCGAGTCGAAGCCTCGGTTCCCACGCGGCCGCGAGGGCGAGCGGCGTGAATGCGTCGGCACCGTCGGCCTCCGCTGACCAGATGTCGGTGTAGCCCATGTCCGCCAGCTCGGTGAGCTTGTCGCGGTGGGTGTGCAGCGGACCCGGCAGCGGCACGGTCATGCCCGGCCTCACCGGCATGCCCGTGTGGTCCTGTGCCCCGTATGCGTTCATGTGTCCTCCTCGCGGTCGCGGTGCACCCGAGCAATGCAGCTCTGGCTGGCGGTGGCCATCAGGGTGCCGTCCTCGGCGAACATGTGCACGAGTCCGTGGCCGAAACCGCGGCCGACCCCGTGCACCTTGATGTCGATCAGCACCCAGTTGGTCGGCACCAAGTTCACCACGCGCAGGGTGTTGTCGAGCGAGTTCCCCCCTCCGCGGATGCCGAGGCCCTGGCCCACGCCGCGCGGCACGAAATCCCCCAGCACGCCGAGAGTCGCCGCGTCGACACCGTCGATCACCTGTGGCAGGCGGGTCCACATCACGGTGTGGCCGTCGTTGGGCGTGCCGTCGAGGTCCTCGTGCGGGCGCACCTTCACGAGGCGCTCCTGCATGAAGTCGTGGATGGATTCCTCGGTCGTCCAGCGGTGCTCGTACTCGGGGCACTCCTCCGGCGGGGGCGCGGCCGGTGCGGTCTCCCACTGGCCCGAGTGGGCGAAGTCCCTGTCACCGAGGGCGGCGTTCACCACGAGGATCTCGCGCTCCCCCACGTGGGCGACCACGCGCGCCTGGGTGACGGCATTGCCCGTGACCGGCACGATCACGTCGATGTCCATCACCTCGCCGGGCCGCGCATAGCTGAGGTACTGCGCGGTGGACCAGATGAGGTTGCGCCCCGTGGATCCCTCGAGGGCCGAGATCGCCGCCCCGAGCCCCGCTCCCCCGTACAGGAAGTTCCCGCCGGTGCACAGCTTCCTCTCCACCGGCAGCCACCACCTGTACGGGTTGTGTGTCTGCTGCAGCCCGAGGAAGGTGCGACTGTCCATGCCTCGGGGAACGCTACTTGCGGGTGCGTTCCGCGGACGGATTGGGAACGGCGGTGCTGGACTAGTTTGCCCGCATGGGGGACACACCGTGGCTGGGCGACGCATGCTCGCTCGTTGAGGAGTTCAGGTCGGGGCGAAGGTCGCCCCTCGAGGAGATGCAGGCGAGCCTCGCCGCGGTGCGCGCGAGCGGTCTGAACGCCGTCTCGTTCGTCGACGAGGAGGGCGCACTCGAGCGCGCGTCGCGCGCCGACGTGTCGTTGCCGTTCGGTGGCGTGCCGCTCGGCGTGAAGGAACTCGACCACGTCGAGGGCTGGCCGGACACCGAGGCATCGGTTCCGTTCGCGGACCGAAAGTCATCCTGGACGTCCACGATGGTGGAACGCCTCACGGCGGGCGCGGGTGCGAACCAGTTCTGCCTCACCACGTCGAGCGAGTTCGGCGGCGTGAACCTCACGCGCACCGTGCTGAACGGCGCCACCTCGAACCCCTGGGACACCGCGCGCACCCCCGGCGGTTCGTCGGGCGGCACCGGGTCCGCCGTTGCCGGCGGCCTCTTCGCGCTCGGCACGGGCGGCGACGGCGGCGGGTCGATCCGCATCCCCGCGGGCTTCACCGGTCTCGTGGGTCTCAAATCCACTTTCGGTCGCATCCCTCGCGGCCCGCACGTGCAGTACGGCAACCTCACCGTGACCACGGGTGGGCTCACCCGCAGCGTGCGCGACACCGCGCGCTGGTTCGACGTGTGCAACGGGCACCACTCGGCCGACCCGCTCAGTCTCCCCCGCACGGGCGGCTGGGAGGCGGGGCTCGGCTCCGTTCCGGTGCGCGGCCTTCGAGTCGCGGTCGTCCCCGACTGGGGCGGCGCGGTGGTGTCACCCGCGATGTGGGAGGTCCTGCTCGCCGCGGCGGAGCACCTCGTCGAATCGTCCGGGCTCGTGCGCATCGACGGCGTGGACACCTCGCTCCCGAGAATGGGTGCTGCATGGTCGATCAGCGGGATGATCGAGATCGCCGCACTGCTCGGTGACAGGTGGCCCGACTGTGCCGAGGTGCTCACCCCGGAGATGCGCGCCGGACTGGAACGCACCGAGGGCCGCTACAACGCGGCCGAACGGGCGAAGATCGAGGAGCGCCGTGCTCTCCTCAACCTGCGGATGCACGAGATCTTCTCGCAGGTCGACGTGGTGATCACCGCGTCGAACCCCGACATCGCCTTCGACGCGCAGGGCCCGTTGCCCGGCACGTTCGGGGGCATCAAGGCCGGCGCGGGCAACAACGGGCTCCTCACCTTCCCGTGCAACCTGCACGGGAACCCGGGAATCTCCGTGCCGGCGGGAACGGTGGACGGCCTTCCCGTGGGGCTGCAGATCATCGCGCGGCACTTCGAGGAACCCGTCCTGCTCGAGCTCGCGCACATCCTCGAGCGCGAGCGTCCGTGGCCGCTCGTCGCCCCCGGTTCGCCGCTGTGAGCCCGATCGCTGACCGTGGCGCCGGTCCGCTGGCGGGGGTCAAGGTCGTCGATCTCTCGGTGATGATCTCGGGTCCGCTCGCGGCGATGATGCTCGCCGACCAGGGTGCGGACGTGATCAAGGTGGAGTCGCCCGGCATCGGCGACATGATGCGTTTCCTCGGTTCGCAGAAGAACGGGATGACCGGCATCTTCGCGCTCCACAACCGCGGCAAGCGCTCGATCGGCATCAACCTCAAGTCCGACGGAGGCCGCGACGTGCTGCGCAGACTGGTGTCGGACGCCGACGTCGTGATCCAGAACTACCGGCCCGGAGCACTCGAGAAGCTGGGGTTCGGGTACGACGACGTGAGGGCATGGAACCCCGGGGTGGTGTACGTGTCGATCAGCGGGTTCGGCCCCGACGGCCCGCGCAGCGGGCAGCGCGTGTACGACAACGTGATCCAGGCCGCATCGGGTCTCGCCTCGGTGCAGGCCGACAGGGCCACCGGCCGGCCGCAGATCTTCCGCACGCTCGTGTGCGACAAGGTCACCAGCTACACCGTGGCGCAGGCCGTGACTGCAGCGCTGTTCGCGCGCGAGCGGGGCCGGGGAGGTCAGCACGTGCAGGTCTCGATGCTCGACGCGGCAATCGCGTTCATGTGGCCGGACTCTGCGATGGATGCCGCGCTCCTCGACGACGACGTGGTCCGGACCCCCACGATCGGTGAGAACTACGCGGCGCTCGAGCTGAAGGACGGGTTCGTCACGGTGTCCGCAGTGTCCCAGCCGGAGTTCGAGGGCTACGTGCGGGCGCTGAACGGGGCTCACCTGCTCGACGACCCGCGCTTCGCCGATGCGGCGTCACGGATGGCGAACGTCGACGCGATGCGCACCGAGATCAAGAAGCTCACCGACGCCATCACGGTGGAGGAGTTCCTGCGCAACGCCGTCATCCACGACGTGCCCGCGAGCGGCATCAACACCCTGCACAACGTTCACGAGGAGCCACAGGTGGGTCACAACGGTTCGTTCGTCATACGCGACCACCCGGTCGCGGGACGTCTGCGCGAGGCACGCCACGCCCCGCGGTTCGCGGGCACACCCACGGCGTTCGCCGCACCCGCGCCCGACAGGGGCGAGCACACCGACGAGATCGTGGCCTCGCTCGGCCTTGATGCCGCCGCGATGCGCGCGGCGGGCGACATCTTCTAGACGGTCGGGTTCCCCGACCGGTCAGCCCTTCGCGATCGCGCGTCCCACGATCTCCTTCATGATCTCGGTGGTTCCGCCGTAGATCGTCTGGATGCGGCTGTCGGCCCACGCCCGCGCAATCGGGTACTCGCGCATGTAGCCGTAGCCGCCGTGCAGCTGGAGGCAGCGGTCCACCACCTTGTTCTGCAGCTCGGTGGTGAGGAACTTCGCCGCGGCGGCCTGTTCCACCGACAGCTTCCCCTCGCAGTGGAGTTCCAGGCACCGGTCGACGTACGCGCTCGCCATCTGCACCTCGCTGTGCAGCTCGGCAAGGACGAACTTCGTGTTCTGGAACGACGCCACCGGCTGGCCGAATGCCGTGCGCCCGCGCACGTAGTCCATCGTCCAGCGCAACGCCGCGCGCGCCACCGCCACCGCCCCGATCGCCATCCCGAACCTCTCCTGCGCGAGGTTCTCCGTGAGGTAGCGGAAACCCATCCCGGGTTCGCCGAGAACGTTCTCGTCGGGCACCACCACGTCGTCGAAGAAGAGCTCGGCGGTGTCCTGGGCGTGCATGCCCATCTTGTCGAGGTTGCGGCCCCGCTCGAACCCCTTCATCCCCCGCTCGATCACGAGGAGCGAGAATCCGCGGTGTCCGGCGTCGGGGTCGGTGCGCACCACGGTGAGCACGAGATCGGAGTTGATGCCGTTCGAGATGAAGGTTTTCGCCCCGTTCACCACCCACGCACCGTCCCGGCGCACGGCCCCGGTGCGGATGCCCGCCATGTCGCTGCCCGTGTTCGGCTCGGTGATGGCGATCGCGCTGATGAGCTCGCCCGTGACCATCCGGGGCAGCCAGCGCGCCTTCTGCTCCGGCGTTGCGAGCGAGAGGTAGTACGGGAGCACGATGTCGTTGTGGAGGGTCATGCCGTTGCAGCTGCCGATGACGCCGGTGTCGCTGACCTCCTCCTGCATCACCGCGCCGAAGCGGTAGTCGTCCACGCCACCGCCGCCGAACTCCTCGGGCACGTGGTAGCCGAGGAACCCGTGCCTGCCGGCCTCCAGCCACACCTCGCGCGGGACGATGCCGTCGGTCTCCCATTTCCCGTGGTTCGGCACGATCTCGCGGTCGAGCCACGCCCGGAACGCGGCGCGGAACAGTTCGTGATCCGGTGAGTAGACGTTTCGCTCGAAGAATTCCACGCGGGGAAACTACGCCAGCACCGCGCGGGCCACTAAGTCGGTGCCGAACGCCGTGAGGATCGCCAGGTACATGAGGCCGGTCGCCGCCATCACTGCGGAGTAGCTCGGCTCCCGGAGGGCGCGGATGGTGACTTCGATGAGGACTGCCGTGGTCACTGCGCACGCCAGCCAGAACCACCCGAGCATCCCGCCCCACCCGTCGTCCACGGTGCCTCCCAGCACGGCGAACATCCCCGTCGGCAGAAGCATCACGACGACCTGCACGGGCAGCACCCATCGCACCGCCTGCACGAGTTCGTTCAGGATCCGCCGCGGCATCCCGGGCTGCACCAGGTACCAATGGCCGAGGAGCATCGCGTCGCTCACGGCACCGAGGAACACCGTGCCCACTGCCACGCGGGCCACCGCGACAACTGTGTCCCCGGCACCGCCCGCCGCGTCCAGTGCGCCCGCAAGCACACCCACCGCTCCGATGAGCGGCGCCACCACATCCACCGAGGGGTTCCTCCGGCGCAGCGTGGCGAGCGAGACCGCGGCGACGAGCACGGCGCACACCTCGCGGACCGGCACCGAGCCGAGCAGGAAGCCGCACGCGGCCGCACCCGCGGCAATCACCGCGTACGAGCCGCGCAGCAACCACCCGTACCCGGCGCTCACCTCGTGGCGACGCGTCGTGAACCACAGGAACAGCAGACCCCCGGAGGCCCACTGGAGCAGCACGGTGGCCGCGTCGAGACGGATCACGCGTCGACGACCACGAGGTCGTGGTCGGCGCGGTTGAGCGCACGAGGGCCGGACTCGGTGGCGACCACGATGTCCTCGAGTCTCATTCCCCACTTCCCCGGGATGTAGATGCCCGGCTCCACGCTGTACGCATGGCCGGCAGCAATCGGCTCGGTGTTGCCGCTCACCATGTACGGGTCCTCGTGCTCCTCCATCCCGATGCCGTGTCCCGTGCGGTGCACGAACCACTCGCCGTAGCCGGCGTCATCGAGGACCGCACGGGTCACGGAATCCACCGACTCGCACGTCTCACCGAGCCGGCCGGCCTCCACGCCCGCCGCCTGCGCCCGCTTGAGCGCCTCGTACGCACGCGCGATGTCGGCGGGGATCTCGCCCGTGTGCACGCAACGTGTGATGTCGCTGCAGTAGCCGTTCATCGTGCCGCCGAAGTCGCACAGCACGATCTCACCCTGCCTGATCACCCTGTCACCCGGGTGGTGGTGCGGACTCGCCGCGTTCTCCCCCGCGGCGACGATGGCGAAGTTCACCTTGTCATGGCCCTCGCGGATGAGTCTCGCGGAGATGTCGGCCGAGACCTCAGCCTCGGTGCGGCCGACGAGCGGGATGAGGCCACT
Organism: Actinomycetota bacterium; assembly: GCA_041181005.1. GTDB lineage: Bacteria > Actinomycetota > Acidimicrobiia > Acidimicrobiales > Ilumatobacteraceae > UBA2093. The sequence goes on from JBEGQL010000003.1 coordinate 11,746, forward strand.
CTGCAGTTCCGCCGCCACGCGGTCGGCGGCGGCAGCGGCCGAGGCGAGAGCCTCGATCTCGGCGGCATCCTTGCGCGTGCGCAACGGGGCCATCACCGTGACCGAGCGGGTCCACGTGGTGCCGGGCCGGCGCGCCAGGAGGTCCACGAGGAAGCGCGACCACATCTGGTCCCCGACCGCGACGGTGGAGGCGGTGCCGATGAGGCCGTCCGACAGTGCGATGGGGTCGTCCGTCTCGTTCCACGGCACCGTGTCGAACACGCCCGGCATCTCGGTGACACGCGGCGCCTCGAGACGCGGGATGACGAGCGTGGGAGTGCCCGACTGCGGCACCACAAGGAGCGTGAGCCGCTCGAGCGGCATGGCGTGGTAGCCGATGAGATACGGCAGGTCGGACCCGACGGACACGACCAGGGCGTCGGTTCCGCTCGCACGCATCTCCGCCTGCACACGTGCGATGCGGTCGGCGTGGATCCTCGAGGGTGCAGGTGCGTTCATCGTGCTCCGATCGTGACGGGGACCGCCGCGCCGGCGGCCTCCCGTGCGTGGTAACTGCTGCGGGTGAGCGGGCTCGACTCCACGTGACGGATGCCGGCCGACTCGCCCCACTCCTTGTACTGCCCGAACATCCCAGGCTCCACCCACCGCGCCACCGGCAGGTGATGGGAGGTGGGCCGCAGGTACTGGCCGATGGTGACGATGTCGGTGCCCACCGCCGCGAGATCCGTGAGCACGGAACGCACCTCGTCGTCGGTCTCGCCCATGCCCACGATGATGCCTGACTTCACGGTGAGACCGTGTGCCCTTGCCCTCGCCAGCACCGAGAGACTGCGGGCGTACCCTGCGCCCGGCCGCACCGCGCGCTGCAGCCGGGCGACCGTCTCGATGTTGTGGTTCAGCACGTCGGGTCCGGCCGCAAGGAGGATGTCGAGCGAGTCGGTCCCCCGCACGTCGGAGATCAGGGTCTCCACTCCGATCGACGGGTCGACCCCGCGGATGGCGCGCACGCATGCGGCGACGTGCGCCATGCCCCCGTCGGGCAGGTCGTCGCGGGCCACCATGGTGAGCACCGCGAAGCGAAGCCCGGTGCGCCGCACGGCCTCGGCGACTCGCGCCGGCTCCCCGGGGTCGGGGGCTCCCGGTTTGCGGGTGTCCACGAGACAGAAACCGCAGGCACGCGTGCAGCGCTCCCCGAGCACCATGAATGTCGCTGTGCCCGCGTCCCAGCACTCGGACAGGTTCGGGCATCCCGCTTCCTCGCACACCGTGACGAGGGAAAGTTCCCTCAGGGTGCGCCGCAACGAGAGCACGTTCTCGCCGTGGTTCACGCGCGGCCGGATCCAGTCGGGCTTGCGCGCGCTGAAGTCGATCGCATCCTCCACCCCGGCGCGCGCCAGTCGGCTCATCAACCGCACCGGTTCCCCGGGGCCGGCTCCGCGCGAGAACGGGCTGAGGTCCTCCGGCACCTCGCGCCATGCAACGTCGTGACGTTCCATGCGTCCGCCGGCGAACGCACGCGCGGCATGCCTGGCCACCACGTCGGCCACCGCGCGCATCCCCGCATCGACTCCCTCCTCGGCGAGTGAGGTCACCGGGTGCTCGGCTATGCCGCAGGGCACGATGCGCTCGCGCATCCATGTCATGTCGGTGTCCACGTTCAGGGCGAAGCCGTGCATCGTGCGCCGGCGGCCCACACGCACGCCGATGGCACAGATCTTCCGCGGTGTGCCCGCGCCGACACCGACCCACACGCCGGGGTACCCGGGGAGGCGGTCGGCGTCGCGAAGGCCGAGTTCGTGCAGGGAGTCGATGATGACCTGCTCGAGCGTGCGCACATAACCCGCAGAGTCAGCCGGCCCCTCGGTGCCGCGCTTCGGCGGGAGCACGAGCAACGGGTAGCCGACCAACTGGCCCGGCCCGTGGTAGGTCACGTCTCCGCCACGGCGGATGCGCACGAGGTCTGCCCCCACCTCTGCCGGGTCGCACAGGAGGTTCCGTGCGAGGTCGGCCGTCGGTCCGTGGGTGAACACGTGGGGATGCTCGAGGAGGAGCAGGTGGTTCCCCCTGCCGCCCGCAAAGATCGCATCCTGCACCGCGAGAGCCTCGCGGTACGGCACCCTCCCGAGCCAGCGGACCTGCAGTGGAGCCGACATGCCGGAGGTCCTAGACCTCGCTCGACCAGTCGCGCGTCTCGAGGATGTCCTTCACGCGTACGAGGAACGCGGCGGCGTACGCACCGTCGAACGCCCGGTGGTCCCACGCCATCGCGAGGTTCCCCACGGGGTGGATGGCAATCGACTCACCGCCGCCGGGCACGTCGATGACGACGGGGCGCTTGCGCACGGCATCGGTGGAGAGCACCGCCACCTGCGGCTGGCTGATGATCGGCATCGTGAGCACCGACCCGGCCGACCCGTTGTTCGAGATGGTGAACGTGCCGCCCTGGATCTCGTCGGGGGTGAGGTGGCGGCTGCGCGCGCGCACGGCGAGGTCGTTGATCTCGCGTGCGAGGGCACGCAGACGCTTCGCCTCGGCGTCCCGCACGACCGGCACGAGGAGCCCCTTGTAGTCGAGGTCGACCGCGATGCCGAGGTCCACGTAATGGTGCACGACCAAGGTGTCGTCGGCGACCGATGCGTTCATGTGCGGGAAGTCAGCGATGGCATCCACCACCGCACGCGCCACGAACGGGAGGTAGGTGAGACCGAAACCCTCCGCGGCGCGGAAGGCATCCTTCTCGCGCGAGCGCGTGGCATCGACGTTTGCGTAGTCCACTTCCACCACGCTGAACGCGTGCGGGCTCGTGCCCTTGCTCATCAGCATGTGGGCACCCGTTGCCTGGCGGATGCGCGACAGCGCCACAACCTCGTCACGTGCGCCGGGAACGATCGTGGGCCGCGGTGCGGCGCCCGCAGGTGCGGGAGCGGGTGCCTGAGCCGGGGCGACCGATGGTGCAGGTGCAGCCGTGCGGGCCGCACCGGAATCGAGTGCCGCCAGCACGTCGTCCCGGGTTATCCGGCCACCGGGACCGGTGCCGCTGATGCGCGAGACATCGAGACCGTTGTCGGCAATCAGGCGGCGCACGACCGGTGAGAGGACCATGCCTGCAGTGCTCGGGGCGCCAACGGGTGCCGGAGCGGGTGCCGGTGCAGGAGCGGGTGCCGGTGCAGGAGCGGGTGCCGGAGCAGGAGCGGGTGCCGGAGCGGGTGCAGGCTCCGGCACAGGCGCCGCCACGGGGGCGGGCGCTGCCACGGGCGCAGAGCCGGCGTCACCCACGACCGCGATCACGGTGCCGACGGGAACGGTGTCGCCCTCGTTCACTCGGATCTCGACGAGCACGCCAGCGACCGGTGAGGGCACCTCGGTGTCGACCTTGTCGGTGGACACCTCGAAGAGCGGCTCGTCGGCGGCCACGGACTCACCCACCTTCTTGAACCACTTCGTGATGGTTCCCTCGGTGACGGTCTCGCCGAGCTGGGGAAGGGTTACGTCTGCCATGTCGTGTGCCTCGTGTCAGGAGTTGATGCTTCGCCCGGTCATGGAGAGAACGGTCTCCCCGAACAGTTCGGTCAGGCTCGGGTGAGGCTGGATGAAGTGTGCGATCTCCTCCACGTTCGCCTCCCAGTTCACGGCGAGATAGCCGCCGGACAGCTGCTCGGTGACCCACGGGCCGCACATGTGCACGCCGAGCACCTGGCCGGCAGAGCCGTCGGGGTTCCTCTTTGCGATGATCTTCACGAGGCCGTCGAGTTCCCCGAGTATCTGTGCACGGCTGTTGGCGCGGAACTGGTGCTTCGACACCACGACGTCGTGACCCGCCGCACGTGCCGCCTCCTCGCCGGGACCCGCCCATGCGACCTCCGGCTGGCAGTAGATGGCCCACGGCACGCGGTCGTAGTCCACCGGGACGGTTGCCTCGCCGAGCACCTGCTTCACCACGAGGATCGCCTCGGCGTACGCGACGTGCGCGAGCTGGGGCGTGTTGATGAGGTCGCCGATGGCCCACACATTCGGTGCCGACGTACGGCACCACTCGTCGACCTCCACGAAACCGCGCTCGGAGACCTTCACCTGCGTTGCACCGAGGTTCAGCTGGTCGGCGAACGGCCTCCGGCCGACGGACACGATCACGGCGTCCACCTCGAGCGTCTCGCCCTCGCCGAACGAGAGCACGGTGGAGCCGCTCCCCGTGGGGGCGTGGCTCTTCACGGCGACGCCGGTCTTGATGGTGATCTTCTTCTTCTGGAACGCACGCACGACGACGTTCGCGAGATCGGAGTCGAGACCGGGGAGGATCTTGGGGAGACCCTCGAGGATCGTGACCTCCGCACCGAGGTCGGCGAAGGTGCTGGCGAACTCGCAGCCGATCGCCCCTCCGCCGATCACCGCGATGCGGGCCGGGATGCGGTCAAGCATCAGGACCTCGTCGCTCGTCATCACGGGGCCACCGGGCTCGAACCCGGGGATCACACGCGGCACAGACCCTGCGGCGAGAACGACGTTGCGTCCGCTCACAGTGCTGACCGCACCGTCGGCTGCCGTGACGGTGACCGAGTTGTCGGCGTTCAGCGCGCCGACACCGGCGAGGTAGGTCACCTTCTTCGCCTTCACCAGACCGGTGAGGCCCTTCACGAGACCGTCCACGATCTTCTGCTTGCGGGCCTGCGCGACCGCGAAGTTGGTGTCCCCCACCACGGTGGCAACGCCGAACTCGTTCGCGTGCTCGGCGTGGCGCCGTGCGGCGGCCGTCTCGAGGAACGCCTTCGCGGGGATGCAGCCGCGGTTGAGACAGGTGCCGCCGATCGTGTCCTTCTCGACCAGGGCAACGGACAGACCGGCCGACGCGCCGTAGAACGCGGCCGCGTACCCGCCGGGTCCGCCGCCCACGATCACAAGGTCGAACTGGTCAGCCATCGTGTCTCCTGTTCAGCGGACGTGTCATCGTGGGAATGTCCTTCGGCCACGGTCAACGGTAGCCGTTAGGCAGCCGTGGACCACTGGGATTGGGCTCCCCCACGCAGGTACGCCACGTTCACGGTGCCCTCGCTCACGGGGAAGACAACCGTGCACTCCGGCACCTGCGTGGACACCGTCGCGCACGCCGGGACCTCCGTGTCGACCCCCTCCACATCGTCCGACGGCATCGGCGACGAGACCTCACCGCCCGAGAGCATCCGCCACCCCTCGAGTGCATCGGCTCCGTTCACTCCGGACATGCTCACCACCACGACCGTGCGGTCCGCGCCGGGTGTGACGGACAGCACTGACACGGTCATGTCCCCGACCGACGCCTTCTGGCCGAACGCCAGGAGCTCCACGGCGTCGTCCTCGGCCGCCATCTGGAACAGCTTCACGCCGCCGGCCAGCACGATCGCGAGCCCGCACACGAGCGCGGCGAGGATCAGTTTCCGGGTGCTCATCGGCGCTCAGGCTACGGAACAGAAGCGCGGCGCGGGGTGTTGACCTTCCCATGAAGATCCTCGTCACAGGTGCCTCCGGGCTCATCGGCCGCGCTCTCACCGGGATACTCGCGTCCTCCGGGCACACGGTCGTGCGCGCCGTCCGCGCAACGCCCCGCGGTACCGACGAACGTCAGTGGGACCCGCGCAACTCCACCGTCGCTCCCGGGTTCCTCGACGGCATCGACGCAGTCGTGCACCTCGCCGGTGCGGGCATCGGCGACAGGCGCTGGTCGGATGAGTACAAGCGCGAGATCCTGGAGAGCCGCACGAAGGGAACAGCCGCAATCGCCGCCGCAATCGCGGAGGCCGCCGTGAAGCCGTCGGTGTTCCTCTCGGGGTCGGCGATCGGCATCTACGGTGCGCGCGGGGACGAGGTGCTGGGTGAGGATGCGTCGCGCGGCACCGGCTTTCTTGCCGACGTGTGCGGGCAGTGGGAGGCGGCCACGGCACCGGCCGAGCAGGCGGGTGTGCGCACGGTCCATCTCCGCACGGGCATCGTCCTGTCGAAGGACGGTGGCGCGCTCAAGAAGCAGCTGCCCCTGTTCGCCCTCGGCGCGGGCGGGAGGTTCGGGAACGGCCGGCAGTGGCAGAGCTGGATCTCGATGGACGACGAGGTCGGTGCGATCGTTCACCTCCTTTCGTCGACACTCGCCGGGCCGGTGAACCTCACCGCGCCGGAGCCGGTGACGAATGCGGACTTCGCGCGCACGCTCGGAAGGGTGATGCGCCGGCCGGCGTTCATGCCGGTTCCCTCGTTCGGACCGGCGCTTCTCCTCGGGCGCGAGCTCGCTGACGCGCTCCTGTTCACGGGGCAGCGTGTCGTCCCGAACGCGCTCGTGCGCGACGGATACACGTTCCGCCACCCCGGTCTCGAGGCCGCGCTGCGGGGGATCCTCGGCAAGTGACTGAACCCGATGCCGGCGGTGTGCTGCCCGCCTCGGCCGATGTGGTGGTCGTGGGCGCAGGACTTGCCGGTCTCGTTGCCGCGCGCACGCTGCAGGCGGCAGGCGTCGACGCGGTCGTGCTCGAGGCATCAGACGGTCCCGGTGGCCGCGTGCGGAGCGACAACGTGGACGGGTTCGTCCTCGACCGTGGGTTCCAGGTTCTTCTCACCGCCTATCCCGAGCTCCCGCACCACCTGAACCTCGGTGCGCTCGACCTGTGCAGGTTCGAACCCGGGGCAATGGTCTGGCGCAGGGGACGGGGGCACATCGTGGGCGACCCGTTCCGCAGGCCCGGCACGCTGCCCTCCACTGCTCTTGCACCGGTCGGCTCACCGCTCGACAAGGCCCGCATCGCACTGCTGCGGGCCCGTCTCCTGCGCACCGACCCGCGCGAACTGATGCGCGGCGACGACGCGTCCACCGGTGATGCCCTGCGGGCCGCAGGATTCTCCCCCGCGATGATCGACAGGTTCTTCCGCCCGCTCGTCGGGGGGATCCAGCTCGACCCCGGTCTCACCGCGTCGCGCCGGATGTTCGACGTGGTGTTCCGCACACTTGCCGCCGGTGACTCGGCGGTACCGGCACTCGGCATGGGCGCGATCAGCACGCAGCTTGCCGGTGGTCTCTCCCCCGGCACCCTTCACCTCTCCGCGCCGGTCACCTCGGTCGAACCCGGCCGCGTCACCGTCGGCGGGAACCGTTCCGTCACCGCACACAGCGTTGTGGTGGCAACCGAAGGACCGGCCGCGGCACGGTTGCTGCGCCTGCCCGGGGTCGGCTCGCGGGCCGCCGGTTGCGTGTACTTCGCTGCAGATGCCGCACCCGTGGAGGGCGCATGGGTGGTGCTCGACGGCGACTCGTCGGGACCTGTGTTGAACGTCGCGGTGATGTCGAACGTGTCCCGCACATACGCGCCAGCGGGCCGTCACCTGATCGCCGCCGCGATGCCCGGGATGCACGAGGGCGACCTCGGGTCCGCCGCGCGTGCGCAGCTGCGCCGTTGGTGGGGTGCGCAGGTGGACGGCTGGGAGCATCTCCGCACGTACCGCATACCCCACGGCCAGCCGGACCAGTCCCCACCCTTCGGACCGAAGAAGAAGGTGGCCCTGGGTGGTGGCATCTACGTGTGCGGGGACCACCGCGACACGGGCTCGATCCAGGGTGCGATGTTCTCCGGGCGTCGGTGTGCCGAAGAGGTGCTTTCTGCCGCGAGACTGTCGGGATGAAACCCACCGATCCGGACAAGGTCATCAGCCGCGAGACCGTGGTTCCCTCTCCCCCCGGCGCCATCTTCGACCTCCTGGCGGACCCGCGCCGTCACTGCGAGATCGACGGCTCCGGCTCGGTTCGCGGGAGCGAGGTCGACGCACCCGAGAGGCTGTCGCTCGGCGCACGCTTCGGGATGAAGATGCGCATCGTGGTGCCGTACCGCATGACGAACGAGGTGGTGGAGTTCGAGGAGGGCCGGCGCATCGCGTGGCGCCACCTCGGCGGCCACGTGTGGCGCTACATCCTCGAGCCTGTCCCCGGAGGCACGAAGGTGACCGAGCAGTTCGACTGGACGAACAACCGCTCGCCCCTGATGCTCAGGGTGATGCGCGCACAGGAATACAACGCAAAGTCGATCGAGCGCACTCTCGAGAAGCTGCGCGAGCGCTTCGACAGCTGACGCCCGGTCAGTTGACCGCGCGCGACACGTCGCGGCGCAGGTACCTGCCGCGTCCCCTGGTTCCGAGGAACTCGCCGCGGTCCACGATGACCTCACCGCGTGAGAGAACGGTGCGCACGCCCCCGCGCAGCTCGAAACCCTCGTACGCCGAGTGATCGAGGTTCATGTGGTGGGTGGACGCCGAGATGCGCGTGACGGCCGCGGGGTCGTACACCACCACGTCAGCGTCGAAACCCGGCACAAGGTCACCCTTGCCGGGGATGCCGAACAGGCGCGCAGGCGCGGTGCTGCACACCTCCACCCAGCGCTCTGCCGTGATCTCGCCGGCCACCACGCCCTGGTGCACGAGGTCCACGCGGTGCTCCACCCCGCCTATCCCGTTCGGCACCACATCGAACGACTCGCCGTTCATCAGTTTCTGCTCGCGGAGGCAGAACGGGCAGTGGTCGGTGCTCACCACGGCGAGCGAGTCGTCGCGCAGGCCCTCCCAGAGGGTCGCGTGGTGACCCTCTGCACGGGAGCGAAGCGGCGTCGAACAGATGTAGGCCGCACCCTCGGGCCAGCCCCTGCCGAGGTGCTCCTCGAGGGACAGGTGCAGGTACTGCGGGCAGGTCTCGGCGAACACGTTGGTGCCGCGGGAGCGCGCGGTGAGCACCTCGTCCAGCGCGTGTTTCGACGACAGGTGAACTATGTAGAGCGGTGCGTTGCCCGCCACGCGCGAGAGCACAGCGGCACGGTGCACGGCCTCCGCCTCGAGTTCCGGAGGCCGGGTGCGCGAGTGGAAGTCCGGCGTGATCCTCCCGGCCGCCACCGCCTGCTCCACCAGCACGTCGATCGCGAGCCCGTTCTCGGCGTGCACCATCGCCATCATCCCGGTGTCGGCGCACATCTGCAGCGCCCGGAGGATCTGCCCGTCGTCGCTGTAGAGCCGGCCCGGGTATGCCATGAAGAGCTTGATGGACGACACACCCTCGCGCTCCACGAGCGAGCGCGCGTCGACGAGGGACTGCGGGGTCACTCCCCCGAGCACCTGGTGGAGTGACCAGTCGACGACGCACTGCGACGCCGCCTCGGCGAACCTGCGCTCGAAACTCTCGAGCACGTTCCCGCCGGTGCGCTGCTCCGCGAAATCCACGATCGTGGTGGTGCCGCCGAAGGCCGCGGCGATGGTACCCGTCTCGAACGAGTCGGAGGAGACCGTGCTGCCGGTGTCGAGTTGCATGTGCACGTGGGCGTCCACCGCACCCGGTATCACCATGCACCCGGTCGCGTCCACCACGGTGTCGCCGTCCGCCGGTCTGACCGAACCGTGCGGAACGACGGCGGTGACCCTGCCGTCCTCGCACACCACGTCGGACCCGCTGCGGCCCGTCGACCGCACCACGGTTCCCCCGGTCACGAACGTGCGCACGCTGTGAGCGTAGGTCACCGCCCGCGGGGCCGCGGTGCCAGTATTGGTGAGTGACCACGGAACTGCCGCGCGGATTCTCATCGTTCGTCACGAACGTGGGCGTGAAGGACACGAGCCCCGACTTCACGGTGGTGCTCGGCCGACCGGGCACCGTGTCCGCCGGGGTGTTCACGAGGAGCCTGTTCGCCGGTCCGTCCGTGCTTCTCTCACGGGCGCACCTGAACGGCGCGAACCGCGCGGTGGTGGTGGTGTCGAAGAACGCGAACGTCGCCACCGGCGCGGAGGGCGAGTCGAACGCCCGGGAGGTGGCGGCGTCGGTCGCTGCGAGGCTCGGGATCGCCCCGGGTGAGGTGCTGCTCGCGTCCACCGGGGTGATCGGCCGCCAGTACCCGATGGACCGCATCCGGGCGGGAATCGCGGCGCTCCCCTCACCGCTCCCCGGCAACGACGCAGACGACGTGGCGCGCGGGATCATGACGACCGACACGGTGCACAAGATCCATTCCGCGCGGGTTGCCGGTTCGGCCGCCACCGTGGTGGGCGTGGCGAAGGGCGTCGGGATGATCGAGCCCGACATGGCGACATTGATCGCGATGGTGTTCACCGATGCGGCGGTGGCGGCCCCCGGTCTCGACGCCGTGTTCAGGCGGGTCGTCGACCGCACACTCAACTGCGTGTCGGTGGACACCGACACGAGCACGAGCGACACCGCGGTGGTGCTCGCGAGCGGCGCGGCCGGCCCGGTTGACCTCGCCTCCCTCGAGGCCGCGATGCACGAGGTGCTGCTGTCGCTCACCCGCCAGGTCGCCCGCGACGGCGAGGGCGCGGAGAAGCTCATCGAGGTCATTGTCGACCGCGCGCGCGATGCGGAGCAGGCGCGCACGGTCGCAAAGTCCATCGTCAACTCGCCGCTCGTGAAGACCGCCGTTCACGGTGCCGACCCGAACTGGGGTCGCGTGGCGATGGCGGTCGGCAAGTGCAGCCGGTATTCCGACATCCGCCAGGAGCAGGTGGTGATCCGCTTCGGCGAGCAGGAGGTGTACCCGACAATGCCCGACGACGCGGGCCTCGCGAGGCTGAGCGCATACATGCGCGGCGGTGAGGTGCTCATCCACGTGAGCCTCGCCACCGGCGACGCCGCCGCCACGGTGTGGGGATGCGACCTCACCGACGGGTACGTGCGCATCAACGCCGACTACACGACCTGACGCCGGCTCCACGCGGAGGGCCGGGCAGCAGGACGACCTCTGCGCTCAGTGCGAGGTGAGCCACTCGTGCAGAGCGTAACGGTGCGGCGAGATGCTCTTGTACGACGCAACGTCCTCGGGCAGCTTGAGGATGAGATCGGCGAAGTCCTCGACCAACGCACGCGGCCGTGTCGCCGCGAAGTCGGCGAGCGACTGCAGATGGGTGCGGATGCCGAAGAGCACGGCGCCCGTCACGGGGAGGCGGCGCAGGGTCTGCCACTCGATCCGCAGCCACATGGTGGCGGGGTCCGTCCCGGGCACCTGCGGGGGAACGTCGGGCTGGAACAACGACGGGTGGTCGGTGATTCCCCAGTTGATCCGCCACACCGGCCGGCCGGGCGCGAGCCGTGCGAGCATCGCGTTCACCGGCGAGTCAAGGTCCGATGAGTAGCGCGCGACGGGACCGTGGATCTGTGCCATCGTGCCGCCGATCTTCTCCGCGAGCCGCCACCGGTTGGGCGAGCACAGCACCGCGGCCGTGAGCCTCGGCACCCCCCCTGCGTCCTCCTGGAGGATGCAGAGGTCGTCGGCAACACGCAAGGCGGTGTCGACGAGTGCGTCGATGCCGTGCTCGTCGGTGGGCGGTGCACCGAGCGAGGCCAGCACGCCGGAAGCCACCTCGTCGCACGCCTCCTGTGCCCCGTCGAGGCATGCCGCCACCTCCTCCGGCCGTTCCGCCACGAGCCCGCGCTTCATCGCGAGTGTCGGTGCCCAGTCGGCATCGACCGGCGACACCCACACCGACGGCTCGAGGTTCCGCGCGCCGACGCGCAACCGCGCGGCGTGCGAGGACTGCGGCACCCATTCATCGGGCACGGCGACGGTCACGTGCCCCTTCGTCGTCCGGCCTTCCACGGGCTCGCGGTCGAACGGGACGAACGGGTCGTCATGGCGGATGATCATCGCAGGCGGGGCGTCAGTGCTCGTGCCCCGGTCGACGGGTCACTTGGGTGGCATGCGGATGCCGCCGTCGACCCTGATGGTCTCGGCGTTCATGTAGCTGTTGGTGATGCACTCGAGCACCATCGATGCCAGCTGCTCGGGCTTGCCGAGTTTCTGCGGGAAGAGAACACCCTTCTGCAGCTGCGCCTTGAACGCCTCGCTCGCGTCGCCCTGCCCGTAGATCGGCGTGTCGATGAGCCCGGGGGCCACCGTGTTCACGCGCACACCCACCGCGGCGAGATCGCGCGCGACAGGCAGCGTCATCCCGACCACCCCGCCCTTGGACGCGGAGTATGCGTTCTGGCCGATCTGGCCGTCGAACGCGGCGACCGATGCGATGTTCACGATGGCACCGCGCTCACCGTCCTCCAGCGGCTCGGTCTGGCTCATTGCGGTTGCCGCGATGCGGATGGCATCGAACGTGCCGATCAGGTTGATCGCGATCACGCGCTTGAACGCATCGAGGTTGGCGGCGCTGTCGTACTGGCCGTCCTTGCCGATCGTGCGCTGGGCCCAGCCGATGCCTGCGGAGTTCACGAGGGCGCGGAGCGGCCCCATCGACTTCGCCATCTCCACTGCGGCGATGAGATCGTCGGTGTTCGTGACATCGACCGGGCAGAACGCGGCGCTGCCCACCTCCTTGGCGAGTGCCTCGCCGGTCTCGCGCTGGCGCTCGAGGTCGGCGATGACGACCTTGGCGCCCGCCTTCGCGAGAAGGCGCACGGACGCCGCCCCGATGCCCGAGGCGCCACCTGTGACGATTGCGGATGTTCCCTTGAGTTCCATGGGGACCACGCTAGGCAACCGCCGCCCCGAGGCACGAAACGTGGCTAGCCGAGGGTGTGAGCCACTGCCATGCGGTCGACGAGGTCGTTCATGGGGTCACCGCTGTGACCCTTGACCCACCTGAACTCCACCCGGCCGCGGGTGTTCACCATCTCGATGAACGGCTCCCACAGGTCACGGTTGGCCACCGGCTGGCGCTGGCTGTTGCGCCACCCGCGGGCGAGCCACCCGCGCCACCAGTTCTCCGTGAAGCACTTCACGACGTATGTCGAGTCCGACACGATCTCTATGGTGCGCGGGTCGTCGAGATACGACTCCACCGCGCGCATCGCGGCCACGATCTCCATCCGCTGGTTGGTGGTGTGCGGCTCACCTCCGCTGTCACTCGTGGCACCGTCGGGCGACGTGGCCCACGCCCAGCCGCCCGGCCCGGGGTTCCCCGAGCAGGCACCGTCCGTGTAGATGACGATCCTCTCGGTCATGTCGGAAGCCCGGGACTGTGAGGGCGTGTGTGACGGACCGGACATTCGCCGATTGTCCCATAATGCACGGGTGCGTTTCATCGATGACCTCCCTCATGGGAGAATCGCCGCGTGCTGTTCGACGGTTCGTACCACCAGCTCCCCGACACCGACCCCGGCGAGACCGAGGAGTGGCTCGAGTCCCTCGACGCCGTGGTGGAGACGCACGGCCGCAACCGAGCCCGCTACCTGCTGACCCGCCTGCTCGCCCGCGCACAGGAGCAGCAGGTCAGCTTCCCCGCGAGCGTCTCCACGCCCTACATCAACTCGATCCCACAGGAGAACGAGCCCTGGTTCCCCGGCGACGAGCACATCGAACGACGGATCCGCGCGTTCATCCGCTGGAACGCCGCGGTCATGGTGTCGCGCGCCAACCACGAGTCTGAGGGCATCGGCGGCCACCTCTCCACCTTCGCGAGCTCGGCGGCGCTGTACGAGATCGGGTTCAACCATTTCTTCCGCGGCAAGGACGACGGCGGATCGGGCGACCACATCTACTTCCAGGGCCACGCCGCACCCGGCATCTACGCGCGCGCGTTCCTCGAGCGCCGCCTCGGCGAGGACGATCTCGACCGATTCCGCCGCGAGATCGGCCGCGGCACGAGGGGCCTCTCCAGCTACCCCCACCCGAGGTTGATGCCCGACTTCTGGGAGTTCCCCACCGTCTCCATGGGTCTCGGCCCGCTCACGGCGCTGTACCAGGCCCGGTTCAACCGGTACCTCATGAACCGCGAGATCGCGGACACCTCGCAGAGCAGGGTGTGGGCGTTCCTCGGCGACGGCGAGTGTGACGAACCCGAGACCCTCGGTGCGATCTCGCTCGCCGCGCGCGAGCAGCTCGACAACCTCATCTTCGTGGTGAACTGCAACCTCCAGCGCCTCGACGGCCCGGTGCGCGGCAACGGCAAGATCATCCAGGAGCTCGAGGCGGTGTTCCGCGGTGCGGGCTGGAACGTGATCAAGGTGGTGTGGGGCTCCGCGTGGGACGACCTCCTCGCGCGTGACGTGGACGGGGTGCTCCTCAACAAGATGAACGCCACCGTCGACGGCGAGTTCCAGCGCTACTCCGTTGAGGACGGTGCGTACGCACGCGAGCACTTCTTCGGGCCCGACGCGCGCCTTCGCCAGATGGTGGCCCACCTCACCGACCGTGACATCGAGCTCCTGCCGCGCGGCGGGCACGATTACCGCAAGCTGTACGCCGCGTACCGTGCAGCCACCGAGAATCTCGGCTCGGGCCGGCCCACCGTGATCCTCGCCAAGACCATCAAGGGCTGGACACTCGGCTCGGGAGTGGAGGGCCGCAACGCCACCCACCAGATCAAGAAGCTCACGCGCGAGCAGCTGCTCGAGATGCGCGGGCGGCTGCACCTCGAGGACGAGATCCCCGAGGCGCTCATCGACCCGGAGGACCCGCCGTACTTCCGTCCCTCCGAGGACTCAGTGGAGTACCAGTACATGATGGAGCGCCGCCGCGCGCTCGACGGCTCGGTGCCGCGCCGCGTGGTGCGCACGCGCAGGCCGCTCGAGCTCCCTGCCGACGACGCATTCGCGGAGTTCGCCACCGGCTCGTCCAGCCAGGCGGTGAGCACCACCATGGCGTTCACGAGGCTCCTGCGCAACCTCGCACGCGACGAGCAGTTCGGTCCGCGAGTCGTCCCCATCGTGCCCGACGAGGCCCGCACGTTCGGCATGGACTCCCTCTTCCGAGAGCTGCGCATCTACGCCTCACAGGGCCAGAAGTACGAGCCGGTCGACCACGACCTGCTGCTGTCGTACGTCGAGGCATCAAAGGGCCAGATCCTCGAGGAGGGCATCACCGAGGCCGGCTCCATGAGCAGCTTCATCGCTGCGGGAACGTCGTACGCCACCCACGGCGTTCCGATGGTGCCCTTCTACATCTTCTACTCGATGTTCGGTTTCCAGCGCGTCGGCGACCTCGCGTGGCTCGCCGCCGACATGCGCACGCGCGGCTTCCTGCTCGGCGCAACCGCAGGGCGCACCACCCTCCCCGGTGAGGGACTGCAGCACCAGGACGGCCACAGCCTCCTCCTCGCGAGCACGATTCCCGCGTGCCAGGCGTACGACCCCGCGTGGGCGTACGAGATGGCGGCGATCGTGCGCCACGGCATCAGGCGGATGTACGGCACCGACCCTGCCGACATCTACTACTACGTCACTCTCTACAACGAGAACCTGCCGATGCCCGCACGGCCCGCGCACGTCACCGACGCGGCCATCATCGACGGCCTCTACCTGTGGCAGCCGGCGGAGGGTACGCCACACGCATCGGTTCTTTTCTCGGGGAGTGCGTCCACAGCCGCAATCGACGGGGCGGCGATGCTGAAGGAACGCTGGGGCATCAACGTGGAACTGTGGTCTGCCACCTCGTACAAGTCGCTGCGCGACGACGCAATGGAGACCGAGCGCTGGAACCGTCTCCACCCTGCCGAGCCGCCGCGCGCCTCCATCCTCGACCGCACGCTGAACACGGGCAGCGGCCCCGTGGTCGCAGTCACCGACTTCATGCGGATCGTGAGCGAGCAGGTGGCCCCGCACGTGCGCGGCCGCAGGTTCCTCGCGCTCGGCACCGACGGCATGGGGCGCAGCGACACGCGTGCCGCCCTGCGCCGTTTCTTCGAGACCGACGCCGAACACGTGACCGTGGCGGTGCTGTCCGCGCTCGTGGGCAGCCACGGGGTCACGGCGGGGACCGTGCGTGACGCCATCCGCGACCTCGGCATCGACCCCGACGCACCGAACGGACTCACGAGGGACTGACACATGGGAACCCTGTACATCACCGGCAACCCCGCATCCGACAGGCTGCTCAACTCGAACGGCACCGCGCTCCTCATCGGCATGCTGCTCGACCAGCAGGTGCCGATGGAGTGGGCGTTCAACGGCGCCTTCACTCTGAAGACCCGCCTCGGTCACCTCGACCCGCGGCGCATCGCGGAGATGGACCCCGACGAGTTCCTCGCGGTGTGCACGGAAAAGCCCGCCATCCACCGGTTCCCGAAGGCAATGGCCGGGCGCATCCAGGGGATGTGCGCGATCATCGCCGCGAAGCACGGCAACAGGGGCGAAAACATCTGGCGCGGGGTCACCGACGCCGACATCCTCTTTTCGCGCCTGCGCGAGCTGCCGGGCTTCGGCGAGGAGAAGGCGCAGATCTTCGTGGCGCTCCTCGGCAAGCGTTTCGGCGTGCGACCGGACGGCTGGAAGAAGGCGGCCGGGGTCTTCAGTGACTCGAAGCCGCGGACGGTCGCCGACATCACCGACCCCGCGACACTTCTCAAGGTGCGCGCGTGGAAGAAGATGGAGAAGGAAGCCGAGAGGGACAAGCAGTCCCGCCCGCTCAAGAAGCGGCCGAAGTAGCGTTCCCCGGGTGACCACACTCATCACGGGCGGTGCCGGCTACATCGGTTCGGTCGCCGCGCGCGCCATCCGCGCGTCGGGCAGGGCGGTGGTCGTGCTCGACACGCTCGAGAACGGGAGCCGCCATGCCGTGGGCGATGCCCCATTCGTGCACGGCAGCGTGGCCGATGCCGGTCTCGTGCGCCGCACAGTCGAGGAACACGGTGTGGACGAGGTTGTCCACTTCGCGGCGTACAAGGCCGTGGGTGAGTCGATGAACGACCCCGGCAAGTACTTCTCGAACAACGTGGCGGGATCGCAGGCGCTCCTCCGGGTCCTCCACTCCTGCGGTGTCGGGCGCGTTGTCTTCTCCTCCACCGCCGCCGTCTACGGCACGCCCGACCGGGTGCCGGTGCGCGAGGACGACCCCGTGCGCTGCGAGAGCGTGTACGCCGAGACAAAGTGGATGACGGAGCGCACGCTCGGGTGGTACTCGGCCACGACGTCCATGCGAAGTGTCTGTTTGCGCTACTTCAACGCGGCCGGCGCCAGCGACGACGGGTCACTCGGCGAGAACTGGGACTTCTCGGAGAACCTCGTGCCGCACGTGATGAAGGCGGTGCTGGGCCGCTCCCCCGGCCTCAAGGTGTTCGGGAACGACTGGCCCACACCGGACGGCACAGGCGTGCGTGACTATGTCCACGTGGAGGACCTCGCTGCAGCACACGTCGCGGCTCTCGACCACCTGTCCTCGGGCGGCACCAGCACCACCCTCAACGTGGGCACGGGCCAGGGAACCAGCGTTCTCGAGATCATCGCCACCACACAGCGCATCACGGGCAGACCCGTGCCGCACGAGATCGTCGGCAGACGCGCCGGCGATGTGTCGCAGGTGTGGGCGGACGTGTCACGGATGAGGGCACTCACCGGCTGGGAGCCGACCCGCACGCTGGACGACATCATCGCCACCGCGTACGCGTGGCACTCGGCGAACCCCGACGGTCACCCGTCGTAGAGACCCAGTTCCCTCGCCAATCTCGTCACCTCGCGGCGGCCCTTGGCATTCGTCATCTTGAAGAGACGGGTCAGGTCGGCCCGCACGGTGGCTTCCGAGTAGCCGAGCTTCTCGGCGATCTCATTGTTCGACTTGCCCTCCTCGACCAGGCGCAGGATGTCGAAGTCACGGTCGTTCAGCCTGAACTCGATGTTCCGCGGGATCTGCCCGGGCGAGCCGTCGTCGGGGTGTTTCATTACGAGCCAGTGCCCGAGCAGGTGGCTGAGCGCGTTGAACTGGTCCACGCGCACGACGGTCTGCTCGACGGGATGGGCGAACAGAACGAAAAATGCCCCGATCACGGTGCCACGGCCGACAATCGGAAAGTACAAAGCCTCACTTGTCCCGAAGTTGGGTGCAAGTTCCGCCATCGTTGAGGTGATGACAAAGCGACTGGACACTGAACTAAGGCTCTCCCAGATTGGTTCTGCCGTGAGGGCAACCCAACCCAGCGGGTGGCGGTCGTTCAGCGGCAGGATGCGGTACTTCTTCTCCGTGCCTGCCCCGAGACCGAACCCCCCGCGCAGCTGGAGCACCTCCTCAGGGCGGCTCAGGGAGTAGAGGGCGAGCATCTCCACCGGGAAGTTCGAGAACGGGCCCCATCTCAGTGCGTTCATGAGGGTGTTGCCCTCGGCAAGGTCCGACACCTGCCTGATGAACGAGCTGAGTGTGGTGTTCCCCCCGATGTTGCGGATCTGCACGATCGCGGCCGGTCCGACAGCCGGGAGATCGCCACAGCCCGTCACGACGACCTCGGTGCCGACCGACGGCCCGTTGGGCGGCTGAAACCGGAAACCCAGGGACTTGAACCCGTCATCCGGGTCCGTGCACGCGTCGAGTGCCTTGCGCATCTCCGCCGCGTCAGCGAGTGTCCCCATGTCCGGAAGGCGCATGCCGATGAGTTGCGTGCCGAAGTCGGCGAGCAGACGACGTGCCGACCGGTTCGCAGTCAGCACCGAATGGTCGAGAACCGACACCACCAGGGTGGGTACCGCCATGTGTTCGAGAACGCGACTTTCCATGCCGGAGTCGCCCGAGTGTTCCGTCACCGCGATGTTCCTACCATCCAAAAGTGAGTTGTGAAGCACAACTGTCCCTCAATGGCGCTAGAAACGCTATTTAGCGTTCTCCGACCTGCAACGGCCCATACGGTCGAGGCGTGACCCCGTTTCCCTCTCACACGCTTGATTCCATCGACCGGGAGATTGCATCGCTCGTCGCGTGCGGGCTGACCAACAAGGAGATCGCCGACAGTGTCTTCCTGTCGTGCCAGACCGTGCGCAACAGGCTGACCCGGATTTTCGACGCAGTGGGTGCTGCGAACAGGACACAGCTCGCACTGATCTGGAGCGGCCGGGCCCTCACCCCTCGGGTCGCTGCCGGTCGAGCCATCCCAGGAGCACCGCCACGGCCCGGGGGTCATGACGGAGGCGATGCCCCGCACCCGTGATCACGCGCAGTTCTGCTGCGCCGTGTGCATCCGCCAGCACGCGTGAGTCGGCCACGGGCACGCTCTCGTCGTCCTCGCCGTGCATCACGAGCAGCGGTCGTGGGGCGAACCGCCGGGCTGCCTCGAGCGGACGGAACCTGCGCAGTTCCCTGCTCCATTCGTCGAACGAGGGGGGGAACGCAGGACGCCTGATCGCGCCGATCTCGCGCGCATGCTCGAGGAAGCGGCGGGGCTGGGCCGCCCAGTCGTCGAAGTCGGCGCGCGGACCGAGAAGCGCGCATCCGCGCACGCGGGGGTCGTCGGCGGCCACGCACAGCGCGAGCGCCCCGCCCGTGTTCGTGCCCACGAGCCAGATGCCGTTCGGTGACGCCTCGGTGATGAGGTGGTCGATCGCGGCACGCAGGTCGTCCACCCACCCCTGCATGGAGAAGTCGCCCTCGCTCGAGCCGCATCCACGGAACGTGAAGGTGAGTGCGTTCCAGTTCAGCTCCCCCGCCACGCGGTCCATCAGCTGCGGGAACGTGAGCGCGGACTGGCGCGCATCGAGCGGGCCGATCGGGAACCCGTGGCACAGGATCACGCCGGGCTGGCGGCGCCCGTCGTCGGCAGGTCTGGCGAGGTAGCAGCGCAGGGTGAGCCCGCCGGAGATGAACGTGCCGTTCACCGCACCGCCCGGGTTGCCTAGGCGCGGGGCTTGCGGTGGCGCCGGTGGGCACCGGCGGTGGCGAGGGTGTAGCCGCGGTTGCGTGCCTCGGCGAGCGTGTCGGGGCCGAAACACAGACCGACGCCGGTCTCCACGATCTCGTCGATCACCGCCCGGTCGGCCCACTCGTCGAGGTCGTACACGAGCTGGGTGCGCTTGTCACCGAGATAGCGGGTGTGCTCGAAGCGGACGGGGCGTTCCATCCCGGACACGGTAGTCGCACGGTGACGAGCGGGCGCGAAACGGGAACTAGGTTGCCGCCATGGGGAACACCAGCACGAACGACCAGCCCTCCGAGATCGAGTTCTTCTTCGACATCATGTGCCCGTACGCGTACCAGACGAGCCGCTGGATCCGCGACGTGCAGGAGCAGGTGGGGTTCACCATCAACTGGCGGTTCTTCAGCCTCGAGGAGGTGAACCGCGAGGAGGGCAAGCCCCACCCGTGGGAGCGCGAGTTCGCGTACGGCTGGACCCCGCTGCGGGTGGCGGCGTGGCTGCGCCGCCACAGCAACGACTGGTGCGGAACCTTCTACGAGGTGTGCGGGCGCGCCCTGCACGTCGACGGCCGGCGCCATTACGAGCGCGAGACCGCGCTCGAGCTGATGGCCGGCGCCGGACTGCCGACGGAAGCGTGGGACGAGGCACTCGCCGACCCGACAACCAGCGACGAGGTGCGCGCCGACCACGAGCACGCGGTGCGGGACCTGGCGGGCTTCGGTGTGCCGATCATCACCGTGCCCGGTGGGCGGGCGGTGTTCGGCCCGGTGGTGCTGCCGACACCCGAGAAGGACAGGGCACGCGAGCTGTGGGACATCACGCTCGCGTACGCGCGCTTCCCCGGCCTGTTCGAGCTGAAGACACCCAAGTCCGACGCAGACATGCAGATGATCGGCGAGATCTTCAACCCGTACCTCACAGCGCGCCAGTGGCGCACCGTGCAGAACCCGGCCCGATAGGAGCACCCATGATCCCCGTCGACCTCATCGACATGACGGCGCACATCTTCGCCTCGCTCGACGACATGTGCTCGCGCCTCACCGAGGAACAGTGGAAGACGCCGTCACAGCTCCCCCGCTGGACGGTGCAGGACAACCTGTCACACATCATCGGCACGGAACGCGCGATGGTGGGCCTCCCCGAACCCGGTCACAGATCGTCCGACATGTCGGACGTTCACAACCCCATCGGCGAGATGAACGAGCACCACGTGGACTTCCGGCGCGGGTGGCCGGGTTCCACCGTGCTGGAGGAGTTCCGCGACGTCGCTGCGCGGCGCATCGCCCAGCTGCGCAGTGCCGGGGAGGACTACTTCGCCACGCCGGAGATGACACCCACGGGTCCCGGCACGAAGGGCGACTTCCTGCACATCCGCGTGATGGACATCTGGGTGCACGAGCAGGACATGCGCCGTGCCGCGGGCTTCCCCGGCAACCAGGGAAGCCCCGAGGCCGGACACTCGCTCGACCGTCTCATCCGCACCGTCCCCATCGTGGTGGGCAAGCGCGCCGCCACTCCGGAGGGTGGCTGTGTGGTGCTGAACATCACCGGTGCGGTGCAGCGCACCGTGGTCACCACGGTGGTCGACGGCCGCGCGCGCATGGGTGGCGACCCGCCGGCCGATCCGCTCTGCGAGATCTCGCTCGACTCCGACGTGTTCCTTCAGCTCGCCACGGGCCGCGGCGATCCGGCCGAGCTTGCCGCCATGTGCAGTGTGAAGGGCGACGCGGGACACGCACAGAAGGTCCTGCTCCGGTTCAACATGATGATCTGACGCGCAACGCGTCAGACGCTGTCGGCATGCGGACCGACGGCACCGATTGCATCGAGATACGCGAGGTGTGCCTCGACCACGCGAACCACATCCACGTCGTCGAGGATCTCCACCCCCCTCGCCGTGGCCCGCGCCAGCAGGTGCGCCGTGAGTGTGTCCTCGTCCACCACGACCGGCTCGTTGATGTCCTGCGTGCGGTCCACCACATCAACCGCCTGCAGCCTGCGGTCCCCCAACCAGTTGAGATGCTCCCGCAGCATCAGCTCCACATCATCGAATGTGACCCGCGCCTGGGTGTCGGTGGGCAGTCGCTCCGCCACGAAACCGACCGCCTCGTCGATCCGGTACACCACGCGGGGTGCCACGGAATCGAGCCTGCGCGCCTCCCTGCCCACGGTGACCGCGGCAATCACGAAGACGAGCACGGCGGACACCGCCGCGAACACGAAGGTCACCGGTTCCATGGCGCGAGCCTAGGGGTGAGGGTCAGAAGCTCTCCATCACGAGCCAGTCCTCATCGGGCGCGACAGTGACCACCCGGGAGAAGAACCCCCTGCCGCCCTGCACCCAGGTGTGGAGCGCGTACTGCGGCAGGCCGGGCCTGTACAGCAGGTCCCTGCCGCGGAAGTCGAACTCGTATGCCACGCTCGGGCAGGCGAATGCGTGGGTGCCAGCGAACGAGGTGGTGAGACTCATGTGCGCATGCCCGCTGACCACGGCGAGCACGTTCGTGTGGCGCGACACCACCTCCGCCAGTCGGGCTACTGATGCGTCGTCGAGCCGCACACCGTCGAGTGCCCTGCCACCGATCGAGAAGCACGGGTGGTGCATCGCCACGAGGCACGGCGCACCGTCGGCCAGAACCGACTCCAACCAGCCGGCCTGGTCGTCGTCGAACTCGCCGTCACCGCGACCCTCGCGAGAGGAGTCGAGAACCGCCAACCGCCCCTGCGAGAGTTCGCGCACGTAGTCGAGCCGTCCGTTGCGGCCCTCGACCCCGAACATGCCCTGGATCTTGCGTGATTCGTCGTGGTTCCCGGCACACAGCAGCACGTCGACGCCGCAGGACTCGAGCACGGCACACACACCCTCGTACTCCGCGTCGGTCCCGGCGCGTGCCGCGAGATCACCGGTGATGATCACTGCCTCGGCGCGCCGTGAGGCGTGCGTGATGGCGCGCGACAGATTGCCCACGGGGTCGGAGCCCTCGAACAGTGGGTCGAGCGGGCCGGTGATGTGCGGGTCGGAGATCTGGGCGACAACGGTGCGCGGCATGCGCGCACCCTAGGCGCAGGCGGAAACAGTCCGGGAGATGCAAAAGGACCCGGGCCGAAGCCCGCGAGATGCAAAAGGACCCGGGCCGAAGCCCGGGAGATGCCAAAGGACCCGGGCCGAAGCCCGGGTCCTTCTCGGAACTGTGTGAGCGGGTGTGCTCAGATACCGATGCGCTGGGCGAGCTGCTCCCTGTGGTAGGTCGGGTCGCCGAAGATGAGCTCGCTCGACTTCGCCCGCTTGAAGTAGAGGTGAGCCGGGTGCTCCCACGTGAAGCCGATGCCTCCGTGGATCTGGATGTTCTCCGCCGCGGCGTGGAAGTACGCCTCGGAGCAGTAGGCCTTCGCGAGTGATGCGACCGAGGGGAGCTCGTCGTTCATCTCCGCGGCACACCACATGCCGTAGTAGGCGGCCGACTTGGCGGACTCCACCTCGAGCAGCATGTCGGCGCACTTGTGCTTGATCGCCTGGAACGAACCGATCGGACGACCGAACTGGATGCGGTCCTTGGCGTACTGCACGGCCATCTCGAGCACTCGCTGGGCGCCGCCCACCTGCTCGGCGGCGAGTGCCACAGCCGCGAGGTCGAACACCCTGGAGAGCACGTTCCAGCCGTCGCCCTCCTTGCCGATCAGCTTGGCGGGCGTGTTCGAGAACTCGAGCTTGGCCTGCTTGCGGGTCTGGTCCATGGTGGACAGTGCGGTCCGGGTGAGGCCCTTCGCGTCGCCCTCCACGGCGAACAGGCTCACGCCCTTGCCGGTGCGTGCCGCCACGATGATGAGGTTCGCGGTGTGGCCGTCGATCACGAAGCTCTTGGTGCCCGAGATCGTGAAGTCGGAGCCGGAGCCCTTCGCCTCGATCGTGATGCCGGCCTCGTCCCAGCGGCCCGAGGGCTCGGTGGTGGCGAGGGTCGCGATGGTCTCGCCGGCCGCGATGCCGGGGAGGTGAGCCTTCTTCGCGGCGTCATCGCCGGAGAGGAGCAACGTGTTCGCCGCGAGCACGACGCTCGAGAAGTACGGCGCACACAGCAGCGCACGGCCCATCTCCTCGAGCACCACGCCGAGCTCGATGAACGAGTAGCCCTGGCCGCCGAACTCCTCGGGGATGGCGATGCCCTGGAGGGCCATCTCCGAACCCATCTGGTTCCACACGGCGGCGTCGTAGCCGTTCACGGTTTCCATCTGCTCGCGCACTGCGGTCTCGGCCGACTTGTTCTCGAGGAACGACCGGACCATCTTGCGGAGTTCTTCCTGTTCTTCACTGAAAGCAAAATTCATGCAGTCAGTCTGTACTCCGGGCCCCCTCCCGCGCCAATCCAGTTGTGTACGCCCGTGTACACAAGCCCGCTACCCTGTCGGGATGACCACCGTCATCGGCATCCGTGACCTGCGGGCATCCCTCACGACCTTCCTGCGCCGGGCGCAGGCGGGAGAGCGAATCACCGTGACGGTGGCCGGCCACCCAGTTGCCCAGGTGTCGCCGATGGCCGGTGACGCCACCGGCGTGGGCCTGGACGACCTGGTGGCCCGCGGACGCGTCGAGGCCCCGCGACGCCGCGGGGACTTCGTACCCGACGAACCGGTGACCCTGTACGCCGGCACCCGCCTCGACCGGGCACTCGCGGAGATCCGCAAGTGAACGGGGTTCGCCGATGACCGTCGTGCTGGATGCGTCTGCACTGCTCGCGCTCCACGTGGACACCCCGTCACGTGAGGTCGTGCTCGGGGCGATGGACGCCGAGACGCGGTGGTGCGCGTGCGCCGTTGCCTTGCCGGAGGCGGTGGCCGCCGCATCCAGACTCACCGACGAACCGGTGCTCGCCTCGGCAATCGAGGACTCAGTGCGCCGCACGTGGGACTTCCTCCACGTGGTACCCGCGGACCGTGACCTGCTCGACGAGGCCGCAGCGCTCGTGGCGAACCAGCCTCTCGGGGTGTCGGCGGCGATGCATCTCGCGGCGGCGGCACGCCTGCCCAGACCCGTCCGCTTCGTGACGTTCGACCCCGCACAGATTCCCGTTGCCCTGTCGCTCGGGTTCGATGTCGTGTCAGGATGAACACATGTCGCAGGCCGGCACCCTCCACTACTTCGACCACAACCTCGAGGTCCACAGGGTCGTGGTGGGCCCGTACGCGAACAACGTCTTCGTGGTTCGGTGTCTCCACACCGGCGACGCCGTGCTGATCGACGCCGCCAACGAGCACGAGAGACTTCTCGAACTGTGCACCGCGCTCGGGGTGAGGCGGGTTCTCGAGACCCACGGGCACCACGATCACATCCAGGCCGTGCCGGCCATGCGCGAGGCGGGCTACGAGGTTGCGGTGGCCGGCGAGGACGCCGCGATGCTGAAGGAAGTCGGCTACGACGTATTCATTGACGACGGGCAGGTGATCGAGGTCGGCCGCCTGCGGCTCGAGGCCATCCACAACCCCGGCCACACACCCGGCTCGGTGAGCTTCAAGGTGCATGACGCACCGCTCCTGTTCACCGGCGACACGCTCTTCCCCGGCGGCCCGGGCGCCACGCACTTCCCCGGCGGCGACTTCGACACGATCATCCGCTCGCTCGACAACAGGTTGTTCGGCTTCCCCGGCAACACGGTGGTGCTGCCCGGCCACGGTGCCGACACCACGATCTCCCTGGAGAGACCGCACCTCGCAGAATGGGTTGCGCGCGGGTGGTGAGGAGCACACGATGACAGCCGCACCGCGGCTCGGTGGCATGGTGCCCGCGGAACTGCCCGTTGCGCATGCGACCGGGCACCTGGACGCCCTCGGCCGTCTCTCGCCGGAGGACCGCGCGCGACTGCGCCGCATCCCGTCGGTGCGCAACGGGCTCACAGTGGTGTGGCTGTGGGGCCAGACGCTGCTCGTTCTCGCCGCCGCGGTGCGTCTGTCGCACCCGCTTTCATGGATCCTCGCGTTCCTGATGATGGGGCGCACGCACGCCCAGTTCGCCTCCCTCATGCACGAGGCGGCACACCGACTTCTCTTCCGCCACAAGGGCCTGAACGACTTCGTCGGTAAGTGGGCACTCGGCTACCCCGTGATGACGAGCACTCAGGCCTACCGGCGCGTGCACATGGCGCACCACCGCCGCGAGTTCGGGCCCGACGAGCCCGACATCCCGCTGTACGCGAACTACCCGATCAGCCGCGCGAGCATGCGCCGCAAGTTGGTGCGCGACGCCACCGGGCAGACAGGCCTGCGCCTGCTGCGCAACCAGATGCGCGGCCTGCGCTCCCCCGACCCCCGCGTGCGCAACACGTTGCTCAAGATGCTCGGCGTGCAGGCCGGGCTCATCGCAATCTCGTTTGCCGCAGGTCATCCGCTGTTGTGGCCGCTCATGTGGGTTCTGCCGCATCTCACCGTGTGGCGCGTGATCAACCGTCTGCGCTCCGTCGCCGAGCACGGCGGCATGCGCGAGGACGACGACCGTCGCTTCACCACTCACTCCGTCGCCCAGCGCCCGATCGCGATGTTCTTCATGGTCCCCTACAAGATCGGCTACCACATGGCGCACCACGTCGACGCCGGTGTCCCGTTCCGCAACCTGCCCGAGTACCACCGCCTCCTGCACGAGGCCAACTACCTCGACCCCCGGCTCGAGTACCCGAGCTACAGGGCTCTCTGGCAAGCCCTTGCTCCCGCCTGACATTTCCACTACGCAGATAGTGGTAATCGGCCAGCGTCCCTAGACTGGCGCCCGTGACCGAACTCTTCCGCGCCGCGAACCTGCACGCCCGCCCGGTGTCCGAGGACGACGAGACACCCACCGACATCCTCCGCGGTCTCGATCTCACCGTGAACGAGGGCGAGATCCACGCAATCATGGGCCCGAACGGGTGCGGCAAGTCCACCCTCGCGAGCACACTGCTCGCCTCCCCCGAGTACGAGGTCACGGCCGGCGACCTCTTCTACAAGGGCGAGAACATCACCGACTGGTCCACCGACGTGCGGGCGAAGTCGGGCATGTTCCTCGCCTTCCAGTACCCGCAGGAGATCGCCGGCGTGTCGGTCATCCAGTTCCTGCGCCAGGCACTGTCGGCACGCAAGGGCATCGACCTCTCCGTGCTCGAGTTGCGTCTCTCCGCGATGGACTGGATGAAGAGGCTCGGCATGGACTCATCCTTTGTCGACCGTTACCTGAACGAGGGTTTCTCCGGCGGCGAGAAGAAGCGCAACGAGATCATGCAGATGGCCATCCTCGAGCCCGACTTCGCGGTGCTCGACGAGACCGACAGCGGTCTCGACATCGACGCCCTGCGCATCGTGGCCAAGGGCATCCGCGAGGTGCGGGCCGACAGGCCGAACCTCGGGATCCTCCTCATCACCCACTACCAGCGTCTTCTCGACGAGCTGCGTCCCGACTTCGTGCACATCATGGTGGACGGCCGCATCGTGCGCTCCGGCGGCATGGAGGTCGCCGAGGAGCTCGAGAAGAACGGCTACGAGGCCTACAGGTCCTGACGATGGCCCTCGACGTCGCATCGGTGCGGAGGGACTTCCCCGTCCTCTCGCGCATGATCGACGGCAAGCCGCTCGTGTATCTCGACTCCGCAAACACATCACAGAAGTCGCTCGCCGTGATCGGGGCGATGGACTCCTTCCTCCGCACCGGGTACGCACCCACGAACAGGAGCGCATACCGCCTCGCCGCCGAGGCCACCGACATGTTCGAGGGTGCCCGGGCGAAGGTCGCACGGTTCATCAACGCCCGCAGGCCCGAGGAGGTGGTGTTCACGAAGAATGCCACCGAGGCCCTGAACCTCGTGGCACGCAGCTGGGGCGGATCGAACCTCGGACCGGGTGACGCGGTGCTGCTCACACACATGGAACACCACGCGAACATCGTTCCGTGGCAGATGCTCGCCGCCGAGAAGGGGTTCGAGATCCGCTGGGTGCCCCTCACCGCCGACGGCCTGCTCGACCTCTCGGGGCTCGACCGTCTGCTCGACGGTGCGAAGGCGTTCTCGTTCACCGCGATGTCGAACGTGCTCGGCACGATCAACCCTGTCGCGGAACTCGTGGCGGCCGCACACCGTCACGGCGCAGTGGCAGTGGTCGACGGGTGCCAGTCGGTGCCCCACGTTCCCACCGACGTGCAGGCATGGGGCGCCGATTTCCTCGCGTTCAGCAGCCACAAGATGACCGGCCCGTCCGGGATCGGGATGCTGTGGGGCCGCGAGGAGCTGCTGGAGTCGATGCCCCCGTTCCTCGGCGGCGGCAACATGATCAGCGACGTGCGCACCGAGGGGTTCGTGTGCGCCGAGCTGCCCGCGAAGTTCGAGGCCGGCACCCAGCCCGTCACCGAGGCGGTCGGGCTCGGCGCTGCGGTCGACTACCTCGTCGGGCTCGGCATGGACAACGTGCGGGAGCACGAGAAGCTGGTCACCCGACACGCCCTCGATGCACTGGCGTGCCGGTTCGGCGACGACATCACCGTGCACGGCAGCAGCAACCACGAGATGCGCGGCGCCACCATCTCGTTCGCGTTCCGCGACGTGCACCCCCACGACGTGAGCCAGGTGCTCGACCAGCACAACGTGTGCGTGCGGGCGGGCCACCACTGTGCCAAGCCCCTCATGCGCCTGCTCGGCGCGAACGCCACCGTGCGCGCCAGCTTCTACCTGTACAACACCACCGAGGAGGCCGACGCCCTGTGCGACGCCCTCGCCGACACCGCGGCGTTCTTCGCGCCGTAACCTGACCCCACCCTGAAAGGGACTGCGACATGCCCGGACTCGAAGACCTCTACCGCGAAATCATCCTCGACCACTACAAGAACCCGCGCAACCGCGGCGAGCTGCCGCCGCCGGCCGTGCGCAGCGAGGGCCACAACCCGCTCTGCGGCGACGAGATCGAGGTGTTCCTGCAGGTGGAGAACGGCGCGGTCAGCGACGTGCGCATCGGCGGACAGGGTTGCTCCATCAGCCAGAGCTCGGCCTCGATGATGAGTGCCGCGGTGAAGGGCAAGAGCATCGACGAGGTGCGCGCGCTCGTGCACCGCTTCCGCCACATGATGTCGGTGGAGGAAGAGGGCGAACCCGATCCCGGCGTTGCACTCGGCGACCTCGAGGCTCTGCAGGGTGTGGTGAAGTTCCCCGTGCGGATCAAGTGCGCCGTGCTCGCGTGGAACACCCTCACCGACGCCCTCGACACCGCTACGGCCTGACCGTTCGTGCCCGCGCGGGGCTCCACCACCCACCAGCGGCGCGCAATTAGCCTTTCCGCCATGCGGCGCTGTCCCCTCGACGCCCGGGCCGTCCTCGCCGGCGTGCTCCTGTCCTTGTGCGTGCCCGCCCACGCCTTGGCAGAGGGTGACTCGGGCTCTGCGCCGCCGCGCGTCCCCGCGCTGTCACCCGTGAACCGGCCTGTGGTGCGTATCGCCTCGGTCGTCGTGGAGATCGACACACAGACGGCATTCGTGTACTCGCGGTCGCGGCGGTTGATCACCTCCATCCCGGTCTCCACCGGACTGGCTGACAGCACCCCCACCGGTTCGTTCCGGGTGTTCTCCAAGTCGGAGCAGAGCTACTACACACCCGCTCCGTGGGAGCGGATGCGCTGGATGGTGCGGTTCACCACGGGTCGCGAGGGCGGCAACATCGGTTTCCACGGGATCCCCTACAGGGTCACCCCGTCTGGCGAGTTGCCTTTCCACACCCCGGTCGGCGAGGCGCCCTCGTCCCACGGGTGCGTGCGCATGCGGGTGCCCGACGCGAAGTGGCTGTTCGACAACATCGACCTCGGCACCCCCGTGCGGGTCGTGCGCTCGCGGCGCGGCTGAGCACTCCACTACGCTCGCCCCAACCGAGCACCACGGGAGGGGCACCATGACCCGCGCAACGTTCACGTCGTTCCAGGAGTCCACCAAGGACGAGTGGGCCAACATCATGGTCTGTCTGCAGGACACACAGTCGCACGTGGCCGACCGCGTGCTCGAGCAGCTCCGCTACCTCGAGTCCGACTTCGGCGGCTTCCCCGTGAACCGTCTCGAGCACTGCCTCCAGACCGCCACCCGCGCAGAGCGCGACGGACGCGACGAGGAGTACGTGCTGTGCGCACTCATCCACGACATCGGCGACAACCTCGCCCCGTTCAACCACCCGGAGATCGCCGCCGGGATCCTGAAGCCAGTGGTGTCGGAGAAGAACTGGTGGATGACGAAGAACCACGGCATCTTCCAGGGCTACTACTTCTGGCACTACATCGGTCTCGACCGCAACACCCGCGACCAGTTCATCGGCCACGAGTGGTTCGACCACACCGCCGAGTTCTGCGAGCTGTACGACTCGGTCGCCTTCGACCCCTCCTACGAGAGCTTCGACCTCGCACACTTCGAGCCGCTCGTCCGCGACGCGTTCAAGCCCAAGTCACGCTGAACGGCGTCCCGAAGTGAAGATCACGCTGCTCGGCACGGGCAGCCCCCTTCCCAGCGCCACGTGTGCCGGCCCGTCCACTCTCGTGCAGGCGGGCGGGCGCAACATCCTCGTCGATGCCGGCCGCGGCGTGATCATGAGACTGATCGGCGCGATGTGCCCGCCGCCGCTCGTCACCGAGGTTCTTCTCACGCATCTCCACAGCGACCACATCTGCGACCTGAACGACGTGGTCACCACGCGCTGGATCGCGTCACCCGCCGCGACGCCCCTCGACGTGTACGGGCCGCCGGGGACGGCACGGATGGTGGACGGCCTGCTCGCAATGCTCGCACTCGACGAGGGCTACCGCCTCGAGCACCACGACGACCTGCGGGCAGGCATCGGCATGAAGGTGAACGTCACCGAAGTGACGCCGGGTGACACACTCGTCCTCGGTGACGTGCGCGTGTCGGTGCACGCCACCGACCACAGGCCGGTGGCACCCACGGTGGGGTACCGCATCGAGGGTGACGGCAAGGTGGCCGCTCTCGCGGGCGACACCGTGCCCTGTGACGGACTCGACGAGATGTGCACAGGAGCGGATGCATACGTTCAGACGGTGATACGCGAGGACCTCGTGCGGCAGGTGGCAACCCTTGTTCCCACGGGCGAGAGGTTCCTCGACATCCTCGACTACCACTCCACCGTGCAGCAGGCGGCCCAGACCGCCGCGCGTGCGGGCGTGGGCACACTCGTGCTCACGCACTTCGTGCCGCCGGTACAGCCGGGCCAGGAGGACGAGTGGCGCGCCATGGCAGCCGAGCACTTCGCGGGCAACATCGTGGTGGGGCCGGACCTCACGTCCGTCGACTGCTGAAACGGCGTGGCCCGCAGGACCTCAGCGGTCCTTTGAGAAACGTGCGGCAGTCGCCAGCCACACCCCGGCCGATGCCACTGCCAGACCCACCACGGTGAGCAGGCCCACGTCCTCGCCGAAGAGAACGGCGGCCTCGAGCGTGCTGAGGCCGGGGGTGAGGAAGAAGAGGCTGCTCACCTGAGCCGCGGCCCGTTCGCGCAACAACCACAGCATCGTGAGGATTGCCGCGAGCGAGAGGATGCCGACTGCCCACGCAAGGGACCACCACGTCGACGGCGTGGACCCGAACCTCCAGCCCTCCCCCGCGACTGCGGGCACGGCAAGCACCGACGACGTCGCGAGGTACTGCACCGCGGTCCCGCGCAGCAGCGGCACTTCCCCACCGGCACGTCGCTGCAGGAGCGTGCCGCCGCTCATCCCCGCCACTGCGACCGACATTCCGACAAGCGCCACGGCGGGAACCGACGCACCTGCGCCGCCACGCTCGACAACCACGAACACCACACCGGCGAAGCCGAGCAGCACACCGGCGGCGCGCACGCGCGGGAGCGCCTCGCCGAGCACGGCGCGGGCGAGCAGCGCGGTGAGCACCGGGTGAAGAGCGGCGATGAGGGCACTCAGGCCCGAGGGCATGCCGTTCTCGATCGCGTAGAACACGCCGCCGAGATACATCGCATGGATTCCCACCCCGACGAGTGCCTGCACTGCGGCATCCTTTCGCGCGAGTGCCGGCTCGCGGACCACGCGCGAGATGACGAGGAGCACGCCCGCCGCGACGAGCGTGCGCACGGTGAGGAAGGTGAACGCTCCGGCATCGTCGGTGGCGTACCGGGCCACCACGAAGCCCGTGCTCCACAGAAGAACGAAGAACGCCGGGGCGAAACGCCTCATTCGGCGATCATCGACAGGTGCACGGTGACCATGAGGTCCTTCCACGAATCACCGGGGGAGCGGTGAGTGTCGAGGTCCCGGATGACGCGGCCGAAGGTGCTCACCTGGATGAACGAGGCAACCTCCCGCGGGTCGACCCCGGGCTTCAGCAACCCGAGACCGTCCCACCGCTCGAGTGCGGCACTGAGCTTGTCGTTCAGTTCGGTCTGCACCGTTGACAACCGCTCGCGCAGGTGTTCGCGGTAGTGGCTCGCGGCCAGCACCATCACCCGGTTCCACCTCGTGCTCACCGGCTGCGCGGCGATCACATCCACGAGGGGACGCACGACAGCGCGGGCCTGGTCCTTGGTGGTCACCTGGTCGAGCACGGCCACGGTGCGGTCCACGTTCTCGACGACCTCACGGAAGAAGATCTCCATGCTCGCGGCCTCCACGAGCCCGTCACGGTCGGTGAAGTGCAGGTAGAGAGAGCTGCGCGAGATGCCCGTCTTCTCGATGATGTGCTCGATACGGAAACCACGCTCGCCGTTCTCGAGCAACGACTCAACAGCTGCCTCTAGCACGGCCTCGAGGTCGGGCTCGCGGCGCGGGGCGCGCTGGCGGGGCTGGGTCCGTGCCACGGACCAGATAGTACTGTTCTTCTTATCGTCGGTAACGAACTGGTTGTGTCGTCACTTCATGCCCAGCCAGCGGCCGAGCTTGCGCTGGCGGCCGGCGCGGGTGAGCGGGATGCCGGTGGCACGCGAGATGCGCCGCTTCGCCTGGGTGACACCGAGCGCTCGTTTCCACGAGAACGTGAGACCCGGACCCAACTTCATGCCCGAACCGTACTCGCTAGCGTGACCCCATGAAGACAACGCGCATCCACGTGGACGGAATGACCTGCCAGAACTGCGTGCGGCACGTCACCGAGGCGATCACGGTGGTCACCGGAGTGACCTCGGTGAGCGTCGATCTCGACAGCGCCACAGCCACGGTGGACACCGACGGCGAGCCCGACCTCGCGGCGCTCACCGCCGCCGTCGTGGACGCCGGCTACGCCGTGCGCGCCTGACCCGCGTCGCTCACACGAAGCGGGCGAACTGCTCGAACGGCATCCGCTGCGAACGGAGCCGGTTGACCGGCGCCGACTCGTCGGCATGACCCACCGCCACGGCACAGAACAGCATCTCGTTCTCGGGCGCGCCAACGAATGCGGCCACCGTGCGGGGGCGCAACGACCAGTACTCCTGCGGGCACGTGGCGAGACCGCGCTCCACCGCCAGCAGCATGAACGTCTGCAGGTACATGCCGAGATCCGACCACTGGGGCTGGTTCATCTGGCGGTCGACGAAGCAGAAGATCGCGGCCGGCGCGTCGAAGAACACGTTGTTGCGCGCCATCTGCCGCAACCGTGCGGCCTTGTCCTCGCGCGGGATGCCGAGCAGTTCGTACATCTGCTCGCCGAGCGCGAACCTGTTGGTGCGGTACGGCTCGGTGAGGCCCTCCGGGTACATCGGGTACTCGGTCTCCTCGACCGGTGGCTTGTCCTCGAGGTACGCGAGGAACCTGGTCATCGTGTCCCCGTTCAGCGCGTAGATGCGCCACGGCTGCACGTTTCCGCCGCTCGGGGCTCGGGCGGCGTCCACGATGAGCCCCCGCAGAACCTCGTCGGGAACCGGCTCGTCGGTGAACTGCCGCACCGACATCCGCTTGTTCACTGCATCAATCACGTCCATGTGCGCGACCGTAGCGGTCGGGAGGGCCCGTGCTTCTACTCGCCGGTCTCGCCGTCCACGGCTTCGCGCAGAAGGTCGGCGTGGCCGTTGTGCCGCGCGTACTCCTCGATCATGTGCACGAGTATCCACCGCAGGCTCGGGGCCTCACCGTTGTCCCACGTGCGCACCGCCGGTGTGGAGAGGTCGCCCCGGGTGAGCACGCCGGCCACGTTCTCGCGCGAGCCGGCACATGCTCCCGACCACAGCGCGCGAAGCGCATCCGGCGTGTCGGACGCGGCCGAGCTCCATTCCCAGTCGCGGTCGGCGGTCCAGTCGACGGTGAGCCACAGCGCCGCCCTGTCGCGGCCGAGAAGGAAGTGCGAGAACCAGTGGTCCTCCACCCATGCCATGTGCTTGAGGATCCCGCCGAGCGTCATGGTGGATGCCCCGGTCCGCGACGAGAGACCTGCCGCGTCGAGGCCGCGCGTCTTCCACTCGAGTGTGGCGCGTTGGTAGTCGAGGAACCCGAGCAGGGTCTCGGTCTCCCCCGCGTTCGGTTCGGGCTCTGTGCGGCCCACGTCGTCGATCATCGGTTCGTCATCTCTGTCTCCCGCCCGGGACAGTTCGGCACGGGCAACCCGTCGAGACTACGTGCGTCACCGTGGCTGCACGGAGAACGCAACGTCCACGGTGTCACCGAGCCGGATGCCCTCGGATTCGCGCACTGCATCCTTGAGCGGCAGCCAGTAGGTGCGCTTGCGCTGCCACAGCGACGTGGTGAAGCCCGTGGCTCCGACGGTGCAGCG
The DNA here is from genome assembly GCA_041181005.1 of Actinomycetota bacterium. Taxonomy (GTDB): domain Bacteria; phylum Actinomycetota; class Acidimicrobiia; order Acidimicrobiales; family Ilumatobacteraceae; genus UBA2093. Next base: position 45,974 of record JBEGQL010000003.1, read on the forward strand.
GACCGGGATCATCCCCCACCCGTACGTCGCAACGGGTGCAGCGTCGCGGAGTGACTCCGCGTCGACGCCCGCGATCACCACGAAGTGGTACGGCGCCGGCCCGCGCCACTCCACCACTTCGCCGCGCACCGTGAACTCCACGGCGGGATGGTACGTACGGGAGACCTACCCTTGCGAGCATGGTCGCGCGACACACAGGGATGGGACGGGGGAAGGTCTACCCCGCATCCGCCGCCCGGCATCTGTTGAATCCTGTCCGCCACCTCCTGCAGCCGCCCTCGCGGACCCTGGGGCGAATGGTCCTCGCCCCCGGGGACCACGTGCTCGAGCTCGGATGCGGGCCGGGATGGTTCAGCCCGACTCTCGCGACGGCCGTGTCCCTCGGGTCACTGACGCTGTGCGACGTCCAGCCCGGGATGCTCGCGATCGCAGCCGCACGCACGTCGCAGTTCCCCCATGTGAAGTGCGTCGCAGCGGACGCCGCCGACCTCCCGTTCGTGGACGGCTCGTTCGACGCGGTGCTTCTCGCCACGGTGCTGGGCGAGACGCTCGACCCTGTCGGCTGCCTTCTCGAGGCGGCGCGCGTTCTCGCCCCGTCGGGTGCGCTGACGGTGTGCGAGACGCGCCGCGACAGCGACTTCATTCGCTTCGCCGACCTCTCCGAGATCGCCGGCACCGTGGGACTGGTGCCCGTGCGGCGCCACGGCCCACCGTGGGAGTACACCGCCCGGTTCGAAAAGCGGTGACCTGCGCGGCACCGGGGGACGCGGCCGAACACCCACTCTGTACGGTGTAGCCGGATGATCAAGTACATCGGTTCGAAACGACGTCTCGTGCCGGTTCTCGGGGACCTGTTCGGACGGTCCGGTGCACGTACTGCACTCGACCTCTTCACCGGCACCACGCGTGTCGCCCAGGAGTTCAAGCGCCGCGGCGGTCTCGTGACCGCCGTGGACATGGCCCGCTACTCGAAGGTCTTCGCCGACTGCTGGATCACGGCCGATGCGGAGAGCGTCGATACCGCCGCACTGCACGATGCCCTGGCACATCTCGCCTCCCTCCCCGGTGAGCCCGGCTACTTCACCGACACGTTCTGCGTTCAATCCCGCTTCTTCCAGCCGAAGAACGGCGAACGCATCGATGCCATCCGCGAGGCCATCGAGACCGACTACCGGCAGTCAGACCTCTTCCCGATCCTCATGACCTCGCTGATCCTCGCCGCCGACAGGGTCGACTCCACCACCGGCGTGCAGATGGCCTACGTGAAGCAGTGGGCGCCTCGCTCGTTCAACGACCTCGAGCTGCGCGTGCCGGATCTCATCCCAGGGACGGGAACAGCAGTGCAGGGGGACGCCATTGCACTCGCACCGACACTCGGCCCGTTCGATCTGGCGTACCTCGACCCCCCGTACAACCAGCACCGCTACTTCTCGAACTACCACATCTGGGAGACACTCGTGGCGTGGGACAAGCCCGAGCACTACGGGGTGGCCTGCAAGCGCGTGGACAACCGAGACGAGTCCACCAAGAGCCGGTTCAACGAGAAGAAGAACATGGCTGCGGCCTTTAGGTCGGTCATCGAGAACCTCGATGCACGCACGATGGTCATCTCGTACAACAACGAATCCTGGGTGTCCCAGGACGAGTTGCGCGACATGTGCTCGCGATTCGACGAGGTGAGACTGCTCGCGTTCGACTCCAAGCGCTACGTCGGGGCGCAGATCGGCATCTACAACCCCAGCGGGGAGAAGGTGGGCAAGGTGTCCCACCTGCGCAACCTCGAGTGGGTGGTGGTGGCCGGAGACCGCGCCACGGTGGCCGACATGACCGCCGGCTATCCCGACAACTGACCGCGCGCCGTGACGGTGCTCAGAGGAGGCAAGCCGTGAGCCTCCGGAGAGACCCGGGCTCCTTCTCCTCCCCGCCCGGGACCCACTTCCCGTCCCGACGTGTCCATCTCATCCTCGCGAGCGGAACGAATACCGCGAACGTGTCCTCGTTCGAGTTTCCGGCCCCTCTGACCATTCCCTTCCGCACACCGCTGCGGATGTGGGACATCAGCTCGTCCCTCTCGTACACGTAGATGTGCTTGCCGCCGTCCGTGTGGTTGACGTAGGCGGTGAACGACGCGGCAGCAATGGACGTGATCGAGACACTCACCCTGTCGGGCTCTCCGACGTGCACGGACCTACCGCGGAACCGCACGCTTGCGCGAGCCAGCTCTGCAGTCGTGATGTCGAGGAGTTCTGCGACCCTCGCGAAACCCCCGAGATGCCTGTCGTTGGAGGTCTGCTCGAAGACCTCCACGAAGTTCTGTGAGTAGCGGTCGGGGTCGATGGGCTGGCCCTTGCACTCGACCGTCCGTCCGCTCGGGAACACCAGGTCCCCCGACCGGTAGTTGTCATCGGGACCGGAGATCTCCTCACCGGCGCACCCGATCTTCTCCTGCAGGAACCCGCGCAGCACGGCAAGCGACATCTGCTCCTTGCCTGCTCCCCGCCGGTAGCCCTCGTTGCGGGTCACCATTGGGTCAGCCGTCCAGCCATGCCGCGCACCTGGCATTCAGGTACGTGGCGAGCACGTCACGGTCATAGTCGCGCCACAGGAGGTAGTTGTCGGGTTCGTACAGATAGCGCGCCTTGAGCACGTACTTGCGGTCGACGGCCAGGTTCTCGCACAGCACCGTGACGAACGGGTGGTAGTCGTATCCGAAGATCTCCTTCAGCAGTTTGTAGAACTGCACGGTGTGGTGCTTGAAGGCGCGTTCGTCGGCATTGCCGGCAGGTCCCTGCTTCTTGACTTCCACGAAGAACTTCCGGCCGGTGTCGAGGTTCTCGATGGAGGCCTCGGGGACAACCCCGAGTGCCCCCGCGTCGTCGACGAAGATCGACCTGAGGTCGTCTGGATGGTCGACAACCCGGTACCGGGCGGCGGGCAGGACCAACTGGGCGACGTTCACGAAGTTGCTCTCCGACACCACGAACGAGCGGTCGTGGCCGGGCTGTCGCGCCCTCTCCGAGAGCTTCTTTGAGTTCATTCCCTTGCCGTCGGCCACTGGGTTCCCTTCTGTTCCGGGTATCTCTGTCCCCGCGCGATGCGGGGGGCAACCTACTGGTGGGGCGGCGGAGAAGCGGATTGTCCCGGCAGGGTCTCGATGTGCCAAATCCCGACTAATCCAGTAGTATTTGTCAGGAATAGCCCCCCGGGGCCTGATTTTCAAGGAGAAACCCCATGTCCGTCCTGCCCGAAGTGCTCGCCGCGAATGCCCGATACGTCTCTGAGTTCGGCGACCGTGGGTCGCTCGCACTGCCGCCCGCCCGGCGCTTCGCCATCCTCACCTGCATGGACGCACGCCTCGACCCCGCCAAGTACGCGGGCCTCTCCGAGGGCGACGCTCACGTCATCCGCAACGCGGGCGGCCGCGCCAGCGACGACGCGATCCGCTCGCTCGTGATCTCCTACAAGCTGCTCGGCACCGCGGAGTGGTTCGTGGTGCACCACACGGACTGTGGCATGGAGTTCTTCACGAACGACGTGATGAGCGGCCTGCTCGCCTCCAGCCTCGAGACCGCCCAGCTCGGCGCGGGCGGATTCACGGACATCGGCAAAGGACCCGGCTCCCCCGAGGGCCGCTACATCAACTGGCTCACGATCGCAGATGCAGAGGGGTCGGTTGTGGAGGACGTGTCGCGTATCCGCAACCACCCGCTGGTGCCGGGGAACATCCCCGTCTACGGCTACATCTACGACGTGCGTTCCGGACGTCTCGTCGAGGTTCCCGCAGCCACCAAGGCCGGAAAGGCCCGCTGACGACGCGCGAGCACGGTCACGCACGCGCGGCTCAACCGACGGGATGCCACATCCCCCACATGTGAGGGCCGCCTCCGGCCACGTCCCACTCGCTGCGCACCTCGAACCCGAGGTGCCGGTAGTACACGACGTTCTCGGCCGTTTCCGTCTCGAGGTACGCGCCGAGGCCATCGCGACGCGCCCACGACAGGCCCTCGTTGATGAGGCGCGTGCCGATGCCCCTGCGCTGCCAGTCGGGGTGCGTGCCCACCATCTG
>JBEGQL010000004.1:0-5154 GCA_041181005.1 Actinomycetota bacterium
GCAGCTGCTCCGTGGGGGCGTTGCGCGGGTCGTCCTGAAGAACCTGCACGCACACGTGATCGGCGCCGGCGTCGTGGTGCTCACGCACTCGTGCCGCGATCTGCTCCTCGGTGCCCCACGCGACGATCGCATCGACCAACCGGTCGCTGCCGCCGTCCGACCAGTCAGACTCCTCGAACCCGAGTCTGCGCAGGTTGTTGAAATAGTTCGGCAGGCCGAGGTAGATCTTCATCCCCGCACGCGCAATGCGACGGGCCTCCACCGGGTCGGACTCGAGCACCACCATCTGCTCCGGCGCGAGCAGGGCATCATCCCCCATCTCGTCGCGCGCGATCTTCGTGTGGTCGGGCGTGGTGAAGTACGGGTGCGAGCCATTCGCGTTCGTGGCCGAGAGCCTGAGCATCTTCGGCCCTAGCGCGGCCAGTAGGCGACCGGGATCGGCCGACGGCTGGACCGCCATGAACAGCGCCTTGTCCATCTTCTCGAGGTAGTCGACCATGTGGCTGTAGGGCTTCGACCAGTCGTGCTTGCGCACGCCCGCGACCAGGTGACCGTGGCTCACACCGAGTCCCAGCAGGAACCGGCCCGGGAATGCCTCGGCAAGCGTCTTCTGGCCGGCGGCCATTGTCATCGGGTCGCGTGCGTAGATGTTCGCGATGCCGGTGGCGAGCGGAAGGCGCCCGGTTGCGGCGAGGAGCACGGCCGCCGACGCGAACGGGTCGCGGCCCACCGCTTCTGCGAGCCACAGCGCGCCGTAACCGAGGCTCTCGATCTGCTGTGCCGCCTCGCGCGCCTTCGGTGTGGGAAGGGCGTCGATGCCGCCGTACCACACACCCACGCGGCCGATGTCAACTGTTGGTCTCGCCATGACGTCACCTTAGAATGTTGCTTCCCCGCGGGTGTAGCTCAATGGTTAGAGTTCCAGCCTTCCAAGCTGGCTATGCGGGTTCGATTCCCGTCACCCGCTCCACCAAGAACAACTGCCCGCGAGGCTCATGGCGCGGGTCTGCGCTCCGAGAATCCGGAGTGACGTTCCACATGCTCGGCCACCGCCAGCACCACGTCCTCGCGTCCGGGACGGCCCACGATCTGGAGACCGATCGGCATGCCGGCGTTCTCCCCGCCGTGCACGCCGCACGGCACCGACACCGCGGGCAACGGCGAGACGAGGTTCCACACCGTCGTCATGTCCTCGGAACGCAGCAATCCGTCGCTGCGGGTCTCCCCCGACCGTGAGGCAGCGGCCTCTGCTTTCGATGCCGGTCCCGGTGGTCGAGACATGGTGGGGCACACGATCACGTCGTGGTCGGCGAGAACGGAAGTCACGCGGTTCCACACAGCAGTTCGCGCGATCTCCATCCGCTTTGCATCAACGGCGGAGAAACTGCGCCCGAGCCGCACGAGCGACACGACATCAGGGTCGGCGTCGCCCTCGTTCTGCTCCACCTCGTCGCCGTAGTAGGCGGCCATGAACACTCCCCACATCTGCACCCACAGGTGATGGTCCGCGGTGGCGAAGAGGGGCGGGGCATCAACAACCGACCCGACACTGCCTCGCATCATCTCCACCGCAGCCGACACTGCGGCGACGATCTCGGGGTCAACGCTCCAGCAGCCGAGGTCCGGGGTCCACGCGATGCGCAGCCCGGAGATGTCGGGCACGGTGTGACCCATGGGCGCGATGTGCGACCATGGGTCGCGCAGTGACGGTCCGGCGACGGCGGACATGAACGCACGCGCGCAATCGACCGTGCGAGCGAGCGGGCCGTGGTGGGAGATTGTGTCCCACAGCCCGGGCAGGACATCCATGGGAACCCGGCCGAGTGACGGCTTCAGGCCGACCACACCGCACCACGCCGCCGGGATCCGGACTGACCCACCCATGTCGCTGCCCTCGGCCACCGCGACGCACCCCGATGCAACGGCTGCGGCCGCTCCCCCGCTCGAGCCTCCCGTGGTACGCGACGGGTCCCACGGGTTTCTTGTCGGCCCGTGCAGGGGACTGTCGGTGATGCCGGCGTGGGCGAACTCGGGTGCTGTCGTGCTGCCGACAATCACGGCACCGGCCTCAAGGAGCCGGTCCACGACAACAGCCGATCGGTCTGCCACGTTGTGCCGGTACAGCATCGACCCGAAGGTCACCCTGTGCCCCTCCCAGGGGGTGGTGTCCTTGATGGCAACCGGGATGCCGTGGAGCGGCCGACCATCCGCGGGACCGAGGGCCGCCGCACGGCCGAGGGCCTCGTCCGCCCAGACCTCCACGAAACAGTTCAGACGGGGCTGCACCGCCGCGATGCGCTCGAGGCAGGCTCGGACCAGGTCAACGGGACTGACCTCGCCCGAGCCGAGGAGCGACGTCTGGCGACGCACGGACAGGTGCGAGAGGTCCACGACCCCTGACAGTAACCACCTGCCTTCCCGCACCCCGCGGTCGGTCTAGCCTGAGCCGAGGTTCGACCACCTGACGGAGGTAACTGCCATGGAGCGCACTCGGAAGATCCTTGCACTGGTGTCTGCAGCGGTGACGCTCGCGGCACTCTCGCCGGTGTCGGTTGTGGACGCGGCCACTGCCGCCACGAAACTCACCGCGAAGTTCAAGGGTGTCGCGGCCGGCACGCAGCTACTCGCCGTGTACAGCACCGGCGCCAGTGCCCGCGCCGCAATCTCCGGCGGCAAGGCAACGATCACGTTGCCCAAGAACGTGAAGGCCGGCAAGAAGGTCACCCTCCACCTCGTCAATGCGAACGGTTCATACGGCGGGCCGATCTCCATCGGCAAGACAAAGGGCAAGAAGACCACCTGGTACGGCGGCGTCGGCGCCAAGCCCGGCAAGACAACATCTCTCGGCACCATCACGTATGCCGCGGCCCAGCAGTACGCGTCGACCAAGGCATCCGGGTCCACAGCGTCACTCCCCGTGACCGGCACGTTGCGTGGCGCCAGCACCAAGGGCCAGCCCGCGGGCGCCGGCAAGCTCGGGCTCGCCGCATCGAAGAAGGCCTCGTCCGCATCGCTCGCCCCCGGTGACTCCATCCAGTGGGAGTGGGGCGTGCAGGCATTTGCCGCCGCCGACGTGGAAGGCGGCGGGGACCTCGACGGTGACGGCCTTCCGAACACCCTCGACATCGATGACGACGGTGACGGGTTCCCCGACCAGGTCGACCAGTCCGCCGGCATGGGCGGCAATGCGCCGACAGCCAAGTACGACACGATCAACGGCCTGAACACATCGATGACCTTCCGCCAGCCCCCGATCAACTTCAACTACCTCACGAAGCTCTACCCGGACGCCGCGAAGCTGCGCACGGAGCTCTCGAAGCTGAACAGCGACGCGTTCACGATGAGCATCCGTCTCGTCTCGCCGTTCGTCACCGAGTCCCCCAATGTGTACATTCGCGACGCGTGGGTCGACTGCACCGGGCTGCCGTGGTGCGTGGCGGAGGATTCCGGCACCACCGAGGCTGATCTTGTTATGGCACCGAGGATGCTCCCCTGGGGTGACGGCGACATCAAGGAGTTCTGGAAGTACGCCTACAAGAAGTCCGACCAGACCACGTGCTCGATCTACGTGCCCCAGAGCAACGCGCTCGGCACACCCGGTTGCCAGGTGGTGAAGTGGGGCAGTTACTCCATGAAGGACATGCTGACGAAGGCAAAGGCGAACGGCTCGTCCCTCGTGCAGGAAGCACCCACATGGGACGACCACGTCAGCACCGTCGGCACGGGAGGCTTCGGCATGAACGACGCCTACTGGGGCAAGCCGGCGGGAGCAAACGGTGGTTCCGGCTTTGACCTCACCGCCTACGTGGCACCGCGCGGCTACGCGAAGTTCCTCGACAACATGAAGGTCGGCGACGTGTTCACGGTGAAGGCCACGCTCACGGACGGCTCCAACGTCGAGGTGGCGATGACCATCAGCCCCTTCTTCGTCACGGCGCCCACCGCGTTCTCGTTCCTCGCGGAGGGCGGCACGGAGAAGACCGTCAACTTCCTGGTCGACGACAGACTGTGCACCAGCAACGACAACCCGGCGTGCCGCGACGGCTCCGAGTCCAAGCCGATCGAGGTGAGCGCCGCCAAACCAAGGGTGACCGCAAAGATCTGGAGGCCGCAGAGGCCGCGCATCGCCGGGGCGGACGACACGATCGCCGGCACCGACGCGTTCCTCGACATGGGGGCGCTCAACTACAACTTCGTTCTCAACAGCGAGGACGGCGGGGCGCGCACATTCTGCCCGAACGCGGCGGTCACCATGACCGACACGAACGGTTCGACCTTCGCGTCACTCGTCCCGACCTCGGGCTTGTCGAACGACCGCGAGTTCATCAAGGACGGTTCGGGTGACGCACCCGCCTCGGAGAATCGCTACATCACTGCGGTGATCGACTTCTCCAAGTGCACCGGCCTCGCACTCACACCCGGAATCAAGTACGCGGTCACGATGACGGCAGCCGGCGAGCCGCTCTTCGGGATGAACCGCAGCAGCGCGAGCCAGTCGTTCTCCATCAAGTTCACATCGTGACGGGCAAGTTCACATCGTGACGGGCAAGTTCACCCCGTGACCACTCCGGGTCCCACCACGGGAGCCGCGGCATGAGACACGACGAATGGCTGGGCACGGCCGTGCACGTGGTTGCCTCGCGCCAGTCGCGTCCCAACCTCCCGGCGGGCGAGTGCCCTTTCTGCCCGGGCGGCCTGGAAGCACCGGGGCCCTACGACGTGCGGTGGTTCCCCAACCGTTGGCCACCGATGGACGGCGAGCGCTGCGAGGTTGTTCTGTACACACCCGAACACGACGCCACGTTCCATTCCATCGGCACGGCCGGCGTGCGGCGCGTGATCGACCTGTGGGCGGCGCGCACCTCCGCACTGCTCGCGCGCGAGGACGTCGAACTTGTGCTCGTGTTCGAGAACCGTGGCGCCGAGGTCGGCGCCACGATCAGCCACCCTCACGGGCAGATCTATGCCTTCGACCACGTGCCCGAGAGGCAGTCACGGATGCTCGCCGCCGGCTGGGAACCCGACCGGACGCCCGGTGACCGCCTCGTTGTCTCTGCCGGGGGCTGGGTCACCTACGCGCCGCATGCCGCGGTGCACCCGGTGTCGCTGTGCATCGCGCCCGACACCCGGGTTCCCGACCTTCCCGCGGTCAGC
>JBEGQL010000005.1:0-2500 GCA_041181005.1 Actinomycetota bacterium
ACCCACAAGGTCACAGCGGTGCGGGGCAAGACCACCAAGACGCTCGCGTGCAGGAACACCGGCACGAAGGTCACGTGCTCGGTGAGGGGACTCACGAAGGGATCGTGGAAGGTGTCGATAATGCCCAGGAACTCGGCCGGCTACGGGTCGGCGTACACGAAGGTGGTGCAGGTGCCGTGAGGAAGCTGTTGGCTGCAGGAGCGGTCACGATCGGGCTCTTCGGGATTCCTGCACAGTCCTCGGCGGTCACGGGCACCGACGTGGACGAGGGCTTCCTGTACGAGCACCCGAACACCGCGGGCTGGCAGGGGGTGTACTTCGGGGACAAGGGTGACGACTACATGGAGGCCGTATCGGTTCTCTACGGCCGGCCGGATGATGACTGGGGGTTCCTTGTCTGCTCGAAGAACTCCGATGCCAACTGCACGGGCCGCAAGACGGTGGAGTTCTCCGCGATGCTCCAGCCGTGCGCCACGCCTGCGTCCCTCGACTGCGTGTCGGGGTTCGGGCACATCGCCGCCGACGGCACCAGGGTTCCCGCCACGTACGTGTCAAAGTTCCCCTCCGACAGCCTGAATGATTTCGCCGCCGACCCTGCGGCCGGTCTGCCGGCCGGTACGGCTGCCGGTGTGTGGCAACTCGGCGCAGGGAGCGGCTCAACCACCGGGCTTCACTACCTGCGTGCGGTGGTGTCGGGCAAGCGCACCACCGGCAGCAAGTTCGAGTTCACGCAGTACCGCGCGGTGGTGTCACCCGTGGAGATGACCCCGTGGGACTGCCCGGACGCGTTCTGCACACTCGGGTACACGCCGCACGATGACGGCAAGACCTCCGGCTTCCAGTACGGCCAGGGTCGCGACGACGGTCTCGACTGCGTGATGACAGGCACCAACCCGCTCACCGGTGCGATGACGTGCGCGAAGCGGAAGGCGTTCACGCCAACCGTTCGGTACTACGTGACGGTGCGCCTCTCGCAGTCCCCGAAGGGATGGCTGCACGGACGCTTGAACGAGCCACAGATCTCGATTGCACCCATCGCGGGGAGTGACGACGCGCTCACGATCGACATCGCGGGCGGGAGCGTGGCCGTGCCGGTGGTGAGCACGGGACGCCTGTTCAAGGACCTCCCTGTATCGATGCAGGACAAGTACCGCAAGAACGGCGGTTGGCCGGTGGCGAACGGCTCCGGATACTTCACGAGCAGGGACGGCCCTGCCGGCGAGAACTGGGGACCCGAGCAGCGCAACAGGCTCTCCATCCCGCCGGCAGGCGGAAAGGTGGGTCTGGCGGAGCTCGAGGCGTGGCTTCCGCTCGTGAATGACACCGCCACCGCCGACCCGTCGCAGTGGATCGTGCGCACGCTCCAGGAGTGGGAACTGCAGGGGGCAAACAAGTGCCTCACAGCCAAGCAACGGCTGAACGGCGTGGTCGTCACCAACGCCACCCAGTACTCGGCTGGCCCGCCCGAGTTCGACGCGGCCACCGGCACCCTGAACTACAGGGTGTCCGCACCCCACTACAGGTCGGGCGGTTCCGAGACGAAGGGCGTGTACGAACTGTTCGTGCGTTCCGAGACCGCGCGTTGCCTGTACGGGTTCGACAAGGCCCCGATCAGGTCGACCATCGAGGTGATCGAGAATGCGGGGGTGCAGGACGTCGCCACCACCAACGTGAGCGAGCGAAACGGCTGGCTGCAGCTGTCGGCGTACAACTACACGCACTCCTCACCGACGTTGAAGGTGAAGCTCGGCCAGCGGCTGTCAGGTTTCGCTTTCGTGAAGACGGGCACGTCGCTGTCGTCGTCTGCCCTCGCTGCCGCAGCCGGGATGACACCGTCAACCGGTGCGAAGGTGACCGTGCGCGTGGTGTCCGGTGGATCGAAGTGCTCGTCCACGGGCTCTGCGGTGAGAGCCCGCGTCAAGGGCTCGTGCCGGGTCGTGGTGACCGTGAGAAAGGGCGCGAAGTCCTCCTCGCGCACTGTCGACGTGTCGACTCTCTAGCAACTCCGGCGCAGTAGCGTCGCAGGGGTGATGAATGCCCTCCTGCTCAGTTTCGGGGTGATCTTCGTCGCCGAGCTGGGTGACAAGAGCCAGCTGATGGCACTCGCGTTCGCGACAAGATTCCGGACGCTCGAGGTTCTCGTGGGCATCACGATCTCGACTGCCCTGGTCCATCTCGTCTCGGTTGGAATCGGTGGGGCGGTGGGTGCGGCGCTGCCCACGGACGCCATCAACATCGTGGGGGGCATCGCGTTCCTGCTCTTCGGAGCATGGACGCTCCGCGGTGACCGGCTGTCCGAGGATGACGAGAAGGCCGTGCAGAAGACGGGTCGCAACGCGGTGCTCGCGGTGGGCGGCGTCTTCTTCCTCGCCGAGCTGGGTGACAAGACCATGCTCGCCACGGTCACGCTCGCCACCGACAATGGCCTGGTCGGCACATGGGCAGGATCCACACTCGGAATGGTGGCCGCCGATGCACTGGCCATCTGGGTGGGCAAGGT
>JBEGQL010000006.1:0-6132 GCA_041181005.1 Actinomycetota bacterium
TATGCCGGCGGCGTGACGCCCAACCCCACCTATGAGGAGGTGTGCAGCGGGCTCACCAACCACACAGAGGTTGTGCTGGTGGTGTGGGACCCGACGCTCACCGATCTTGAGACGATGCTGCGTGTGTTCTGGGAGAACCACGACCCCACCCAGGGCATGCGCCAGGGCAACGACCTCGGCACCCAGTACCGCAGCGCGGTGTACTTCGCGGACGATGCGCAAAGAGTTGCGGCCGAGACATCTCGCGACCGCTACCAGAAGCGTCTCACCGACGCCGGCTACGGGCCGATCACCACCGAAATAGCTCCACTGGGGGATCTCTTCTACGCCGAGCCGTACCACCAGCAGTACCTCGGCAAGGTGCCGAACGGCTACTGCGGCATCGGCGGCACCGGGGTGTCCTGCCCCGTGGGCCTGCTCGCGGACTGAGACCGGGTACCTGCACGGCTTCGGGCCGCGACACAGCCACAGCGCATAATTGTCTCGTCCGTCAGGGGGATGTGCATGGGACGTATCGCTGATTTCTTCGCCCGACGCCGGGAACGCAGGTCGTCCGGGTCAACAGCGGGTGTCCGGCCCTCACCGTCATCGCAGCAGGTGCGCACCCTGCCGCGCATGTCACCAGAGGACGAGGCGCTGCTCTTCTTCGAGCGCGAGAAGGCCTTCTCCCCGCCGCCGCCACGGCCCGTTGTCGACGTTGCATTCGATGAGTTGCCGGGAATCTCACGGGAGTTCGGCGAGGAGACCTCGGTTGATGAGCTGTATGCACACCACATCGGCCAGAAGTTCTTCCGCGAACGCGACACAACACTGCGGGGGCGGATGGTCACCGTGTCGATTCTCGGCACCCTCCGCGACGGCAACATCGCCTGGGTCGGGAACGATTCCGCTTCGTACGGTCACTGTGATGTCTCCTTCTTCGGTCGTGATGCACTCGGCGAGGGTGACGAGATAAGGGCGCGGGTCGTCAGCCACACGTGGGGTCACACCCTCGAGGCCGTCGACCCGAACTCCTATCTCACTGCAGAGGAGATCGACGAACGCCGACAGAGACCTCTGGGTGATTCAGAAGACAAGGGAACTCCCGCGCCGGAGCTCGTGCACGGCACCTGGAGGGCACAGCTCCAGCCGGGTGATGTGATCATCACCCACATTCCGTTCGGTGACACCTACGGACATCGTGTGGGTGGTGCGATCGCAAAGAACCGGCCGGCCGCATTCGTGAGGTGGGAGCACGATTATGCGGTGGTGCGCCCCATCTACAGCCCGGACACGTACGTGGCGCGCAGCGGCCTCGGGACCGAACTGCTCGAGCGAGGTTGTCTCGATCACCTCTCCTACATCCGCAAGGTGGCCTTTGACATCCATCCGGATTGCCTCCTGAAGAAGCTCGGCCGTCTGGGCGACCGTGATCTCGTCGGCCTGGGGTTCACCAGGGGTGCGGTCACGCCGCCGCCCGCCCTGCCCGCTCCGGCTGCGCCGCCCACCCCGGCCGGAACGCCTCCCCGGGTGGGACCCGACCCCGGCCCCAACGCGCCGATCGTGTTCTCGACGGAGGGGTTCGGCTGGAAGAAGCAGTTCAGGGAGGTGGCCATCGATCTCATGCTCACGTCTGATGCGGCCGATGGCGATGAAGCACTGGATTCCCTGTTGTTGTGTCTCACCAACGATCTGGAGGTGGATGATGCATTGAGAGGCGAGGGGATCGACCTCGCTGCCCTCGGTGGTGCACTGCAGATGGTCTGCTCTCCGAGGGGGATTTCCACCAAGGGCAAGAAACTCGGGGTTCGCCTCGCCGAATCAGTGGCGAGGGTGAACGATGTTCACCATTTGGGGCTGGAAGTGCGACCAACGGGCGAGGAAGGGGTCGTTCACCTGTACCGCGCGTGAACGCGCGGCCTGTGCGGTCACTCAGTCGACGAATGACACCTGGCCGGCGGCGGTCATCTGCTCGTCCGTGGGCTTGCGGTACAGCACGAGCATGACGAGGCCCGCGAACAGGTAGATCGCGGCCATCACGCGCCATGCGAGGTCGAAGTCCGCGAACACCTCCGGTGTGTACACCGGTGCGGTCTGGGTGCGCACCGCGGTCTCGAGCACGCGTGCGGCCGAGATGACGAGCGAACCCGCGAGTGCGGCACCGAGTGCCGAGCCCACCTGGCGCATCGTGGTGTTGAGAGCGGAACCCATCGCAAACTTCGCCGGAGGCAGGAACGCGCTGGCGGCCGCCGAGAGGGTGGACATTGAGCAGCCGACACCCGCGCCTGTGATCATCATCCATGGGAGCAGGTCGGTGACGTAGTGCGGCGTGGGCTCGATCGAGATCGTGAACATCACGGTGCCGAACGACAGGAGCACCGAACCGAGCATGAGGACGCGCGCGTGTCCCCACTTCATCGCCAGGCGTCCCATCGGGGCGGCGAGCGTTGCGGCCATGATCGGCCCGGGTGCAATCGCGAGGCCCGACTTCGCCGGGCTGTAGTGCCACACCGCCTGCAGCCACTGCGTGTTCAGCAGCCACATGCCGAGGAACCCGATGGAGAAGAAGAGCCCAGAAATGTTCGCCGCCACCACGAACGGCAACTTGAAGAGGGAGAGATCGAGCAGGGGGTCGCCCACGTTGCCGCATCGCCTCACGAAGAGCGCGAGAAGGAGGAGACCGCCGAGCAGCGAACCCATCGTGCGGGTGTCGGCCCAGCCCCAGTCGCCGCTCTGCACAATGGCGAGCGTGACCAGAGCGACGCCGGGGAACCCGAGCGCGGTGCCCACGAGGTCGACGTTCTTCGTGGCGTTCGGGTCCTTGCTCTCGTGGAGGATGCGGCTGCCCACCACGAGAGTGAAAATGCAGAACGGCACGTTGATGAAGAACATCCAGCGCCACGACAGCGCATCCACCAGCAGACCGCCGGCGGAGGGACCTGCCGCCGCAGCGAGGCCGCCCACGGCACCCCAGATCCCGATTGCCACCGTGCGCTTCTCCACCGGGAACTCCGGCAGCACGAGCGCGAGCGAGGCGGGGGTGAGCTGGGCACCGCCGAGTGCCTGGATCACGCGCGCCGCGATGAGCAACGGCGCCGAGGGAGCGAGACCGCAGAGCACCGACCCGAGGCTGAAGGTGGCGAGGCCGCGCAGGAACGAGCGCTTGCGGCCGTTCACGTCTGCGAATCGCCCGGCGGTGAGGAGACCCGCCGCATACGCGATGGAGTACGCGCTGAACACCCAGGTGAGGAGGGTGGGGTGGCCGAGGTCGGCCTGGATGGAGTTCTTCGCGACGACGACGATGCTGGTGTCGAGTGACACGAGGAACGTGGCCACGGCAGTGAGGCCGAGCACCCTGTAGGCGCGCGAAAGGTCGGGTTGGGTCTGGTTCATGTTCCCCCTGGGTGAGCCTTGTTCACCCTAGTGAGGTCCGACGACCAGTGACGGACCGTGGTCAGCGGGCCCTGATGGAGAAGTTCACCTTCTTGCTGGCCACGCTCGTTTTCCCCACGAACACGACCTTGTAGGTCTTTCCCGGTCGGAGTCCCACGACCACGCAGGAGGTTCTCGTGCGCGGCACGCACTTTCGCGAACCAAACTTGGGCACGGTGACCGTCACGGTCATTCCGTCGCGGGACCTCGCTGTCCACCGCACCACGTAGCGGCCCCGCTGGAATCTGGTGGCTTTCACCGACAACGCAATCGGGTTGTCGACCGGCACCGTGTTGACGGTTCCGCCGTCATCGTCCGTACCGCCCGTCGGGCCGTCGCCCCCGCCATCCGTGGCGGGCCTGCCTGGCCGGATCAACGCCATCGGGCTCATTCCCTTCTGCAGGTTGAGGGCGTACACCCGGCATTCAGCGGTCCTTCCGGCTGAAGTATCACGGGTGAACACGACAGGCTCGCCCCGGTACGGCACGTTGGTCTCGGCGGACCAGAAGTCGTGCCCGGTCGGTGTCATTCCCCAGCAGGACCCGTAGATGTCGGTCGCATTGAATCGATCGAGAGGGTGTACGTCGACGGTGATCGTCTCCTTGGAACCGGAGAGCGTTATCGACCCGACAGGCGCCGCGGGCCGGCGCATGAGGGTGCTCACGGCCACGTTCATGACCCGTGTGCCGTGGGGGTTCGTGGATCTCATGACGAACACGTACTCACGGTTCGCGGGGAGACCTGTGAAGGAACACTCGGCCGTGGTGGCGACACACTCCTGTCCGCCGTCGCGTGTGATGGTCAACGCGGTGACGGGCGCACCCCCGTCGTCCTCCACCCGCGGGCGCAACTGCACCGAGGTCTCGCCGGCGGTGGAGTCAACAACGACCAAGGGCGGGGTGAAAGGGACGGCCTCGAGGGGTGGACCCGTTGCCGTGCCGAGCCCGACCGGTGTGGTGCCGGTGACCGACACGGCGAGAGGCTGACCCCTCGGGACTCTCCGGATGGTGCACGATCGCTGGAACACCTGAACCGAGCACGACGCCCCGCCGGGCGAGACAGTTGCCGTCCACAGCGATGGCTCGACCCCGATGTTGTCGAATGATGAGCCGGCCTCCCAACTCACTTTCAAACCGCCGGTGAGATTCCCGAGGCTGTCGACCTCGGCGACGGTCTTGATCCCCGTGGCGTTCACCACGGTGCGCGCCGAGCCCGGCTGTACCCGCACTTCGGCGACGTCTGCCGTGATCGACACGAGGCTGATGCGGAACCGGCCGAGCCTGTCGTCGAACGGCGAGCCTGCCTTCAGGACGTACCTCGTGCTGTCTGTGTCAGCTGAGCCGTTGTTGATGGGACACAGCCATGACCCATCGGTCCAGTTCTGTTCTCTCCGGAACCCCAGACCCTGGAGGTATTCGGGAGAGGGCTTCATGGTGAGCGCGACACCCGGCACGTTGGCGACGTACCCCGACTTGTCCTTTGCGCGGTACTGCAGCCAGAACTCGCCTTCGTCGAACGACCCGAGTGCCTTGGTGGCAGGGATCCTGACGGCTCGGGTGGCGCCGGCATTCGACGACAGGAGCGAGAGACGGTAGGTGCGGTCCACGCCGTCCCAGGTGGACACCTGTCCCTCGCGCAGCCAACCGACGTCGTGGAGGTACTGGGCGTTGTACCCCGAGGCAAGGTTGTAGCTCGATCCCATGATGTCGTACATGTTCCCGTACTCGTCGTTCGCGCACTGCGACAGATAACCGGGGAGAGCGGTCTTGGGGAAGGAAGGGTTGGCGGCATCCGGCATGCTGCACGAGTTGGCGTGGGGAAGTCCCAGGTTGTGCCCGAGCTCGTGTGCCCATATCGCAGCCGACGTCCTGTTCATCCACGTGAAGTAGCCGGGCATCTGGCCGAGCCCTCCGTACCAACAGCCCGAGTTCTCCGGCCACAGCAGAGTTGTGTTCGTAACCCAGGCTGCGAACTCCGACTTCGACACCCAGCCGCGCACCTGATCCGCAACCCCGTTGTCGTCGCACACCTTCGCCGGTGTCACCTCCAGCACCGGGGCCAACCGGACAGTGAGAGTCTCATTTCCGTCGGAAGCAGCCGACCACCAAGCGGTCAGTTCCGATCCCGTCTTCGAAATGTCCGCAAGTCGCGTGTCCGACATCTTCCTGTCGGCCCACTGCACGGGAACCACCAGAAGATTCCTCTGTGCGATGGGGGAGTACGGGCGAGTCACCCCTGCGGCTCTCACCACCTGTTGCGTACCGTCCTGCGGTGAGTACCTCGCGCGCACCACCTGCCCGGGGACGAGCCCGCGAGCGTCCTCGTCGTCAACGGGGATCGTGGTGGTGCCGCGCTGGATAACCCAGCGTGTCGTGTCGATCTCCGGATCGGTTGGTGGCTCAGTGGGTACGAGAACACTGGCGACTCCGCTGATGTTCGCTGCGGGAGCCTCCTTGAAACCTCCCGTCACACGCAGCTCACGGGTTATCACCACGACGGGGACGAGCGCCAGACCCACCAGCACGGCCAGTGCCCTGGAGGCGCGGGTCAAGCGACGGTTGCGTCGGGTCGGGTCGTCCATGGCGGTCACGAGAACTTATGACGGACGGGCGGCCAGAAGGTGAATCAGTTCCAGCCGTTCCGGCGGATTCGCTCGCCGTCGGCATCCCGGGCGCGACCGCGCCACCGCACCCCACCCGGGGTTTGGCTCAGCTTGGCCAC
>JBEGQL010000007.1:0-46556 GCA_041181005.1 Actinomycetota bacterium
AGCGAGAAGGCGTTCGGTGGGGTCGATGAGCTGCGCGAGCAACTCGCCGTCGACATCGAGCACGCGCGCAACGCCGTGCTCGCACGTCGCGGACGTCTCTAGGACGGGTCGGTCCGCCTGATGGGCGGCGGGGTCCACTGCCCGGTCAGGAACTCGTCTGTCGGCATTCGGACGATTATGGCAAGCGGACCGGCGCCTGTGGTTGTTCGCCCACGGAACCCGCAAGAATCCCGTACCCGGTGGTGCGCTGGGCGAGGGTGCGCCGCAGCGGGGCCACGATCTCGCCGAAGCGGCCCTCCGTCATTCCCTGTCCGTGGTTCGCGCCGGCGGCGCGGCTGATGTTCTCGTCCATCAACGTGCCGCCGAGGTCGTTGCACCCTGCCTGCAGGAGCTGTGCAGCGCCGGACACGCCGATCTTCACCCAGCTGACCTGAACGTTGTCGATGAGGCCGTGGTACGCGATGCGTCCCACTGCGTGCATGAGCACGGTCTCGCGGAACGTGGGTCCGCGGCGGGACTTCCGCTGCAGGTAGATCGGCGAGGCCATGTGCACGAACGGGAGGGGGATGAACTCGGTGAACCCGCCGGTCTCCTTCTGCAGGTCGCGCGTGACCACCATGTGCTTCGCCCATGACCCCGGGTTCTCGACGCTGCCGTACATGATCGTGATGTTCGAGTGCAGACCGATCGAGTGCGCCTGGCGGTGGCACTCCAGCCACTCCTCGGTGTTCACCTTGTCGCTGCAGATGATCGCGCGGATGTCGTCGTCGAGGATCTCGGCCGCGGTGCCGGGGAGCGAGGCGAGCCCGGCATCCTTGAGTCTCTGCAGGTAGTCGCGCAGCGACTCCCCGTTGCGCCGGGCACCCTCGGTCACCTCCAGTGCGGTGAACCCGTGGACGTGCATGTCGGGCACGGCGCTCTTCACGGCGCGCGTCACGTCGATGTAGTAGTCGCCGTCGAAGTCGGGGTGGATGCCGCCCTGGAGCGTGACCTCGGTGGCGCCCATCGCGGCGGCCTCGGCCGCGCGCTCGGCGATGTCGTCGAGGGTGAGCAGGTACGGCGTGCCCCGCAGGTTGAGCGACAGCGGGCCCTTCGAGAACCCGCAGAACTTGCACTTGTAGGTGCACACGTTCGTGTAGTTGATGTTGCGGTTGTGCACCCACGTCACGGTGTTGCCGACGGCGTTGTACCGCAGTTCGTCGGCGTAGTCGGCGATGAACCCGACCTCCGGCCCGCGGGCGCGGAAGAGGTCGACGATCTCGTCGTGTCCGACCTCCTGGCCGGCGCGGTGACCCTCGATGACCTCCGCGATGCGACCGCGCGCCGCTGGACGCGGGTGGGGGACCAACTCCGGCGGTCTCACGTTCGCTCCCGAGTACCACTGAGTCGACTTGTGCCCCACGAGCACAACCTCGGCACCGTCGTGCACCACGTCAGCCGCGGTCACCCTCTCGGGCCACACGGCGCCCGGGTCGTCCCGGCCGAGTGACTCTGCGTCGCTGCGGTCGAGGACCGGGAAGCGGAGCGAGTCGTCCAGCCACTGCGCCGGCCTTGCGGCGAACTCCGGGTAGATGGTGAGGCGCGGTGCGAGTGCACAGCCGCGGTCCTCGGTGACGCGTCGCAGGATGTCGAGCGCCGGCCACGGCCGTTCGGGGTTCACGTGATCGGCGGTGACGGGGGAGACGCCGCCCCAGTCGTCGATGCCCGCATCGAGAAGAACCCCGAAGTCGTCGCTCAGGTTCGGCGGTGCCTGCAGGTGGACAGACGCAGGCAGGATCAGGCGCGCTGCCGCGATCGACCAGAGATACTCGTCCTCGGGGCACGGCTTCGCCTTGTGCATCGCGGTGCCGGGCTTCGGCAGGAAGTTCTGCACTATGACTTCCTGCACGTGCCCGTACCTCGCGTGCGCCGCGGCGAGAAGCTCGAGCGCCTCGATGCGGTCGGCGCGCGTCTCGCCGATCCCGACCAGGATGCCGCTCGTGAACGGGATGCGCAGCTCGCCGGCCGTGCAGAGCGTGTCGACGCGGCGCTGCGGTTCCTTGTCAGGTGCACCGCGATGGCAGTCGAGGTCGTCGCGCAGCGACTCGAGCATCATCCCCTGGGACGGCGACACCCGGCGGAGCATCGCGAGCTCTTCGGAGTACAGCGCGCCGGCGTTCGCATGGGGGAGGAGGCCCGTCTCGTCGAGCACCAGCTTCGCCATGTCGTGCAGGTAGTGCACGGTGGAGTCGAACCCGTTCGTGCGCAGCCAGTCGGCCGCAACCTCGTAGCGAAGCTCCGGACGCTCGCCGAGGGTGAACAATGCCTCGTGGCATCCGTGGCGCGCTCCTTGCCGGGCGACCGCGAGCACCTCATCGGCGGTCATGTACGGCTTCTCGAGCCGGGCCGGCGGCTGGGCGAACGTGCAGTACCCGCACTTGTCGCGGCAGAGCATCGTGAGCGGGATGAACACCTTCGGCGAGTAGGTGACCCTGGTTCCGTGTGCGGCATCACGAACGGAACGCGCGGCGGCCATCACCTCCGCGAGCGGGGCCGTGTGGAGGAACTCGCGGACCGAGCGGTCCTCGGGGCGGTGGGACATGAGCTCTTCGCGCGCGGACTGGCGTGACAAGACTTCACCTCTTCTGGTGAGCGGGACGGATGAGTTGTGCCAGTGCCGGTCGCACGAAGGGGGAAGAGCTAGAGATCCCCCCGCGTGTCGGTCGACCGCGAAGTCCCACTGTACCCGCGTCGCCGGGTCTATTCAGTGCCGGAGATGGCACGGAACATCGTGGTGACGTTCTCGGCGCCCATCGGCACACGGTGGCCGGTGCGACTGATGAAGCTCAGCTGCACGCCCGTGGCGGCGTCCTGGACGGCGAACACCTGCTCGTGTCCATCGGCATCCACGACCACGTCGGTGAGCCGCGGAACACCCGCGGCATCGAGGGCATCACGCGTGAACGACGCGTTCAGCACCTCGATGGCGATGTGCTGGACGCCGTTCCCGTGCCGGGCGAGCTGCTCGCGCACCGCCTGGCTGTGACCGGGCCCCACAAGCACCACCTGCACGCCGCCGGCCTCCGCGGCGAACACGTCGGGGTCGGCGGTCGGGTCCACGCGGAACCCGAGCCCCTCGAACGACGTCGCGGCTGCACGGAGGTCATCCACCGCCACCACCACGTGGTCGATGCGACACGCGACGGTGTCGAGAGCGGAGCGCGCGTCGGTGCCCGCCTGCTTCGAGGGTGCGACATCGCTGCGTGCGCCCGCGACCTCGATGCGGTGGGTCTCTGCGAGGAGGGTGCGGAAGATCTGCTCGGCGAAGTCGGCATCCACGCCGCGGTCGATCGCCCACTGGCGGCGCGTGGAGAGCACCTCGCGCACGCGAGCCGGCTGGATGACCTCGGAGCCTGTCTGAGACTTGATCTCGGCGACGTCGCCGCACACCTCAAGCCGCCGTGCGAGGAGCTCCACGATCGCAGCGTCGATGCGGTCGATCTCGCCGCGCAGCTCGCCGAGTGTGGTCATTCTTGGTCCCTCGCCATCAGGCGCTCGACGTGCTTGGCGAGCACGTCCATCTCGATGTTGACCTTGTCGCCCGGCGAGCGTGACCCGAGCGTGGTGACCTCCATGGTGTGGGGGATCACCGCAACCTCGAACGTGTCGCCGCTGAGGTTGAATGCCGTGAGACTGATTCCGTCGACCGTGACCGATCCCTTCTCCACCAGGTACCGGGTGAGATGCGCCGGGATCCGCACGACGAGGTTCGGTGCCGCGGACACGACCTCACCGACTCCGTCGACGTGCCCGAGCACCATGTGGCCGCCGAGCCGGTCCCCGAGCGCCATCGGCCGCTCGAGGTTCACGCGGTCACCCTCATTCAGCGAGCCCAGGTTCGTGCGCGAGTACGTCTCGTCGCTCACGTCGGTCTCCCACCAGTCGTCACCCGCGCCGACGAGCGTGAGGCAGCAGCCGTTCACGGCGATCGATGCACCCATGCCGGAGCCCTCGAGCACCGTGCGGGCGCCGATCCGCAGACGGCTGCCCTTCCTGGACTCGACCCGCCCCAGCTCCTCGACAATCCCTGTGAACACGGGCCGAAGGTTAATTGCTCCACCCCTGTTCCCCTTGTGGGACATGGGCGCCGTCGCGTTGCACCGTCACCGCGCACGGGGCGGGTTGGAATGGGTTCACCCCCCACATACCCTTGCACCGTCCGTTCCGGCCCCGGCGGGGACGCGATGCCACCCGCACAACGCGGGGGCGTGACCCATCGAAAGAGGATCCATCATGTCCAAGAAGGACACCGTCGCCGAATTCGGCAAGCACGGGACCGACACAGGTTCCCCTGACGTGCAGATTGCACTCGTCACCGAGCGCATCAACCACCTCACGGAGCACCTGAAGACGCACCCGAAGGACCACCACAGCCGTCGTGGCCTCCTGATGCTGGTCGGTCGCCGCCGCCGCATGCTCGACTACGTCCGCGACCGGGACATCGCCCGGTACCGCGAGCTCGTGGCCAAGCTCGGTCTGCGCCGATAAGCGCGTTTCTCCGGCCCCGGTCGGGGATAATCAGACACCAGTGCAACCGGCTCCCGCCGGGGGCACTCACAACAGGCACCCGCAGGTTCACAGAAGCTGTCGGTTGTCAGTGGAGGGCTCCGTGCCGCACGGGGCGGGTCCCTTCACTGGGAACCGGCAATACGACCGGCGGATGCATCCACAACACGGGCCGGCAGGGTGCCGGGCCGTCGAAACAAAGGAAGTATCCCCATGGCTGACGCCATCCGCGTGTCGGGCCCCGTGTCGGGCACCGACAAGACCATCACATTCGAAACAGGCAAGCTCGCCACCCAGTCCATGGGCGCCGTGGTTGCCACGATCGGCGGCACAACCGTGTTCGCCACCGCAAACGCCGCACGCACTGTGCGTGACGGCATCGACTTCTTCCCGCTCACCGTCGATGTCGAGGAGCGCGCATACGCGGCCGGGAAGATCCCCGGTGCGTTCTTCCGCCGTGAGGGCCGCCCGAGCGAACAGGCGATCCTGACCTGCCGCCTCACCGACCGCCCGTTGCGCCCGGCATTCCCCGACGGCTACCGCAACGAGACCCAGGTCGTGCTCACGATCCTCGGCGTCGACATGGAGAACCCGCACGACGTCATCTCGATCAACGCGGCATCGGCCGCGTTCATGGTGTCGGGCATCCCGTTCGAGGGGCCGATCGGCGCGGTGCGCCTCGCCTACTCGCAGGACGGCAAGTGGATCCCGCACCCCACTTACCAGGAGGGCGAGGACGGCACCTTCGAGATCGTGGTCGCCGGACGCGAGCTCGACAACGGTGATGTCGCCATCATGATGGTGGAGGCCGGCGGTTCCGAGAAGTCGTTCGATTACTACGCGAGCGGCGCCCCGAAGGTGAACGAGTCCGTCATCGCCGAGGGCCTCGAGGCATCGAAGACGTGGATCAAGGAATCCATCGCGATGCAGCGCCGTCTCGTCGCCTCGGTCATCGCCACGAAGGGACCGATCGCCCCGCTCGAGTACACGCCCGTGCTCGACTACACCCCCGAGGTGTTCGCCGCCGTGGAGCGCGTCGCCACACCGAAGCTGGCCCACGCCGTCACGATCGCGCTGAAGGCCGACCGCAACGCCGCAACCGACGCCGCCGCCGACGAGACCGTCCGCGAGCTCTGCGGTGACGGCGGACAGTTCGCCGGCCAGGAGAAGGCGGTGAAGGAGGCCGTGCGAAGCCTCACCAAGAAGCTCGTGCGCAAGCGCGTTGTTGAGGAGGGCGTGCGCATCGACGGCCGCGGTCCGAAGGACCTCCGTCCGGTCTCGTCCGAAGTGGGCATCCTGCCGACTGCGCACGGAACGGGCCTGTTCCAGCGCGGCGAGACCCAGGTGATGAACGTCTGCACGCTCGCCATGCCGCGCATGAACCAGATGCTCGACACCCTCGGCCCCGATTCCGAGAAGCGCTACATCCACCACTACAACATGGCTCCGTGGGCCAACGGCGAGACCGGCCGCGTGGGTTCGCCCAAGCGCCGCGAGATCGGCCACGGCGCGCTCGCCGAGCGCGCCCTGCTGCCGGTGGTGCCGAGCCAGGAGGAGTTCGCCTACGCCATCCGCCTCGTGTCCGAGGTGATGTCGTCAAACGGCTCCACCTCGATGGCGTCGGTGTGCTCGAGCAGCCTCTCGCTGATGGACGCCGGCGTGCCGATCAAGGCGCCCGTCGCCGGCATCGCGATGGGTCTCATCTACGCCGAGGGCAAGTACCTCACCCTCACCGACATCCTCGGTGCCGAGGACGCCTTCGGTGACATGGACTTCAAGGTGGCCGGCACGTCCGACGCCGTGACCGCGCTCCAGCTCGACACGAAGATCGACGGCATCCCCGCCGACGTCCTCGCGGCCGCGCTCCAGCAGGCCCGTGACGCTCGCCTGGCCATCCTCGACAACATGGGCACGGCGCTCTCCGCCCCGCGCCCCGAGGTGGCGGCGACCGCGCCGAAGATCGTGTCCTTCACCATCCCGCTCGACAAGGTCGGCGAGGTCATCGGACCGAAGGGCAAGGTCATCAACACCATCCAGCAGGAGACAGGTGCGGACATTGCGGTGAGCGACGACGGCGCGGTGGGAATCGTCACCATCGGTTCGCCCGACAACGCGAAGGTGGAGGAGGCGCGCTCGCGCATCCTCGCCATCGTCGACCCGCCCACGGCGGAGCTCGGCGCCACATACAACGGCCGCGTGGTGAGCATCACGAAGTTCGGTGCGTTCGTGAACATCCTCCCCGGCCGCGACGGCCTCGTCCACATCAGCAAGCTCGGCAAGGGCCAGCGTGTGAACAACGTGGAGGACGTGCTGGAGCTCGGCCAGGAGATCGAGGTGCGAGTCGACGACATCGATGACAAGGGCAAGGTCAGTCTCACTCCCGTGGGCGAGGGCTACGAGAACGTGGAGCACACCGGCGAGCGCCGCGAGCGCAGCGACCGTGGTGACCGTGGTGACCGTGACCGTGGTGACCGTGACCGTGGTGGCCGGGACCGCGACCGCGGTGGCCGGGACCGTGACCGTGGTGGCCGGGACCGTGACCGCGGTGGCCGTGACCGTGACGGACGTGACCGCAATGACCGTGACGGCGGTCGCCGCGAGCGCGGGTCGTCGGACGGGATCGTCGAGGTCTCGTTCGAGGATGAGTTCGACAACGAGATTGCCGGCGAGCTCGGCGACCTCGGTCCCGGTGGCCGTGCGGGCGGCGATGACCGCGACCGCGGCGACAGGGGCGACCGCAACCGCCGCCGTCGCTGAACACGTCGCCGACTACGGTGACGACATGACCCCTGTGGGTGTGCTGTGATCCGCGTCGGTGTGGTCGGTGCTGCCGGGCGCATGGGCGCCACGGTGTGCGATGCCGTTCACGCCGCAGAAGGGCTCGAGCTCGTCGCCGCCGTCGACACGGCGGCCGGCGGCCCGAACCACGGCATCACGGTCCACGGCATCACGGTCGCGCGCGAGCTCCGCGCACTTGCAGAGGCAGGTGCCGAGGTTGTGGTCGACTTCACCGTCGCAGCGGCGGCGCGCGACACTCTCCCGTGGCTCGCCCTGCACGGAATGCACGCGGTCGTCGGCACCACAGGGTTCTCCGACGCCGACATCGATTCCTTCCGTGCGGCGTTCACGGGCAGCAACTGCCTCGTGGCCGCGAACTTCGCGATCGGTGCCGTGCTGATGATGAGGTTCGCCGAGCAGGCGGCCCCGTGGTTCGAGACCGCCGAGATCATCGAGTTCCACCACAACGCCAAGGCCGATGCCCCGAGCGGCACCGCAATGGCCACCGCCCAGCGGATGGCCGCGGCGTCGTCGGAATGGGCCGCCGACCCCACCAAGCACGAGGTAGTGCCCGGCGCGCGCGGCGGTGTCGGTCCCGGTGGCATCCACGTTCACGGAGTGCGGATGGTGGGCATGACCGCGAGCCAGGAGGTCATCCTCGGCACGGCCGGCCAGACACTCGTGATCCGTCACGACTCGAACGACCGTGCGTCGTTCATGCCGGGGGTGGTGCTCGCGTGCAGGAACGTTGCTTCCCTGCCGCAGCGACTCACACTCGGGATCGACTCGCTTCTCTAGCGCGGGCGGGACCGCGCCCGCTCAGGAGAGCGCGGCGATTGCTGCGGCGTAGTCGGGCTCCTGGCCGATCTCGGGGACGAGCTCGGTGTGGAGCACCTTGCCGCTCTCGTCGGCAACCACCACGGCGCGCGCGAGAAGGCCGGCGAACGCACCCTCGTTCATGCCCACCCCGAAGGAGCGGCCGAAGTCGGTGCGGAACGACGACGCGTTCTGCACGTTGGAGAGACCCTCGGAACCGCAGAAGCGGCCCTGGGCGAACGGCAGGTCGGCCGACACGCACACAACCACCGTGTTGTCGAGCGAGTTTGCGAGTTCGTTGAACCTGCGCACGCTGTTCGCGCACACCGGGGTGTCGACGCTCGGGAAGATGTTGAACACGACGCGCTTGCCCGCGAGTGCAGAATGGTCGAAGTCGGCGAGGTTGGCGCCGGTGAGCGTGTACGAGGGCAGCTGTGCGCCCGGCGCGGGGAGGTCCCCCACGGTGTTGACGGGGTTGCCGCCGAATGCTGTCTGTGCCATGTGGATGTCTCCCTCTTCCTGGCCGGCTCCTTGTCGGACCGGACCTATTCGTTGCCGACTGTTTCGTTGTCGACTGTGTCTTCCGGGGCGCCCGGCGACCGTCGCCTGGCGCTCTGGAAGAGCGTGATCGCGAAGAGCCCACCGACCAACCACCACTGGTAGCCGTTGATCCAGTCCACCACGGTCTGGATCTGGTCCTCCACTTGCTTGCCTCCGAACCACAACACGACCAGCCGGGTGGCTATTCCCGACACGGCGAGCGCGAGGAAGCGCGGCGGCGCCATCCTGAGGTGGCCGACGAGCAGGCACACGATGTTGGACCCGGGCATCAGCAACACGGCAAGCCAGCCGACCCTCCTCGTGATGCGTTCGGTTGCACGGTAGATCCGCGGCATCTCGCCGACCTGTGCCTCGGTCCACAGGAGCGCTCGCTCGCCGTACCAGCGGCCGACGAAGAAGAGCGCCACCGCGGCGGCGAGCAGACGGACGAAGCCGACAGAGAAGAAGGTGAACGCGTCCACGTACGGGATCGACCCGAGGAGGTTCCGGTTGCGCGAACTGAGCGAGAGGACGAGGAGGGGCCGTTCGTCGACGAGCGCCGGTCCGATGTTGGTTCCGATGGTGCCGATCACGAAGAGGAACGTCGTGAAGACGATGGCGGCGCGTCGCACGGCGCCCGAACCTAGCGTGGACGGCGCACTTTCCGGGTCCGCCCCGTGCGTTGCTACCGTTCCGTGGGTGCGCGGGACCGCCGCGCGGACCACGACGGGGGAGACCATGAAGGGCTTGATGCAGCCGACCCAGCTCACGGTGAACTACATCTTCGACCGGGCCGAGAAGTACCACCGCGACAAGACCGTCACCACTGCCACGGCCACCGGCCTCGAGCGCGTGACGTACGGAGAGTGGGCCGACCGCACGCGCCGCATCGCGACAGCTCTCGACACGCTCGGGATCTCGTCCACCGGACGGGTCGCAACCTTCGCGTGGAACACGTCCCGCCACCTCGAGCTGTACTTCGCGGCCCCGTGCAGCGGACGCGTGCTCCACACCCTGAACATCCGGCTCTTCCCCGAGCAGCTCACCTACATCGTGAACCACGCCGAGGACGAGGTGATCTTCTGCGACACCTCCCTGTGGGCGCTTCTCGAGCCGCTGGTGCCCACGTTCACCACCGTGCGTCACCTCGTGTTCATGAACGACGGCAAGGGTTCCGCACCGGCGTCGGTTCCCGGCATCGCCGTGCACGACTACGAGGATCTCGTGCGGTCGTCTGCACCCGCGCAGTGGCCGGTGATCGACGACGAGAACAGGGCTGCGAGCATGTGCTACACCTCCGGCACCACGGGCAATCCGAAGGGCGTCGTGTACTCGCACCGCAGCACGTACCTGCACACGATGGGTGCGATGATCGTCGATTCCCTCGCCGCGTGCGAGTCCGACGTGATCCTCCCGGTGGTGCCGATGTTCCACGCGAACGCGTGGGGGCTCGCCCACGCCGCCGTGGCCTCGGGTGCGGATCTCGTGATGCCGGGCCCCGACCTCAGCGGTCCAGCGGTGGCCAAGCTCGTGGTGGAGCAGAAGGTCACGGTGGCAGCCGGCGTGCCGACGATCTGGATGGCGGTGCTGCCCGAGCTGAAGGGCAAGGACACCTCGTCGCTGCGTGCGATTCCGTGCGGCGGATCCGCGGTGCCGAAGGCGCTCAGTGAGGCATACCGCGCCCAGACCGGCCTGCCGATCCTGCAGGCATGGGGCATGACCGAGACGAGCCCCATCGCCGCCGTGTGCACGCTCTCTCGCGCCGACCGCGGCCTCCCGCAGGAGGAGCAGGCGGAACTGCGCACGACCGTCGGACTCGTGGCGTTCGGCGTGGAGATGCGCGTGGTCGAGCCCGACACCGTGAACCCGCAGCCATGGGACGGCGAGACGAGCGGAGAGCTGCAGGTGGCCGGTGCGTGGATCGCAGCCGACTACTACAACGACCCCCGCTCGCGCGAGAGCTTCACGCCGGACGGGTGGCTGCGCACCGGGGACGTGGCTGTGGTCGACCCGAAGGGCCGCATCCGCCTGGTCGACCGCACGAAGGATCTGATCAAGTCGGGCGGCGAGTGGATCTCGTCGGTCGACGTCGAGAACGAGCTGATGTCGCACCCGAAGATTGCCGAGGCCGCCGTGATCGGCGTGCCGCACCCCAAGTGGTCGGAGAGGCCGCTCGCGTGCGTGGTGGTGAAGCCCGGCGAGACGCTCACCAAGGACGAGGTCGTCGAGCACCTGATGCCGAGGCTGGCCAAGTGGCAGCTGCCCGACGACGTGGTGTTCATCCCCGAGGTGCCGAAGACATCTGTCGGCAAGTTCTCGAAGAAGACCCTGCGCGAGCAGTTCGCCGACCACAAGCTCCCCGACGCCTGACTCTTACCGTTCTCTCACCCAGCACGGGTACGTTGCGCGGAGAGCCATGAGTAGGCGCAATGTGCGGTGACGGGAGCAGGGCTGAGTCCCGTGCGCACGGGGTCTCGCGGGAACACCACGAGCACGGTCACGTGGTTGTCGCCGCGGTGTCCCGGCGTACGCTCCTCCGCGCCGGCGGACTCGGGCTCGGGGCGGCGCTCCTGGCTGCGTGCGGACGCGGAGGCGGCGGCGTATTCGGCTCCTCCACGACATCGGATCCGGCCGTCGGGGCGTCCACCACGGTGGGAACTGCGGGCAGCACCTCGACCTCGTCGGCTGGCTCCGGTTCGACCGCACAGCGACCGGCGGGAACGACCACCCCGACAACGACAGTCCCTGGGCCCGTGGGATCTGCCATGCCTTCCGGGTTCGACGAGTTCGCCTCCACCGTGAAGGTCATGCAGGAGGGCAGTTGGTGGCTCGTCGAGTCGAACGGACTCCCTGCGCACGGGATGATGAGGGGGATAACCAGTTGGCAGCAACAGGTGCCGGTTGCCCAGCCGTACAGCGGTGCGAACGCGTGGCGGATCCCGGTGCGTGCCGTACCCGCGGCCAACCCCGTGTCGGCGCGGACGTCGCTCTACCGCGGTGCCATTGCCCTCGCTGCCAACGGGGTCCCGATCTTCAACGCCCTGAACAACCGCGGGGATGATGCGTACCTCGCCGGCGAACTCGACGAGTGGGGCGGTCACTGCGGTCGGGCCGACGACTACCACTATCACGTGGCGCCGCTGCACCTCTCCGGTGAGGTCGGGGCCGACAAGCCGATCGCGTGGGCGCTCGACGGGTACCCGTTGTTCGGCGTGACGGAGCCGGATGGTTCGCGGGTGTCGGGTCTCGATGGACTCAACGGGCACGACCACGGCAGGCTCGGTTACCACTACCACGCCACCCACACGTATCCCTACGTGAACGGCGGGTTGCACGGCGTCGTCACGGTGTCGGGCGACCAGATCGAACCTCAGCCGCGCACCTCACCTTTCCGACCGGCGGGCGAACCGTTGCGCGGTGCCAGCATCACGTCGTTCACCTCGCGGTCTTCGGGCGCGTACGTGCTGACCTACTCGGTGGACGGCAGGGAGGGTTCGGTGTCCTACGTGGTCGGGCCGGACTCGGTGGCGTTCGAGTTCACGTCGCCTGAAGGGGTCCTGACGAGGGAAACGTACGCCCGCAAGGGGTGATCAGAGCCGGCCGGCGTCGACAATGCGCTGGAGGAACTGTCGCGCACGCTCGGTGGCGGGGGACGAGAGCACCGTGCGCGGGTCACCCTGCTCGATGATCCGGCCCCCGTCGAGGACGCACACGAGGTCGCTCGAGTCCCGGGCGAAGCCCATTTCGTGGGTGGCGATGACGAGCGTCATCCCGTCGGCCTTGAGGCCGCGCACGACGTCGAGCACCTCGCCGACGAGCTCGGGGTCGAGCGCGCTCGTGATCTCGTCGAGAAGCAGAACCTCCGGTTCCATCGCGAGAGACCGGATGATGGCGACGCGCTGCTGCTGACCGCCCGAGAGACGGTCGGGGTAGGAGCCCGACTTGTCGACGAGACCGAACCTCGCCAGCAGTTCCTCGGCACGTGCGCGGGCGGCCGCCCTGTCCGTGCCGAGCACGCGCACGGGTGCGAGCGTGACGTTCTCCGCCACGGTCATGTGCGGGAAGAGATTGAAGCTCTGGAACACCATGCCCACCCGTCGTCTCACGGAGTTCGCGTCGTGCCCCGGGTCGCTCACGTCGATCCCGTCTATGAGTACCGCTCCGTCGTCCACCGGTTCGAGCAGGTTGATGCACCGGAGCAGCGTGGACTTGCCCGACCCGGACGGGCCGATCAGCGCCACGCACTGGCCCTGCTCCACGTCGAGGTCCACCCTGTCGAGGACAGTGTGGTCACCGAACCGCTTGGTGACGCCGCGCAGCGAGATCTTGTTCATTGCACCCTCGTTCCGGTGGTGCGGCGCCGTTCGCGTGCGACAAGCCAGTCGGTGAGCCGTGTCAGCGGGACCGTGACGGCGAGGAAGACCACTGCGGCTGCGATGTACGGGGTGAAGTTCGCGAACTTGGCCTTGTCCACGCCGGCCTGGCGCAGTATCTCGATCGGGCCGATGAGTGACACGAGGGCGACGTCCTTCTGGAGCGACACGAGGTCATTCATGAGTGGCGGCACGACCCGTCTCACGGCCTGTGGCAGCACAACGAACCTCATCGTCTGGGCGGTGCCGAGACCGAGCGAGCGCGCGGCGGCGCGCTGCGACTCGTGCACGCTCTCGATGCCCGCCCTGAACACCTCGCTCACGTACGCGGCATACGTGAGCACGAGCGCCACGGAACCCCAGATGAGCGGGCTGTTCCACGGCCGGTCCATGCCGAGCCCGGGAACACCGAACCCGATCAGGTAGATCCACAGGATCACGGGGACGCCGCGCATGATGTCGGTGTAGGCAACCGCGAGCACCCGCAGCGGGAAGAGAACCGGGGACCGGCTGTTTCGCGTCACCGCCACGAGCAGGGCCACGGCCACGATGAACGGGATGGTCCAGAGGAAGATCCGCACGTCGAGCCAGAAGGCATCGAGCAGGCGGGGGAGCGAGTCGCGGAACCTCTCCCCGTTGAAGAATGACTCGCGCACCCTGTCCCATCGCGGCATGCGCGGGACGAGTGCGACCAGTGCGGCGACGAGCACCGCCGAGCTGAGCGCAGCAACGAGAAGACTCCGCCTGCGTCGTGCCCGTTCGTGCAGGGCGCGCCGCGAGGCGGAGTCACTCATGGCTGCCGTCGGGTCGCGCTACGAGAGCGCGATCACCGGGGCGTTCGTCTTGTCGGCGAGCCAGGTCTGCACCAGGCCGGCAAGCGTCCCGTCGGACGTCAGTGCGGCCAGGGCCTCGTTCACGCACGACACGAGTGCGTTGCCCTTGTCGAACACGAGACCGAACTGGTCGGAGCCCGCGCCGTCCTGCGCCGGGAACTGCCCGATCACGCTTGCACCCTCGAGTTCCACCGCCGCGATGTAGAACGCGGTGGGGAGGTCAACGACGATCGCGTCGATCTGCTTGGCCTCGAGCGCTGCCTTCGCGCCCGCGTTGTCGTCGTACACGAACGGCTCGGCGGTGGGCTGGATCACGGTCTTGATGAACTCGAGGCTCGTTGTGCCGGCCTGGGCACCGAACTTCACGTCCTTCAGGTCGGCAACCGTGGTCGCGCCGGCCGCGGCGGAGCCGTTCAGTCCGACAACCGCCTGGTTGGTTGTGTAGTACGGATCGCTGAAGTCGACGGTCTGCTTGCGCTCCTCGGTGATCGAGAACTGCTGGAGGTTGAAGTCGAAGTTCTTGGCGCCGGGCTGGATCGCGGCATCGAAGTCGGTTCGCACCCAAGCCACGTTCTCGTCCGAGTACCCGAGCTGACCGGCCACGGCGTACGCCACTGCTGCCTCGAAGCCCTCCTTTGACTCCGGCTTGTCGTTCTCCACCCACGGCGAGTAGGCGGGGTTGCCGGTCGCGATGGTGAGCTTGCCGTCGGTGAGCGTCTTGCCGGCGGTGCATGCGTTGCCCGAGCCGGACGCCGCTGCGGCCGCGGTTGTGTCGGCGGAATCAGAACTGCTGCCACAGCCAGCAAGGCCGAGCGAGGCAACAGCCAGCAGGGAAAGGGACAAACGACGCATGTGGGGTCTCCTGGAGAGGTACGGGGGTGTTGGTCGGTCGCAATGGCGACGTCCCCGGGGTTCGAGGACGGAAGGAATCTACTCCGAACAAATCCCGACCACAAAGGTCGGCATTCAAGATGACCAGGAAACCTTGACCGTGAGACAGACGGGGGCGTACCGTCTCGCCCATGGCGGGGGCACTCGAGACGATGGACACCGCGGTTGCGGGCGCGACCGAGACCTCCGGCGCAACTGATGCGGAAGCGGCTGTGGTGGCCGCCGCAAGGTCATGCATGCAGCGCCTCGGCCGCTCCCGCGTGACCATGGACGACATCTGCCGGGAGGCGGGCATCTCGAGAGCCACCCTCTACCGACTGTTCCCCGGCGGCCGCGACGTGCTCTTCGGCGCGGTGCGGGAAGGGTCACTGAACGAGTTCTTCGACGGCATCCGCAGCGAGGTCGAAGGTGCCGACTCTCTCGAGGAGCTGCTCGTGCGGGTGATCGTTGCGGCGTCGCGGGCCCTGCGCGACGATGCGCATCTGGCGGTGTCGCTCGCCACGGAGCCGGGCCTTGCGCTCGGTGACCTCACGTTCGAGGGCGTCGACCGCATCATCCGGGTGGCGTTCCGGTTCCTCGAGCCGTATGCCGCCCGGTTCATCCCCGCCGAGCGCACGAGGGAGATCATCGACGTGCTGGCTCGACTCGTCATCTCCTACCACCTGTCGCCGTCGAGGGTGTTCGACTTCACCCGGCGCGACTCGGCTGCTCGTTTCGTGCGCCTGCATCTCCTCGTGGCGACTGGCGCCGCGACCGACTGACCGAACGTCCTCACAACACACATACAACGAGACGGAGACACCATGAGCCTCACAGAGAAGTCAAACCGCGAGATGATCGACCGCGACGAACTGAACGACATCGAGGCGATCCTCGCGGTGAGCAACACCGACGTCGACGAGGTGGAGCACGTCGTGAAGAACAACGCCGACTCCATCTTCACCTGGGACTACTCGCTCGCTCGTCCGGGTCTGCGCAAGCTCTACGAGAAGGCAAAGACCGGCCAGTGGAACGGTTCCACGGACCTTGAGTGGGACATCGACGTCGACGTGGAGAAGGTCGTGGGCCAGGACATGGAGCTCCTCGGGCCCGGCATCGACCCCAGCCTGTACGCGGGGACACAGCTCGATTCGTGGGGCGACAAGGAGTGGCTGCAGTTCGGCATCGAGGGGCGCAACTGGACGCTCAGCCAGTTCCTCCACGGCGAGCAGGGTGCGCTCATCTGCACCGCGAAGATCGTGGAGACGGTGCCGTGGTACGACGCCAAGCTGTATGCGGCCACGCAGGTCGTCGACGAGGCGCGCCACGTCGAGGTGTTCGCGCGGTACCTCGAGGAGAAGATGGGCGGCGAGTACCAGGTGAACGCCCACCTCCGCGAGCTGCTCGACGACATCATTCGCGACAGCCGCTGGGACATGACCTACCTCGGCATGCAGATCATGGTGGAGGGCCTCGCCCTCGCGGCGTTCGGTTTCCTCCACCAGCTCACGAACGAGCCGCTCCTGAAGAAGCTGCTGCGCTATGTCATGAGCGACGAGGCACGGCACGTCGCCTTCGGTGTGCTGAGTCTCCAGGAGGTGTACGGCGAGATGTCGGACGCCGAGATCAAGGACCGCCAGGAGTTCGCGTTCGAGGCGAGCGTGCGCATGCGCGACCGTTTCCTCCAGCAGGAGGTGTGGGACCGCATGGGCGTGAACGTGAAGGAGATCGCCCCGATCACCCTCGCCGATCCCTCGCGCCAGATGTTCCAGCAGATGCTGTTCTCGAAGATCGTCCCGAACTGCAAGAAGCTCGGCATTCTCGACCGCAACGATGCTTGGCTGCGCCGCAAGTTCGAGGAGCTCGGGGTGATCCAGTTCGAGGACTGGCAGGACACGGGCGAGGAGTACCTCTCGTTCGAGCTCGGCAAGGACGTCGCGGCCCCGGGTCAGCCCGGCTGATTGCGTAGCGGCGCCCGCGCGCCGGTCGGCAATACTCTCCACATGGCGTTGTTCGGGCAGGTCCTCACCGCGATGATCACGCCGTTCGACGCGAACGGCGCACTGAACATCGACGAGGCGGTCCGTCTCGCACGTTGGCTGCAGGAGAACGGCAACGACGGTCTTGTCGTGTCGGGCACCACGGGCGAGTCGTCCACGCTCACCGACGCCGAGAAGCTCGAACTGTGGGAGGCAGTCGCCGCGGCAGTGACGGTCCCGGTGATCGCCGGAACCGGCTCGAACGACACGGCGCACTCGGTGCACCTCACCCGGGAGGCCTCGAAGCTCGGTGCCGCGGGCATTCTCGCGGTCGGGCCCTACTACAACCGACCGTCGCAGGCCGGTCTCGTCGCGCACATCTCCGCGATGGCCGCCGCCACCGACCTGCCGGTCGTCGTCTACGACATCCCCGTGCGCACAGGACGCAAGATCTCCACCTCATCTCTCGCGAAGCTCGCGAACGAGGTGCCGAACATCCGCGCCCTCAAGGACGCGGCCGGCGCACCGGCCGAGACGGCGAACCTCATGGCAGTTGTCCCTGCAGGGTTCGAGCTCTACAGCGGCGACGACGGTCTCACGCTCGCGTTCCTCGCCTACGGAGGGGTCGGTGTGATCGGTGTGGCCACGCACTGGAGCGCCCCGGAACACCAGCAGATGATCGATGCGTTCAAGTCCGGCGATGTCGAGGGCGCCCGGAGATGGAACGACATCCTTCTCGAGAGCTACGCGTTCGAGACGGGGGACGACAACCCGAACCCGATCCCGTCGAAGGTGATGATGAACCATCTCGGATTCGCCGTGGGCGAGTGCAGGTTGCCCATGGGTCCGCCGCCGGCCGGGCTCAGCGAACGTGCCGCCCGCGTGCACGCGAACCTCGAGCGTTCGCGCGCGGCGAGCCCTCGGTGACGCATGGCTGATCCCGTCCGCATCTTTTTCCTCGGCGGTCTCGGCGACATCGGCCGCAACTGCATGGTGATCGAGCAGGACGACCGTCTGCTCATCATCGACTGCGGGCTCATGTTCCCTGACAGCGACATGCACGGCATCGACCTCGTCCTGCCCGACTTCACGTTCCTGCGCGAGAACAAGCACCGCATCGTGGGCTGCGTGGCCACCCACGGCCACGAGGACCACGTGGGCGGGCTGCAGTTCCTGCTGCGCGACTGCGAGTTCCCCGTGTACGGCTCACCCGTCACGCTCGGGCTCGCCGCTGGCCGCATCGAGGAGGCCGGGCTGCTCGACCGCACCCGTCTCGTTGCGGTGACCGACGGGCAGCGGCTCGACATCGGTGGTTTTGACGTGGAGTTCCTGCCGGTCACACACTCGGTGCCGCACGCACACGCGATCATCGTCCACACGAAGCAGGGCGTCATCGTGCACTCCGGGGACTTCAAGCTCGACCTCACGCCGGTCGACGGCCGTCGGACCGACCTCGCCCGTCTCGGGGAGCTGTCGAGCACCGTCGGCATCCGTCTGCTGATGTGCGACTCCACGAACGCCGAGGAGAAGGGCCACGCCCCGAGCGAGACGAGCGTGGGTGCGGTCCTGCGTGGTCTCTTCCATGACCACCGTGACCGACGGATCATCACGGCCAGCTTCGCCAGCCACATCCACCGTGTGCAACAGATCATCGACACGGCCCTCGAGCAGGACCGCCGCATCGCACTGCTCGGCCGCAGCATGCAGCGCAACGTCCGCCTGGCGATCGACCTCGGGCTGATGAAGGTGCCCGCGTCGGCGTTCATCGACGCCGACCGCATCACGGAGCTTCCCCCGCACGAGGTGTGCGTGATCTCCACGGGTTCGCAGGGCGAGCCGATGTCGGCGCTGTCGTTGCTGTCGCGCGGCGAGAGCAAGTGGCTGAAGGTCGGCGGGGACGACACCGTCATCCTGTCCAGCCACGCGATCCCCGGCAACGAGGGCAACGTGAACCGGGTCATCGACGGCCTCATGAGGGCGGGTGCCCGTGTGGTCCACAGTGGAGTCGCCGACGTGCACGCCACGGGCCACGCGCAGGCCGATGAACTGAGGACGTACCACTCGATAGTGAGGCCCGAGTGGTTCGTGCCCGTGCACGGTGAGTACCGCCACCTCCGTGCACACGCCGCTCTCGCGGTGCAGATGGGGACCGACGAGTCGCACGTGCTCCTCGCCGAGGACGGGGACGTCCTCCAGTTGGATGACCGGAGCCTCTCGTTCCACTCGAAGGTGCCGTCGAATTATCTCTTCGTCGACGGAATCGTCGGCGATGTCGGCACCGGCGTGCTGCGCGACCGCAGGGTGCTCGCCGAGGAGGGCGTGGTCGTGGTGATCGCCGCTGTCGACGGAGCCCGCGGCGAGGTCATCACGGGGCCGGAGATCATCACGCGGGGCTGGGTGTACGCGCCGGAGGCCGACGACCTTCTCGACGAGGCCGAGGACACCGTGCGTGCCGCCCTCGTGCGTGCACTTCGCGACGGGGTGCGCGACATCGACACTCTCGAGCGTGAGGTGCGCCGTGCGACAGGCAAGTTCGTGAACGAGCGCACCAAGCGCCGGCCGATGATCGTGCCCGTGGTGATGGAGACCTAGGGTCGCCGCGGGGGACAGGGGGCAGTAGATGTACGGCGCACAGGGGCTCGTCCGCACGCTCGTTGATTCGGGAGTGGAGGTCACGTTCGCGAACCCGGGCACATCCGAGATGCATCTCGTCACCGCGATCGACACCACACCGGGGATGCGCGCGGTGCTCGGCCTGTTCGAGGGCGCCGTCACCGGGATGGCCGACGGTTACGCGCGCATCGCAGGGAAACCCGCGGCGACGCTCCTCCACCTCGGACCGGGCCTCGCGAACGGGCTCGCAAATCTTCACAACGCTCGACGTGCGTCGTCGCCGGTCGTGAACATCGTGGGAGACCACGCCACCCACCATCTCCATCTCGACGCACCACTGGCGTCCGACATCGTGGGTTTCGCGCGTCCCGTGTCGGGGTGGGTGCACACGGCGACCTCCGCGGCATCTGTCGGCGCCGACGGCGCCCGTGCAGTGCAGGCGGCGCGCCAGCACCCCGGACAGATCGCGACGTTGATCCTGCCCGCCGACGTGGCGTGGAACGAGGGCGGTGTGCCCGCTCCCGCACTCCCCGTGGCGGGTCCAGCACCGTTCGACCGTGCGCTGGTTGGCGCCGTGGCCGATGCGGTGAGATCGGGGCGCAGGGTCGGTCTGTTGATGCGCGGCGAGGTCCTGAAGGAGCGGGGGCTCACGGCCGCCGGTCGCGTCGCAACGGCGGGCAACGTGCGGCTCATGTCCGACACGTTCGCGCCGCACACGCAGCGCGGCGCGGGTCTCGTGCCCGTCGCCCGGCTCCCGTACTTCGCAGAGCAGCTGGTCGAGTTCCTCGCCGATCTTGATGTGCTCGTGCTTGTCGGCACGAAGCCGCCCGTCACCTTCTTTGCGTATCCCGGCAGGCCGAGCGTGGGCGCCGCGCCGCACACGGAGGTTCTCCATCTCGCGCATGCGCACCAGGACACTGTCGGCGCCCTGGAGGCACTTGTCGAAGAGCTGGGGGTCGGTCGTGCGGTGCCAGCGGTTGCACAGCACCATGTCGACACCGAGGTCGGCGACCGTCTCGACGGATGGGCCGTCGGCCGTGCCATCGCGCGTCACCTCCCCGAGGGGGCGATCATCTCCGACGAGGGTGGCACGTCCGGCGCCGGTTCGGCGGTGGCCCTCGCGACGGCAGCACCGCACGATCATCTCGGTCTCACCGGCGGTTCCATAGGGCAGGGACTGCCGGTCGCGACCGGTGCGGCGGTTGCCGCGCCGGGCAGGAAAGTGGTGTGCCTCCACGGTGACGGCGGCGCGATGTACACGGTGCAGTCGCTGTGGACACAGGCACGCGAGAACCTCGACGTCACCACCGTGGTGTTCGCGAACCGTTCGTACGCGATCCTGAACATCGAGCTGCAGAGGACGGGTGCCGGTGAGGGCGGAGAGAAGGCGCGCGCGATGCTCGACCTGTCGAACCCCGAACTGAACTGGGTGAGCATCGCCGAGGGCATGGGAGTCGAGGCGACACGGGTGCACACACCCACGGAGTTCGAGGCGGCGTTCTCGTCCGCGATGAAGGCGCACGGTCCTCGTCTCATCGAGGTGTACCTCTGAGCACATTCCTCCGCCGGGGACCGCGCTGACAACAGTCCGGGCGGGGTATCCCGACGCTCCTCCCAGCCCGGGAGTACCGTTTTCCACATGTCTGCCAAGGGCTCGCGTTCGCCTTCCCCCGGTTCCCGGGATTCGGGCAGCCGTGGAGGGGTAAAGACACCCCCGTCCGGCACGAGGCGGCCGTCCTCCCGCCGCGGGGGCGGGAAGTCCGGGGTCGAGGACTCCCGCCTCGCACCGGTGGTGCGGGGCAGGGAGGTCGAGTTCTGGGGCATCGGGCTCGTCAGCCTGGGTCTGCTCCTGGCCCTGTCCATCTACGCCCGTCTCGCCGGCCCGCTCGGTCGCGGTATCGACACCATGTTCGGCTGGCTGTTCGGGCTCGGTCGTTTCACCCTCCCGGTCGTGGTGGCGGCCGTCGGCATCGCGATGGTCCGGCGACGCAGCGTCGAGCACCGGATCCGGCTCTCCGTCGGGTGGGCCGTGATCGTTCTTTCGGCGCTCGGGTTCCTGCACCTCGTGAACGGTGCAGATTCCGTGATTGCCGGCGCCGACGAGATGTCGCGTGCGGGCGGTTGGCTCGGTGCGATCATCTGCGAGCCGCTGCGCAACACGGTGAGCTGGGCGGGTGCACTCGTCGTTCTGCTCGCGGCCGCGGTTCTCGGCACGATGCTCGTCACCGACACCTCGCTGCCCGAACTCATCGACATCGTGCGCCGTCG
This sequence comes from Actinomycetota bacterium, assembly GCA_041181005.1. GTDB lineage: Bacteria > Actinomycetota > Acidimicrobiia > Acidimicrobiales > Ilumatobacteraceae > UBA2093. The sequence continues at coordinate 21,616 of JBEGQL010000007.1, forward strand.
ACTCGGCACCCTGAACGAAGCCCGCGACGAGGCGCGCCGTGCACGGGACGAGAGGGACGAGGCCGTCCGTCGCCAGCCCGGCATGTACGACCTCGACACCGCTGATGACTCCGGCGAGGAACCCGAGACACCGGCACGGGGCCGTCGCGCGCCCGGCCGCCGCCCGAAGCTGTACGACTTCGCCGACGATTTCGGGCCGGCACCCGAGAAGAAGCAGCGTCGCCGCCAGCCGCCCGCGCCCGAGACCCCCGAGTTCCACCAGAAGCCGGGCATGAAGCACCGTTCCGACGACGTCCAGATCAACGCCGCATCGTCCGGTCGGCCGGGTCAGTGGACCCTTCCCCCGGTCGGACTCCTCGGGCTCACCGACGTGCACGAGGTGAACATGGCGCGCGTCGACGAGCGCGGGAAGCTGCTCGAGGATGCTCTCGCGTCGCACGGCGTGGAGACCCGCCTTCTCGACCGCACCGTGGGCCCCACCGTCACCCGTTTCGAACTGGAGCTCGGCCTCGGCGTGAAGGTCGCGAAGGTCACCAGCCTCGCCCGCGACATCGCGTACTCGATGGCGGCAACCGACGTACGAATCCTCGCGCCGATCCCCGGCAAGTCCGCGATCGGTGTTGAGGTGCCGAACGAGTCGCGCCAGCTCGTGTCTCTCGGCGATCTCATGGTGTCACCCGAGGCGAAGGCGGCGTCGCACCCGCTCGAGGTTGCCGTGGGCAAGGACATTGCCGGTCGCGCGGTGTTCATGAATCTCGCGAGCACGCCGCACCTGCTGATCGCAGGTGCCACCGGCGCCGGCAAGTCGAGCGGCATCAACTCGATCCTCACGTCGCTGCTGATGCGCTCCACACCCGACGAGGTCCGCCTCATCCTGATCGACCCCAAGCAGGTGGAGATGGGCCAGTACGCGCGGCTCCCGCACCTGCTCACGGCGCCCGTCACGAACCCGAAGAAGGCCGCGAACGCCCTCGGTTGGGCGGTGAAGGAGATGGAGCGTCGCTACGACCTCCTCGTCGAGGCCGGCTACCGCGACATCGGCGGCTACAACGCCGCCCACGACCGCGGGGAACTGGTGCAGCCGCGCGAGGACCTCCCGCCGTACGAGCGCCTCCCGTTCATCGTGGTCGTCGTCGACGAGCTGAACGACCTCATGATGGTCGCCGCCCGCGACGTGGAGGAGTGCATCACGCGCATCGCCCAGAAGGCGCGTGCCGTGGGCATCCACCTCATCGTCGCCACGCAGCGCCCGAGCGTGAACGTGATCACCGGCGTCATCAAGGCGAACATCCCCGCCCGGATGGCATTCGCCGTGTCATCGCTCACCGACAGCCGCGTCATTCTCGACCAGCCCGGGGCGGAGAAGCTGGTGGGCAAGGGCGACATGCTGCTCCTGCCCGGCAACACCAACATCCCCCAGCGCATCCAGGGCTCGTGGGTCGACGAGGAGGAGGTGCGCCAGGTGGTGGCGCACTGGCGCGCGCAGGCTCCCGAGCTCGTGTATGTCAGTGGCATCGAGGGCGAAGAGGGCGGTCCCGGCGGCCAGAGCGACCTCTTCGGTGGTTCGGGCGGGGGGAGCGAGTCCGACCTTCTCCGCCAGGCCATGGAGATCGTGGTGAGGTCCGGCCTCGGGAGCACGTCGCTGCTGCAGCGCAAGCTGAAGGTGGGCTTCGCACGTGCCGGCCGGCTCATGGACGAACTCGAGGAGCGCGGGGTCGTCGGCCCGAGTGAGGGCTCCAAGGCCCGTGCCGTGCTAATGACGGTGGAGGAACTCGACACGATGGGGTGATCGACATGGCTGATCCGAGGCTCGAAACGGTGACGACGGGACTGCGGTTCCCCGAGGGACCGGTCGCGATGCCGGACGGCTCCGTGATCCTCACCGAGATGTTCGGTCACAGGCTCACCCGTGTGGCGCCCGACGGCACGAAGACCACCGTCGCCGAGGTGAACGGTCTCCCCAACGGTCTCGCCCCGGGCCCCGGCGGGTTCCTCTACATGTGCAACAACGGAGGGGCGTTCACCCCGATGGAAGTCGGCGGCCTGCTCTACCCCGGCGAGTTCGACCCGTCGAAGTACATCGGCGGCCGGATCCAGAAGGTCGACATCTCCACGGGCGCGGTGACCGACCTCTACACCCACTGCGGCGACATCCCGCTGCGTGCACCGAACGACATCGTGTTCGACGCCCACGACGGTTTCTGGTTCACCGACCATGGCATTCGCCACCATCGCACCGCTGACCGGACCGGCATCTACTACGCGAAGGCCGATGGCTCCCACATCGAGGAGGTCGTGTTCCCCGTCGATTCGCCGAACGGGATCGGGCTCTCGCCGGCAGGAGACCGCGTGTACTGGGCCGAGACGCACACCGGCCGGGTGTTCCAGCGCGCAATCGAGTCCCCTGGCAAGGCCGCACCGATCTCGCCCGAGGTCCCGTACGTCCTCTGCGGTCTCGACGGCTACCAACTGTTCGATTCGCTCGCCGTGGACGGCGAGGGCAACGTGTGCGTCGCCACCCTCGTCAACGGCGGCATCACCGTGATCTCCCCGTCGGGTGAGGTGATCGACTTCGTTGCCACCGACGACCGGATCACGACGAACATCTGCTTCGGCGGGGAGGACTTCGGCACGGCCTTCATCACGGTGTCCTCCACGGGACAGCTCCTGCGCATGAAGTGGCCGCGCAAGGGTCTGCGTCTCAACCACCAGTAGTCTCGGTTGCCGTGGCGCGCCGTTTCTACATCGAGACGCTCGGCTGCCCGAAGAACGACGTCGACTCCGACAAGGTCGCAGGCACCCTTCTTGCCGAGGGGTACGAACAGACCGACGACCCCTCACGTGCCGATGTGGTCGTGGTGAACACCTGTGCCTTCATCGAGGAGGCGCGCAAGGAGTCGGTGGACACCATCCGTGCGCTCGACTCCGCGCGCAAACGTTCGTCGCGGCTCGTGGTGACAGGGTGCATGGCGGAGCGCTACGGCGCCGATCTCGCCGGGCTCGTGCCGGAAGCCGACCAGATCGCCGGGTTCGGGGTGCCGATTCGTCTCGGACGCAAGCCGGTGGCGGTGTCGGGGGAGGTGCCCTCGTTCGATCTTCTCAACCTGCCGAGACCCCGCTCGCATGCGCCGTGGGCATACGTGAAGATCGCGGAGGGGTGCGACCGCAACTGCGGATTCTGTGCGATCCCCGGTTTCCGCGGACCGCAGCGCAGCCGTGACCCGCAATCGATCCTCGAGGAGGTCGAACGTCTCGGAGTGCGCGAGGTGGTGCTGGTCGCCCAGGACCTCGCCAGCTTCGGCAAGGACAGGCCCGACGAGCTCGGCGCCGGGTCCATCGTGCCACTGGTGCGCGAGGTGGCGGGGCTCGTCGACTGGGTGAGGCTCCTGTACCTCTACCCGAGCGACCTGGGCGATCCGCTCGTGTCAGCCATCCTCGATTCCGGCGTGCCGTACTTTGACCTCTCCCTCCAGCACGTGAGCAAGCCGCACCTGCGTCGGATGAGACGCTGGGGCGACGGTGCGCGGTTCCTCGAGCGCATACGCAAGATCCGTGCCGCAGAGCCGGGCGCGGTGTTCCGCTCCAACTTCATCGTGGGCTACCCGGGCGAGACCGAGGAGGACCACGACGAGTTGCTCCGCTTCGTGGAGGAGGCACGGCTCGATTGGTGCGGATTCTTCGCGTTCAGCCCGGAGGAGGGCACACACGCGCTCACCCTTCCCGACAGGGTGCCCGCGTCGCTCATGAACGAGCGACTGATCGAGCTGAGGGAGATGCAGGAGGCGATCACAGTCGCCGCGCGCGACGATCTGGTCGGCTCGGACGTGCGCGTGCTCGTCGAGTCCACCGGGACGGCACGGTCGTACCGTGAGGCGCCCGAGATCGACGGGATCATCCACGTGGATCCCGCACTTGTTCCCGGCGAGTTCCACGACGTGGCCATCACAGGATCGCTCGGGCCCGACCTCATCGCCGCGGGTGCGGCACCGGTGGGAGAATAGGGGGATGGGGATGGAGGGCTCGGCGATCGCCACGTGGGCGAACGCCATCACGGTCACGAGGGTCCTCGCGTCGCCGTTCCTCTTTGCCATCCTCCCGAGCGACAGCAGGGGCTCATGGGTCGCCTTCATCGTGTGGGTGCTTCTCTGCATGTCCGACCTCGTTGACGGGCGCATCGCCCGCTGGCGCGGCCCCACTCGCAGCGGCGCGTTCCTCGACCCGCTCGCTGACAAGATCCTCGTTCTCGGTGCGATGTTCACGCTCGTGAGCCGCGGCATCTTCTGGTTGCTCCCAGTCAGCATCATCGCCGGTCGCGAGATCCTCGTGAGTGTGTACCGGGTGGTGGTCGGCGCAAAGGGTGTGTCCGTCCCTGCCAGCACGCTCGCGAAGTGGAAGACCCTGTTCCAGCAGCTCGCGGTGGGCTTTGCCATCGCACCGCTGACCACGAGTGACGCAACGTGGCTGTGGCTGTTCTTTCTCTGGGCATCCGTCGCGCTCACGCTCGTGACCGGGGCGCAGTACGCATGGCACGCAAGCCACCCGAAGGGGAGTGCAGCATGACCCTCGACGCGACGGAGCGGGCCGCGCTGCAGAGGCGGACCCTGCGGACCCTCACCGTGGGCCAGCTGGTCGGGGCGGCGTCGATGTCGAGCGCAGTCACCGTCGGTGCGTTCGTGATCCAGGAGATCCTCGGCCAGACCACGCCGTGGGGCGGGATTGCGTCAGCCACCGTCACCATGGGGACCGCCGTGATGTCGCAGGTGCTTTCCCGGGTCATGATGCGCCGCGGACGAAGGCCAGGTCTGCAGGCGGGGTACGCACTCGCATCGAGCGGGGCCGTTCTCGCCGGTGTCGGTGCCCAGACGGGGACGATCGCCGTCTTCCTGCTGGGCCTGTTCCTCTTCGGCAACGGCCAGGCCTCGAACCTGCTCTCGCGCTATGCGGCCACCGACCTCGCGGTCCCCGAGGAACGTTCCCAGGCGATGAGCCGCATCGTCTTCGCATCCACGTTCGGCGCGGTGTTCGGCCCACTCCTCATCGCGCCCGCCGAGGCCGCGGGTCAGTCCTGGTTCGGGTGGCACCGCTACACCGGGCCGTGGTTCTTCGCCGCAACGGTGCTGCTCGTTGCGTTCACGAACGTCACCTTCCGGTTGCGGCCGGACCCGCTCGTGGTGAGCGGCGGTACCGCGAACCCTTCCGGGGGCAAGTTGCCCTCGATCGGTGCTGCGATGTCGATTGTGCTCGCATCGGGACGAGGCCGGCTCGCAATCGCGTCGATGGCGCTGTCGCAGGCCGTGATGGTCGCGATCATGACGATGACCCCTGTTCACATGAAGCTCCACGGTCACGAAACCCTGAGCCAGTACGTCGTGTCGCTGCACATCGCGGGCATGTACGCATTCAGCCCGCTCGTCGGCCGGCACACGGCGCGCCGCGGCACCGTCTCGTCCGTGTTGATCGGCTCCTGCGTGCTCCTCGCGGCCGCCGTCGCCTCGGCCCTGAGTGGCGACGGACCGGTGCTGATCTTCCCCGCGCTGTGGTTGCTCGGTGTCGGATGGAACTTCGGGTTGATCGGCGGCTCGTCGATGCTGCTCGAGGCGGTGTCCGAACGTGACCGTGTCACCGTGCAGGGCTCAGCCGACCTTCTCATGAGCATGTGCGGAGGGGCGGCGGGGCTCTCCTCCGGGTTCATCCGGCGCGCGGTGGGCTACCACATGCTCTCGGTGCTCGGAATCGCGCTGTCGGGTGCGCTCCTCGTGGCGGCGTGGTGGGCGCACGCCTCGAGGACCGTCGCGGGTGCCGCAGCGTGAGGTGCAACGTGCTCGCCGTGGGCACGGAACTTCTCCTCGGCCAGATCACGGACACGAACTCGTCGTGGCTCGGGGAGCAGCTTGCGGCGGCGGGCATCGAGTCCCATCTCCAGGTGAAGGTGGGGGACAACCTCGCGCGCATGGAGGATGCGCTGTCGGTTGCACTCGTCGACGCCGACGCGGTGATCGTGTGCGGCGGACTCGGCCCCACACATGACGACCTCACCCGGGAGGCGATCGCATCGTTGATGGGTGCCGAGCTCGTGCAGGACGACGAGGTTGCGGAGGCCATCCGGGGCATCTTCGCCCGGCGGAACCGCGAGATGCCCGTGAACAACCTCCGCCAGGCACTCGTTCCGGTCGGTGCGGGCGTGATACCCCAGACCCGTGGCACGGCGCCCGGTCTCGTCTGCCCCGTCGGTGAACGCGTCGTGTATGCACTGCCCGGCGTGCCCCACGAGATGAAGGACATGTTCGAGCGCGCCGTGCTGCCCGACCTTCTCGCCCGCAGCGGCGAGAGGTCGGTCATCCGCAGCCGGGTGCTGCGCACGTGGGGCGACAGTGAGTCGAGGCTGAACGAGAGGCTCGACGGCATCATCGCCGAACTCGACCGGCTCGGCAACCCCACGCTTGCGTTCCTCGCGAGCGGGTGGGAGGGGATCAAGGTGCGCCTCACGGTGAAGGCCCCCGACGAAGCGTCGGCCCTCGACGTTCTCCGGGAATGGGAAGGGCGCGTGCGGGCCGAAGTGGGCGATGTGGTGTTCGGCATCGACGACGACACCATGGAATCGGTGGTGCTGGGGATGCTGCGCGAGCGCGGTCTCACGCTCGGTCTCGCGGAGTCGGTCACGGGAGGTCTGGTGGGCGGCCGTCTCACGAGCGTGGCGGGATCCTCCGCGGTGTTCCGCGGCGGAGTGGTGAGCTATGCGAGCGACGTGAAGTTCGGGGTGCTCGGCATCGACCGCGGGCCGGTGGTGTCCGAGGAGGCCGCTGTGCAGATGGCCCTCGGCGCGCAGCGTGTCCTTGGCTGCGATGTGGCGCTCTCGCTCACCGGGGTCGCCGGCCCCGACGAGCAGGACGGACGGCCTGTGGGCACCCTGTGTGCGGCCGTCGCCATGCCCGACGGCTCGACCGTGACTGCCACGTGGATGATGCCGCCGGCGCGCGACCAGATGCGCCAGATGAGCGTGATCACGGCGCTCGATTTCCTCCGCAGACAACTTGCCGGTGGATGAACGTCCGCCCGCCGCGAGCCGCAAGATGCCGTCGGTACAATCGGGTCTCACGCTCCCGTAGCTCAATTGGATAGAGCAGCGGCCTTCTAATCCGCAGGTTGCAGGTTCGATTCCTGCCGGGGGCACGCAGGAAACGCACGTCACTCTCCGGGAATGTGGCTTTGAGTCACCCCTCACCTACACTTTCGCGCGTGAGTTTCAAGAAGGATGACATCGTCATCTACCCGCAGCACGGCGCATGCAAGGTGAAGGGAATCAAGAAGCTCGACTTCTTCGGGAAGAAGGAGGAGTACCTCATCCTCGAGACGGTCATCAACGAGATGACGCTCCGGGTCCCCACGGCGAAGCTCGACGAAGTGGGTGTGCGCCCGCCGGTCAACCCCGATGAGCTCGAGGACCTCGTGGCGGTGCTCTCCAAGGCGGACCCCCGTGTGCCGTCCAACTGGTCCCGCCGGTTCAAGAACCACCAGGAAAAGCTGAAGAGCGGCGACGTGTACCAGGTCGCAGAGGTGGTGAGGAACCTCGCCGCCCGCAACCGGGACGCATCGCTCTCGGCTGCCGAGCGAACCATGTACGAGCGCGCCAGGGTGAACCTCATCTCGGAGATTGCGCCCGCGCTGAAGGTCTCGAATGAAGAGGCCGAGAAGTTCCTCAATGCCGCCCTCGAGAAGGGTGTGCTCAAGCCCGCCAAGGGCGCCAAGAAGAAGGTCGAGGCAGCCAAGAAGGCCCCGGCCGACGACGAAGACGACGAGTAGCCGATGGCCCGGGTGGGTTTCTGCGGCCTCGGTGTGATGGGTTTCCCCATGGCCGGGCATCTCGCGGCGAAGGGTCACGAGGTCAACGTCCACAACCGCACCGCATCGCGCGGGGAGGCGTGGGCAGGGTCACATGCGGGAACGGTGTGCAGGACCGCGGCCGAGGCGGCGCATGGACGGCAGTTCATGTTCGTGTGCGTCGGCAACGATGACGATGTCCGTCAGGTCGTCGCCGGTCCGGGCGGTGTGCTCGAGGGCATCCCGGAGGGTGCAGTGGTGGTCGATCACACCACCACGTCGGCCGAACTCGCGCGGGAGATGTCGGCCGAGTGCGCACGGCGAGGCGTGCTGTTCGTCGACGCGCCCGTCTCGGGCGGACAGGCCGGGGCGGAGAACGGTGTCCTCACCGTGATGTGCGGCTCTGACGACGAGGCGGCGTTCGCCAGGGCGGCAGAGGTGATTGCGTCGTACTCGCGGTCCTGTGTGCGGCTCGGCACTGCCGGTGCGGGGCAGCTCGCCAAGATGGTGAACCAGGTCTGCATCGCCGGGCTGGTTCAGGCTCTGGGCGAGGGCATCGCGTTCGCCTCCAATGCCGGTCTCGACCCGCACGCAGTGCTCGACGTGATCAGCAAGGGCGCCGCGCAGTCATGGCAGATGGAGAACCGCGGCCACACGATGGCCGACGGGAAGTTCGACTTCGGTTTCGCGGTGGAGTGGATGGTGAAGGACCTCGGCTACGTCATCGAGGAGGCCCGACGGAACGGATCATCCGTCCCCGTCACGGAGACTGTGCTCGGCTACTACCGCGAGCTGATGGGCTCCGGAGCCGCCCGCCTCGACACCAGCAGCCTGATCACGCGCCTGCCCCGCTGACCGGCGGAGGGAACCGGCTCAGCGACCCGATGCGGCCGCGGCAAAGGTGTCGAGCAACCTGTCGAGTTCCGCGTCGGTGATCACGAGCGGCGGGCAGAACGTGTTGCAGTCGTTGATCGCGCGGGTGATCGCGCCGAGCTCGAGCATCCGGTCACGGATCCTGACTGAGTCCTGGTCGGGGCGCAGTGCGGCGGCCCACACCGCGCCGCGGCCGCGCACGCCCGCGATGGTGCCGTCGGCCGCGAGCGACCGCAAACCTTCGCTGATCCGTGCCCCGATCGCACCTGCCCTTGCGAGCAGACCCTCGTCACGGATGATGTCCATGTTCATGAGTGCAGCGGCACACACGCTCGCGTGCCCTGAGTAGGTGTAGCCGTGCCGCAGGAAGAAATCCGGATCGGCCTCGAGGGGGGCCGTGACCGCCCGGCCGCACACGACACCGCCGAGGGGCTGGTAACCACTCGTCACGGCCTTCGCGAAACAGATCATGTCGGGGGTGACGCCGTAGTGCGACGCGCCGAACCACTCACCGAGCCGACCGAACCCGGTGATGACCTCATCGAAAATGAGGTACGCACCGTGGCGGTCGCACAACCTCCGCAGTGACCTCAGGTACTCGTCGTCGGCGGGGAACACGCCACCCGCCCCCTGGACCGGCTCGGCGATCACGGCCGCCATCCGGCCGGAGTGGCGCTCCATCTCGAGGCTCATCACCTCGATGTCGTCGGCATCCACCTGGATCACGTCCTCGAGCAACGTCCCGTACCCGACCTTGTTCGGTGCGATGCCCTGTGCGCTCGTCCCGCCGTAGTTGGTGCCGTGGTAGCCGCGGGTGCGGCTGATGATCACGGTGCGCTCGGGTCGGCCCGCCTGCACGTGCGACACACGCGCCAGTTTCATGGCTGAGTCCACTGCCTCGCTGCCGCTCCCGCAGAGGAACACCCGCGAGTCGGCGACGGGGGAGAGACCCGCAATCCGGGCCGCGACCTCGTCGGCCGGACCGGTGGTGAACGGGTCGAACGCCGAATACGCCTCGAGTTGCGTCATCTGGGCCATCACGGCCTCGGCCATGTCGCGTCGGCCGTGGCCGACTGCGCAGTACCAGAGGCTCGCCATGCCGTCGACCAGCTCGCGGCCGTCCGCGGTCCAGACCCGTGCCCCCTCGCCCCTGACGAGGGTGATGAATGACTCCCGCGTCGGCTTGGCAAAGGGATGAAGGAACGGTCCGGGCATGAAATGACCCTATTTCAGGGAGCGCGACGGGGCACGAGGTTGCGGATCAGGGTCAACACTGTAAGAATGAGAATCGTTCTCATATGGCATTTCGTAGTTCAACCAGAGACCATGCGACGCGCACGGGTGTTCTGCTCGTCATGGCGATGCTCGCGGTCTCGTGTGCACCGGGACGGGAAGACGTTGACGGTGGTTCAACTGTGCAGCGACGGCCGGTGGTGGTGGCAACGAATGCAGTGGTGCAGTCCATCGTGCGTCTCGTCGGGGGGGACGCGTTCGACGTGCGGTCGCTGGTGCCCGACAGCAAGGACCCGCACGACTTCGAGCCGTCGGCATCCGACATCGCCGTGCTGGACGGTGCAGGGCTCATCGTGCAGGTTGGTCTCGGCTACGAGCACGGGGTCGAGAACGTGGTCGAGCGCGCCGTCGGTGCCGGTGTGCCGGTTCTCACTCTCACCAACCACGTTCCGGTGGTGGGTGGCGACCCGCACGTGTTCACGGACCCGCTCACAGTCTCTGATGCAGTTGATGAGATCGCATCCGCGCTCGCCGACCTCGCGCCGCTCGACCAGGGTGCAGCCGTCGCCCGCGTGCGCGGGGTTCTGGCGCGCGCCGATGCCGTTGCGCGAGACCGCCTCGCGCCGCTCACCTCGAAGGGTGGGTGCGTGCTGGTCACCGATCACGACGCTCTCGCGTACTTCGCGAGACGGTTCGGGTGTGAGGTTGCGGGCGTGGTCACACGGTCGTTCGCCTCGACCGCCGAGGCCTCGGCGGCGCAGGTGCAGAGGTTGGTGGACGGGGTGGAAGAGTCGCGCGGCAGGTCCGGCGAGATCCGCGCGGTGTTCGTGGAGAGGGGATCATCCGCGGCGGTGGCGGAGAAGATCTCCGAGCTCACCGGCATCAAGGTGGTGGAACTGGCGGTCCACTCCCTTCCGCCGGACAACACCTACGAGACGTATGTGGTGGAACTGGCCCACACGATCCTGAAGGGCCTCACGTCGTGAGAGGGCGCGCATGAGCGGCCTGTGGTCCCCGTTCCTCGAGAATGCGTTCCTGCGCGATGCACTCCTCGCAGGTGTTCTCGTGAGTGTTCTCTGTGCGTTCATCGGCACGTTCGTCGTGCTTCGGGGCATGGCCTTCGTGGGCGACGCACTCGCCCACGGGGTGCTGCCGGGAATCGCCGTTGCGTCCTTGATGGGCCTGTCGACCGTGGGCGGTGCCGCCGTGGGAGCGGTGGTGATGATGGGCGGCATCCGGGTTGTTCAGAAGCGCACGAGGCTGTCGGCGGACACGGCGATCGGTCTGCTCTTTGTGGGCATGCTCTCGCTCGGGGTCATCATCACCTCGAGATCCGACACATTCACGGGGGATCTTGCGTCTGTGCTGTTCGGCGAGGTGCTGGGGGTCACCCGGGCGCGCCTTCTGTGGCTGGGTGCGGCGACCGTTGCCGTGGCACTCACGGTGACGCTCCTGCGCCGACCGTTCATGTTGCTCTGCGTGGACGACGACATCGCGGACACCTCGGGTTTCCGTTCGTCGCTGTACAACTCGGCGATGCTTGGGCTCGTCGGTCTCGCCGTGGTGGCCTCGTTCCAGACCGTCGGCACTCTTCTCGTGTTCGGGATGCTGCTCGCCCCTGCGGCCACGGCGGCCCTCGTGACCCGTCGCATCGGCACGATGATCCTCGTCGCGGCCGCGGTCGGCTCGGTCAGCTCATGGCTCGGACTTCTGCTCAGCTACCACCACGACCTCGCTGCCGGCGCGACGGTGGTGGTCACGGCAGTGGCGTTGTTCGTGGTGACGCTGCTACTGCGCGGGGGGTCGAGCGGCTTCGTGTCCGCCCACCCGTCGCACGGCGCCCACCCTCACCCGGGACACACACACTCAGGGCACGGCCACTGATGGCACTCATCGATGCCGACGACCTGGCGGTGGGGTTCGACCGTCATGTGGTGGTGGATTGCATCAACCTGTCGGTCGGACCGGGTGAGCTCGTCGTATTGATGGGCACCAACGGTTCGGGCAAGAGCACGATCCTGCGCACCCTCGCCGGACTGCTCGAGCCCGTCTCGGGCGACTGCCGCGTGCTCGGCGGGTGGCCCGGCTCCCGTTCCGCGGCGGTTGCCTACCTTCCGCAGCACCCGAAGTCCCTCGGCACGCTCCCTCTGCGCGCAGTGGATGTGGTGCGGATGGGTCGGTTCGCATCGCTCGGCCTGCTCGGCCGGCCCGGGGCCGACGATCGAACCGCAGTCGAGGAGGCAATGGAGCGCATGGGAGTGAGCCAGTTCCGCAACAAGCCGATGCACGCGCTCTCCGGAGGCCAGCAACAGAGGGTCCATCTCGCGCAGGTGCTTGCACGACGGGCGGACGTGATGCTCCTCGACGAACCCACTGCCGGGCTCGATGCACAGGGACGCAAGGCCGTGGCACGCATGGTGGAGGAGGAGCGCGCAGCCGGTCACTGCGTGGTGATGGCCACCCACGACCTCATTGATGCAGAACCCGCCGACACCGTTCTGCTGCTCGCGCACAGGCTCATCGCGCAGGGCCCGCCCGCCGATGCGCTCACCGACGAGAACCTGCGGGCGTGCTATGGCTTCACGGACCGCCATTAGGCGTCCGTGGTGGTGGACTTCACGGACCGCCATTAGGCGTCCGTGGTGGTGGGCGCCTAGATGCGCTCGATGATGGTGGCCGTGCCCATTCCGCCGCCAGTGCACATCGTCACGAGGCCGGTCTGCAGGTCGCGCCGCTCAAGTTCGTCGAGGAGCGTGCCGATGAGCATCGAGCCCGTGGCACCGATGGGGTGACCGAGCGCCATCGCGCCGCCGTTCACGTTCGTCTTCGCGGGGTCAACGCCGGTGTCCTTGAAGAACTTGAGCACCACCGATGCGAATGCCTCGTTCACCTCGAACAGGTCGATGTCGCCGAAGGTCATGCCGGCCTTCTCCACCACGCGTTTTGCGGCCGGTCCGGGGGCGGTGAGCATGATCACCGGCTCGGTGCCCGCAACGGCCGTCATCACGATGCGTGCCCGCGGGGTGAGTCCGTTCGCCCTCGCGAAATCCGGTGATGCAACCAGCACCGCGCCGGCGCCGTCCACCACACCCGAGGAGTTTCCTCCGTGGTGCACATGGTCGATGGCGCTGAGCTGCGGGTAGGCCTTGAGTGCGGTCTCATCGACCGAGGGTGAGTCAGCGTCCTTTTTCCACGCACCCATCTGGGCGAAGCTGGGGGAGAGCTTGGCGAGGTCGGCGAGCGTCGTGCCGGGCCGTGGGTGCTCGTCCTTCGCGAGTGCGAGAGTGCCGTCGTCGTGGAGAATCGGCACAAGGGAGTTGTCGAAGCGTCCCTCGGCGATTGCCTCGGCCGCACGCCGCTGCGATTCCACCGCGAGTGCGTCGCACTGCTCGCGGCTGAAACCCTCGAGCGTGGCGATCAGGTCGGCCGAGATCCCCTGGGGCACCATGTCGAACTGCGCGCGGAGGTGGGCGTTGTTGGCAGTGAACCCGTCGACGTGCATGGGGGAGGGCCGCGACATGGACTCGATGCCGCCGGCAACGACGCAATCCTGCATGCCCGAGAGAACGCCCATCGCCGCGAAGTTCACTGCCTGCTGGCCGGAGCCGCAGAAACGGTTGAGCGTGACGCCGGGTGCATCGAGCGACCAGCCGGCGTCCAGAGCCGCCATGCGGGCGATGTCCATTGAGTGATCGCCGCTGCCGGCGCCGCAACCCATCACCACGTCGTCGACGAGCGACGTGTCGAGTCCGTTGCGGTCGCGGAGGGCGTTCAGCACCTGCGCGAGGATCCGTTGCGGGTGCACGTTGTGGAGTGCCCCGTTCTCCTTGCCCTTCCCCCGCGGGGAGCGGACGGCATCGATGATCCAGGCTTCGCGTTCCATTGTGTCCTCCGGTGACGGGCGGCCGCACGGCGCGCCGTGAACGACTAGACACTATGGGTGGGCGTGCGCAACCGACGCATCGGGCGCGCACGGACACCGCACAGCCAACACGGGAGGCGACATGCCGGAGGAAACTTTCGGGACCCTGAGGACGACGGTCGAGGGGCCGCTCGGCACCCTCACGCTCACCAGGCCGGAGCGGCTGAACGCACTCTCGCGCCGCACCCTGATCGAGCTCGCCGAGGCCGCACGGTGGTTCGATGCTCGGCGTGACGTGCGTGTGGTCGTGGTACAGGGGGAAGGCCGTTCCTTCAGCGCTGGTTTCGATCTCGATGACTTCTCCACCCCGGACCCGGAGTGGAGCGTTCGCGACACGGCCGATCTCGGTCGCCTCATGGCCGAGGCAGTCACAGGGATGACCGCCATCACGATCGCGGCGATCCACGGGCACTGTGTGGGCGGGGGACTGGTGCTCGCAGCATCGTGCGATCTTCGTTACGCCGCCGACACCGCCGTGTTCTCCATTCCCGAGGTGGACCTCGGCATCCCGCTCGCGTGGGGCGGGATTCCCCGCCTTGTGCGCGAGATCGGCCCGGCCGCCACGAAGGAACTCGTCCTCACGTGCCGGCGGTTCCACCCGGACGAGGCGAGGGCGCTGGGGTTCCTGAACGACGTAGTGCCGGCCGGGACGCTGCAGGCCCGTGTCGGCGAGATCGCGGGGTCCATCGCGGCCAAGCCCGGCTATGCCCTGCGGACCACGAAACAACAGGTCAACGCGGTCACCGAGGAGATCGCCGGCACCGGCCGCAACACCTCGGACGCCGACGCGCTCGTGTTCGCGACGCACGACGAGGAGAGCCGGCGCATCAGCCGTGAGTACCTGAAGTCGAAGAAGAAGGGCTGAGGCGCACGATGACGAAGGTGTTCGTGCACGGCAACCCCGAGACATCCGCGATCTGGGGGCCGCTCGTGGCGGAACTCAGGACCCGCGGCATCGACGATGTCGTCCTCCTCTCGCCGCCGGGTTTCGGTGCGCCCGTGCCCCGTGGTTGGGGAGCGACTCAGGGCGAGTACAGCAACTGGTTGCTCGCCGAACTGCGTCGCCTCGACGGACCGATCGATCTGGTGGGGCACGACTGGGGGGCGGGACACGTCTACGGGGCGCTCGCGCGCGACCCCCATCGCGTGCGCTCATGGGCCGCGGACTGTGCGGGTCTGCTGCACCCCGACTACGTCTGGCACGATGCAGCGCAGGCGTGGCAGACACCCGATGTCGGCGAGGCCGCGGCAGAGGGTCTCGTGTCGATGCCGGCAGAAGCGTTTGCCTCCGTGTTCGGGCCGCTCGGGATGGGCGAGGAGGTGGCGCGCGAGGTGAGCACCGGTCTCGACGCGGACACCGCGCGGTGCATCCTCGCGCTGTACCGCAGCGCCGCCCAGCCACTGATGGCGATGCTCGGCGGGATGTTCATCTCGGCGTCGCCGGGGAACGGGCTCGTCGTGATCGCGGAACTCGACCACTTCGCCGGCACCGATTCGATGCATGCAGAAGTCGCATCGAGAGCCGGTGCGGATGTGGTGAGGCTCGCGGACGTCGGCCACTGGTGGATGCTGGAGAACCCGGTGGCTGCCGCCGATGCTCTCACGGCGCACTGGGCCGGCTGAGCCGTCAGCCCGCGTAGGCCGCGATGATGGGCTCCAATTCGGTCGGCGACGCACCGTGCATGATCACGCCGTCACACCCGAGTGCGAGCTGGTTGCGCACCGCGGCGGCGCACTGAGGGGGAGATCCCTGCGCCGAGTGGACCAGCCATTCGTCGGGAATGAGACCCGCAACGTGCTCGAGCTCTGCGGTGGTCGCCTTCGCATCCAGAGCACCCGCGAATCCCCGCACGAACTGGTCCTCGCGGAACCTCCGCAACACCGCGGGGTCCCAGTTGTTGGTCGACACCATCAAGTCGCCGTACGCCTGCAGATACGTGGCGAGCCGGCCGACGGTCTTCTTCAGTCGCACGTCCGCGGGCAGGTGGTCACCGATAGTCGCGAAGCAGCTCCACACCCTCACTGTGGACGGGTCACGCCCCGCCCGTTCGGCCGCACCCTTCACCGTTGCCACGGCACGCGCGGTGGTCTCGTCGGTGAAGAACGTGTGCAGGATCACGTTGTCGAACACCCGTCCCCCGAGGTCGAGCGTGCGCGGCCCGAATGCGGTGATGGAGAGCGGTATGTCGAGCCTGAAGTCGGGGTCGAGCCGCAGCACCGGGTACGTGCCCGACACGTCACTGTGGTTGAGAACCGTCTCGCCGTTCCACAGTCTGCGCATCAGCAGCGCGAAGGACTCCATCGACTCCGTCGTGGCCATCGGCATCCCGAACGCCCGGAACATCGCCTCGATGCCGCGGCCGATCCCCAGGCTGAACCTGCCGCCCGAGACGAGATGGAGAGTGCTCGCCCACGATGCAGTCACCACGGGGTGGCGCGTGGTGTGGTTCGTTGCCGCTGTGATGATGTCGAGCGAGGAGGTCACGGCACAGGCCGCGCCGGTGAGCGCCCCGGCTTCCTTGGTGTTGAACCTCTCCGAGACGAACGCGGTGCCGAGGCCGAGCCGCTCGGCGTGTGCGAGTTCGTCCAGCATGTCGCGCGGTGACCTCGGGGCCCCCGCGAGCGTGTAGAAACCGAGTTCTGCGTGCACGCAACCACAGTAACGACGCACTCCCTCGCCTCGGAACTAGAAAGACCGCATGGAAAACGATCTTTCAGGCCTCCCGTTCGCACCTGGCACGGTCGGGCTCATGGAGGGGCTGGCAACCACGCGGGCCATCCGCCGCTACCTCGACGAGCCTGTGCCGCACCACGTTCTGCGAGACATGCTGTTCGCCGCGACGAGGGCACCGAGCGGGTCGAACCGGCAGCCGTTCCGCTTCGTCGTCCTCACCGAGGGCGAGCGCGCGGCGCAGGCGAAGCAGCTGATCGCCCGCGCGGCGCGCTCCGTGTGGGGACACAAGCGCTCGAACGACGGATACGACGAGGGTTCGGGGTTGCGAGATGACTCGCCGAAGGCACGGATGGCCCGTGCCATGGAGGAGTACGTGGAGAATCTCGGGAACGTTCCGGTGCTCGTGCTGCCGTGTCTTGTTCGCTACCGCGAACCGACCCCCACGGAGGGGGCGTCGGTGTATCCCGCGGTTCAGAACCTGCTCCTCGCCGCACGCGCGCTCGGGTACGGGGGAGTGATCACCGGGTTCCAGGCGCTCGTCGACCGGGAACTGAAGGAACTGCTCTCGATCCCCCCGGATGTGTTCATCGCGGCGGCGGTCACGATCGGCCGTCCCGTCGGTTCGCACGGGCCGGTACGCCGTGCCCCGATGTCCGAGCTCGTCCACGGCGACGAGTGGGGCGTCGCCCCGGTGTGGGCCGTGGACCCTCCCGACACCCGTCACACCGCACGGTTCGTCTAGTTCCCGTGCGTCCCGTCAGCCCCGGGCGCCAGTAGTGTCGAACGAGTGCCCCCCAGGACCCTGACATGCTGATTGCCCTGTTGCGCCGTCAGTTGAGGGACTACAGCCCCGTGCTGTGGCTCGTCGTTCTCTTCCAGGCCATCCAGTCGCTCGCCGGTCTGTGGCTGCCCACCCTCAACGCTGACATCATCAACAAGGGGGTCGCGCTCGGGGACACCGGGTACGTGTGGCGCATGGGCGGGGTGATGCTCCTCGGCACGTTCGTGCAGGTGACCTTCGCCGTGGCGGCCGTGCGGGCCGGTGCACACGCGGCGATGGGCTTCGGACGCGACACCCGTCGCGACCTCTTCCACACTGTCACCGGCTATTCCAGCCGCGAGGTGAACCAGTTCGGTCCGCCGAGCCTCATCACCCGCATCACGAATGACGTCCAGCAGGTGCAGATGCTCGTGCTGATGACCTGCACGATGCTCCTCGGGGCACCGTTCACCGCCGTGGGCGGGGTGATCCTGGCGGTCCGCCAGGACGCGGGGCTGTCATGGATCTTCATCGTCACGATTCCGCTCGTGCTCCTCGCCCAGGGTTCGATCATCTGGCGCATGACCCCCACCTTCCGGCGGATGCAGGACCAGATCGACGGCATCAACGGTGTGATGCGCGAGCAACTCACCGGCATCCGGGTGGTGCGCGCCTTCGTGCGAGAGCCGGAGGAGAGGGAGCGCTTCCGGGCGAGCAACGACACCCTGACCGCCACTGCCCTGCGGGGAGGGCGACTTCAGGCCTTGATGTTCCCCACCGTCACGTTCTTCGTGAACATCGCGGGTGTCGCAGTGGTCTGGTTCGGTGCCGACCAGGTCGTGTCGGGTCAGATGCGCAACATCGGCGCCCTGATTGCGTTCCTCACCTATCTCACCCAGATCCTGATGGCCGTGATGATGGCCACGTGGATGGCCGCCCTCGTGCCGAGAGCGAGCGTGAGCGCCGAGCGCATCATGGAGGTCCTCTCCACAGAGTCGAGCGTGGTCGCGCCCGCCGACCCGGTGACCACTCTTCCCGCGAAGGTTGCGCTCGAGTTCCGCTCCGTCGGGTTCAACTACCCGGGTGCAGAGAAGCCAGTGCTCTCGGGCATCACGTTCCGCTGCGAGCCCGGGGAGACCGTTGCGGTGATCGGCAGCACGGGCTCGGGAAAGACCACGCTCGTCAACCTCGTGCCGAGGCTCTTCGATGCAACAGAGGGTGCGGTGCTCGTGGGGGGCACCGACGTGCGCAGCCTCGCGCCCGAGGTGCTGTGGTCGCGTGTCGGCCTCGTCCCGCAGAAGCCGTACCTGTTCTCCGGCACCGTCCGCAGCAACCTGTTGCACGGCCGCGAGGACGCCACCGACGACGACATGTGGGAGGCGCTGCGGATCGCCCAGGCCGAGGACTTCGTGCGCGCGATGCCGGGCGGCCTTGATGCCCCCGTCACCCAGGGCGGCGCGAACGTATCGGGCGGCCAGCGCCAGAGGCTCGCAATCGCACGTGCCCTCGTGCGCCGGCCCGACATCTATCTCTTCGACGACTCGTTCTCCGCGCTCGACCTCGCGACCGACGCGCGCCTGCGCGCCGATCTCGCACCGTGGGTGAGGGACTCCGTCGTGCTGATTGTTGCGCAACGTGTGTCCACCATCCGCAACGCCGACCGCATCCTGGTGCTCGAGGACGGCGAGACCGTGGGTCTCGGTACGCATGACGAACTGATGACATCGTGCCCGACCTACGTGGAGATCGTCGGCTCGCAGGCCTCCATGGAGGAGGTGACGCCGCGATGAGCAACACCACGAATGGCCACCGTCCGGCATCTGCCGGTACGACGGGCGCCACGCCCGGGACGGCCCCCGCCCAGTCCGACGCGGCCGTCACCAAGTCCGGTGCCGCGGTGCAGGAGATGCGCGGCGGACGCTGGAACACGGTGGGAGTGCCCACCGAGAAGTCGGAGAACTTCCGCGATGTATCGCGCAGACTCGCCCGGCTCCTCATGGCACAGGGCCCTGTGGTGCCGCTCACCCTCGTGATGGCCGTGGTGAGCGTTGCGCTCGTCGTGTCGGGCCCGCGCATCCTCGGTCACGCCACCAACCTGCTCACCGAGCCACTCATCCGCTACCGGGACCCCTCCAGGGTGAACTTCGGCGCGCTCCATGCCACCCTGTGGGTCGCGGTGATGGTGTACGCGGCGTCGTATGCACTCGCGTACGGTCAGTCGTTCCTGCTGGCAGGTGTGGTGCAGCGGACCATGAACGGTCTGCGCCGCGAGGTGGAGGAGAAGATCCACCGCCTCCCGCTCTCGTACATCGACCGGCACGCACGCGGGGACCTCCTC
This sequence comes from Actinomycetota bacterium, assembly GCA_041181005.1. Classification (GTDB taxonomy): domain Bacteria; phylum Actinomycetota; class Acidimicrobiia; order Acidimicrobiales; family Ilumatobacteraceae; genus UBA2093. The sequence goes on from JBEGQL010000007.1 coordinate 41,234, forward strand.
AGCAGGGTCACTAACGACATCGACAACATCAGCCAGAGCCTCCAGCAGTCGCTGAGCCAGCTCATCACGTCGCTCCTCACGATGGCGGGTGTTCTCGTGATGATGTTCACGGTCTCATGGCATCTCGCCCTCATCGCTCTCCTCGTGGTGCCGCTGTCCATCGGCACCATGAAGCAGATCGCGGCCCGTTCGCGCAAGCGCTTCATCGACCAATGGCGAACCACCGGCACCATCAACGGTCTCATCGAGGAGACCTTCACCGGTCATGCCGTGGTGAAGGCGTACGGTCGCCAGGTCGATGCAGAGACCCGGTTCGCCGGCATGAACGAGGAGCTCTTCGAGGCGAGCGATGCGGCGCAGTTCATCTCCGGCTCGATCCAGCCCGTGATGATGTTCATCGGCAACCTGAACTACGTGGCGATCGCCGTGGTCGGCGGCCTCCGGGTCGCATCCGGTGCCATGGGTCTCGGTGACGTGCAGGCGTTCATCCAGTACTCGCGACAGTTCACCCACCCGCTCACGCAGACCGCCTCGATGTTCAACGTGCTCCAGTCGGGTGTGGCGTCGGCAGAGCGTGTCTTCGAGCTGCTGGATGCCGACGAGCAGGTCCCCGACACCGGCGCACCGATCGACGGAGAGGTGCGCGGACGGGTCGAGTTCCGTGATGTCTCGTTCTCCTACCTGCCGGAGCGCCCGCTTATCAGCAACCTCTCGTTCGTCGCCGAGCCCGGGTCCACGGTGGCCATCGTGGGACCGACCGGTGCCGGCAAGACCACCCTCGTGAACCTGATCATGCGCTTCTACGAGCTCGACGGCGGATCGATCCTCCTCGACGGCCGCGACATCGCCGGGATGCCCCGCCGCGAGCTGCGGTCCCGCATCGGCATGGTGCTCCAGGACACGTGGCTGTTCAACGGCACCATCTACGACAACCTCGCGTACGGCCGGCCCACCGCGTCCCGGGACGAGGTGCTCGCCGCCGCGAAGGCCGCGTACGTGGACAGGTTCGTGCATTCCCTCCCCGAGGGCTACGACACCGTGCTCGACGGGGAGACGGCCGCCGTGAGCACGGGGGAGAAGCAGCTGCTCACCATTGCCCGGGCCTTCCTGTCCGACCCGAGCATCCTCATCCTCGACGAGGCCACGAGCTCGGTGGACACGCGCACCGAGGTGCTGATCCAGAGGGCGATGCACAACCTCCGCTCCTCACGCACCAGTTTCGTGATCGCCCACCGTCTGTCCACCATCCGGGACGCATCGGTCATCCTCGTGATGGAGGACGGTGCGATCGTGGAGCAGGGGAGCCACGAGGAGCTGCTGGCGGCGCAGGGCGCCTACCACCGCCTCTACATGGCGCAGTTCGCCGCACCCGTCGCAGAGGATGCCTGACCTGCCCGTTCACTAGTGTGACCGCGGGCGGCGTGCCGCAACAGTGGGACGGGGGAAAATGGCTCACGACATCATCATCCGTGGCGGCACAGTTGTCGACGGCACCGGTGCCGCCGGGTTCCGGGCCGACGTGGCGGTCGACGGGGACCGGATCACGGCCGTCGGTGACCTGACGGACCGGACCGCCGCGCGTGAGATCGACGCAACCGGCCAGGTGGTGACCCCGGGTTTCGTCGACCTGCACACGCACCTGGATGCGCAGGTCGGGTGGGACCCGCTCATGACCTCGGCCAGTTGGCAGGGGGTCACCACCGCGCTCATCGGCAACTGCGGCGTCTCGTTCGCCCCGGTCGCCCCGCAGGACCGGCCGTACCTTGCCGAGCTGATGGAGAGCGTGGAGGACATCCCGCGCGAGGCGATCCGCGACGGACTCCCGTGGGACTGGCAGACATACCCCGAGTACCTCGACTCCGTGCAGAGGATGCAGCCCGCACTGAACATCGTGGGCCTCGTCGGCCAGTGCGCAATCCGCTACCACGTGATGGGCGAGCGCTCGATGGACGAGGGCGCGGTGGCCACGAAGGACGAGCTCGCGAGGATGGGCGACATCATGGCCGAGGCGGTCGCCGGCGGCGCCGTGGGGTTCTCCACGTCGCGCATCCTGTTGCACACCGTTCCGGACGGCCGCAAGGTGCCGGGAACGTACGCGCCGGTCGAGGAGTACGTGGCGATGGCAGAGGGCATGAACCGCTCCGGCGGCGGCGTGTTCCAGGCGGTGCTCGACTTCGCAACGAAACTGGACCACGAGATGGACCTCCTGCGCACGATGGCCGAGACCGCCGGCGACGTGCTGTTCTCCACCGGCGTCGGGAACGGGTCGGGCAACCAGGCGAACGACTTCTGGGGCGGCCAGATCGCCGACATCCGTGCGAACCACGGCCGCATCACCGGAGTCGCACAGGTTCGTCCGAGCGGGTCGTTGATGGGTCTCCACCAGGTACCGCCCGTGCGCGGTCCGCGGTGGCGCGCTCTGATGGCACTCCCCACGCTCGCCGACAAGGTCGCGGTCCTGAAGGACGGGGCAGTCCGCGCGGAGCTGATCGAGGAGGGAGACGCCCGGGGGCTCCTGTATGACCCCGACCTAGTGCACCCGCTCGGCAACGGTGCCGTGCCCGACTACCACATGGACGGTGGGCTCTCCGTGGGGGACCTCGCGCGCCGGGAGGGGATCAGCCCCGTGGAGGTCGTGATCAACCGGCTCATCGAGAGCGAAGGGCGCGAGTTCTTCAACATGTGGTTCTTCAGCCGCAACACGGGGGCGATGGACGGCTTCTTCAACATCGACGGGATCCTGCCCGGCCTGGCCGACACCGGCGCCCACTCGGGGCAGATCTGCGACGCTGACGCCGGGACGCACTTCCTTGCGCACTGGGTTCGCAACAAGAGGATCATGCCGTTCGAGAAGGCGGTCAGGAAGATGACCAAGGAGTCCACCGACGTCCTCGGCATCCGTGACCGCGGGACTGTGGAGACCGGGAAGTTCGCCGACCTGAACGTCTTCTCCGCCGACAGGCTCGAGATCGCCTACCCGGAGTACGTGAACGATTTCCCGCACGGCAAGGGCAGGCTCCGCGTGAACGCCACCGGGTACGCAGCCACCCTCGTGAACGGGCAGGTCGTCACCGAGCAGGGTGTCAACACTGGTGCGCGGCCCGGCCGTGTGCTGCGCGAGTTCAGCAGGAACTGACAAGGAGACGGACATGTTCGATCTGGTGATCCGCAACGGGACAGTGGTGGACGGCACCGGTGCGCCCGGCCGCACGGCCGATGTGGCGGTGCGCGACGGCGTGATCGTGGAGGTGGCGCCCCGTATCGAGGGCACGGGCCGCGAGGAGATCGACGCTTCCGGGCGCATAGTGACCCCCGGTTTCGTCGACGTGCACACCCACTACGACGGCCAGGTCACGTGGGACTCCGAGCTGAACCCGTCAGCGGCGCACGGCGTCACCACGGTGATCACCGGCAACTGCGGCGTGGGCTTCGCCCCGGTGCGTCCCGGCCGCGAGGACCATCTGGTGCGGTTGATGGAGGGCGTCGAGGACATTCCCGGCACCGCACTGCACGAGGGCATGTCGTGGGACTGGGAGTCCTTCCCCGAGTACGTGGACGTGCTGCGCAAGGGACGCTGGTCGATGGACGTGGGTGTGCAGCTGCCGCACGGCCCGCTGCGAACGTACGTGATGGGCGACGAGAAGGCCGGAGGGAACGCCGAGGCGTCGCCCGACGACGTGGCCGTCATGGCACGGCTCGCGAGGGAGGCGATGGAGGCCGGGGCATTCGGGTTCACCACCTCGCGCACGCTCGGTCATCTCTCGAGCGACGGAATCCCCGTCCCCGGCACGTTCGCCGACGACGACGAGCTGTTCGCCATCGCGAAGGCCGTGAAGGAGGGCGGTGGCCGCATCTTCGAGGTTGCGATGGCGGGCATCACGCCGAACGACGACAAGGACGTGACCGAACGCGAGCTCGACTGGATCGGCGTCATGGCGATGGAGACCGGTCTCACCGCCACGTTCATCGTGCTGCAGCACACGCAGGACCCCCGCCGTTGGCGCGCGGAGATGGACCGTGCCGCGCAGTGGCGCGAGAAGGGCGCAAAGGTCGTTCCGCTCGTGGCGGGCAGGCCGTTCGGGGTGCTCTTCGGCCTCGAGGTGCGCAACCCGTTCAGGCTCCGGCCCTCGTACGAGGCCATCGCGCACCTCCCGGTCGCGGAGCGCATCCGCGCGATGCGCGACCCCGCAACCCGCGCCAGGATCCTTGACGAGCAGCCCGACGAGTCGGACAGCACACGCCTTCTGTCCCAGCAGGGGATCATCATGGCGCTGGAGCGGTGCTACGTGCTGCGCAGCGACGTGGAGCCCGACTACGAGCCCGATCCTTCCACCTCGCTCGGTGCAATCAGCCGCGGCACCGGTGTGTCCACCATGGAACTCGCGTATGACGCCCTCGTGTCCTCGGACGATCCCACGATGCTCCTGCTGCCGCTGTTCAACTATGCCGACGGCAACCACGACGCACTGCTCGAGCAGATGAAGGACGACGCCGCGGTCGTCGGGCTCGCCGACGGCGGTGCCCACTGCGGCGCGATCTGTGATGCGTCCATACCCACCTACATGCTTTCGCACTGGGTGAAGGGGCGCTCGCGCGGGGAACGGCTCCGGCTGGAGGATGCGGTCCGCAGGCTCACCTCCCAGCCCGCCGCCCTGTACGGGCTCGATGACCGCGGGGTGCTCGCCGAAGGAAAACGCGCCGACCTGAACGTGATCGATCTGGGTGAGCTGAGGCTCCTCGCCCCGCACGCGGTGCACGACCTGCCCGCGGGCGGAGTGCGTCTGCTCCAGGACGCGGTGGGCTATGACGCCACCGTCGTGCGCGGGGTCATCACGCGCCGCAACGGTGCCGACACCGGGGAGCGCCCCGGCCGGCTCGTGCTGAACGGCGCCGGCTGAATCCCTGCGACATGCCGGCCCGGTCGGTCGTCTAGGCGAGCGCGCGCAGTGCCGCGGCAGTGACCTCCGGGGGCACCGGGTTGAAGTACTCCCACGTCGCCACCTCGGCAGCGGCCACAAAGCGCTGCACGCCCGGCGCGCGCCACGGCGAGACGATCTCGATGTTGAACCAGGCTGAGTCGCGGTGCGCGGTCCGCGGTGCCTGGTTGAGCCACATCATGTAGGGGAGGGGCCGGCCGTGGAGCCGGTCGAGCCGGTCGAACACGTCGACGAGCATCCCGGCGAGCGAGTCGCGGCCCTTGTTGCTGACCGCGGGAAGGTCGGGAACCCGGGTGTCGGGCGCGATGCACAGCGACACCGGGTGCACCGCGGCATGCGGCGCGTAGGTGACCCAGCCCCCGGCAGAGACAACGAGGCGGTCACCG
>JBEGQL010000008.1:0-24694 GCA_041181005.1 Actinomycetota bacterium
GTGTGATGGGTGGTCTCGGACCGCACGCATACGCCATGGCAAAGGCCGGAGTCATCGGCCTCGCCCGCAGCGCTGCCGCGGAACTCGCCGGACACCGCATCCGTTCGAACTCGATCGCACCCGGGTCGATTCCCACCGGCATGACCGCCCACGTCATCCTCGGCGACCCCGACGCAGTCGACCAGGCGGCCGAACGTATGGCCTCGATGTCACCGCTCAAGCGGGCGCCACACGCCAACGACATCGCCGAAACCGTCATGTTCCTCTGGAGTGACGGCGGCAGCTACATCACCGGCCAGAACATCACCGTCGACGCCGGCGTCACCACCGGCGCGGGCATGTCCGCCACTTGGAACGCGGTGAAGATGGTTGTCGCGCGATAAGCGCGACTCCAGGACGATGGTTGTCGCGCGATAAGCGCGACTCAGGAGTTGTACCAGTCGACCGCTGCGCGAGTGGCGGGGTCGAGGTTCGTTGGTGCATGCGGTTCTGCCATGTGACGCAGCACGTCACCTGCGAGAACCTTGCCCAGTTCGACCCCCCACTGGTCGAAGCTGTTGATGTTCCATATGACGCCTTCGACGAACGTCTTGTGTTCGTAGAGTGCAATCAGTTGACCGAGAATCGATGGCGTCAGCGCATCGAAAAGAATCGTCGTCGACGGACGGTTGCCGGGGAAGGCCCTGTGCTCGCCGAGCGCGTTTGGATTGTCGGCCGCAGCGGGCGCGCCGAACGCGAGCGCCGAGGCCTGCGCGAACAGGTTGGCCATCAACTTGTCGTGTTGAGACTCGATGTCGGACGCGGCGATTCCCGACGCGGTCGACCTACGGGCACCGATGAAGTCGACCGGAACGATGTCGGTTCCCTGGTGGAGCAACTGGAAAAAAGCGTGCTGGCCGTTGGTACCCGGCTCGCCCCACACGATTGGCGACGTTGCGAGCTCGACCGGTGCGCCGTCGACCGACGCGCGTTTGCCGTTGCTCTCCATCTCGAGTTGTTGCAGATATGCAGGGAAACGCGAGAGCTGCTGCAGATAGGGAATGACCGCCCGGGACGCGTAGCCGAATCCGTTGCGGTTGAGAACCTCGACGAGTGCCATCAACACCGGGACATTCGATTCGAAGGGTGCGTCGACGAAGTGTTCGTCGATCGTCCGCATGCCCGCGAGCATGGCCCTGAAGTTCGCCTCGCCGATCGAACACATGAGCGAAAAGCCGATTGCCGAACCGATCGAAAAACGCCCGCCGACCCAGTCCCACATGGGCAACACGTGGTCGGCCGGCACACCGAAGGTTCCCGCCGCAGCGACATTCGACGAGACGGCGAAAACGCGCGACGCCACGACCGATTCCCTGTCGAGGCCGAGACCCGCGGACAACCAGCCGACGGCAGAGCTCGCGTTCGCCATGGTCTCCTGCGTGGTGAAGGTTTTCGATGCAACCACGAACGCCGTGGTGGTGGGATCGAGATCAGCGAGGCAATCGGCCAGGTCGGCGGGATCGACGTTCGAGACGAAGCGCGACGAAATTCCGGTCGTTGCGAATGGAGCAAGCGCGCGTGCGGCCATCGCCGGCCCGAGATCACTGCCGCCGATCCCGATGTTGACGACCGTTTCGACACCCGACTTCACCAATTCGTCGACGAGACGGGCCATGCGCCCGATGGTGTCGTGCACAAGGGGGACCACATTGAGTCCGTCGACGATGATGACGTCGTTCGACGGCGCCCGAAGCGCCACGTGAAGGACCGGACGCTGCTCGGTTGCATTCAGCTTCCCACCCGAGAACATTTCGCTGCGTCGGTCGTCGAGTTCACCGGCACGCACCAGCTCCAAGAGAACACGCATCGCCTGCTCGTCGATGCGTTGACGCGACAGGTCGACCCGAAGATCGGCGGCGACGAACGTGAACCGCTCGGTGCGGTGAGCATCACCGAAGAGATCCGCGATCGAGACGCCCGACAAGCGGGTCGACTCGCGTCCGAGCGCTGCCCACACCCTGCGTACGGACTCTTCCATGACGCTCACGCTAACCCGACGATTTACACTGCGAACAGCAATCAGGGGGAACGATGGCCACTCAGAAAGTGACGGAACTCGCCGCACACGACCAGATCCGACAGGTCGCCGCGCGCTATTCACGAGGTGTCGACAGGCTCGACGCCGATCTGATGAAGTCGGCGTACTGGCCCGACGGCACCGACGATCACGGAGTCTTCGTCGGAAATGCGATGGATTTTTGCGACCGCGTCATCCAGTCACACGAACGTTTCATCGCCACCATGCACTGCATCATGAACCACGCCATCGAAGTCGACGAAGAAGCCGGCACGGGCCACGGCGAGATCTACAACGTGACGTACGTGTTCCGCGAAGAAAGCGGATGGAAGTTGCTGGAAACGTGGTGGGGTCGGTACCTCGACACCTACGAACGCCGCGCGGGCGAATGGCGAATCAAGGCACGCGTTTGCGTCCACGAGTACACGCGCGCCGACGAAGTCACCAACCACATGGCGATCGACGCTGCGAAATTTCGGCAAGGTGCAGCCGATCGCGGCACCGGAACCCCGTTGGGGATGTAGCTAACCCCGTCCGACGAGATCGAGGGCGCCGAGAATCTGCATCTCGACGGCCGAGCGCTCTTCGAGAACCCGCCGTACGGCATCGATACGGGTTTGGTCACCCGAAGCGAACGCCGCCTCAACCTCGTCGGCCAGCACGGTGCTGACGTGGTGATACCACTCGACCACATCGTCGAGGTGCAGGCTTGCCGGTGCTCCGACGTCTTTTCCGGTCACCGCGGCAACCCGGGCAGCTTCCTCGTGAACGAAGGCAACCTCGTGTGCCGCACGCCGCGAACATCCCACGAGGATCTGGTCGATCTGTTGCAGGAGGATCTTCGTCGGCTCGGTTTGGATCTCGGCCATCACCGTTGTACGCAGCTGCTCGGCGATACCCGCGAGCAACTGTTCGGTCGTCGGTTTGGAGAACATCACTTTCCGCCTTTCGCCGCGGCTGCAAGTTGTTTCATCGGTTCGGAGAGTTGCGACAATGCCGACATCCACATGCTCTGGCCGAACAGGACCGACGACATGTTGAACACCGACGTAAAAAGGTGGTTCTCCCCCATCGCCCACTTCGCGCCACCCTGCATCAGCTGTTCGACCGTTCCGACCACGCCGAGAACCAGGAAGTACGCGATCGTTGCCGGGTTCACCTGCAACTCGTTCAGACCGGTGAGTTCTCGGTAGCGCGCGCAGAAAGCCTCGACGCGCGCGTCGTCGAGAAGATCCGGTGGCATCGCCTGGGCAACCGCCTTGAAGTACCCCATGTCTTCGCGTGGGTCGCCGATTCCGGCGAGCTCCCAGTCGATCATTTCGAAGTGTCCATCGCCCGAGATCATCACGTTGGCACCCTGGAAGTCGCCGTGCATGAGAACGAGAGGGGCCTCGGGCGGACGGTGGGCGTCGAGCCACTCTGCGACGTAGTGGAAAATCGGCAACGACTCGACGTGGCGATGGCTCGCTTGCCGCCACCCGTCGATGCGCTTCGTCATGTACGCGTCCCAGTTCGCCGGGCGCTCGATCGAAGCAGGGAGCTTCTCGAGCGGGATCGCCTGGTACGAAGCGATTGCCTCGGCGAGGCGTACGTCCAATCCGTCGAGTGATCCGCCGGCGGCGACGTACGGCATGAACGACTGGCACTTCGAGAACTCGAGGATGATCGTCGGAGTGCCCAGATGCTCCCCTGTTTCGTCGAAGTGCAGCGCACGCGGAGTACGCACCCCGTGATCACCCACCACCCTGAGAAGTTCGTATTCCTGGCGACGACTTGTTTCGATGAGTTGCCGGTCCTTCGGCGGGTCACCGCGCAGAACCAGGACTTCGGTGCCACCGGCGTGCCGTATTTCGGCCCGTGCGAGCAGACGGCTGTAGCCACCCGTCATCACCTCGTACGAAGTGACCTCGACGTTCTTCCACGACGGCTCGACCTTCGACAGATATTTCGCGATGCGCGACGGCATCTCTTCGACGTTGTGCACGATTCCCCCAATCGTGTTTCGGTTGTCACGACCCGCCCGACGACGGGAACGCGTCAGATCGTGGGCACCTCGACGTGGCGACCAAAGACATCGGCCATCGTGTTCATGATTTCCCCGAGCGTGGCGTACTTGCCCACGGCCTCGATGAGCGTTGGCATCAGATTGATTTCGGGGTCGGCGGCCTCAATTGCGAGCTTTGCCAGCACGGCGTCGACCTCGGCCTGATTGCGCTTGCCCTTCACGATGTCGAGACGCTTCAACTGACGAGCTTCGTCTTCGTTGGTGATCTGAAGGATCTCGAGGTTGTCGTCTTCGTTGCCCTCGGTGAACTTGTTGACGCCGACGATCGTGCGGCGACCTTGGTTGAAGGCACGTTCGAGTTCGTAGGCCGAATCGGCGATGCGGCCCTGGAACCAGTTCTCTTCGATACCGCGGATACAACCTTCGAGGATCGAGCCGCCGCCGAGTTCATCGAGATACGCGAAGATCTCTTCGGCGCGGCGCTCCATCTCGTCGGTGAGTTCCTCGACGTACCAGGAACCGCCGAGCGGGTCGGCGACGTGTGCGACGTTGGTTTCGTACGCGATGACCTGCTGGGTACGCAAGGCGATTCGCGCGGCCTTTTCGGTGGGAAGCGCGAGCGCTTCGTCCATCGAATTGGTGTGCAGACTCTGCGTGCCGCCGAGAACGCCGGCGAGTGCCTCGATCGCCGTACGGGCGATGTTGATTTCCGGCTGCTGTGCGGTGAGAGAGACGCCCGCGGTTTGCGTGTGGAAACGCAGCTGCATCGAACGATCGAGCTTCGCCCCGTAACGCTCTTTCAGCCAACGCGCCCAGATGCGACGAGCCGCGCGGTACTTGGCGATTTCCTCGAAGAAGTCGATGTGCGCGTTGAAGAAGAACGACAGCCGCGGTGCGAACGCGTCCACCGCGAGACCCGCCTCGCGTGCCAGTTCCACGTAGGCGAAACCGTTCGCGAGGGTGAACGCGAGTTCCTCCGCCGCGGTGCTCCCCGCCTCGCGGATGTGGTACCCGCTGATCGACACGCTGTGCCACTTGGGCATCTCAGCGGCGGTGAACGAGATCACGTCCCGCACCAGCCGCATCGACTGGCGCGGCGGGAACACGAACTCCTTCTGCGCCTGGTACTCCTTCAGGATGTCGTTCTGGAGCGTGCCCCCGAGTGCGGCACGCGGGATGCCCGCATCCTCCGCCTGCGCCACGAACATCGCGAGCACCGGTGCAGCAGGCGAGTTGATCGTCATCGACGTGGTGATGGAGCCGAGGTCGATCCCGGCGTAGAGGTCGCGCATGTCTGCGAGGGAGTCGATCGCCACCCCGCAGCGCCCCACCTCGCCGAGCGACATCGGGTCGTCGCTGTCGAGCCCGAGGAGGGTCGGCATGTCGAACGCGGTGGAGAGCCCGTCGCCGCCCGCGCGGATGATCTCGCGGAACCGCACGTTGGTGTCCTCCGCCGTGCCGAAGCCGGCGAACATGCGCATCGTCCACAGCTTGCTGCGGTACATCGACGCGTACGGACCGCGCGTGTAGGGCCACACGCCGGGGAACTCCGCGTCGTCGGGCCCGTAGACGGGCTCGAGCGGGATGCCCGACATCGTGGCGAAATGTGCATCGCGCAGGCGTGCCCCGGCATACCTGCTCTCCCACTCCGCACGGTTGCCGTTGCCGTCTGCCATGCGGGAACCCTAGTTGCGCGGGTGCAGGGGTAGGTTCGGCGCGTGAGCCGAGTGGTCGTTCCCGGACGCGTGAACCTGATCGGGGACCACACGGACTACAGCGGCGGGCTTGTGCTGCCCATGGCGATCGACCGCTTCACCACCCTCTCCTACGAGGCCGTCGACGGCCCGACGGTGCTCACCTCGGATGACACCAGTGACGCCCAATGGCTGCGATACCCCGCCGCGGTGGCCGACGAGATGCGGGGGGCCGGAACGGCGGTGCGGGCGATCCGCGGGCATGTCACCACCACAATCCCCGTGGGTGCGGGCCTCTCGTCGAGCGCGGCGCTCGAGATCGCGTGCGCCCTCGCCTTCGGGTTCGAGGGCGATGCAACGGAACTCGCGCTCCTCACCCGTCGCGCCGAGCACCGCGCCACGGGAGTCCCCACGGGAATCATGGACCAGCTGTGCATCGCATCGGCGCGCGCCGGGCACGCCACCCTCATCGACTGCCGCACTCACGTCGTGACCCACGTTCCCGTGCCCGACGACGTGCGCTTCGTCGTGAGATTCGTCGCGCACCGCACGCTCGCGGGTTCCGGGTACGCCGACCGCGTTGCGGAGTGCGCAGCGGCAGAGCGCGAGATCGGGCCGCTGCGCGACGCGACTCCCGCCGACGCCGCGCGCATCACGGATGCAACCGTGAGGTCACGCGCACGTCACGTCGTGACGGAGAACGCGCGGGTCACCGCGTTCGCCGATGCGATGCGCGCGGGTGACTGGCGGGGTGCAGGACGCCTCATGACCGAGAGCCACCGCAGTCTGGATGCCGACTACGGGGTGTCGACGCCGCGGATGAACGACGCCGTCGAGGAGCTGCTCGCGACTCCCGGGGTGCTCGGCGCCCGCATGACGGGCGGAGGGTTCGGCGGCTGCGTGGTGGCGATGTGCAGACCGGGAAAGGTAGTCCCGGGCTGGTCGGTGAACCCGTCGGCGGGTCCCGAGGTGACCCACTGAACACCGGCCCGCCGACCGGGGCCGGTCACTCCCCGTGGACGAGCGACACCGTGTAGGCGAGCACGTAGGTACCGGGACCCACGCGGTAGCGCGGGAGCGTGTCCGGCCCGCAACTGGCGGTGCCGAGACCGCGATGTGCGGCGTCGATGTGCACGGTGAGGTGGTCGCGGCGCACGAGTTGCGTGGCGTCGTGCGCGGTGTGCAGGTCGGCCTCGGTGTGCCACAGCGCGGATGCATGGAACGGCTCGCCGTCGGTGGCGAACCGGAGTGCGTCGCCCGTGGCGGGGTCGGTGACCTCGAACCACATGCACCCGGTGCGCAGGCCGAACTCCTGGGGCACGAGGTACGGGAGTTCGTCGGGATCGGACTTCCACACCGCACGGATCGCGGATGCACGGCGGTCGGGGTAGCACTCGTGCGGGCCGTCGCCCCACCACCGGACCTGCGTGAACCTCGCCGGCACCGGGAACGTGACACCGACGCGCGGCAGGTCGTCGAGATGGCGCGGAACGCGGAACCTGTGCACGAACCGTGTTCCCGAGTCGGTGACGGTGCGCGTGGTGGAGTGCTCGATCAGTTCCGCACCGCGCACGTCGACGCCCTGCGACGTCCAGCGGCGAAGTGACCGGCCGAAACCGGGGATGCGCGGCATCACCTTGAACCCGTCGTTGTCGACCGCCGCGCGCCACAGCGTGGGGACGGGACCGAGCGAGGCCACCTCGTCGGGCTCTGCGGCACCGCGCGTGGCCCTTGCGCGGGCGGGCTTCGTCGGCCCCGGTTCGCGCAGCACGACCTGGTCCCATGCAACGAGATGCCCGGCGGCGCACCACGGCTCGTCGGCGCGCACGGTCCAGCGCACCACGATGCGGGCATCAGCAGCACCGCGCGGCACGGTGACCGGTGGTCTCGGCACGCGCACGGTGGCGCCTCCGGCGCAGCGCGGCACCGCAAGGCGGCCGCCCTTCGTCCGCTCGCCGTCCACGAGCAGTTCCCAGTCGGCACGAAGCCACGAGAGGTCCCGGAACGACTGGCGGTTCCTGATCACCAGGACCGCCTGCGCGCCCTTTCCCGCCGTCCCCACCGACACCGGACGGTGGCACCACGCGAGCTCGCGCATCGCTGGGTGCGGCACGAGGTCACTCGACACGAGCCCGTCCGCCACGAAGTTGCCGTCGTTCGGGTTGTCACCGAACTGTCCTCCGTACGCGAACCGTTTCGTTCCGTCATCGAGCTGCTGGGAGATGCCGTGGTCCTTCCACTCCCACACGAACCCGCCCTGCAGACCCGTCGTGTTCTCGAACGCATCCCAGTAGTCCGACAGGGAGCCGTTCGAGTTGCCCATCGCGTGGCTGTACTCGCACATCACGAGCGGCCGCGTCGCCCTGCCCTCGCCCACCATCCGCCCGTAGTTCACGATTGCGTCGATCGGTGCGTACATCGGGCACACCACGTCGGATGCCGCCTTGCCCCCGTTCACCCAGTCGGTGTGGAACACCGCGCCCTCGTAGTGCACCGGACGGGTGCCGTCGTTCGCGCGGATCCACGCCGCAGCCGCATCATGCGGCTCGCCGTACCCACTCTCGTTGCCGAGCGACCACATGATCACACTCGGGTGGTTGCGGTCCCGCTCCACCATCCGTGTCACCCGCGAGACAATCGTGGCGCGGTAGCGCGGGTCGTGGCACAGACTCGTGTTCCAGGCGTGGCTCTCCACGTTCGCCTCCCCCACCACGTACAGGCCGAGCTCGTCGCACAGGTCGAGGAAGGCCGGCGCGTTCGGATAGTGCGCGGTGCGCACGGCGTTCACGTTGTGTCGCTTCATCACGAGGATGTCCTCGCGCATGTCCTGCTCCGTCACTGCCTTGCCGCGCTCGGGGTGGTGGTCGTGCCGGTTCACGCCCCGCACCATCACCCGGGCACCGTTCACGAGGAGGTTCCCTTCCCTGATCTCCACCCTCCTGAACCCTGTCCACTGCCGCACGGTGTGGACGGCGGTGCCTGACGGATCGAGGAGAGTCACCGTCACGAGGTGACGCACCGGCTGCTCGGCGGACCACGGCCGCACCCTCGGCACCTCGCACTCGCACACCGCGCGCTGGCCCTCGAACACGTACGGCATCAGGTTCGACGCCACCTCCGCCGTCACCGTGCGCAGCGCGCGTCCGTCCTGCGCGGCAACGTCGGCCCGCACCGTCCACCCCGGCCCCACGGGGGTGCCCGTGTTGGTCCCCACGGCGGCGGTGACGCGGAGCGTGCCCGTGGTGTTGTCCTCGCGCAGACCCGCATCCACTCTCACGTCGGCGATGTGCACATCGCGCCGCGCCCACACGAGGACCGTGCGGTGGAGGCCCGCCATCCACCACTGGTCCTGGTCCTCCACGTGGCTCTGCGCCGAGAAGCGCGACACCGCGATCGCAACGGTGTTGCTGCCTGCCGAGACGAACGGCGTCACGTCGTACTCGCTCGCGAGCCTGCTGTCCGTGCCGTACCCCACGAACCCGCCGTTCACCCAGACGCCGTGCACGCTCTCCGCACCACCGACATGCAGGATCACCGAACGTCCCTTCCACCTCTCCGGCACGGTGAAGTTGCGGCGGTGCACAACCGTTGCGACCTCGTCGGGCAGGGACGGCGGCATGCCGTGCCACGGCATCACCACGTTCGTGTAGTGCGGCAGGTCGCCGAGTCCCTGGAGAGTCCAGTTGCCCGGCACCTCGAGCTGGCGCCACGCGGTGTCATCGGTGTCCCGTGCAAGTGCAGCAACAGGAACGTCGGAGGGATGCGGATACCTCATCGCGGACCAACTGCCGTCGAGTGAGATGACATCGTCTGATTCGTGCGCGAACGGCGCGCGCATCGCGAGACGGTTCACGCTGAGCACCTCCGGGTCTGCGACGAAACGCGCGAAGCCGTCGGGCCCGGATGCCATTTCTCCATTCTCCCACTAGCCTCGGGAGCAGGAGAAACGAGGCGCACGGACGTGCGCCGGGGTGAATGACATGAGAATCCTCGTAGTGGGAGCAGGCGGAGTCGGGGCCTCGATGGCCTCCATCGCCGAGACGAGGGGGTTCTTCGACACCTTCGTCCTGGCCGACATCTCGAGGGAGGCAGCCGAGAACGCGATCCGCGCGCTCGACGACCCCGGCAAGTTCGTGGCCGAGCAGGTTGACGCGTCGTCGGTGGACCAGCTCGTCGCTCTCATCGAGCGCACGAAGTCCGACGTCATCGTGAACGCGTGCGACCCGCGCCTGAACCCGCAGATCTTCGAGGCCGCGCACAGGGCGGGGTGCAACTACATCGACATGGCAATGAACCTGTCCGAGCCCCACCCCACCGACCGCTGGAGCATGCCGGGCAGGATGCTCGGTGAGGACCAACTGAACGAGGACGACAGGTGGGCCGAGCGCGGCATCCTCGCCCTCGTGGGGATGGGGGTGGAGCCCGGCCTCAGCAACGTGTTCGCGCGCTATGCAGCCGACCACATCTTCGACGAGGTGCACGAGATCGGCGTGCGCGACGGTTCCAACCTGTCGATCGACGGGTTCGACTTCGCACCCACCTTCTCCATCTGGACCACCATCGAGGAGTGCCTGAACCCGCCGCTCGTGTGGGAGCGCAAGCGCGGCTTCTACACCACCGACTGCTTCAGCGAGCCCGAGATCTTCCACTTCCCCGCCGGCATCGGCCCGGTGGAATGCGTGAACGTGGAGCACGAGGAGGTGGTGCTCATCCCCCGCGAGGTGAAGTGCAACCGGGTCACCTTCAAGTACGGCCTCGGGGCCGAGTTCATCGACTGGCTGAAGACCTTCGCGTACCTCGGGCTCGACTCCACCGAGAAGATCCGTGTCGGCGGCGTGCACGTTGCCCCGCGCGACGTGCTGGCCGCCGTGCTCCCGAACCCCGCCAAGCTCGGCCATCTCATGCACGGACGCACGTGTGCGGGCACATGGGTGAAGGGCATCGCAGACGGCAAGCCACGCGAGGTGTACCTGTACCACGTTGCCGACAACGAGGTCACGATGCGCGAGTACGACAGCCAGGCAGTGCTGTGGCAGACCGCGATCTGCCCGGTGATCGCACTCGAGCTGCTCTCGAACGGCACGTGGAAGGGAACCGGCGTGAAGGGACCCGATGCGTTCGACGCGATGCCGTTCCTCAACCTCCTCGGCGCGTACGGCTCGCACCACGGCATCCTCGACATGGGCCCGGGCCTGTGGCCGAGCCCGACGCACACCGGAAAGGGCGGCTGGGACCGCCCGGTTCGTCGCGCGATAGTTCCCGCCGTCTGACTGCGAGCGCGCCGTGTCCTCGATCGTCGTCTCCGACCTTGCATACTCGCCCCCCGGCGCGGAGCAGCTGTTCTTCGACGTGTCGTTCACGGTGTCGCCGGGTGAGCACGCGGTGATCGTGGGGGCGAACGGAACCGGCAAGTCCACGATCCTGCGGATCCTCTCGGGCGAGTACGAGCCCGACGACGGCGAGTTCGCGGTGGGCGGCACGTTCCTCACCATGACCCAGGACGTCGGGATGTCGCGGCCCGACATGCCGCTGCGCGAGATGCTGATCACCGTGGCGCCCGGTGTGCTGCGGGCGGCGGGGACGGAGCTCTTCGCGGCGGAGCGGCGGATGATGAGCGGCGAGGACGACGGCATGGCGTATGCCGAGGCTCTCGCAACATGGGGCGACCTCGGCGGCTACGACCTCGAGACACAGTGGGCATCATCGGCACAACGCAGCGTGAAGACCCCTGTCTCAGACTTCGCCTCCCGTCTCGTGGGCGAGCTGTCCGGTGGCGAGCGCAAGCGGCTCGTGCTCGACCTCCTGCTGAACAGCGGCGCCGACGTGCTGCTCCTCGACGAGCCCGACAACTACCTCGACATCCCCACCCGCAGGTGGCTCGAGGAGCAGCTGCGGGCGTGCCGCTCCACGGTGCTGATGGTGAGCCACGACCGTGAGGTGCTCGATGCGGTGGCCACGAAGGTCATCACACTCGAGGGGTCGGGGTGCTGGGTGCACGGCGGCCCGTGGCGCACCTACGCCGACGCACGCACTGCCCGCCAGGAGCAGCTGGGTGACGCACTGAAGCAGTGGAACGACGAGGAACGACGCCTCTTCCACCACATGAAGATCATGAAGCAGCGCGCCGCACAGAACTTCAAGAATGCCACCAAGGCGAATGCCGCAGAGACACGGTGGGGGAAGTTCGTGAAGGCCGGCCCTCCCCCTCCGCCTGTCCCCGACCAGCAGATCCACGTGCGCTTCCGCGGCGCCGACAGTGCGCGGCGTGTCGTGAAGTTCGACGGAGCCGGCGTCGACGGGCTCGTGCTCCCGTTCAGCGACGAGGTCCACTTCGGCGAGAGGCTCGGGCTGATCGGCCCGAACGGCACCGGCAAGACACACCTGCTCGCCGCTGTGCTCGGGGCATCCGCGCGCGAGACCCCGTCCATCACCTTCGGCCCGCGCACGAGCGTGGGCATGTTCACCCAGGTGCACGACCGGCCCGAGTTCGCCGGACGCCAGTGCATCGACATCGTCCGCGACCGTCTCGTGGAGGAGGAGCGCAGCATGGCCGCGCTCGCGCGCTACGGGCTGCGGAACCAGTCGCGCCAGGAGTTCCAGACGCTCTCGGGCGGCCAGAAGGCTCGCCTCGAGATCCTGATGCTCGAGCTTGCCGGCCACAACGTGCTGCTCCTCGACGAACCCACCGACAACCTCGACATCGAGTCGAGCGAGGCGCTCGAGCGCGCGCTCGACGGTTTCGAGGGCACCGTGATCGCCGTGAGCCACGATCGCACGTTCCTCGCGCGGCTCGACCGTTTCCTGATGGTCGCCGACGACGGGACCGTGCTCGGCATCCCGGACTTCGCTCTCGCGCTCGACTGCCTCACCGAGCCGGAGCAGGCACCGACGATGCGCCTAGTGAAGACGCTCAGCGCGGGCTGAGGATCACGAACCGCGCAGCTCGAAGCCGAACGGCAGCTCGAGCCTGTTCGCGCGCATCAGCTCCGCATCGGCGAGGATCGAGCGGGTCGGGCCGTCGGCCACCACCACGCCGTCCTTCAGGATCACCGAGCGCGGGCACAGCTCGAGCGCGTACGGAAGATCGTGGGTGACCATGAGGAGGGTCACGTCGAGCGACTTCACGATGTCGGCGAACTCGCGCCGTGCCGCGGGGTCGAGGTTCGAGGACGGCTCGTCCATCACGAGGATGTCGGGCTTCATCGACAACACGGTGGCGGCGGCAACGCGTCTGCGCTGGCCGAAGGAGAGATGGTGCGGCGGGCGGTCCGCGAAGTCCTGCATGCCCACCATCGCGAGCGCCTCGTCCACCCTTCGGTCGAGCTCCGCGCCGCGCAGGCCCATGTTCGCGGGCCCGAAGGCGACGTCGTCCCGCACGGTGGGCATGAACAGTTGGTCATCCGGGTCCTGGAAGAGGATGCCCACGCGGCGGCGCACCTCGCGCACGTTCTCCTTGTTCACGGGGATCCCCGACACGGTGACCGACCCGTGCGCCGGGAGATGGATCCCGTTCAGGTGGAACACGAGCGTGGTCTTGCCCGCGCCGTTCGGCCCCAGCAGCGCGACACGTTCACCCTGATGGACCTCGAGGTTCACGCCGAACAGTGCCTGGTGACCGTCGGGGTAGAGGAACGCGAGCTCGCGCACCGACAGGGCGGCCGTCATGCCCGCACCCACCCGAGCACCGCAACCGCCACCGCCGCGAGGGGCAGCAGCGCGGCGGTGCACCAGTCCGCACCGGCTGCCCGGCGCACGTCGGTCTCCGGCATCGAGCCGGTGTAACCGCGTGACTGCATCGCGACATACACACGCTCACCGCGCTCGAACGAGCGGATGAAGAGCGCGCCTGCCGACGTCGCGACCGCGCGTGCCTGCCAGATCCAGCGGGGGTCGTGACCGCGGGACTGGCGCGCGATCCTCATCCGGCCCATCTCGTTCGCGATCACCTCGCCGTAACGCACCATGAACGAGCAGATCTGCACGAGCACCCGCGGCATGCGCAGGCGCTCTAGGCCCAGGAGGATGTCGCGCACGCTCGTGGTGGCGGCGAGCACGGTGGCGGCCGCGACACCGAGCGTTCCCTTGGCGAGGATGTTCCACGCGGCCCACAGTCCCTGCTCCGACAGGGCGAGCCCGAGGAACGACACGCGCTCGCCACGGCCGATGAACGGGAGGAACACCGCGAACGCCACGAACGGTGCCTCCACCACGAGCCTGCGCAGCACGGTGAGGGGACGTATCCCCGCCGACGCGGCGACGCCGAGGATCAATGCGGCGTGCAGCGCGAACGCCCACATCGCGGTGCGCGGGGTGGCGACAACCGCGAACACGAACGCAACAGTGGCGACGATCTTCGTCTCGGCGGGCAGCTCGTGGACGGTGGAATGCCCGTGGACGTGCAAACTTCCCGAATGCTGGTGGCCCGTGCCCATGGTGAGCGTTCCCTAGGCGGCGCTGGGTGAAGGCTCGTCGGTGCGGTGCCGCGGGGCGCCGCGCTTCACGAGCGCGAACACGCCCCAACCGAGGCCGAGTGTGAGAACGGTGCCCACGACCCCGGCGATACCGGTGGACAGCCCCTCGTCACCGACGCCTGCCGTGCTGTAGTCGGCGAGCGGCGCCCCGGAGAGCGCGTGATTGCCCACGTTCGAGTCGATCTTCTTGTCGGCCGCGATCTTCTCGAGCCCGTCGGGGCTGCTGCTCGCCAACGGGCTCACGAAGAACGCGAGCGCCAGCGCAACAGCAGTGCCGACGGAGAGCAGGACCTTGTTCGAGACGGTGCGGGCCATGTCAGACCGGCACTTCCTCGCGCACGACCACCGGTGCCACCAGGAGGTGTGCGGCACCATGGACGAGGTCCGGTCTCACGGCGAGAACGGAACTCACGGCCATGGCCGTGATGATCCCCTCACCGATCCCGATGAGCGTGTGGACACCGAGCATCGCGGCGAGCACCGTTCCGAACGATGCGGCCTCGTTGCCGCCGAAGGCGTACTCCACCATGAAACCGAGTGCCGCGAGGTTCGGCGCAAGACCCGCCGCGAGACCGGCCGCGAGAACCACCGACTTGCGGTTGCGCGGGAGCACGCCGCGCACAGCGAGGAACACCACGTACCCGGCGAGCGAACCGACCACAGCCATGTTCATGATGTTGAGGCCGAGCGCGGAGAGACCGCCGTCGGCGAACATCAGCGCCTGGACGATGAGCACGACCGACACACACAGTGCACCGGCCCACGGTCCGACCAGCACCGCCGCGAGCACGCCGCCGAGAAGGTGCCCGCTCGTGCCGGCCGCGACGGGGAAGTTCAGCATCTGCGCCGCGAAGATGAACGCCGCGGCGAGTCCGGCGAGCGGTGCCCGCTTCTCGTCGAGGTCGACGCCTGCCTTGCGCACGCATGCGGCGAGCGCGCCCACGGCGGCGACACCGGTGACCGCCGAGGTGCCCGGGCCGATGAATCCGTCGGGAATGTGCATTGGGGTGTCTCCTGGTCGGTCTGACCGTTCGGGCGGCTGGCCGGTTGAGGACCTGTGGGGACCGTAACCTTGTTGCCAACTGGTCGCAACAGGAACCTGCGCCCGGCTATTCCGCCCGGGGCAGATCCGGGGATTTCCGCGAGGAATAGCCCGATTGACGGTCATTCCGGGGTGACCGGGCCTCGTTAGGGTGCCTAGGTGGCCAACCGACCCCCCTCCCACAGGCACCCCGACGGAGGGCTGTCCGTGGAGGACGCCGAGGGTTTGCTGCGGGCAATCGGTGGCCGGCTCACCGACGCAAAGAAGCGGCTTCTCGCACTCCTCCACGACGCCCAGGATCCGATGACAGCAGAGGAACTCCACCGGAGGCTCGGCGACGTCGACGAAGCCACGGTGTACCGCATTCTCGGACAGATGGAGGAAGCCGGCGTGATCGTGCACAGCCACCACGCGCACGGACCGTCGGTGTACCGGTGGAGCACACGGTCGCTCGTCGCGGTGGTGTGCGAGTCGTGCGGCACCACTATCGAGGTGGAGTCATCCCTGCTCGACCCCCTGGTGGAGGCACTCGAGTCACGCAGCGGCTTCCACCTGCACGTGGGTCACTTCGCCCTCACCGGACTCTGCGGCGAGTGCCGGTGAGCCGCAGCACGGCACCGTTCAACACCGACGGCGGCATCCATGAGATACCCCTGCCCGCAGCCGTCGGACGGCTGTGGCTGTGCGGCAAGCACCACATCGCACCTGACCCCGAGGCGGTCCGCGCACGTCACGGCATCGACACCGTGGTCTGCCTGGTGGAGGAGCACGAGCTCACCGGCCGGTACGACAGCTACGTGCGCTGGCACCGTGAGAACGCGGGCGGCGCGGGGCTGTGGTTCCCGCTCCAGGACATCACCTACCCGCACTTTGACGACGCGATCGGTTTCGTGACCGACGTGGCGACACGAGTGCGAGACAGCTCGAGCGTGCTCGTGCACTGCGCCGCGGGAATCGGTCGCGCCGGCACCACGGCTGTCGCAGTGTGCATGATCCTCGGGATGGAGCGCTTCGAGGCGATGGACCACGTGCGCATGCACCGTCCGATGGCGGGGCCGGAGGCAGGCTCCCAGCACGACTTCATCGAGGCACTCGAGGAGCACCTCGCGGGCTGAACCGACCGCTGACAGTCTCAGTTACCGGACGTTCACGGAGAAGGGCAGGTCGCGCGAGTGCGTGCCCACACGCAGCTGCACCGGGCCGTCCCATGCGCGCCATCCATGCGCATCGGTGTCCCACGTGCGGTACGCGTCGGGGTTCACCGCCACCCGCACGGTGACTGACCCACCGGCCGGCACATCAACCCTTTCGTAGCCCACGAGCACGTTCACCGGCTCGTCCGAGGGGAGGCCCTCGCGCACCATGCGGTGCGCGTACACCTGCACCACCTGCACCCCGTCGCGCGACGAATGGTTCCGCAGCACGGCGTCAACGGCGTGCGTGCCGGCACCCGTGACGGACTCGATGCGCACGTCGGCGTACCCGAGACCGAACCCGAACGGGAAGAGCGGATCCTTCCCCGTCTTGTCGAACCAACGGTGGCCGATGAGCCTGCCCTCGAGGTACTGCGCACGTCCGTTGCGGCCGGGGTGCGTCTCGGCCGCGGGCGTGTCCTCCATCCTGCGCGGGAACGTGACCGGCAACCGGCCCGACGGTTCGGCCTCGCCGGTGAGGACGTCGGCGAGGGCCTCGCCCATCTCCTGCCCGGCGAACCATGTCTGCACCACGGCCTGCACGTCATCAAGCCAGGGCATCGAGACCGGCGAGCCCGAGTTCACGATCACCACGGTGCGCCGCGACACCTTCGCCGCCTCGTGCACGAGCACGTTCTGGTCGCCGGGCAGCTCGAGCCCCTCGCGGTCCCAGCCCTCGCTCTCCCAGTCGTCGTTCGTGCCCACCACGATGACCGTGAGGTCGGCCCGTGCGGCGAGGTCCACCGCCGCCGCGAGTGCCCCCTCCTCGAGCGGTGACTGCGCGCCGATGTTCACCCCGCCCATTCCCTGGCCGGCGAACCGGTGCCGCAGCTCCACACGCAGGTCGTAGGTGCGCCCGGCCTCGAACGCGACGCGGCGCGAGGACTCGTGCCGACCGTTCCCGAAGAACGACCCGCCGGTCGGCACGTCGGTGTTGTCGAGGATCTCTCGGCCGTCGACCGTGATCCGCGCGGGCGCGACCGACTCGAGGCCGATCTCCCACTCCCCCGACACGTCGGGCGTGAAGGGGATCACGAAGCGCGCGCCGTACGGCAGCTTGGTGCCGCGCCGTCCGAGCGGGTCGCGGAAGATCATCGTGCGGAACGTCTCCGGTGTGGTCACCGCACCCGGTTCCGCCGAGGGGTCATCGAGCATCGCGGGGTCCGCGAACCACTCCACGCGTGCCTCTCCCACGTGCCGCGGGTCGATCTCGGGAAGTTTCTTGTTGATCCGGCAGCCCTCGGCGTGCAGCACCTCCACCTTCCCGGCGAGCCGCGCCCTGAGGGCGTCGAGCGGCTGGGACCTGCGGGCCACGCGCACGGCGGCGGAACCGCCGCCCATGACCATCGCGTTCGCGGCGTTCGGACCGATCACGGCGACCGTGCGGATGCCCTGCTCGGCGAGGGGCAGCACGTTCTCCTCGTTCTTGAGCAGCACCATACCCGCCGTCGATGCCCGCCTGATGAGGGCGACATCATCGGGGTCGTCGCGGAAGTGCGCCTGTCCCGGCGGTGTGTCAAGGGAACCCACGCGCTCCATCAGCGTGAGGACATTGCGCGCCCTGGCACGCACCGTCTCTGCGCTGACCGACCTGTCGCGCACGGCCTGCAGGAGAAGCTCGCCGCGCAGGAGCGACGGACCGGGCATCTCGAGATCGCAGCCCGCGTTCACGGACTCTGCGGTGCTGTGCACGCCGAACCAATCGCTGATCACGCAGCCGTCGAAGCCCCAGTCGTCGCGCAACACACCCTGCAGCATCGGAGCGGAATCCGCGCCGAAGTCCCCGTTGATGCGGTTGTAGCTGCTCATCACCGCCATCACCTCGGCGTCGCGCACCGCGCGCTCGAACGGCACGAGGTAGGCCTCGCGCAGCGTGCGCTCGTCGATCTGGCTGTCGATCGTCATGCGCTCGAACTCCGTGTCGTTCCCGATGAAGTGCTTGATGCAGCTCGCCACGCCCTGGCTCTGGACACCGCGCACGTACTGCACCGCAGTCTCCGCAGAGAGATACGGGTCCTCGCTGAAGCACTCGAAGTTGCGTCCGCCCACCGGGGTGCGGTGCAGGTTCACGGTGGGTGCGAGGTGCACGCGAGAGCCCTTGCTGTGGTTCTCCCGTCCGAGCAGCTCGCCGATTGCCCTCACGAGCGAACGGTCCCACGTGGCGGCGAGCGACGTTGCACACGGGATGTTGAGCGACTCGGGGCCCTCGAAGCTCGTGCCGCGCACGCCCGCGGGGCCGTCGCTCACGCGCATCCGCGGGATCCCGAGCCGCTCGTTCGGCACGGTCTCCCACATGTTGCGGCCCGCGAGAAGCGAGACCTGCTCCTCGAGCGTCATGGCGTCGAGGAGCTCTTCCACCCTCCGTGTCATCAACAATCCCTGTCCGGACAGCCCGCGCTCAGGACGCGCGCTTGCTGTCGAGGAAGGCCTTCGTGTGCACCCTGCCGGACTCGATCATCCACTTGAGGTCGGCATCCACAAGGTTGAAGGTGGTGGTGCCCACGTAGTCGGTGTTGATGGGGATGGTGCGCGGACGGTCCTCACTCGTCTGGTTCGAGCGGGTGAGGTCGCGGCTCACCGCCTCCAGCAGGTTCATCGCGAACTCCACGATGTTCTTCGGCGGCCGCGACGGGAACCCGACGAGCGCCGTGGTGACGTCGAGGCCGCGGGTCTCGAGGAACGAGAGCAGCTCGTTGAACTCCACCCTGTCACCTCCGTCGGCGTTCATCTGCCGGAAGATCTCCTCGATGTCGAGCGTGCCGAAGATCGCCCGTGCGTCGTCCTGCGAGAAGGAGCCGTCCGTCAGCGTGGCCCTCAGTTCCTCGACGGAGATGCGCCCGTCGTTGTCCACGTCGTGCTCGTCGAGCTTCTGGAGCAGGCGCTGGATAGGGCGCTGCATGTTGTTCTGCCGTTCCCGCACGGCCTCTTTCTGTGCGTAGTCACGTGCGGCCTCGGTGTCCGGCCGGGCCGGCGGCTCGGCTCCCGACACCAACCAGCTGCGCGTGATGTCGGTTTCCTCGCCGGCGAAGAGGGTGAACCCGAGCGTGCGCGGGTTTGCCGGGCTGAACCGGGCCGAGCGCGGGTACTGCGCGGAGGCGTGCTCGATCGGCTGGAGCCGGCGCAGGAACGAATCACGCGGATCGGTGGACAGCCACCACCCGTCGAACACGTGCGTGGGGTTGTTGCACAGCAGGCCACCGTCGACGTACATCTCGGAGTCGGCTTCCCCCACCACGCTCTCGCGCAGCGTCCTGAGACTGATCGGCTGGAGCAGAACCGGGAGCGACATCGACATGCGCACCGCCACCCTCACCGCCATGTTCGGGGTGGTCTTCACGTGGCAGAACTCGGTCATCATGCGGGTCACGTTCGTGACGGGCACGGCGAGCTCACGGCCGCAGCGCTCGAGCAACTGGGCGAACGTGACGTCCGGGCTCCCGGTCACCTCCTCGAGGATCGAGCCGAGGAAGTCATACAGACGCTGCCCCGGGTTCATGCCCTTGCGCCGGGCCGCCCTGAGGAACCCGCCGAGCGCCCCGCCCGAGCCGTCCTTCGCCAGCGACTCGATGTCGGCCGGGATCTTCTCCTCCATGTAGGCGCTCGACACCCCGAGCGCAACGAACATGGCGAACATGCTCCCGATGCTCGTCCCCGTGACGCGGCGGACGTTCAGGGGGTAGACCCCCTCCTCCTCGAGCACCCGCACGGCCCCGATATATGCGTACCCCTTGGCCCCGCCACCCTCGAACGCGAGGTTCTCGTAGGGAAACGTGGTGCGCCCGGACCCGTCGGGCCGGACCGGCTTCACCTTCACGGAATCCAGGGGCGGAAGGGCCGCGGGCTCTGCCGAAGCCGACAGCATGATTGAGGTGTCCTGCGCCTTGCGAGCCATGTGTGCCCCCGTTCCCCCTGCCCCGTCCCGCACTCACGGGCCGGGGTGCGCCAACAGTACCCAAACCGACCGTTCCCCTTCCACGGGCCGTCCCCGTCCCGCCGACCGGTCCCCTGCGCTCAACCTCGCCCCTGGGCGGGTCGGCGAATTCATTAGGGAAATCCACCTTTCGCCGGTTCCCACGGACTAGACAAGTGCCCATGAAGAAGCGTGAGCTCATCCAAGCAGTAGGTATCCACGCCGACGTCGACAACAAGACGGCGGCCCGAGTAGTTGAGGGGACGATCGAGGTCATCCTCGCGACCGTCGCCAAGGGCGAGGTCGTGAACCTGTCCGGTTTCGCGAAGTTCGCGAAGATCAAGCGCCCGGCGCGCATGGGTCGCAACCCTGCCACCGGCGAGGCGATCAAGATCCCCGCGAAGACGGTCGCAAAGGTCACCGCGCTCAAGGGCTTCAAGGACATCGCCCTCGGCAAGGCCCCGGCCCCGAAGATCAACACCAAGCGCGCCGCCGCGCCGGCCCCGAAGAAGGCCGCCGCAAAGAAGGCAGCGCCGAAGAAGGCAGCCAAGAAGGCCGCCCCCAAGAAGGCAGCCAAGAAGGGCGGCAAGCGGAAGTAGCACTTCCCGCTCTGCACCATCCGACAGGAGGGCCCGGCGCGCGAGCGCCGGGCCTTTCCAATTGCCCTCCCGTTCCTGTCCGCGGCCCCTCCTCGCTCCGGAGGGTGCATGCCGGCGCCGCACGGCAGTAGACATGGGGACATGACCGCACCGAACGGAGTCCACCACCTCGCGATCAGCACCGCCGACGTGAAAACGCAGATCGAGTTCTTCACCGATGTGCTCGGCTGCGAACTCGTCGCGCTGTACTGGATGCACGGTGTTGAGGGGGCGTGGCACGCGTTCGTACGCCTCAATGACTCGAGTTCCGTCGCGTTCGTGCAGACCGCGGCCATCAAGGACATCACGGCTCTTCCGCAGGTGACCCACGCGGGGAACGCCGGCGGGGCGACCGCGGGCGGCACGATGCAGCACGTCGCATTCAACGTGGACACCTACGAGGAACTCATCGCGATGCGCTCGCGCATCCGTTCGCGCGGCGTGAACGTGATGGGCCCGCTGCACCACGGCATGTGCGACTCCATCTACTTCGCCGGCCCCGAGGGTCTCGTGCTCGAGGTGGCCACGTCGGCACAACCGATCAACGCGCACCACTGGATTGACCCCGAGGTCGTGGCACTCGCCGGCATCAGCGAGGAAGAGCTGCGGCGTTACGTGTCGCCGGCACGCTTCGAGGCGCCGTCCGTTCCGCTCCCGAACCCGCCGATAGACCCGTCAAAGCCGCATCTCGAGTACCCGGCCGCCGTGTACGAGATGCTGATGACGATGCCCGACGACGTCGTGACCGAGCGCTTCTCGGAGGCCGAACCGCCCGTGCGCTGACGCACCGCGGGGCCAAGTGCCCGCCATGCCTACGTAGGCTTGTCAACATGCGTTCGGTGGGACGGTTCAGTTACGCACGGATTGCGTATCTCGCCGCGGTGTCCATCGCCCTTGTGGTGGTGTCCGTGCGCACGTTCTCAGACGTCGACAACGAGCCCCTCACGGTCCCGTCGACAGCCAGTGAAATCTCGGTGACGACGGACTCAGACAACACGGTCGTGGGTTCCCCCACCTCCGACGCACCGGCCGCTTCTTCCACCCCCACCACCCGAGCGCCGTCGGGCAAGCCCGGCAGCCGGAGCAAGTCGTCGAACACCGTGCCGGTGCCGGGCACCGTTCCGGCGGTGACCACAACGGTCAACACCGTGGCGCCGACGACCACCCACCAGAGTTCCCCCACGCTCGCCCCGACCACCACGCGCCCGGCCCCCACGACAACCACCCTGTACCCGCCCAATGCGATAGTGATGGTGATCCCCTTCGGCACCTTCGACCGCATCCAGAACGGGGACGACGTCGAGGACGTGATGCCGGCTGTGCTGAACGCGCGGGTGGGCCAGACCCTGTACCTGGTGAACAAGGACGAGTACGCCCACCTGTACGGCAACGTGGCTGTGAACCCTTATCGCACCACGGTCTATCCATTCACCTACCCGGGTGACCAGGTCGGCTACTGCACGGTGGGCCCGTCGAGGACCATCACTTTCCGGGTCTCAGCCTGACCGCAGCAATGGCACGCGGTCGAGACCTTGCCCAGATTTCTTAGTTAGCCTTGCCCCCATGACAAATGTTCCTAGGCGCATCCTGCGGTTCGTACCCCGGTTTGTCGTGCTGGCAATCGCCGCACTCCTGTTGCCATGGAACGTCGTCGCGCCGACCTCCCTCACCACCGACGTACCTGCTGCCCGCGCGGCCGGCGGCCCGGTGGTGCTTGACGGCATGGACCCCGTGTGCCACTCCGGCGGAGAGGGCACCTGGCAGTACATCACGAACGTCCTGAAGAAGGTCTACAACGGGTCGGGCAACCCGGGCAACAACGGAAAGATCGCGATTCTCGGTGTCCCGAACATGGGCAGTGCGGGAGGGTGTGTTGCCGTATCCTGGAACACGATCCTGGCATCCAAGTTCCTCACCAGCTTCGGTACACAGGCATCAGGTCTTCAACCCGCAACCGTGTTCTTCAACACCGAGACGGAGCTCAACACTTTCTTCTCCACCACCATCCTGAACGATCCACCGAAAGTGATCTGGATCCCTGATGACTGGAACCGATCGGCAACGATCTCCAACAAGTTCACGACGAACGCGGAGAAAATCGCAGACTTCGTGAACTCCGGCGGTGGGCTCTTCGCCAACTACGGAACGTTCGGATGGTTGTCAGCACTGTTCCCGTCGGCCGTGTTCAACAACGGTGGCTGCAACGGTGGCCCCAACGCAACAGCCGACGGCGCAGCCGACTTCGGACTGACCAATGCGATGGTGGTCGCGTGCTGGCACGGGTACTTCACGGGCAACGTCGGCACGCTCAAGACACTGGCGAGCTATCCGTACAACGGAGCCACCCAGAAGGTTGCAATCGGCGGCGGGGCTGCATCCCTCCCCAGCTCCCTCGTGGTCACGGGCTCCCCCTCCTCGCCGCAGGTCGGCCAGAACCTCACCATCACTGCGGAGACCAAGCTCACCGACGGAACCGCCCAGGTGGGCGTGGTCGTCACCATCACGGTGACGAGCGGCCCCGGGCAGGGCAACGTGTACACCGGCACCTCGAACGCATCAGGTGTCGCCACCGTCACGGTGCCCATCACCGGCGCGGGAACAAGCGTGTACACCGCCACGGCCACCGTGAACGGCGTGGCAAAGACGGTGACCTACTCGAACACCTCCGTC
This sequence comes from Actinomycetota bacterium, assembly GCA_041181005.1. GTDB lineage: Bacteria > Actinomycetota > Acidimicrobiia > Acidimicrobiales > Ilumatobacteraceae > UBA2093. The sequence goes on from JBEGQL010000008.1 coordinate 23,680, forward strand.
ACACCACCGCTGGTGGCCACCGCCACCACCGCCACACTCGGGCCCAACCAGAGCGCAACCGTCCAGGGTTCGGCCACCGGCACCGTGTATCTCGTCAACTCGTCGGTGACGGTGTCGAACCTGTCCAGCATCACGGGTGCCGCCGGCGACCTCTGGAACTCGGTCTCGATCAGCTCGGCCAACTCGAACACATCGCTGGCCCTCTCGGGCCTGTCGGCCGGCACGTACCAGGCGTACCTGGCCGACGGATCGGGAAACCTCTCCCCTGCATCCAGCGGAACCGTCACGGTTGACACCACCAGGCCCACGGTCACCATCACCCGGGCCGGGTCGGGCGCCGTGGGTGTCGGCCAGACACTCGCAATCACCTTCACGCTCTCGAGCACATCGAGCGACTTCACCCTCGGTGACATCGGCGTGTCGGGAGGCACCCTCAGCGGGTTCTCGGGCTCGGGCACCACCTACACCGCAACCTGGACACCCCCCACCAACGGCTCGGGCGTGGAGAACATCTACGTGAACGCCGGGGGGTTCACGAACTCCCTCGGCAACACCAACACCGCCAGCTCGTCGCTGAACATCGTGTGGAACGCCAACCTGCCGTCGGTCACGATCACCCGCGCAGGCTCGGGCACCGTGGGCGGTGGCCAGGACATCACCGTCACGTTCACACTGTCCGAGTCCTCCTCCAACTTCGTGGTGGGTGACATCACAGTTTCCGGTGGCACCCTCAGCGGGTTCGCCAGTTCGGGTCCCCTCACGTACACCGCCACCTGGACGCCCCCGGCAACCGGCTCAGGCACCGCATCCATCTCCGTTGCCGCCAACAAGTTCACGAACTCAGCCGGCAACAACAACACCGCCAGCACCGCGCTCTCCATCGCGTGGAACACGAACCTGCCGTCGGTCACGATCACCCGCGCAGGCTCGGGCACCGTGGGCGGCGGCCAGGACATCACCGTCACGTTCGAGCTCTCGGAACTCTCGACCAACTTCGCACTCGGTGACATCACCG
>JBEGQL010000009.1:0-4989 GCA_041181005.1 Actinomycetota bacterium
GGAGTCCCCACCGCCGACTGGGAGGCGTTGCTGCGCGAGATGCGCCGTCGCGCCGATGCCGCCGGTTGGTTGCGCCTCGCCCTGCCGAAGGAGTTCGGCGGCCAGGAGGCGAGCAACCTCAAGATGGCGGTGATCCGCGAGCATCTCGCCACGAAGGGCCTCGGCCTGCACAACGACCTGCAGAACGAGTCCTCGATCGTCGGCAACTTCCCGACAGTCCTCATGATGCGCGACTTCGGCACCGAGCAACAGAAGAAGGAATGGATGCCCGGCTTCCTCGACGGAACGAAGCGTCTCGCGTTCGGTCTGACCGAGCCGAACCACGGGAGCGACGCCACGTACCTGGAGACCACCGCGTACAAGGACGGCGACGAATGGGTGCTGAACGGAATGAAGCGCTGGAACAGCGGCCTTCACCACGCCACCCACGACATCATCTTCGCCCGCACGAGCGGCAACCCCGGCGACCCGAAGGGAATCACTGCGTTCCTCGTGCCGACGGATGCACCGGGTTTCAAGGTGGAGTTCTTCTGGTGGACGTTCAACATGCCGACCGACCACGCGGAGGTCAGCCTGACTGATGTCCGCGTTGGCCCGGACGCGGTGTTCGGCCCGCTCGAACAGGGACTCGCACTTGCGCAGCACTTCGTGCACGAGAACCGCATCCGCCAGGCGGCATCATCGCTCGGCGCCGCGCAGTACTGCATCAACGAGGCGGTGCGGTACTCGAACGAGCGCATCACGTGGGGCAAGAAGCTGAGCGTGAACCAGGGCATCCAATTCCCGCTGGTCGAGCTGCACACAGAGGCGGCGATGCTGCGCCAGATGATCCGCTACACGGCGTGGATGCTCGACCACAAGCACCACATGGAGGTCACGCATCTCGTGGCCATGTGCAACTACCGGGCCAACCGCCTGGCCTGCGAGGCCGCCGACCGGGCCATGCAGACGTGCGGGGGAGTCGGCTACAGCCGCCACATGCCCTTCGAGCACATCTACAGGCACCACCGCCGCTACCGCATCACGGAGGGTTCCGAGGAGATCCAGATGCGCAAGGTGGCAAGCAACCTGTTCGGGTTCGGGGTGCCCGCCGAGCGCCGTTGACGACACCCCTTGGCACCAGCCGTTGCCAAGTCAGTGTGGAAGCAGGGCCGGGTTGACAGTGGTGTTCGGTGTCCCTAACATTAGGTCTACCTAACACCCCCCGACACCAGGAGTCAGCCATGGGAGCAGCATTCCTCATCACCCTCAGGGAGGGCCTCGAGATCGCCATCGTGCTCGCGATCCTCGTGTCGTACCTGGTGAGGACGGACCGGTCCGCGGAGGTCGGCGCGGTGTGGCGCGGTGCGGCGTACGCGACGGGGATCTGCGTGGTCGCCGGCATCGTCATCCATGCTGCAGTCGGCGGACTGCACGGCCGCGTGGAGAAGGGCGTGGAGGCTGCGATCGCACTCGCCGCGGCGTCGGTGCTCACCTGGATGATCTTCTGGATGCGCGAGCACTCGCGCTCGATGGGCGCCGAGCTGCGTCGCCAGGTCGCAGAGGCGACGACAGCCACCGCACTGTCGCTGATCGCGTTCGTTGCCGTCCTGCGCGAGGGGCTCGAGACCGTGCTCTTCCTGCTGTCGGCCGAGACCACTTCCTCCAGCGGTTCCGCGGTTGTCGTCGGCGGTCTGGTCGGGCTCGCCGTGTCGGCGGTGCTCGGGCGCGTGTTCTACTCCGCGGGACACAGACTCAACCTGCGCACGTTCTTCAATGTCACCGGCGTGCTGTTGATCCTCTTTGCAGCCGGTCTCGTGGGCAAGTTCTTCCACGAGCTGCGCGAGATGCTCGAGATCGAGAGCGGCTGGCTGTGGAGCCCGGCGTGGACCGTGGAGACCGGTCTCCTGGCCAAGGGTGCGTTCTACGACTTCATGAAGGGCTTCTTCGGCTGGCACGCCGAGACCGAGCGCATCAGGCTGATCGGCTACCTGGCGTACCTGCTCCCCGTGGGCTGGGCGTTCCTCTGGGGCGGCCGGAAGGTCACGGTGGCTCCGGAGGCATCAGGGAACGACGGCGGACCGGTCGTCGCTGAGAAGGCCGGCAGCGCCGCCCAATAGCCTCGGGGCATGGCCCCAGCAGACGGCACTCCGATCGACATCAAGCCCCGCAGCCGGGACGTCACCGACGGTATCCAGAAGGCAGCGGCACGTGCGATGCTGCGCGCGGTCGGGCTCGGCGACGACGACTGGCAGAAGCCCCAGATCGGCATCGCATCGGCATGGAACGAGGTCACCCCCTGCAACATGTCGCTGCGGCGCCTCGCCGAGAGCGCGAAACTGGGCGTGCGGGATGCAGGCGGCGTGGCGCTCGAGTTCGGCACCATCACGGTGTCCGACGGAATCTCGATGGGTCACGAGGGAATGAGGGCGTCCCTCGTGTCGCGCGAGGTGATCTGTGACTCGGTGGAGACCGTCGTGCACGGCGAGCGTTTCGACGGGTTCGTCGGCCTCGCCGGCTGCGACAAGTCGATCCCCGCGATGCTCATGGCGGCGGCGCGGCTGAACCTTGCGAGCGTGTTCGTCTACAACGGCTCCACGCTCCCCGGTGTTCACAAGGGCCAGAACATCGACATCACCACCGTGTTCGAGGCCGTCGGTGCGTGCGCGGCGGGAACCATGACCCACGACGAGCTCACCGACATCGAACGTGCCGCATGCCCGGGCGAGGGCGCGTGCGGCGGGATGTTCACGGCGAACACGATGTCGTCGATCGCGGAGGCGCTCGGGATGAGCCTGCCAGGATCGGCCTCGGCACCTGCGGTCGACCGCTCGCGGGAGGGTGATGCGGAGCGCGCCGGCGCGGCGGTGGTGAACATGCTGCGGCTCGGCATCACCGCGCGAGACATCATGACCAAGAAGGCCTTCGAGAACGCGATTGCCGTGGTGAATGCCCTGGGTGGCTCGACCAACGCGGTTCTGCACCTGCTTGCGATCGCCTACGAGGCGGGCGTGGAACTCTCGCTCGATGATTTCAACCGCATCGCGGAGAAGGTGCCCCACATCGCCGACACGAAGCCCGGCGGGAAGTACCACATGACCGACGTGCACCGCATCGGCGGTGTTCCGGTCGTGCTGAAGCACCTCCTCGATGCCGGACTGCTGCACGGCGACGTGCTCACCTGCACCGGCCGCACCATGGCCGAGAACCTCGCGGAGATCGACCCGCCCGCACCCGACGGTGACGTGATCCACCCGCTGTCGGATCCCATCCACGCCGAGGGCGGCATCAACGTGCTGGTCGGTTCGCTCGCCCCGCAGGGGTCGGTGGTGAAGGTGGCCGGTCTCACGAAGGACCAGATGCAGTTCGAGGGCCCCGCGCGCGTGTTCGACGGCGAGGACGGTGCGATGGACGCCATCATGAACGGCGCCATCAACCACGGTGACGTGATCGTGATCCGCTACGAAGGGCCGAAGGGCGGGCCCGGGATGCGCGAGATGCTCGCCATCACCGGCGCGCTGAAGGGCGCGGGGCTCGGCAGCACGGTCGCGCTCATCACCGACGGACGTTTCTCGGGCGGCACATGGGGGTTCTGCATCGGCCACGTCGCGCCGGAAGCCGTCGACGGCGGCCCGATTGCGTTCGTGCGCGAGGGAGACCGCATCCGCATCGACGTCCCGTCGAAGTCGCTCGATGTCCTGGTGGATGCCGCCGAGATGGAGAAGAGAAAGGTCGGCTGGAAGCCGAACCCACCGCGCTACACCAGCGGCGTGCTCGCGAAGTTCGCCCGGCTCGTACAGGGTGCCGAGCGCGGCGCAGTCACCAACGTGAGCCACTAGAAGTGGACGAGCGGAACCTCCGCGCAGATGTGCGCAGGTTCGTCGCGTCGAACTGGGACCCGGACATGGGTCTGCGTGAGTGGCGCGGCCTTCTCGTGGATTCGGGCTGGGCGGTGCCGTCGTGGCCCGAGCGTTGGCACGGTCGTGGCCTGCCGGCATGGGCAGACGCGGTCGCGCGCAACGAGATCCAGTCCTGCGGGGCCGTGTCGTCGGTGCCCTCGGGGCTTGCCGGCCCCACCATCCTCGAGCAGGGTCCCGACGCCGTGCGCGAGAGGTTCCTGCGGCCGCTGCTTACCGGAGAGGAGACTTGGTGCCAGTTGTTCAGCGAGCCGTCGGCCGGCTCCGACCTTGCAGGTCTCACGTCCACTGCGGTGCTCGATGGCGATGAGTGGGTGGTGAACGGACAGAAGGTGTGGAACACGAGCGCGCATCACGCCGATCTCGGCATGTTCCTCGCGCGCACCGACTGGGACGCACCGAAGCACGAGGGCATCACCTATTTCGTGCTGCCGATGAGCCAGCCCGGCGTGGAGGTGCGCCCGCTGCGGCAGGCGAACTTTCATTCCTCGTTCAACGAGGTGTTCCTCACCGACGCACGAATCCCGCGAGGTTGGGTGGTGGGGGAGACGAACCGCGGTTGGGCCGCCGCGCTCGCAACGCTCGCGCATGAACGCAGCTTCGCGGTGCTCGGACGCACCGACTTCCGCAACATCGCGGAGGGTCGTGCGCTCGACGAGCTGCGCGAGGAGGCCGCGGAGTCGGCCCGTGTGTACTCGTGGTATCCGCAGCGCGCGGGCCGCGCCGATCTCGCGGTGCCGCACGCCCGCGAGGCGGGCCGCGCCGGTGACCCGACGGTGCGCCAGGAACTCGCGCGGCTCCACTCCATGCAGCGCATCGGCCAGTGGACGGCGGAGCGCGCCACCGCGGCGAGGCGACTCGGCCGGCCACCGGGTGCGGAGGGCTCCATCGGCAAGCTGACCCTCAGCAACCTCGCGCGCCAGGCGAACAAGGTGCACACGCTCCTCTCCGGGGCGAACGGGATGCTCGCGGGCACCGACCCCGCAGCGCGGATGGACGGCGTGATCGCAGAGATACTCATCTCCACTCCTGCGCAGTCGATTGCCGGCGGCACCGACGAGGTGCAGCGCAACATCCTCGGCGAGAAGTTCCT
>JBEGQL010000010.1:0-6473 GCA_041181005.1 Actinomycetota bacterium
TTCACCCTCCGGATCCCGTTGGCACTCGGCTGACCCGGGAGCAGAATCGTGACCGTGAGTTCCCCCACAATCCTCGTGGTCGAGGACGAGGCCTCGTTCGTGGATGCCCTCCAGGTGGGGCTGAAGCGCGAGGGTTTCAACGTGAGGGTCGCCACCGACGGCGAGGCGGCCCTCGACATGTTCGACGTGGTGCGCCCCGATCTTGTCCTCCTCGACGTGATGCTCCCGAAGATGTCGGGGATCGACGTGTGCCGCCAGATCAGGAAGCGCTCCCAGGTGCCGATCATCATGGTCACGGCCAAGGGGGCAGAGATCGACACGGTGGTCGGGCTGGAGGTGGGTGCCGACGATTACGTCACCAAGCCCTACAGATTGCGGGAGCTCGTCGCGCGGATCCGAGCAGTGATGCGGCGCACGCCCGCCGACAGGGGCGGGGAGCTGGACCGCGACGGAATCACGGTGGGCGACATCGCGATCGACCCGGGCCGTCACGAGGTCATCATCCGCGGCGAGACGTCCACCATCCCGCTGAAGGAGTTCGAGCTGCTCCACATCCTCATGGCGAACGCCGGCCGGGTGCTGCCCCGCGAGACACTCATCGACCGCGTGTGGGGCACCGACTACGTGGGCGACACGAAGACCCTCGACGTGCACGTGAAGCGTCTCCGCTCGAGGGTGGAGAACGACCCCTCCAACCCCACACGCATCGTCACGATCAGGGGTCTCGGTTACAAGTTCGAGAAGCCGCGCTGACGCGCGGTCCGCGGTGCCTAACATCGCTCCGTGGACGGTGTTGATGGCTCGCCTCGCGGGACCGGTCTCCCCGCTCCGTCGCCGCTGACGAGACTCTCGCGGCTCCACGCATGCGTGGTCGCGGGTGAGGCTGCGATGGCGGTCTCACTGGCGGACTCGATGTTCCTGTCGATAAGCCCCACCGACGCCCGGCCGAGGGTCCTGTTCTTTCTTCTGCTCAGTTTCGCGCCGTTCGTGGTAGTCGCCCGCTTCGTCGGCCCCATCGTGGAGAGATTCGGGGGCGGTCAGCGGGCCGTTCTCTTCGGCGTGTGCCTCATGCGTGCGGTGCTGATGGTCGCCGTGGACAGCGCGATCCGCTCCGTGCTGCTCTTCCCCGTCGCCTTCGGTGCGCTCGTGCTCTCGAAGACATATTCCATCTCCAAGAGCGCCACGGTTCCGTTGCTCGTCACGGGGGACACCCGGCTGGTCGAGGCGAACAGCAGGCTCGCCAAGATCGCGGGCATCGTCGGCTTCGCCGCCGGGGTCCCCGCGTTCCTTCTGCAGATGATCGACCCTTCGTTGGCACTGTACGCAGGAACGCTCCTGTTCCTCCTCGCCGCGGTGCAGGCCTGGCACCTGCCCGGCTCCCATGCCGCACCGGCCGCCGATCCCGAGCTCGAGTTCAGGGAGCTGCACTCGGTGTCGGTGGTGCACGCGGCGAACACGATGCGTTTCCTCCGCGCCGCGGTCGGCTTCATGTTCTTCCATCTCGCATTCTGGTTGCGGTCGGAGATCGCGGGCACGGCATGGTTCGCGTTCGCGATTGCGGTGGGCAACCTGTCGATACTCGCCGCCAACTGGGTGGCACCGGCGGTGCGATCGCGGATGAGCACGCAGTCGATGCTCACTCTCTCGATCGCACTCGTCGCGTTCGGCGGGGTCGCGGCCGGGTTCAGCGGTGTGTTCATCGCGGGCATCCTTCTCACCGCGGTGGTGAACGCCGCGGCGGCGATCGGCCGCGTCGCCTTCGAGGCAACGGTGCAGTCCGGCGCCCCGGATGCGGACAAGGTCGGTGCGTTCGCACGGTTCGAGACGCACAACCAGCTCGCATGGGTCGCGGGCGGTCTCGTGCCCGTCGTGCTCCGACTGGACGGCCCCTCGGGAAGCTGGTGCATCGGGGTGGTCGGCGTGGTGGGGGTGCTCGTTCTCCTGCGCGACCGCAGGCTCACTGCACCTCGAGCCGGGCGAGCCAGAGGCCGGGAGCGTCGATCTCGTTAGGGGTCGGCAGGTTCGCCGCCGACGAGAGCATGGGCCGCAGTGCGTCATCGCCGGCCCGTTCCACGACCCCGCGCACGAAATCGCGCCCGCGGTTCTGCACCGACCTGCTGAGCGAGACCCCGAGGAGCCGTTCGGCGAGGTCGGCCTCGGCGCGCGTCTCCAGCCGCCGCCTGCGCACCGCCTCGGCGATCGGTGCAGGGTTGCCGAGCAGCTGCGACCCTGCAGAGTCCACCACATGGTCGACGTACGCGGTGACCGCAGCGACACGTGCGTCGAGAACGGGCTGGAGGGTCTCCTGCTCGGGCGACCGGATGGCGCCGACGAGAAGCATCGGGTCGGAAAGTTTTGCCTGCAACGACTGGAGCGCCGCGGGATCCGAGGGGTCGAGGTCCCCGAGCCCGGAGAGGAACGCCTCGGCGTCGGGGGAGAAGGCGGCCACGTAGTTCCGCACCGTGGACATGAGCCCCTCGGTGACGGCCGGAGTGTTGAGCACCGCGTGCGACGAGAGCTCGTGGACGAGCACCCACATGCGCAGGTCGTCGCGCGCGATCGACCACTCACCGGCGAACGAGTCGACCGATGCGCTCACGACGAGCAGTTCCGACGCGTGGGGTCGGGACAGCGGGAGGTCGTACTGGCCGAACGCACGTGTCGCGAGCGAACCGATCATCGAGCCGATCGTGAGGCCCATCAACGAGGGCATGAGGAGACCGGACAGCCCGGCGAACATCGACGCGAGCGGGTCGTCGCCCGAAGGCGGTTCCTGGCGCGGCGTGTTGAGGGCGACGGCGAGGTCGGTGAACAACGGCCTGAGGTCCTGGAGCGTGCGGTGGGCCCACACCGCGCGCGTGACTGGGAGTATCTCGGTGTGCGTCCCGTGCGGACCTGTCGCAAGTCCGGTCACGCCACGAACTCGCATGTCGGCGATGTCGGCGAGCGAGTTCCACTCGAAGCGGACCGAAGGGTCCGGTGCAGGGTCGTCGCTGTCGCCGCGTGATGCCGCCGCGGCGGACTGAGTCGCGAGGTCCCAGTTCAGGGGACCCTGCTCGGCCATCGCCTTCATCATGTCGTTGAGGAAGGGAAGCCCGCCGAACGGGAATCCCGGTTCCTGCGGCACGTCGTCGTCCGGCATGCCGTCAGGCTATGTGCCGTTAGCCTGCTTCGCATGGCGGACCCGACCGCGGAGAATCTCGCGCCGTGCCCCGAACTCGACATCAGCGCGTATGCCGATTCGTTCGACCGCGTCGACAACATCATCGACGTGACGCGGAGTTTCCTGCGCAGCGCGACGGCGTCGGGCAATCCGCACGTGATCCTGGTGTCGAGCGCGATGGTGTACGGGGCGTGGCCGAACAGCCCCGTGCCGATCAGCGAGGATGCCGCGGTCCGGCCGGTCCCGTCGTTCGGGTTCGCCGTCGCGTGCGCGAACGCAGAGGCGCTCGTGGAGTCCTGGAGGACGGAAGTCCCGGGCCGTTCGGCAACTGTCCTCCGCCCCGTGCCCGTCGTGAACCCGGCGCGACCGTCCAGGCTGGTGAAGTCCCTCGCCGATGCACTCGGTGGGGAGGCCGTGTCTGCGTCGGTTGCAGCCCAGTTCGTCCACGAGGACGACCTCGAGTCCGCGAAGGAGCTCGCGCGCCGGCTGCGTCCAGATGCGGTCCTGAACGTGGCGCCCGACGGCGCGATCCTCGGTGAGCGCCTGCACGAACTGTCGCCGCACGCTCTTCCCGTGGCGCTCCCGGTGTGGGCGAGATCGTTCGTGGATGCCGCACGCTGGCGCTTCCTGAACGGTCCGGTGCCGCCCGGATTGCGCGAGTACGCGAGACACAGCTGGCACGTCTCCAACGAGCGTTTGAGGGCACTCGGCTGGAGGGCAGTTGTGTCGAACGAGGAGGCCTACGTCGAGGGCAGCAATGCACCGTGGTCCGATGCAATCAGCCCGAAACGGAGACAGGAGATGGCTCTCGCGGGGTCCGTGGCGGCCGTGCTCGCCGTGCTGTCGGTGGTCGTCCGCGCGGTCAGGCGCCGCAGATGATCTTCTCCACCGCGGGCAGCAGCAGTGCCACGGTGGAGTGCCGGACCTCCGCCACGACCCCCATGACCTGATCGTCCGGGCCGAGCAAGGCCCCGACAGCATCAAGTTCGCCGTTCACATTCAACGGGATCATCCCGTCATCCTGCGGGTCGACCGCGATGCTGCGGTTCACCGACAGAACTGCCCCCGACCTGTCGCGCACCCTGAGCGACCCCGCCCTCAGCAGGTAGCCGAACTCGTCCTCGTCGTAGAGGAACATGTACGTGCAGCGTGGCGGCCTCCCGGATGACGAGAGGATCGTGACCCCCAGGCCGGGAACGTCAGCGATGCGTTCAGATCCATGGTCGGTCCCGTCGGGCGAACGCACCGTACGGTTCGTCATGCCCACGCCGAGCTCGGCCGTCGGGACGGCGAGCATCCCGTTCATGACCTCGACCCCGCGCAGCATCCCGCTGTTTCCCTTGACGGGGAGAGTGGTCGGGCTGGCCTCTGCCTCGGGTTCGGGCGTCCCCGCGGGCACGGCACCGGGCAGGGCGACGATGAGGAGCACCACAGAGGATGTCACCGCGAGAAGCGAGATGATCGCCGCTGTGCGGCGGCGCACCGGGGGAGGGGAGGCGACTGCCGGGATGCGGTCTCGGTCCGGCGCGTGCACCTCGGAAGGGTGGCGCCAGTTGCGCTCGTACGGGGCGGACGGACCGCTGTGACGTCTGTTCGGTTCGTCGCCCGTCTCCACGAAACGGCGAGGCTAGTTCCGTCACGGACGGCGTTGCCGTCGCCCTTGTACGCTTCGCGGTGATGACGCCACCCACTGATTCAGACGAGTGGCTGGGGATCACCGCGGGTCCGCTTGCGATGGATCCCGTCCATGACTGGGCGGCAGCAGAGGACTGCGGCGCGGTCGTGATGTTCAGCGGCACCGTCCGTGACCACGCAGAAGGCCGGTCCGGTGTCACCGCGCTCGAGTACGAGGCGTACGAGGAGCAGGTCGTTCCTGCGTTCGGGTCGATCGTGGCCGAACTCCGGGTGAGGTACCCGGATGCGCGGAGGGTGGCCATCATCCACCGCACCGGAAGGGTGGCGCTCGGTGAGTCCACGGTGGTTGTGGCTGTGTCGTCGGCACACCGTCCGGTCGCGTTCGAGGCCGCGCGTTACGCGATCGACGCACTGAAGCAGAGTGCCCCGATCTGGAAGAAGGAGATCTGGTCCGACGGCGAGGCGTGGGGCACCGGCGCCCACGAGCTCGTGGCGCCGTCGGCGGTGCCGGAAGCGGCATCATGATCGCGTTCTCGTTTCTGCCGTTCTTCTTCACCGTTCTCTCGGTGACGAGCGGCACCGCACTTCTCGTGCTCGTGTGGCTCGACAACAGGAAGGCCCGCATCGACGACAGCATCGCCGCGTTCCGGCGTCACATCGACGCGCTCTCCCCTGAGTCGAGACGCGGCACGGTGGTGCGTGACAACCCTGACGGGTCACGCAGGTAACGGGCTTGCCGCAGTCCGCGGGCGTAGTCTGAACACATGGCGCGCGACCTCGCAATCGACCTGGGCACCGCCAACACGCTCGTCTACATGAAGGGCCGTGGCATCGTGCTGAACGAGCCGTCGGTGATCGCCGTGAACCGGCGCACGGGGGAGGTCCTGGCCACAGGAGGCGAGGCGCTCGACATGATCGGGCGCACCCCCAGCTACATCGCCGCCGTCAGGCCGCTGCGCGGCGGCGCGATCACGGACTTCGACATCACGGAGCGAATGATCCGTTTGCTCCTCCAGCGGGTAGGAGTGTCGCGGTTCACCCGTCCGAAGGTCATCATCTGCGTGCCGTCCGCCATCACCGAGGTGGAGCGCCGTGCGGTCACCGACGCGGCGCGGCGGGCGGGCGCGAGCGATGCACAGCTGATCGAGCAGCCGATGGCCGCGGCGATCGGCGCGAACCTCCCCATCGACGAGCCGATCGGCAACATGGTGATCGACATCGGCGGCGGAACGAGCGAGACGGCGGTCATCAGCCTCGGCGGGGTCGTGGCCCTGGAGGCGGTGCGTGTCGGCAGCTTCGACATCGACGCGTCCATCCAGAACTACGTGAGGCGTGAGCACGGCGTCGCGATCGGTGAGCGCACGGCAGAGGCCATCAAGATCCAGATCGGCTCGGCTGAGCCGGGTCCGGAAGATCGCGAGGCCGACATCCGCGGCCGAGACCTCGTGACCGGCCTTCCCAAGACCGTGAGGCTCACCGCCGAGGAGGTGCGCTTCGCGATCGACGAGCCGGTCGCGGCAATCGTCGCGTCGGTCAAACGGTGTCTCGCCAAGGCGCCGCCGGAACTTGCTCAGGACTTCCTCGCACGCGGGATGTTCCTCGTGGGCGGCGGAGGCATGCTGCGCGGGCTCGCGTCGCGGATCTCGCGCGAGACCGAGGTGCCGGTGCGCATGTC
>JBEGQL010000011.1:0-9837 GCA_041181005.1 Actinomycetota bacterium
CACGACACCGGTCATGACACCCACGCGGGCCCGCACGAGTCGCCCGCACTCATCACCGTGCCGCTCGTGATCCTCGCTGCGCTTGCAATCGGTTCGGGTCTCCTGAATGCAGTCCCGTTCGGGGAGAAGTTCGAGAAGTTCACCCACTGGGTGGAGCCACGCGTGGAGGTCATCAGCCCCACAGGGCTTGCCACGGTGGCCGGTGGCCCCGGTGAGTCGCGCGTGTCGGCGGAGGAAGGCGAAGGTGAGGGCCACCATGATTCTCCGTGCGGCACGGAGACCCCGAAGGACGGCATCTGCGTTGCGCCGCAGCTGAGCCACGCACCGTTCAAATGGTCCAAGGCGGGCCTGTCGATGTTGATCGTGCTGCTCGGCATGGTGACGAGCTGGGTGCTGTGCGTGCAACTCTACGGGCGAAGGAGTGGCCCGGTTGTCGGGCTCACGGAGCGCAACAAGTTGCTCCGTCGCGGCCATGAGCTGCTCGTCAACAAGTACTACCTCGACCACCTGTACGAGAACATCGTTGTCCGTTCGATCGCCCATCCCATCGCGCAGGCCGCGTACTGGGTCAACCAGAAGGTCCTCGACGGCGCCGTGAACGGTGCAGGCACCGTTGCGCGCACCGTGTCCGGGTGGGTGTACCGCAACGTCGACCAGCGGGTGGTCGACGGCGCGGTCAACGGCTCCGGTTCCGCGGCACGCGGTCTCGGTGGCCTCCTCCGCCCGGTCCAGTCCGGGAAAGTCAACAACTACGGGGCACTGCTGTTCGGCACAGCCGCCATCGCTGCCCTCGTACTCGTCATCATCAACACCTGAGGGAGCACGCAGTCATGCAAGTCCTGAGCGACCAAAACTGGCTTCTGTCAGTCGGAACATTCCTGCCGCTGGTCGGCGTGGCGATAATGCTGCTCGTCCCGAAGGCCGAGGAGCAGCTGCACAAGACAATCGGTCTCGTCACGGCGGGGGCCACGCTCGCCGTCGGCATCTACACGCTCATGCAGTTCGACTACGGGCGTGCCGCCGACATGCAGTTCGTGGCGAACGCCGAGTGGATCAACGTGATCAAGTCGTCGTACCACATCGGTCTCGACGGCATCAGCCTGCCGCTCTATTTCCTCTCCATGGTCGTCACGTTCCTCGTGATGATCTACTCGTGGGACCACGTGCCCTCGCCGGGGAACCCGAAGGCATTCTTCATCCTCATGCTGATCCTCCAGACCGGCATGGCGGGCACCTTCATCGCGCGAGACCTCATCCTCTTCTTCGTGTTCTTCGAGCTTGTGCTCCTGCCGATGTACTTCATGATCGGCGTGTGGGGCGGCGAGAACCGCCAGTACGCCTCGCTCAAGTTCTTCCTCTACACCATGTTCGGCTCCGCCCTGATGCTCGTGGCCTTCCTCGCACTCTTCTTCAAGACCGGGGCGGAGTCCTTCTCCATCCCGTTCCTCGTGGAACACGGCGCCGGCATCGCCAAGAACACCCAGGTCTGGATCTTTGCGGGCATGTTCGTGGGATTCGCGGTGAAGGTGCCGATGTTCCCGTTCCACACCTGGCTGCCCGACGCCCACACGCAGGCACCCACCCAGGGCTCGGTGATCCTGGCCGCGATCCTCCTGAAGCTCGGTACGTACGGGTTCGTGAGGATCGCGATCCCCGTCCTGCCCGACGCGGCTCGCGAATGGGCCCCGTGGATCGCCCTGCTCGCCGTGATCGGCATCATCTACGGCGCGCTCGGATGCCTCGCCCAGACCGACATGAAGCGACTCATCGCGTTCTCCTCGGTGGCGCACATGGGCTTCGTGATGCTCGGCATCTCCACGCTCACGCCGTTCGGGATGAATGCCGCGATGTTCGGCATGGTCGCCCACGGTCTCATCACGGGCATGCTGTTCTTCGTGGCCGGCTCCGTGAAGGAGCGCTACCACACCCTCGAGATCAAGCGTCTCGGCGGCATGCTCACCCAGATGCCGAGGCTCGGCTGGATTCTCGGCTTCTGTTCGATGGCCTCGCTCGGTCTGCCCGGTCTCGCCGGGTTCTGGGGGGAGTTCCCCGCGATCCTGTCGGCGTACCAGCCGGCACCCGGTCTGCCCGAGGAGACCTTCCGCACCTTCATGGTGGTGGCGGCGCTCGGCACGGTCTTCGCCGCGGCGTACCTGCTGTGGCTCTACCAGCGCACCGCGTTCGGTGAGCCCACCGCAGAGTTCGCACCCGGACACGGTCACGACCACGACCTGCACGACGTGAACAGGTTCGAGTGGATGGCGTGGTCGCCGCTCCTCGTGTCGATCGTCCTGTTCGGTGTGTACCCGCAGCTCATGTTCAAGGTGCTCGACCCCGCCGTCACCGCGACCCTGAAGGTCTTCGGGGGCTGATACAGGTGCTGAACGCCCTGCTCGCCGCCGAGTGGACCGCGCCGTCGGTCGACTACCACGCGCTCGCACCCGAGATCGTCCTCGCCGCGGGTCTCGTGGTGTTGCTGCTCGCCGATCTCTTCCTCGACAACGCGCGCAAGTGGGTGCTCACCCCGATCGCCGGTTTCACGCTGCTCGGCGCGTTCATCCCGGTGCTCACGATCGCTCTCGGGACGGACGGCGCCCGCGTGCTGTTCGACGGGCGGTACGTGGTGGATGACTTCAGTCTCGTGCTGAAGGCGCTGTTCCTGCTGGCCGGCTATGTCGTGGTGCTGCTGTCCGGAGACCACATCCGTGAGGGCAACTACTGGCAGGGCGAGTACTGGTTCCTTCTTCTCAGCAGCCTGATGGGCATGGTGATGATGGCCTCGAGCCGCGACCTCGTGTCGGTGTTCGTCGCGCTCGAGTTCCTCTCCATTCCCGCCTACATGCTGGCCGCCTGGCGAAAGCGCGACACGAAGAGCAACGAGGCCGGCGTGAAGTACTACCTGCTCGGCGTGTTCGCATCGGCCGTGATGCTGTACGGAATGTCGCTGCTCTACGGCATCACGAACTCCACCCTTCTGAGTGAAATAGGCACGACCCTCGGGGAGGAGGTGACCGCGATCCGCGCACTCGCCGTGCTGTTCGTGGTGATCGGGTTCGCGTTCAAGGTGTCGGCCGTGCCGTTCCACACGTGGGCGCCCGACACCTACGAGGGTGCCCCCACCCCCGTCACCGCGTTCCTCTCCGTCGCGTCGAAGGCGGCCGGTTTCGTGGCGCTACTCACCGTGGTCTATGTGGCGTTCCCCGGTTCGCACGAGGTGTGGCAGCCCGTGTTCTGGATCCTCTCGGCGCTCACCATGACCGTGGGCAACGCGATGGCGCTGCGCCAGTCGAACGTGGTCCGCATGCTCGCGTACTCATCCGTCGCGCAGGGCGGCTTCATCCTGATGCCGCTCGCGGTCGCCGGCACGAGCGACGCCGCCCAGCCCGCGCTCCGGGCGGTGGTCACCTATCTGCTCCTGTACGCGGCCACGAATCTCGGCGTCTTCGGGGTGATCATGGCAGTGGCGCGCAAGACACGCAGCGGTGAGATCTCCAGCTACGGCGGCCTCTTTTCGTACGCGCCCGGTCTCGCAGCGCTCATGACGATCTTCATGGCGTCCCTGGCCGGCATCCCGCCGCTCGGCGGCTGGTTCGGCAAGTTCGCCGCGTTCCAGGCGCTCGTGTCGGCCGGCACCGGCTGGGCCTATGTGCTCGCGGTGATCGGGGGCATCAACTCCGTGGTCGCGTTCGGCTACTACGGCAACATCATGCGCGAGATGTGGATGCGCCCGGTCCCCGACGGTGACACCTCACCGGTGTCCGTGCAGCCGGCCCTCGCCCTCGCCCTCGCGATCACCGGTGTGTCCACCGTGGTCCTCGGCGTGCTCCCCGGTCTCGTCATCCACTTCGGTGACCTCGCCGGTCTCACCGGTGCCTTCGGCCGCTGACGACATCCGCGCCGCGGTGCGCGACGCCGGGGGCCGCATCGGATTCGACGAGTTCATGCGCATCGCTCTCTACGGGCCGCACGGTTTCTACACAGCCGGCGGAAGCGCGGGCCGCCGCGGCGACTTCATCACCTCTCCCGAGGTCGGCCCGCTGTTCGGCGCCGTTCTCGCCCGCATGCTGGATGCGGAGTGGGAGCGTTGCGGCAGCCCCGATGGGTTCACCGTGGTGGATGCAGGAGCAGGTCCGGGCACGCTCGCTCGCGCGGTGCTCTCGGCGTCGCCCCGGTGCCTCGCGAACGGCAGGTACGTGGCGGTGGAGGTCTCTGATTCCCAGCGCGAACGGCATCCCGCCGGTGTGGAATCCGTCGCCCGCATGCCGACGCGGGTCGAAGCCGGCGTGATCATCGCCAACGAGCTGCTCGACAACCTCCCGTTCGAGCTGTGGGTGCACGACGGCGCGTGGAGGCGGGCCACCGTGGCGGAGCGAGGTGACGACTTCGTGGAGGAGCTGGTTGCGGGCCAGCCGGCGTTCGCGCTGCGGCCGGGCGCACCTCACGGTGCGCGGGCACCGGTCCAGCACGCGGCTGCGCAGTGGTTGGGTGATGCCCTCGGTTCGCTCGTACGTGGCACCGTGCTGGTGATCGACTACTGCACCGCGACCACGGTTCAGGCAGCCGCGTCGCCGTGGCGCGGGTGGCTGCGCACGTATGCCGGTCACGAGAAGGGCGGCCATTACCTGCGCGAGCCCGGCAGCCAGGACATCACCGCCCAGGTGATGGTGGACCAGCTCGCCGCGGTGCGACTGCCCGATGCGGTGCGCACACAGGAACAGTTCCTGCGGTTGTGGGGAATCGACGGTCTCGTGGAGGAGGGAAGGCGCGTGTGGCGTGAGAACGCGGCCGCCCCCACGCTCGCCGCGGTGCGGATGCGCAGTCGCGTCGCCGAGGCAGAGGCCCTGTGCGATCCCACCGGACTGGGCTCGTTCGGCGTGCTCGAGTGGCGGGTGGGCTGAGGTTCAGTCCGGACGGCTCGTGAGCCACGCCCCGCTGATCACCACAAGCATGCCCAGCACCGCCACCAACGTGACCTTCTCGTCACGGAACACGACGCCGAGGATCGTGGCGACCACCGGGGTGAAGAACACACCGATCACCCCGCGCACCGCACCGGCACGCACCATGAGCATGCCGTACATCACGTAGGCAAAACCGGTGCCGAGTGCCCCGAGCACGGCGAGGGCAGCCAACGCCGACCAGTCGAACGAGCTGCGTCCCAGGGCGGGGATGCCGAGCGGCAGGGTGAAGAGGAGCGCGAACAGCTCCTGGCGCAGCAGAACCGGGAGCGTCCCGTACTTCACCTGCAGCTCGCGCGACATGATGCTGGTGAACGCATAGCAGCAGGTGGCGAGCAGCAGGAACAGCACTCCATGCACCGATGCACCGCGGTCCTCTCCGACGGACCCGAACGAGATCATCGCGATGCCGGTGAACCCGATCAGCACAGCAAGGGACCGCCGACGCGACGGCGCCGTGCGCGTGAGGACCGCCGCGGCAAGCACCGTGGTCACGGGAATCGAGCCGTTGATCATTCCGGTGACCGACGACGACACCGAATGCTCGGCGAGTGGATACAGGAAGAACGGGACGGTCATTGCCACGAACCCGAGCGCGGCGATGCGCCGGAGGTCTGCCCTGTCCACGCCGCGGCGTGCGGCGGGGAAGCATGCAAGGGCAGCAGCGCCGAAGGCGAGGCGTGCCATCGGCACCACGGCGGTCTCCACGTGGTCGATCGCCACCGCGATGAAGAGGAACGATGCCCCCCACGTGAGAGCGACGGCGGCGGTCATCGCCCACTCGGCGGGGCCGAAGGTGTGTGCCGTGTCGCGGCCGAGGAGGGGACTACTCATTCATGACAGTCTTGCCGCCCGCTCGGGTCCGTCGGTGGTCCGCTTCACTAGTCTCGGGTCGACCGACGGGGGTGGCCACATGACCGACAGGAACGACGCAATCGACGATCTTCTTCTCGAGCAGAGGAAGTTCCCGCCCGGCGAGGGCTTCAGGAAGAACGCGCTCGTCACCGGCGTGCACCTCTACGACGAGGCGAACGAGGACTACCAGGGCTTCTGGGCGCGTCAGGCGGCCGAGCTGGTGGAGTGGTCGAAGCCGTGGCACACCATCTGCGAGTGGGAGCTCCCGTTCAGCAAGTGGTTCGTGGGCGGGGAACTGAACGTGTCGTGGAACTGTCTCGACCGGCACGTGCTCGCGGGACGCGGGGACAAGGTGGCGTTCCACTTCGAGGGGGAGCCGGGTGACACCCGCACGGTGACGTACGCCGAACTGCTCGACGAGGTGCAGAGGTTCGCGAACGCGCTGAAGGGTCTCGGTGTGCGCAAGGGCGACCGCATCAACATCTACATGCCGATGATCCCCGAGGCTGCCGTGGCGATGCTCGCGTGCGCGCGCATCGGCGCCGCACACTCGGTGGTGTTCGGCGGCTTCTCGGCGCAGGCACTGTCCGACCGCATCAACGACGCCTCTGCGAAGGTGCTGATCACGGCCGACGGCGGCTGGAGGCGGGGCGAGGTGTTCCCGCTGAAGAAGCAGGCCGACGAGGCCCTGCTCACCACGCCGACCATCGAGCACGTGGTGGTGGTGCGCCGCGGCGGCAACGAGGTCGACATGACCGAAGGTCGCGACCACTGGTGGCACGACCTCATGGCGACGGCCGACCCCGTGTGCCCGGCGGAGCCGATGGACTCCGAGCAGCTGCTGTTCCTGCTCTACACCTCGGGCACCACCGGGAAGCCCAAGGGCATCATGCACACCACGGGTGGCTACCTGACGCACGTCACCTACACGCACAGGTACGTGTTCGACCTGCACCCCGACACCGACGTCTACTGGTGCACCGCCGACGTCGGCTGGATCACCGGACACAGCTACATCGTGTACGGACCGCTGTCGAACGGGGCCACGCAGGTGATGTACGAGGGCGTCCCCAACTTCCCGGGCAACGACCGCATGTGGTCGATCATCGAGAAGTACGGCGTCACCATCTTCTACACCGCTCCCACGGCCATCCGCACGTTCATGAAGTGGGGGGTGGGCGAGCCCGCAAAGCACGACCTCTCCTCGCTGCGTCTGCTCGGAAGCGTGGGCGAGCCGATCAATCCGGAAGCCTGGATGTGGTACCGCGAGAACATCGGTGGCGGCAGGTGCCCGATCGTCGACACCTGGTGGCAGACCGAGACCGGCGGCATCATGATCTCGCCGTTGCCGGGTGCCACCACCACCAAGCCCGGTTCCGCCACTTTCCCGCTGCCGGGCGTGGGTGCCGAGGTCGTGGACGACGCGGGGAACACGGTGACCCGCGGGGGCGGGTACCTCACGCTCACTCACCCGTGGCCGGGGATGCTGCGCGGAATCTGGAAGGATCCCGACCGCTACCGCGATGCCTACTGGAGCCGGTTCGAGGGCCGCTACTTCGCCGGCGACGGCGCCAAGCTCGACGACGACGGCTACCTGTGGCTGCTCGGCCGCGTGGACGATGTGATGAACGTGTCGGGCCACCGCATCAGCACCACCGAGGTGGAGTCGGCTCTGGTGTCGCACCCGTCGGTGGCCGAGGCAGCAGTGGTGGGGGCGAACGATGCCACGACCGGCCAGGCGATCATTGCGTACGTCACCTTGGTCGGCGGTCTCGAGGTGGACGAACAGGAGTTGCGCAACCACGTGGCATCCGAGATCGGCGCCATTGCGAAGCCCAAGACCATCTATTTCACGCCGGAGCTTCCCAAGACCCGCAGCGGCAAGATCATGAGGCGTCTCCTGCGCGACGTGGCGGAGGGACGAAACCTCGGTGACACCACCACGCTGGCGGATGCGAGCGTGGTGAACGAGCTGCAGCGACGCGCCGCCGAGGCCCCCTCGGAGGACTAGAGCACCGTCGCCAACAGTCCTGTCATCTCGGTACGAAGGCAGGTCATCTCCGCTCGCGGCCCGGCAAACCCGGTCCGTGCTTCGGTTCGTCGGCCGGCAATCCCGAGTCTGACAACGCCGGTGTTGCTCTTCAGCACGGCCTGCAGACCGCCGGGTGCCGCATCGAGTTGCTGGACACGGACGACTTCATCCCCGTCACGCGGTGTCGCGAGTTCCATGAACGTGTTCGTGTTGTCCACGCCGTCCGTTCACTGCCCTGCGGTCAATGAGTGCGGGCGGGGGTCAGTCGCGGAAGTTCTCGAACTGCAGCGGGATGCCGAGGTCGGCACCCTTCAGCAACGCAATCACGGACTGGAGGTCGTCGCGCTTCTTGCCGGTGACGCGCACCTGGTCGCCCTGCGTCTGGCTGGAGACACCCTTTGGGCCCTTCTCCTTGATGAGCTTGTTGATCTCCCTGGCCTTGTCGGAGGAGATTCCCACCTTCACGGTGACCACCTGGCGCACGGTGTCACCGCTTGCCTGCTCGAACTTGCCCCACTCGATGCCCTTCAGCGACAGGCCGCGCTTCACCATGCGCTCCTCGATCAACACCCGCACGGCGCGCGCCTTCTCCTCGCTGATGGTGCGGATGGTGATGACGAGGTCATTCTGCTCGATCTCGGAGTTCGTCCCCTTGAAGTCGAAGCGCTGGCTCATCTCGCGCTGGGCCTGGTCGACCGCGTTGCGCAGCTCCTGGCGGTCCACTTCTGACACCACATCGAATGACGGCATGGGGCGAAAGGGTAACGGGCGGATAGCCTCGGAATCCGCGCGAAACATAGGGGTCGGTGCCCGAGCGGCCAAAGGGAGCAGACTGTAAATCTGCCGGCACTGCCTACGGAGGTTCGAATCCTCCCCGGCCCACCACGGGAAACCGTGAACTGAACGGCGAACAGCCAGACAGCCCAACCCGTCTTCGACCCTGCCGGAATCCTGTTCCGGCGGGGTCGTGGATTGTCCGGGCCCGGTCTCAGACCCGTTCGTGCAGCAGGACCTGCATCAGGCAGACGTCGAGCCACTTGTTGAACTTGCGGCCCACCTCGCGTTCGATCCCCACGGTGCGGAACCCGAGCGACTCGTGCAGTGCGACCGACGCGGCGGACAGGGTCGTGATGCGCGCCATCACGGAGTGGAAGCCGCCGTCGGCGGCGGTGTCGAGGAGGTGCGAGAGGATCACCCGGCCGATGCCATTCCTGCCCATGTCGCGGCGCACGTACACGGAGTCCTCCACGGTGGTGCGGTAGGCGGCGCGCTCCTTGTAGGGAGACAACGCCCCGAAACCCACCACCTCGGCCGGCCCCTGGCCCCCGGTCCACTCGGCCACGAAGACGGCGAAGGCGCCGTCCCGGGCGTTCTGCCAGTCGAGCTGGTCCTGGAGCGATCGGGGCACGAGGTCAAAGGTGCTGGTCTCGTTCTCCACCTCATGGTTGTAAATGGAGGCGATGGCGGCGGCGTCGGCGGGGGTCGCCCGCCGGATCCGGACCGAGTCGGCGCCCTGGCTCATGCCCCGAAACTACATTTTCGGCCGTCCGGGAGCCGTTGGGGGTTCGGGGAAATCCACCGATAGCCTTCCCCGTCTGGCTCACTGAGGCCTTGCTTCAGTGCGCACGCCCTCTTAGCTCAGTCGGCAGAGCGTTTCCATGGTAAGGAAAAGGTCGTGGGTTCGATTCCCACAGAGGGCTCAGCCACTCGGCTGACGGCCCCGGTCGTCGCGTCGGATGGTGAAGGACCGTTACGCCAAGGCGGCGTAGCTCAGTTGGTCAGAGCATCCGGCTCATAATCGGAAGGTCATCGGTTCGATCCCGATCGCCGCTACGAAAAGACAGAAACCCCCAAGGAGAGACACAGTGTCAAAGGCAAAGTTCGAGCGCAACAAGCCGCATGTGAACATCGGGACGATGGGTCACATTGACCACGGCAAGACGACGTTGACGGCTGCCATTTCGAAGACGTTGGCTGATCGTGGGTTGGCTG
>JBEGQL010000012.1:0-15241 GCA_041181005.1 Actinomycetota bacterium
AACGTGTCGATGACGGTGGAGCTCGGCAAGCCGATCGCGATGGATGAGGGTCTGCGTTTCGCGATCCGTGAGGGTGGCCGCACTGTTGGTGCGGGGCGTGTCACCAAGATCATCAAGTAACCAGTCCGGACATCCGGGGAGGAGACCACCATGCCGAAGAGCGACAAGCGCGTGAAAATCACGCTCGAGTGCACCGAGTGCAAGGAACGCAACTACATCACCATGAAGTCGAAGATCAACGATCGCGAGCGCATGGAGATGAAGAAGTACTGCGCACGGGACCGCAGGCACACGACCCACAAGGAAACGCGCTAGGCACGGGAGCCGCGCGGCCCCCACGGGCGGCGCACCCCGGACCCCTAGGGCAGTAGCTCAGTTGGTAGAGCATCGGTCTCCAAAACCGACGGTCGGGGGTTCGAGTCCCTCCTGCCCTGCAAGACACGACCACACACGAAGAGAACAACTGACATGTCAACCGACCTGAATCGCGAGCAGAAGCGGGCGCTGAAGCGCATGGGAGCCCTGAACGAACAGGGCAATCCTGTGCGCACCCAGCCCCAGCCGCGCCAGCGCGAGGAGCGGGTCGGTCCCGGCCAGTACCTGCGCGAGGTCCGCGACGAGATGTCGAAGGTCGCGTGGCCGAACTGGCCGGAGGTGCGCAGGTACTCCCTGATCGTCCTCGTCACCGTCGCCGTGGTCACCGCGTACGTCGGCGGTCTCGACTCGGTGTTCGGCATCTTCTCCGGCTGGCTGTACAAGGAGTGACCATGAACGACGCAAGCGACAACCTCGACACACAGAACGAGGCACTCGAGCCCGAGGTCGTTCTCGACCTCACCGAGGACGGTGCCGGTCCCGACGTTGACGACGAGGAGAACGAGGACGACGGACCGCGCGAGACGCCGGCATGGGAGAAGCCCGGCCGGTGGTACGTCGTGCACACGCAGTCCGGGTACGAGAAGAAGGTCGAGGTGAACCTCAACTCGCGGATCCAGTCGATGAGCCTCGAGGACTCCATCTACGAGATCCAGATCCCCGTCGAGGATGTCGTCGAGTTCAAGCAGGGCCGCAAGACCACCGTGTCGAAGAAGGTGTTCCCCGGTTACCTGCTGGTGCGCTGCGAGATGGACGACCAGACCTGGTTCTGCATCCGCAACACACCGGGCGTCACCGGTTTCGTGGGCCAGGCCCACAAGGGTCAGAAGCCCACGCCGCTGTCGCGCCGTGAGGTCGAGACCTTCCTGTCCGTGAAGGGTGACGGCCAGGCCGCACCGAAGCGCAAGGCGCCGAAGCTGGATTACGAGGTGGGCGAGAGCGTGCGCGTGAAGGAGGGCCCGTTCGCCGACTTCAACGGCACCGTGGCCGAGATCAACGCCGACCACATGAAACTGAAGGTTCTCGTCAACATTTTCGGTCGCGAGACCCTGGTCGAAATGGACTTCGGCCAGGTGGCAAAGCTCTGACCGGCAGGCAGACTAGGACGCCCAGAAGGGGAGAGACATGGCCAAGAAGAAGCTCGCCGCAATCGTGAAAATCCAGATTCCCGCGGGCAAGGCCACGCCCGCGCCGCCGGTCGGCACCGCCCTCGGACCCCACGGCGTGCAGATCATGGACTTCGTGAAGCAGTACAACGCCGCCACCGAGTCGCAGGCCGGCACCATCATCCCCGTCGAGATCAGCATCTTCGAGGACCGTTCGTTCACCTTCATCCTGAAGACCCCGCCTGCACCGGTGCTCCTGCGCCAGAAGGCCGGGCTCGACAAGGCGTCGCAGACGCCCGGCAAGACCGTGGCCGGCACCGTCACCGAGGCCGACATCGAGGAAGTCGCGAAGATCAAGATGCCCGACCTGAACGCCTACGACCTCGAGGCTGCCAAGCAGCAGATCCGTGGCACGGCGCGCTCGATGGGTCTCAAGGTGGTCTGACAGACCGTCACAAGAACGCCGGATCCGGGAGCACCTCGCCCGGCCGGGAAATCCGCAAGGAAGGAGAGGTAGGCACCATGCCGGAACCAAAGAAGTACAAGGCGGCCGTTGCGCTCTATGACCGCGACGAGCAGTACACCCCGGGCGAGGCGGTGGCAATCGTCAAGAAGACGGCCACCAAGAAGTTCGACGAGTCCGTCGACCTCGCCGTGAGACTCGGCGTCGACCCCCGCAAGGCCGACCAGACCGTGCGCGGAACCGTTGCCCTCCCGGCCGGCTCGGGCAAGACCGTCCGCATCGCGGTGATCGCCGCCGGTGACGCCGCCGCAGAGGCCCGCGCCGCCGGTGCCGACCTCGTCGGTGCCGACGACCTCGCCCAGGAAATCGAGAAGGGCAACATGGACTTCGATCTCATGATCGCCACGCCCGACATGATGCCGCTCGTCGGACGCCTCGGCCGTGTGCTCGGTCCCCGCGGTCTCATGCCGAACCCGAAGTCCGGCACCGTCACCACCGACGTCGCGCGCGCCGTCGGAGAGTTCAAGGGCGGAAAGGTGGAGTACCGCACCGACCGCTACGGCAACGTGCACGTGCGCATCGGGAAGGCGTCGTTCTCCGAGGCCGACCTCGAGACCAACCTCCGCGCCGTCCTCGACGAGCTCCAGAGGGTGAAGCCCGCGGCCGCCAAGGGCCGTTACATGAAGAAGATCTCCATCTCCACCACCATGGGACCCGGCGTCAAGGTCGACGTCAACCGTCTCAAGGCCGCGGGGGAGTGAGAACGCGGGGGGCAACCCCCGGCCCGGGTGGCATCCGGACCGGACGCCCCTAGGCTCAAGACCACAACTGATCTCTCGGTACTCGCCGAAGACGTCCGGTCCACCCCGGTGGCCAAGGGGCGAAAGCCCACCTGACCAGGCGGATTCCACTCCTGCGGGCTCGTGTCCGTCCGGTGCGGCGTTCGTCTTTCAGCGAGCGCCCCGGGCGAGAAGCAAGACACAACAGCCAGACACACAAGACGCAGTCCACCCGGGAGGTGAGATGTCAACAGTTCGTTCCGAGAAGGAAGCAGTCGTCGCCGAGGTGAGGACCAAGCTCGACGAGTCCGATGCCGTGATCATCACGGAGTACCGCGGTCTGTCGGTCACCGCCCTCGCCGGGCTCCGCCGTGAGCTGCGCAAGGCCGGGTGCGAGTACCGCGTGTACAAGAACACCCTTGCCCGCTTCGCCGCACGCGAGGCCGGTGTGGACGGTCTCGACACCCTGCTCGTCGGCCCCACCGCGATGGCGTTCGTGAAGGGCGACGTCGCGGCAGTCGCGAAGAGCCTGAAGGAGTACGCGAAGACGAACCCGCTGCTCGTGATCCGCGGCGGTGCGGTGGCCGGCAAGGCTGTCTCCGCCAAGGACGTCGACGTGCTCGCGGAGCTCCCGTCGCGCGAGGTCATGCTCAGCCAGTTCGCAGGCATGCTGCAGGCCCCGCTCGTGAAGACGGCAGGTCTGCTCCAGGCCCTGCCGCGCAACATGGCCTACGGCCTGAAGGCGCTGGTCGACCAGAAGTCGGCCTGAACCATCCAGATCCAACACACCAACCAACAACAGAACCAACCAACAAGAAAGCAAGGAGACAGTGCCATGGCACTCACCAAGGAAGACATCCTCGAGGGCATCGCAGCCCTCACCGTCATCGAGCTGAAGGAGCTCCTCGACGCGTTCGAGGACAAGTTCGGCGTCACCGCAGCGGCCCCGGCCGCGGTCGCGATGGTTGCGCCCGCAGGCGGCGGTGCCGGTGCAGCGGCAGCCGAGGACGAGAAGGACGAGTTCGACGTCATCCTCACCGACGGCGGCGCCCAGAAGATCGGCGTCATCAAGGTCGTGCGCGAGCTCACCAGCCTCGGCCTCAAGGAGGCAAAGGACCTCGTCGACGGCGCCCCGAAGCCCGTCCTCGAGAAGGTCAACAAGGACGATGCCGAGAAGGCCAAGGCCAAGCTCGTCGAGGCCGGCGCCAGCGTCGAACTGAAGTGACCCGGGCGGCCCGTGCGGCCGCTCCCACCGACCGAGCGGGGTCCGTTCCCATGTGGGGGCGGGCCCCGTCGGCGTTCCCGGGTGCTTGACGCACCCCCGGTAGGGGCTCTACCGTCCCCGTCCACAGGCGGGTCTCCGGGTGACCGGAAGGCCTGTTTCCCCGTTGTCCAGGGCGGGTTCTGCCCGATAGCGTTGCAAGTTGCCGTGTCTTGCCCCTCCTGGTTCCCCGTTGCCCAAAATCACGCCGGGTTCCCGTGGGGTCATGACGCAGCGTCGCGCCGAGCCGAAACCCAGGAGTGATCGTGGCCCCACGTTCCTTGTCCCATGACCGCTATTCGTTCGCGAACCTCGTAGAGCAACTGGAACTCCCGGATCTCATCGCAGTTC
The DNA here is from genome assembly GCA_041181005.1 of Actinomycetota bacterium. Classification (GTDB taxonomy): domain Bacteria; phylum Actinomycetota; class Acidimicrobiia; order Acidimicrobiales; family Ilumatobacteraceae; genus UBA2093. The sequence goes on from JBEGQL010000012.1 coordinate 4,336, forward strand.
AGCGCGAGTCGTTCGAGTGGTTCATGCGTGAGGGTCTCGCCGAGGCCTTCCGTGACATCTCGCCGATCACCGACTATTCCGGCGACCTGAAGCTCGAGCTCGAGTTCGACCCCACCGACGAGGACCTCTGCCCCGGCCCGAAGTTCACCGAGGCCGAGTGCCGCGAGAAGGAGATGACCTTCGCCACCCCGGTGTTCGTGCGCGCGATCTTCTCCAACCGCAACACGGGCGAGATCAAGGAGCAGGTCGTCTTCATGGGCGACTTCCCGAAGATGACCGACAAGGGCACCTTCATCATCAACGGCACCGAGCGAGTCGTCGTGTCGCAGCTCGTGCGTTCCCCCGGCGTGATCTTCGAGCCGGGCGAGCGCTACCGACTGCGCAACCTCTCCAAGCACCAGCTCGTGAAGGGCACCGTGCACCCGTACCGCGGCGAGTGGCTCGAGTTCGATGTCGAGCACAAGCCGGGCAAGGACGTCACGGCCGGCTGCCGTGTCGCACGCAAGCGCCGCATGAGCATCTTCACCCTGCTTCGTGCCCTCGGGTTCGACGAGGAGAACGCACCCGGCTTCCTCCAGAGCTTCGTGAACCACTTCGACTTCCTCGAGGGCCAGTGGGAGAAGGAGAAGGCAGTCGCCGTCACGCGCGACGAGGCGCTCCAGGAGATCTACAAGCGCGCCCGTCCCGGCGAGCCCGTGAACTCCGAGTCGGCCCGCGCCTACTTCGAGGGCGCATTCTTCGAGAGCCGCCGCTACGACCTCAGCCGCGTCGGCCGCTACAAGCTGAACCGCAAGCTCGGCTCCGAGGTCGAGAAGCTCACTTCGCTCTTCAACCTCCGCCCCGACCAGCTCGACCTGCCCACCGACAACCGTGAGGTGCTGACCCGTTGCGAGGTTCTCGCGGCGATCTCCTACATGCTGCACCTCGTCAACCAGTCGCCCGGCTACCGCCTCGACGACCAGGACCACTTCGCCAACCGTCGCATCCGTTCGGTGGGTGAACTGATCCAGAACCAGGTGCGCACCGGCCTCTCCCGCATGGAGAGGGTCGTCCGCGAGCGCATGACCACCCAGGACGTCGAGGCAATCACGCCCCAGACGCTCATCAACATCCGTCCGGTCGTGGCCGCGATCAAGGAGTTCTTCGGGACGTCCCAGCTGTCGCAGTTCATGGACCAGGTCAACCCGCTGTCCGGGCTCACCCACCGCCGCCGTCTCAACGCGCTCGGCCCGGGTGGTCTCAGCCGCGAGCGCGCGGGCTTCGAGGTCCGTGACGTGCACTTCTCGCACTACGGCCGCATGTGCCCGATCGAGACCCCCGAGGGTCCGAACATCGGTCTCATCGGTGCGCTCTCCACGTACGCCCGCGTCAACTCGTTCGGTTTCATCGAGAGCCCGTACCGCCGTGTGAAGAACGGCAAGGTCACCAACGAGATCGTGTACATGGCCGCCGACGAGGAGGAGAACTACGTCGTCGCGCAGGCGAACACGCCGATCAACAAGGACGGCTCGTTCCGCGACCAGCGCGTGCTCGTGCGCCGCTCGCCGCAGGCCGCGACGCTGGAGGACCTCCGCAAGATGCTGGAGGCCGAGAGCTTCTTCGGTGCCACGACCGACATTGCGTACGTGTCGCCCGAGGAGGTCGACTTCATCGACGTCTCGCCGAAGCAGATCGTCTCCGTCGCCACCGCCCTCATCCCGTTCCTCGAGCACGACGACGCGAACCGCGCGCTCATGGGTGCGAACATGCAGCGCCAGGCGGTGCCGCTCGTGCGCGCCGAGGCGCCGTACGTGGGTACCGGCATCGAGGCACGCGCCGCGCGTGACGGTGCCGACGTCGTGCTGGCCGAGGCCGACGGCGAGGTCGTCGAGGTCACCGGCGAGGCGATCTTCATGAAGTACGCCGGCCAGTCGCGCAGGACCGAGCACAAGCTCATGAAGTTCCACCGCTCCAACCAGGACACCTGCATCAACCAGATCGTCCGCGTGTCCGAGGGCCAGTCCGTGAAGAAGGGCGACCTCCTCGCCGACGGCCCGAGCACCGATGCGGGAGAGCTCGCGCTCGGCAAGAACCTGCTCGTGGCGCTGATGCCGTGGGAGGGCTACAACTTCGAGGACGCGATCATCCTGAGCGAGCGTCTCGTGAAGGACGACGTGCTCACGTCGATCCACATCCATGAGAAGGAAGTCGACGCGCGCGACACCAAGCTCGGCCCGGAGGAGATCACCCGCGACATCCCGAACCTCTCCGAGGACATCGTGCGTGACCTCGACGAGTTCGGGATCATCCGTGTCGGCGCCGAGGTCGGCCCCGGCGACGTGCTGGTGGGCAAGGTCACCCCGAAGGGCGAGACCGAGCTCACCCCGGAGGAGCGCCTGCTGCGTGCGATCTTCGGCGAGAAGGCGCGCGAGGTGCGCGATACCTCCCTCAAGGTCCCTCACGGCGAGGGCGGCAAGGTCATCGACGTGAAGGTGTTCTCGCGCGACGCCGGCGACGAACTCCCGCCCGGCGTGAACCAGCTGGTGAAGGTGTTCATCGCCCAGAAGCGCAAGATCTCGGTGGGCGACAAGCTCGCCGGGCGCCACGGCAACAAGGGCGTCATCTCGAAGATCCTCCCGCTCGAGGACATGCCGTACCTCGAGGACGGCACCCCCGTCGACATCATCCTGAACCCGCTCGGCGTCCCGAGCCGCATGAACGTGGGCCAGGTTCTCGAGGCGCACCTCGGCTACGCCGCGCGCTGGGGCTGGAAGAACCCGAAGGACGGCAAGTCGGTCGGCAGTGACCCCGTGCGCGGCACGGAGTCGAAGACCCGTCCCTCCACCGAGCCCGCGACGTTCATCGCCACCCCCGTGTTCGACGGTGCCCACTGGGACGAGGTCGAGGCGGCGGGTGACCACCCGACGATCAAGGCCATCCTCGGGAACCTGAACCCGGAGAGCGTCGACGGCAAGGTCCTCATCAAGGACACCGGCAAGACCGTCCTCTACAACGGCCGCACCGGCGACACCTACGACAACCCCATCACCGTGGGCTACATGTACATCCTCAAGCTGCACCACCTCGTGGACGACAAGATCCACGCGCGCAGCACCGGCCCGTACAGCATGATCACCCAGCAGCCGCTCGGCGGAAAGGCCCAGTTCGGCGGTCAGCGTTTCGGCGAGATGGAGGTGTGGGCACTCGAGGCGTACGGTGCCGCGTACTGCCTGCAGGAGCTTCTCACGATCAAGTCCGACGACGTGCTCGGCCGTGTGAAGGTGTACGAGGCGATCGTGAAGGGTGACAACATCCCCGAGCCCGGCATCCCCGAGTCCTTCAAGGTGCTCATGAAGGAGATGCAGTCGCTCTGCCTGAACGTCGAGGTCCTTGACTTCGCCGGCAAGGAGATCGAGATCCACGAGTTCGACGACGAGATCTACCGCACGGCGGAGCTGCTCGGCATCGACATCAGCAGGCCGGAGCGCGGCTCCGACGACGAGGACGCCGCGGAGCGCCGCGCGCCCGCGTACTGACCGCAGGGGACTAGAGGAGACGGAGAACCAAATGCTCGACGTGAACATGTTCGAACAGCTGCGGATCGGCCTTGCCACCGCTGACCACATCCGCAACTGGTCGAAGGGTGAGGTCAAGAAGCCCGAGACCATCAACTACCGCACCCTGCGGCCGGAGCGCGACGGGCTCTTCTGCGAGAAGATCTTCGGACCGACCCGTGATTGGGAGTGCTACTGCGGCAAGTACAAGCGGGTGCGCTTCAAGGGCATCATCTGCGAGAAGTGCGGCGTCGAGGTCACCCGGTCAAAGGTGCGCCGCGAGCGCATGGGCCACATCGAGCTGGCCGCTCCCGTCGTGCACATCTGGTACCTCCGCGGCACGCGTTCGTGGCTGGCGTATCTCCTCGGCGGGCTGGAGCCCAAGGAGGAGCTGAAGGCCAAGCAGCTCGAGAAGGTCATCTACTTCGCGGCATACCTCGTGACCTCGGTCGACGCCGAGCAGCGCCACGCCGAGCTGCCGAGGCTCGAGGCCGAGTACGAGAAGCGCCGCAACGATCTCATCACGAAGCGCGACAAGGAGCTCGCCCGCATCCGCAAGGAGCACGAGGCCGAGATCAAGGGCATGGAGAAGGAGGGTGCAAAGGACGCCGACGTCCGCGCCCGCATGCGCGCCATGGACAAGGAGACCGCCTCGGTCGAGGAGCGCTTCAAGCAGGACATCGACCTCGAGCAGCGTTGCTGGGACGAGTTCCAGGGCCTCCACACCCGCAAGATCATCGAGGACGAGATGCTCTGGGGCCAGATGTACTACCACTTCGGTGACTTCTTCACCGGTGGCACCGGCGCCGACGCCATCAAGCAGCTCATCGACGCCATCGACTTCGACGAGGAGGAGCAGAAGCTCCGCGACGCCATCGAGAACGGCATGAAGGGCAAGCCCCTCTCGGCCCAGCGCAAGCAGAAGGCCATCAAGCGCCTCAAGATCGTCGCCTCGTTCAACCGCACCGACGCACACGGTCGCAAGGTGAACAGTCCGAACGCCATGATCCTCGACGTGGTGCCGGTGATCCCGCCGGAGCTCCGCCCGATGGTCCAGCTCGACGGCGGACGTTTCGCGACGTCCGACCTGAACGACCTTTACCGCCGCGTGATCAACCGCAACAACCGGCTCCGCAGGCTGCTCGACCTCGGTGCACCCGACATCATCGTGAACAACGAGAAGAGGATGCTCCAGGAGGCCGTCGACGCGCTGTTCGACAACGGCCGTCGCGGCCGCCCCGTCACCGGTCCGGGCAACCGTCCGCTCAAGTCGCTCTCCGACATGCTGAAGGGCAAGCAGGGCCGGTTCCGCCAGAACCTTCTCGGCAAGCGCGTGGACTACTCGGGCCGTTCGGTCATCGTGGCCGGCCCGACCCTGCGCCTGCACCAGTGCGGGCTCCCGAAGCTGATGGCTCTCGAGCTGTTCAAGCCCTTCGTGATGAAGCGCCTCGTCGACCTCGAGCTCGCCACCAACATCAAGAGCGCGAAGCGCATGGTGGAGCGCCGCCGGCCGCAGGTGTGGGATGTCCTCGAGGACGTCATCAAGGAGCACCCGGTGATGCTCAACCGCGCCCCCACGCTGCACCGCCTCGGCATCCAGGCCTTCGAGCCGATCCTGGTCGAGGGCAAGGCGATCCAGATCCACCCGCTCGTGTGCACCGCGTTCAACGCGGACTTCGACGGTGACCAGATGGCCGTGCACCTCCCGCTGTCCACCGAGGCACAGGCAGAGGCGCGCGTGCTCATGCTGTCGTCGAACAACATCCTCTCGCCCGCATCCGGCCGTCCGATCGTGACGCCCAGCCAGGACCTCATCATCGGCGGCTTCTACCTCACCGAGCAGGTCGACGGCGCCGACGGCGAGGGCCGCACGTTCGGCTCGCGCTGGGAGGCACTGCGCGCACTCGACGAGGGCGCCATCTCCCTGCACGCGCTCATCACCGTGGCGGAGACCGACGAGGACGGCCGCCGCGTGCGCGGTGACGACAACAAGGTCGTCACGTTCGCGACCACCGCAGGTCGTCTGCTCTTCGAGGAGAGCCTGCCGTTCGACTACCCGGCGAAGTTCGGTCACATCACCGCCCCGGTGAAGAAGCGCGAGATGGGGATCCTCGTCGAGCGCCTCTCCGACCACTACGGGAAGGCCGAGATCGCGGGCACGCTCGACTCGTTGAAGGCCGTGTGCTACCGCTATGCGAGCCAGTCCGGCCTCACCGTCTCCATCGAGGACGTGAAGACCCCGCAGAGCAAGCGCAGGATCCTCGACGACTACGAGTCACAGGCCGACAAGGTCGAGACCCAGTTCCGTCGCGGCATCATCACCGATGGTGAGCGCCGTCAGCAGGAGGTCCGCATCTGGACCGATGCCACCGCCGACGTCCAGAAGGCGATGGAGGACGAGTTCAAGGCGCAGCGCTTCAACCCGATTGACATGATGGTCGGCTCCGGTGCGCGCGGGAACATGACCCAGATGCGCCAGATTGCGGGCATGCGCGGTCTGGTGGCGAACCCCCGCGGTGACATGATCCCCCGCCCGATCAAGAGCAACTTCCGCGAGGGTCTCGAGACACTCGAGTACTTCATCGCCACCCCCGGTGCGCGGAAGGGTCTCGTGGACACCGCCCTGCGGACCGCCGACTCGGGTTACCTCACGCGCCGTCTCGTCGACGTCGCGCAGGAGCTGATCGTCCGTGAGGACGACTGCGGTGCCCGCCTCGGTCTGTGGATCGAGAACGTCAAGCCCGACACCGGTCAGTTCCGTGCGCACCTCGACACGAAGCTGTTCGGCCGCGCGCTGCTCGCCGACGTCGAGCTGAGCGACGGCACGGTCATCGAGCGCAACACCATCCTCGGCGACGTCGAGATGGAGGCGCTGCGTGACGACCCGAAGGTCGAGCGCGTGCAGGTCCGTTCCGTGCTCACATGCGATGCCGTGCTCGGCGTGTGCGCGCTGTGCTACGGCCGTTCGCTCGCCACGGGCAAGTCCATCGAGCTCGGCGAGGCGGTCGGCGTCATCGCCGCACAGTCCATCGGCGAGCCGGGCACCCAGCTCACCATGCGGACGTTCCACACCGGTGGCGTCGCGGGCAAGGACATCGCCGGCGGTCTGCCGCGCGTCGTCGAGCTCTTCGAGTCCCGCACACCGCGCGGTTCCGCACGCCTCTCGAAGGCCGCGGGTGTCGTGCGCATCGGCGAGGACGAGGGCAAGGGAATCCCGGTTGCGGTGGTCGACGACAAGGGCGAGGAGCACGTCATCATGCTCCCGTCGGGCAGCCGCCCGAAGGTGCGTGACGGCGAGAACATCGAGGCCGGCCAGCCGATCACTGACGGTCCGTTCGACCCGAAGGAGATCATGGAAATCCTCGGCATCCGCCAGACCCAGCAGTACCTCGTGGAAGAGGTGCAGAAGGTGTACCGCGACCAGGGTGTGTCGATCCACGACAAGCACATCGAACTGATCGTGCGCCAGATGACCCGCCGCATCGGCGTGCAGGAGCCCGGCGACACCGGCTTCCTGCCGGGCGAGCGCGTGGACGCCAAGGTGTTCCGCGACCGCAACCGCGCGATGGTGGAGGAGGGCAAGCGCCCCGCCGAGGGACGGCCCGAGATCATGGGCATCACCAAGGCATCGCTGGCCACCGACTCGTGGCTGTCGGCCGCATCGTTCCAGGAGACCACGAGGGTCCTCACCGAGGCTGCCATCGACGGCCGCGGCGACAACCTCCTCGGTCTCAAGGAGAACATCATCATCGGCAAGCTCATCCCCGCCGGCACCGGCATGGAGCGCTACCGCTGGTTCGATGTTGACGCCCCGGACTACGTCCCGATGGAGTACTACTCCACGGGCGAGGATGACGCGGACGCCACCTACCTGGCGAACCTGCAGGGCAACTACAGCGCCGACGCCGAGGCGGAGTCCGTTCCGTCGCCGGTTGCGGTGATGGAGGCCCCCGTGCGGGAGTCCGTGGAATCCTTGCCCGACGCGGTGGATGAGGCTGATCCGGTCGACGAAGGGGACGACGAGTCGTCTGCCATCTGACCCCGGGCAGGTTGCCACCGGGGGACACGCGCCCATAGCCTTGTCTTTCTTGACGGTGCAGGCCGTCGGGCCGTTCCGCGGTCCGGCCGCACCCGAGAAAAACAGCAGACAAGAGGTAGAAGCGTGCCCACAATTCAGCAGCTGATCCGTCAGGGTCGCAGCACGAAGTCCACGAAGACGAAGACGCCGGCCCTGAAGGGGTCGCCGCAGCGTCGTGGTGTGTGCACTCGCGTCTTCACGCAGACGCCGAAGAAGCCGAACTCCGCCCTCCGCAAGGTGGCGCGCGTCCGTCTCTCGAGCGGTGCGGAGGTCACGGCGTACATCCCGGGCGAGGGCCACAACCTGCAGGAGCACTCGATCGTGCTCGTGCGCGGCGGCCGCGTCCGCGACCTTCCCGGTGTCCGCTACAAGATCATCCGTGGCGCGCTCGATGCCGCCGGCGTGAAGAACCGCAAGCAGGCGCGCAGCCGTTACGGCGCGAAGCGCGACAAGTAAGAGGGAAGAAGAAGATGCCGCGCAAGGGACCAGCACAGCGACGCGAACTCGTCGCAGACCCCGTCTACCGCTCGCCGCTCGTGACGCAGCTCACCAACAAGGTGATGCTCCACGGCAAGAAGAGCATCGCCGAGAAGATCGTGTACGACGCGCTCGACATCATCGAGAAGAAGACCGGCGCCGAGCCGATCTCCACCCTCAAGCGGGCGATCGAGAACGTGAAGCCGCCGCTCGAGGTGCGCAGCCGTCGCGTCGGTGGTGCCACCTACCAGGTGCCCGTCGAGGTCCGTCCGCGCCGTGCGGGCACCCTTGCCATCCGCTGGGTCGTCGATTTCTCCCGCGCCCGCCGCGAGAAGACCATGGCGGAGTGCCTCGCCAACGAGCTGCTCGACGCAGCCAACGGTCTCGGCGCCGCGATGAAGAAGCGCGACGACATGCAGAAGATGGCTGAGTCCAACAAGGCCTTCGCGCACTACCGCTGGTAGGGCGCACCCGCACGGCGCCCGCCGCACACAGAACCAACCAGAACCCCCGGAACATTGACAAGGTGAAGCCCCATGGCCAAGCGTGAATACCCACTCGAGCGCACCCGCAACATCGGAATCATGGCGCACATCGACGCCGGAAAGACGACGACCACCGAGCGCATCCTCTACTACACGGGCAAGAGCTACAAGATCGGCGAGGTGCACGAGGGTGCGGCCACCATGGACCACATGGCGCAGGAGCAGGAGCGCGGCATCACCATCACATCGGCGGCCACCACCTGCATCTGGAACAACCACCGCATCAACATCATCGACACCCCCGGCCACGTGGACTTCACCATCGAGGTGGAGCGCTCGCTGCGAGTGCTCGACGGTGCGGTAACCGTGTTCGACTCCGTGGCCGGCGTGGAGCCCCAGACCGAGACGGTGTGGCGCCAGGCCAACAAGTACAAGGTTCCCCGCATCTGTTTCGTCAACAAGATGGACCGAATCGGCGCGAACTTCTACCGCACGGTCGAGATGGTGAAGGACCGCCTGCAGGCCGTCCCCGCCGTCATCCAGCTGCCTGTCGGTGCCGGCGGCCCCGAATCCAACAAGCCGTTCGCCGGGCTCATCGACCTCGTGAAGATGAAGGCCCTGATCTGGCGCGACGAGGAACTCGGCGCCAAGTGGGACGAGGTGGACATCCCCGCCGACCAGGTCGACGAGGCCAACGAGTACCGCACCCAGCTGCTCGAGACCATCGCCACCAGCGACGACGAGTTCATGGAGAAGTACCTCGCCGGTGAGGAGGTCACCGAGGCGGACGTGAAGCGTGCGATCCGCAAGGGCACCCTCGCGTTCGACTTCGTGCCGATCCTCTGCGGCTCAGCATTCAAGAACAAGGGTGTCCAGCCGATGCTCGATGCGGTCGTCGACTTCATGCCGAGCCCGCTCGACATCCCTCCGGCACAGGGCACCAACAACAAGGGTGACGAGGTTCTGGAGCGCCCGGCCGACGAGAGCGCACCGTTTGCCGCGCTCGCCTTCAAGATCGTGGCCGACCCGTTCGGCAAGCTCACGTACTTCCGCGTGTACTCGGGCACCATCAACAAGGGTGACGAGGTCTACAACTCCACCAAGGAGCGCAAGGAGCGCCTCGGTCGCATCCTCTTGATGCACGCGAACCAGCGCGAGGACCTCGATGTCGCGATGGCCGGTGACATCGTTGCCGGGCTCGGTTTCAAGGAGACCACCACGGGTGACACCCTGTGTGACCGCAGCAACCTGGTGATTCTCGAGCGCATGGAGTTCCCCGAGCCGGTCATTCACGTGGCCATCGAGCCCAAGACCAAGGACGACCAGGACAAGCTGGGCAAGGCCCTCAAGTCGCTGTCAGACGAGGACCCCACCTTCCGCGTCCGCACCGACGAGGAGACCGGCCAGACCGTCATCTCCGGAATGGGCGAGCTGCACCTCGAGATCCTCGTGGACCGCATGCAGCGTGAGTTCAACGTGGAGGCAACCGTCGGCAAGCCACAGGTCGCGTACCGCGAGACCATCACGAAGTCCGTGGAGTCGGTCGAGTACCGCCACATCAAGCAGACCGGTGGTTCCGGTCAGTTCGCCGTGGTGAAGATCTCGCTCGAGCCCACCGGCCCCGGCGGCGGCTACGAGTTCGTGGACTCCATCACAGGCGGCCGCATCCCGCGCGAGTACATCCAGCCAACCAACCAGGGCATCCAGGCCGCCCTCGAGAGCGGCGTGCTCGCCGGCTACCCCACGGTGGACGTGCGGGTGAAGCTCGTCGACGGCCAGTACCACGACGTGGACTCCTCGGAAATGGCGTTCAAGATCGCGGGCCAGATGGCGTTCAAGAAGGCCGCCGAGATGGCGCGCCCGGTCCTCCTCGAGCCGATCATGGCCGTGGAGGTCGTGACCCCCGACGAGTACATGGGCGACGTGATGGGCGACCTCAGCAGCCGTCGCGGCCGGATCGAGGGCATGGAGGCCCGTGGCAACACGCAGGTCGTCCGTGCGCAGGTTCCGCTTTCGGAGATGTTCGGTTACAGTACCGACCTGCGTTCGCGCACCCAGGGGCGCGCGACGTACACGATGCAGTTCCATTCGTACCAGCAGGTGCCGGATGTGATTGCACAGGAGATCGTGAAGAGGGTCAGGGGCGAGTAGCCCCGGCCCGCTGCACATTGGCAACCCAGACAGACACAACGACAGGAAGACAGACATGAGCAAGGCAAAGTTCGAGCGCAACAAGCCGCATGTGAACATCGGGACGATGGGTCACATTGACCACGGCAAGACGACGTTGACGGCTGCCATTTCGAAGACGTTGGCTGATCGTGGGTTGGCTG
>JBEGQL010000013.1:0-51158 GCA_041181005.1 Actinomycetota bacterium
GTGACCAGAATCGGTCATCACCTGCGACGGCGGCGCGATGCTCTCGGGCCGCTGAGCCGTCGCCCGGTCACGCTCGAGACCACGTCACCCCTGCAACCCGCTCCTCCGAGAATGGCCCCAAACTGAAGTCACTCCGCACCCCCGACGAACGATTCGCCGACCTCGACGGCTACCCGTTCGCGCCGAATTACGTCTACGTTCCCGCGGATCCGGACGGCACCGAGGGCGGCACGCTGCGCGTCCACTACCTCGACGAAGGCCCCGCCGACGGCCCGGTCGTCCTCGCGATGCACGGCGAGCCGAGCTGGCCCGAGGATTCCTGGGTCGGTCCGGGATGACGGCCTGAGCGAAGCCGCAGTCCTCGAAGCTCGTTGATCCCTTGTCACCCGGACGCCGCGGTCAGTCCGATTCCGTTCACCGAGGCTGACGTAGGCGAGTCGGGCCGAGGGGACCCGAGGGGTGCACGCGACGGACTCTCGGGCGGGCACTCGAAAGAGGATCCTTGAGCAACCGCCTCGGACTGCACGGCGCGAACAACTTGCGAACACGACTCCCACACACGCCGGCCGACGAGAGCGGACGAAGGAGTTGTCTGGGGACGATGATCTTGCCGTTGAGCTGGACACACGCGTCTCGACGAGCTCTGGCGAGTACGAACCTCACTCTCATAACCCGAAGGTCACAGGTTCAAATCCTGTCCCCGCCACCAAGAGGTTTGCACCTAAGTCAGCACAGGTACGTACCGAACCCGCGAGTGCTGACCGCACGAACACCCTGCAAGAGCTGGGCCTGCGCTCGGATGAGCACAGAAGGCCAGTTAGAAACCGGCGGAGTTTCGATTAGAAATACCCGCCGCACCAGCCGGGAACCAGCCTCCACGCTGGGCCTCCGACTTAGGTGCATACCCCACCAGTACGAAGGCCCGGTCCCGAGAACGGAACCGGGCCTTCGCCGTTCCCTCGTCGAACCGGCCCCGGGGCCGCTTGGTACGGTCGGGACATGAGAATTTTTCGGTCGCTCGGAATCATGCTGCTCCTCACGGGGGCCATCCAGTTGGCGGGACCCCTACCGCAGGCCGGCGCTGCCGGGGTGCTGTGCACCAACGGCACGTCCGCGCTGGCGAACCCCTACACCGTCTCCATCAACGGGGCCCCGGTGACCGCCTCGGAGCCGGGGCGGTACGACAAGTACTGGGTTCTCGTGTGCAACGACAAGTCGAACCGTGACTACTTGTTCCAGGCCGGTCTGTACGACCCGAACACCAGCAACGGAATGGGCCGTTTCACCGCAGCCGACCTGAACACCGAGTTCACGGTGTCGTTCCTGCCCGACCCGGGCACGTCTCCCATGGTCGTCGAGGGACACGGGGTGATGTCCAACTTCGTGATCGATGCCGCCGACTCGAACCGCGTCACCGTGACGTCGAAGCCCATCTCCTACAGCGACATCTACGGGTCGGACTGCGGGAATGTCGGGCCGGCCGAATGTGTCCTCGCCGTGAAGAACATGCACGGCGACAGGGCGAGTGCCGACAACATCGAGATCCGGGTCGGTGTCCGTTACGCCGAGGAGGGCAAGCCCTCCGAGGGCGACTTCGCCCTGCTCAAGGGGATGAGGTGGAGCTCGTCGGCGTACTACTTCTGGATGCGCACGAGCTGCCCGACGGGCGGCGCCACGAACAGTGCCATCTCCATCGAGGTCGGTGGCCCGCACTTCAAGGCCGACGGCACCCAGAACTTCGGTGACATCACCGTGTTCATCCCGACGACAGCCGTGCTTGCATGCTTCGGCGCACCGCCGTCCGTTGCAAAGGACGCGCTGGCGGTCTCGCGCACCGTGAACGGAACGACGACCTCTGCGACCACGGGAACCGCCGCCGACGCCGGGCTCGTGTACACGGTGAGTGCCGATGACGCAACGGGTCTCACGCTCAACTTCCCGCAGGTCACGTTCTCGAAGCCCTCGTATGCGGTGGCCACGAAGTCGGGCAAGTCGCTCGCGAAGAAGACCGTCACCTATGCCAAGTTGCTGCAGCTGGCCCTCATCAAGAAGCCGTCCGGTGGTTCGGTGAAGCTCACCTCCAGGTCGGGGAAGGTGTGTGCGGGCGCGGGCACGAAGATGTTCGCGTGGGCGAAGGGCACCTGCAAGGTCAGTGTTGCGTCGTACAGCAAGACCGGCAAGAAGCTCTCGAGCAAGACGGTGACGTTCCCCGTCAGCGCCTGATGCACCGGCCCACTGGCCGGCGCCGCTACACCTTGTAGACGAGCGAGGCGGTGGCGCAGAGCTTCCCGCTGTCGGCGCCCCGCACCTCGGCGCGGCAGAAGCAGATCGACCGTCCGCGCTTCTCGATCCATCCCTCGCACACGGCGTCCTCACCGGCGACGGCGGAGAGGTACTGCACGTCCATGCTGATGGTCACGAAGTTGTTGCCACCCTCCACGTTCCAGCCGACGGCCGGCACCACCGTGGTGTCGATGAGGCTGGCGATCGCCCCTCCGTGCATGATGCCCGCGGGCTGGTTCATCTCCTGTCGCGCCGGCAGACGGAGCCGCGCGTAGTCCTGGCGCAGTTCCTCCACCACGAACCCGAGGTGCGTCGCGAAGTTCGCGGGCTGGTCCCACGTGGGGAAGTGGCTCCATCTCTCTGCATTGGCGGGCGGGAGGGGGGCGAACCGTTCGGCAATCGTCATGGCACGACCCTAGTGACGGGGTCCGCCGGGGGATACGGTTCGGGCATGCCGTTGCACCATGTCGCATACGCCACGAAGGACGTTGAGGCCACCACGCGCTTCTACGAGGAACTGATGGGTTTCCCGCTCGTCTACACCGAGACAACCGCGGGGGAAGGGGACACGTGGCTGCGCCACATCTTCTTCGACATCGGCGAGGACGCCGACGGCCGCACCGAGGCGATCGCGTTCTTCCAGGTGAACAAGGTGGGGGAGCGCGACGACTACGTCACCAACGTCTCCGACGGTGTGGGCCTCCCGGTGTGGGTGAACCACTGTGCGTTCCGCGCCACGAAGGAGAAGCAGGACGAGGTGCGCGCCCGCATGGACGCCGCGGGCATCAAGCCGCTGATGGACGTCGACCACGGTTGGTGCCAGTCGCTCTACTACCTCGACCCCAACGGGATCATGGTGGAGCTGTGCCGAGACACCCCCGGGTTCGAACCTGACCCCGCCGGTGCACGCCGGCTGCTCACTGCCGACCCGCGCGCGAACGCAAAGAACGTCTGAGATGCCGCGCCTCCGTCAGGTCGGCAGGGACGACGCCCATCCGTTCGCCAAGGCGATCTATTCCGCACTCTTCGGCGACCGTGACCCCGTCAAGGAGCCGGGAACCGATGCAGGCACGCCGGGCGACTGGTGGACGGTGTTCGCACTCGTGCCCGATGCCTTCGACCACACCACCGACGGCTTCCGTTTCTATCGCTCGCCCGAGCGCAAGATCCCGCCGCGTCTCCGTGAGCTCGGCCAGACGCGCGCGGGGTGGGCAGTGGGCAGTCGGTTCGTGTTCAGCCAGCACTGCAAGGCGATGCGGGACCAGGGATTCACCGAGGAACAGGTGCGGGCGATCCCGGCGTGGTCGGTGGCGGAGTGCTGGAGCCCGGCGGAACGGGCAGTTCTCGCCTACACCGACGCGCTCGTCCTGCAGCACGGCCGTGTTGCCGACGGCGTGTTCGACGCCCTGCGCGAGCATCTCTCCGACGAGGAGATCCTCGAGTTCACCTACATCACCGCCACGTACGCGATGCACGCCACGATGAGCAGGGCACTGCGGCTCGAGTTCGACGACGTGGATGACCCCGTGCAGGAGCGACCCGATTCGCGCGGCAACTTTGCGGGGCTCGACGTGATGGCGGCGACCGACGCGGGCAAGGACTGAGCGGTGCCCCGTCACTACGATTCAGCGGGGCGTCACCACCCGGGAGGACACACATGAGCCAGACCGCAACCGCCGAGCACACAGGCCGCGCAAACGCGGTGGAGCACTTCGACGTCCTCATCGTCGGTGCCGGCATCTCGGGCATCGGTTCCGCTGTGCACCTGCAGGAGCAGTGCCCGGGCCGAAGTTTCGTGATCCTCGAGAAGTTCGAGACCTTCGGCGGAACGTGGCACATGCACAGGTACCCCGGCATTCGTTCCGACAGTGACCTCTACACGTTCGGCTACCGCTTCAAGCCGTGGGTCGGCCCGCCCATCGCCACGGCAGAGGAGATCAAGAAGTACATGGGTGAGGTGATCGAGGAACACGACCTCGCGCGCCACATCCGGTACCGCCAGCGCATCACCTCCGCATCCTGGAACTCACGTGACAACACGTGGACCGTGAACGTGAGGCGCCTCGACACGGGCGACGACACGGTGCTCACGTGCAACTTCCTGTACATGTGCCAGGGCTACTACAACCAGGACAAGGGCTACACACCCGACTGGCCCGGCATGGACTCCTACCGTGGCCGCATCATCCACCCGATGGACTGGACCGAGGACGTGGACTACGCAGGCAAGCGCATCCTCGTGATCGGCTCGGGAGCAACCACCGCCACCGTGGTTCCCGAGTTCTGCAAGAAGGCGTCGCACGTCACGGTGCTGCAGCGCTCACCCACGTACTTCATCCCGGGCCGCAACGTCGACGACCTTGCCGACACGCTCCGGCAGCTGCAGATCGACGAGAAGTGGATCCACGAGATCGTGCGCCGCAAACGACTGTTCGACGGCCGTGCGGTGACGCAGATGTCGTTCGAGCAGCCCGATGCCCTGCGCGAGTTCCTGCTCGAGGGGGTCAAGGCACTTCTGCCCGAGGGTTACGACATGACCCACTTCACCCCCCGCTACCGGCCGTGGCAGCAGCGCATCGCGTTCGTCCCCGACGGTGACCTCTTCACGGGCATCCGCGAGGGCAAGGCCACGATGGTCACCGACGAGGTCGACACGTTCAACGAGACGGGCGTCCTCACGAGGAACGGCACGCAGATCGACGCCGACATCATCGTGCCGGCGACCGGGTTCAACCTGAGCGTGCTCGGGGACATCCCCTTCGAGGTTGACGGGAAGCCGGTCAACTGGCCCGACACCGTGACCTACCGGGGGATGATGTTCACCGGCGTGCCGAACCTCGCTTGGATCTTCGGTTACTTCAGGGCCAGCTGGACGCTGAGGGTGGACCTCATGGGCGACTTCATCGGCCGCCTGTTCCGCCACATGGACGAACTCGGTGCGAAGCGGGTCACCCCGAGACTGCGCCCGGAGGATGCGGGGATGGAGATCGGCGACTGGATCAGGCCCGACAACTTCAACCCGAACTACCTCATGCGCAGCATGCACCTCATGCCGAAGTCGGGTGACAAGCCCGAGTGGAAGCACGACCAGGATTACTGGTCCGAGAAGGACATCATCCCGCTCGCCGACCTCGACGATGGGTGCCTCGTCTACGAGTGAGCCCCGTGGTTTCTGGCCCGGTCAGAGCGAGTAGACGCGTGCGGCGGTGCCGCGGAACATCGCGTCCTTCTCCGCCTCGGTGAATCGGGCGGCGATCTTCTTCGCGCCGTTCCAGTAGGTGCGGTAGGAGAGGGACAGCCTGTCCACCGGGAAGTTGGACTCGAACATGCACCGTTCCGGACCGAACGCGTCAATCGCGTGCAGGTACCAGCGCTCCTGTGCGGCGACGAACTCGTCCGAAGTGGGGGGACGCTGCGCCGTGTGCCAGCCGAACCCGTTGTCGGGCATCGCGAGCCCGCCGATCTTCGCGACGACGTTCGGGCACGCGGCGATGTCCTCGATGTCCTTCCTCCACGCCGCGAAGATCTCGTCGTGGCGTCCGGCCCACCTGCCCACGCCCACGGGCGTGCCGAAGTGGTCGAGCACCATCACGGTTCCGGGGGCGGAACGCGCGAGAGCAAGGAACTCGCGGTTCTGGTGGTGGTAGTGCCACGAGTCATAGGTGAGACCGCGCTCGCCCAGCCGCCGGACACCGCGCACGAACTCAGGGTTCTCGAACTTGCCCTCTGCGTTGCGGCCCGGGATCGTGAGGGCGGCCGGTTCGTCGGCGCGCGACAGAGCATCGCGGATGCCGCGGAACATCCCGCCCGATGCCTCGGTGTGGGCATCCAGCACCTCGTCGAGCTGCGGGTGCGAGAGGTCGGCCGATGCCACGAGCGCGCGGATGGTGCTGCGGGGGTCGGACGCCGCGCGCGACGCCACGAACCTCGTCTCGCCCACCGCGGCGAGGTGGGGCGGGGCGGAGACGTCGTACGACGCCCCGCACTCCATGAACACGGTGCATTCGATGCGGTGGCCGTCACCCGTGTCGCCGAGCAGGTCGGCGATGTCGTAGTTCAGGGCCTGGCCCGCCGGCCAGAGGTGGTGGTGAGGGTCGATGATCGCGCGCTCCGGCTCGACCACGTCCTCACGGACGAGCGCATGCCACTCGGGTGTGCCCGGCTGGGGTACTTCCATACGGGGAGTCTTGCACCCCCGGCTGTTCCCTCGGGGCGGTGCTCTTGGCAGAATTGTTGCATGGACTCGCCCGCGCGCCTGTGGAGGACGGTGGTGTGCTGCTGTGCCGTTGCGGGGTTCCTCGCGTGGCAGGTGGCGACGGGCGGGTCCCTCTCGCGCTTCGACGTGCAGTCGGCCGACCTGGCCAGGAGCATCCCGAAGAACAGGGACTTCTTCGAGATCACCGTGATGGCCGGTCTGAGGGGCATCATCCTCACCGTGTGCCTGCCGTGGCTCGCGTGGCGCTCGTGGTGTGACCGCACGTGGCTGCCCGTCGGCGGGTTCGTCGCGGTGCTGCTGCTCCAGACCGGTCTGGTCGGAGCAGTGAAGGTGGCGTTCGGCCGTTCGTTCCCGTACCAGGGTCACATGGTGCTCGAGGCCGGGTTCCTCGCGTTCCCGTCGGGTCACGCGGCGAACGTCGTCGCGCTGTGGGGCTGGGTGGCGTGGTGGGTCTCGCGCGAACGACCCGATCTCGCGGCACGGCTGTGGTCGTTCGTCGCGGCCGCCGCATTCGTGGTGGGCTACTCCAGTTGGATCATCCGCACGCACTGGCCGACCGACCTGGTCGCCGGGTATCTCGTGGGAGGTGCGGCACTCGCATCAGTGGTGTCGCTCGTGAACGCGCTCGAGATCAGTCGGACGGCCACACCTTCGCGCGCTCGCGCAGTTCGTCCCTGAAATCCGGGTGACCCACCTCGGCGAGTGCCGCCGCACGTTCGCGGATGGTGCGGCCGTGGAGCTCGGCCACGCCCCACTCCGTTATCACGAGGTCCATCTGGTGCCGGGGAGTGCTGACCACGGTTCCCGACGGGAACGTGGGCAGGATGCGGCTCGTGAGCACGCCGTTCACGGTGGAGGTCGACGACAGGCACACCATGCTGCGGCCGTCGGCGGTGAGGCCCGGGCCGCTCACGAAGTCCTCGTGCCCGCCGACCCCGCTGAACTGGATGCCGTTGATGCTGTCGGCCATGACCTGGCCGGACAGGTCCACTGCGAGCGCGCCGTTGATCGTGACCATGCTGCGGTTGCGTGCGATGTTCTCCGGCGAGTTCACGACCCTCACCGGGAGAAAGCGCACCTCCTCGTTGCCGTCGAGCCACCGATACAGCTCCGGCACGCCGGCCGCGAACGTGGTGGGGGAGTACCCGTCGAACGGCGAGTTCTTGCGGTTGGTGACCTTTCCCGCGAGGTGGAGACGCATGAGCCCGGTGGTGAACATCTCGGAGTGGATGCCGAGGTCACCGATGCCGCTGTCTGCGACCATCGAGGCGATGCGGCTCGGGATTCCGCCGATCCCGGTCTGCAGGGTGCACCCGTCGTGGATGAAACCCATCGCGTGCCCGGCAATCAGGCGCTCGGCCTCGGTGGGCTCGGCATCGGGAAGGTCGAGCGGCTTGCGGTCGGTGTGCACGAGCACGTCGATCTCCGAGAGGTCGAGGCTGTGCGAGTGCTCCGGTCCGACGCCGAGGGTGCGCGGGAAATGCTCGCTCACCTCCACCACGAGCAGCCGCCCCGGGTCCGCACCGGCGCGGTGCAGCTCGTCGACCGACGCACCGGCATGCAGCGACAGGCTCACCCTGCCGTCCGCGGGCATCGCGGCCGCCGTCGCCATCACACGCGGGTTGAGCCTCCGCAGCACGGTCTCGAACCGGCGGAAGTCGGCAGGGACGAAGTCGATGTCGGCGCCGGAGTCGCGCAGGAAACGTTCGGCGGGGCCGAAGAACCCGCTGCAGTACCGAACGCCCTTGCGCGTGAACACCTGGAAGAGGTCGGGCAGCAGCGCACCGAACACCTCGAGACGGGTGAAGTCATCACGCTCGCCGAGTGCGTGCAGGAAACCGGAGGGGACTCCCGGTCCGAGCGGCACGGCGAGGCTGTCGTCAGGTCGCACCTGCGCAACCGCGTCCTCCATCGATGCGAACTCCATTGCTGTCCTATCCTGCCAGCAGCCATGCAACCGGGAGTGCGGCGCTGATGATCGCCGCGACCCACACCAGGGACTGCGACACGCGGCCCGAGGCGTGTTCCCCCATGAGGTCCCGCGAGCGGGCGAGGAGCGCGATCAGCACGATCAACGGCGGTGCGGCGACACCGTTCAGGATCGCCGCGAGGTACAGCGCCCGCACGGGGTTCACGCCGATCGAGGTGACGAGGAATCCGCCCACCATTGACGCGAGGATGACCACGTAGAAGGCGCGTGCCTGCCGCAGCTTGAGACCGAGCCCTTCCCGCCAGCCGAATGCCTCGCTCACTGCGTACGCGGTGGAACCGGCCAGCACCGGCACGGCGAGGAGTCCCACGCCCACGATGCCGAGCGTGAACAGCAACCCTGCGAGATCGCCCGCGAACGGACGGAGCGCGCGTGCTGCCTCCTGGGCGGTGGAGATGTTGCGCGGTCCGTCCGCACCGATCGTTGCGGCGGAGGTGACCATGATCGCGAACATCACGAGCACCCCGGAGCTCATCCCGAGGACCACGTCTCCGCGCATCGCCCCCATGTGCCCGGGTGTGGGCGAGGGCACCCCGCCGTCGGCGACGATCTCCTCGACCTCCTCTGCACCCTGCCAGAAGAAGAGGTACGGAGAGATGGTGGTGCCGAAGAGGGCGATCACGGCGGCGATGATCGGCCGGGAGAACTCCGTGTCGGGCACGAAGGTCCGGCGCAGCACCTCCGTCCACGAGACATCGATGAAGAACAGAACCACGAGGTAACTGGCGATGGAGAGACACAGCCACCTGAGGATCCGCGAGTAACTGCGGTACGGGACCACGATCTCGATCGACGCCATGAGCGCGGTGAAGAGAACGACGAGAAGCGCCTGGGGCAGGGGCACGACGAGCCGTGTGGCCGCGGCCATCGAACCGATGTCGGCACCGATGTTGAAGGTGTTGGCGACCGCGACGATGCCGACCGCAACGAGCAGCACCGAGCGCGGGAACCTCGACTTGACCAGGGCCGCGAGACCGCGCCCCGTCACGAGGCCGAGGCGTGCGGTGGATTCCTGCACGGCGGCGGCGAGCGGCAGCGCCACGACCGTGGTCCAGAGGAGCCCGTAGCCCGATGCCGCGCCGACCTGTGCGTAGGTGCCGATCCCGCTCGGGTCGTCGTCGGCTGCCCCCGTCACGAGCCCCGGGCCGATGCGCCGGAAGTACCCGCTCCCGCGGAGATGTTCGCGGTGCCGGTGGTGCCGCGGGGTTCCTTCGGCGCCGTCCATCCCTTCATTCTTGCCACGAAGCGACCGATAGTTTGTGCGGATGACCAAGCCCGATGTTTCTGTCCCTGATGATGCACCTCCTTCCGACCTCGTGATCGAGGACATCACGGTGGGTGACGGTGCCGAGGCCCGTGCGGGTGCGGTCGTCGAGGTGCACTACGTCGGAGTGGCGTGGAGCACGAAGCGCCAGTTCGACGCGTCATGGGACCGCAACGACACCTTCGAGTTCCGCCTCGGCGCCGGCCAGGTCATCAGTGGCTGGGACGAGGGAGTGGCCGGGATGAAGGTCGGCGGCAGGCGCAGCCTCACCATCCCGCCGCACATGGGATACGGCGCCGCCGGAGCGGGTGGCGTGATCAAGGGTGGGGAGACGCTCGTGTTCGTGGTCGACCTGCTGAACGTGAACTGAGGGACGATGAGCGAGAACTTCTACACGGCGAACGCGTCACTGGCGGGGGTGGAGCAGCTCGGCACCGAGGAGATGCAGACGATCTGGCGGGTCGAGATGGCCGGTGAGCACTTCTACAACCTGCTCGCCGAGCGCATCGACCACCCCGAGGCGAAGGATCTCCTGCGCCGCAATGCCGTCGAGGAGCGCGGTCACGCGCGCCGCATCGCACGTGCCCTCTCGATCGTGCTCGGCAGCGAGTGGGAACCGAGCGTGGAGCAGCAGCAACTGCTCGACGTGCCGATGCCCCCGTCGGTCGACGCGAAGCTCTTTGCCGGGATCGTGCAGGGCGAACTGAACGGTGACGCCGGCTACCAGAAGTGGGCCGACAACGAGTCCGACCCCGAGGTGGCGAGACTTCTGCGGCTGAACGGCCGCGAGGAGACCATCCACGCCAACCGCGCGAAGCGCGTGCTGGAGATCCTCAGTTCGTGACCTCGTCGGCGCGACGCCCCTGGAGGCACGCGCACACCGATGCGAGTGCGGTGGCCGCCAGCATCGCCGCGCTCACTGCCGCATGGCGGGGGTGCTCGATGCCGGACCCCGTCACCGCGAGCGAATAGAGGAGCGACACACCGGCGAACAGAACGATGATCGCCGCGGACTCACGTCGGCGCGACGACCCGAGCAGAAACACCGCGCCGGCAGCCGTCATCACCGTCGACAACTCCCACGGCGGGAACAACCCGCGGGGCACCACGGTGCGCGTGTCGAGGGGAAGGAAGTCATCGTTCGGCGGGTGGAGCGCCGGTCCGGCGAGATCGAGCAACCTCTCGCGGGTGTCGCCGGGGCGGGTCACAATCCAGCGCGCGAGGGTCCGCCACCCGCTGCCGCGCACCCACTCGAGCAAGGGTCTGCCCCCGACGCGAAGCAGGCTGGGCGGCGCCTGTTCGGGGGGAAATCCCGCATCGGCCAGCAGTTCCGCCGGCACCCGGTCGGCGTAGTCGTAGCCGCCGGCCTCGCGCATCCCGGGAACATCGGGCATCCCCTGTGCGACGAACCATGAGTACCTCGTGTCGTCGCTGATCACCCGCTCGGAAAGGACGGTGTACATGTTCAGCGTCGACAGCGCCGATGTCGACGAGAGCTGCACGAACCCGATGAGCGCGGCCACGACGACGACGAGGCCCCGCACCGGTGGTGTCCTGCGCCGGGCGGCGGCGGACAGAATGACCGCCGCGGCCGCCATGAAGAGGAGCGGAAGGTGCTGCTGGCGGGACATCGCGAACGTCACGAACACCGCGGTCCACGCCCACCACGCGCCCGCCCGGGGTCGCCGTGCGACGTCCGTGGTTGCCGCGACGAGGGCAACACCGAGAGAGATCGAGAGGGACTCGGAGAGGATCGCGAGGTCATAGCGCGACATCTGGGGCACCAGCCCGAGCAGCAACGTGACGACGCGGACCGGCCCCGGGAACCTGCTCGCGCGGGACAGAACGGACGCCAGCCACACCCATGCAGCGGTTCCGGCAAGAACCTGGAGTGCCACCCGCGCCGCATCGTTGCGCACCAGCCAGTAGGCGAGCGTCACAGGCCACAGCCGCGACGACGGGGTGAGAGGGTCGAACACGAGGTACCCGGCGGTGTCGGGGAACCTCGCGGGCGTGCGGCCCCACACCGTCACGGCCCGTGCTGCGAGATGGGCGAGCGCAAGCACGGGGAGACGCGTGATGATGTCGCGCCGTGGCACGCACGGAGGCTACTTCGGTGGTCGGCGCACAAATGTGTCGGTGTACCGTGACCGCATGAGGTCGCTCGTCATCCATGAACTCGGCAGTCTCGACTCCCTTGCGGTCGAGGAGCGACCCTCCCAACCGCTCGCGGACGGGCAGATCCGCGTGAAGGTGGCCGCGTGCGGCCTCAACTACGTGGACGCACTGATGATCGAGGGTCGCTACCAGATCAAGCCGACGGTGCCGTGGTGCCCCGGCAGCGAGATCACCGGGACCGTCGTCGAGTGCGGTCCGGGCGTCGATGGTTCGATGCTCGGCAAGAGGGTGTTCGCACCGGTCGGTTCCGGCGGGTTCTCCGACGAGATCGTCACCGCGGCCAACAGGGTTCTGCCGATCCCCGATTCGCTCACTGACGGCCAGGGAGCCACGTTCATGCAGAGCTACCTCACCGCGTGGTTCGCGTTCACGCGCCGCACCGTGCAGGAGCCGGGGAAGTCGATGCTCGTGCTCGGTGCCGGGGGCGGCGTGGGACTCGCGGCCGTCGATGTGGGCGTGTCGCTCGGGATGAGGGTGATCGCGGCCGCATCCACGGAGGAGAAGCGCAGCCTCGCGCTCGGCCGCGGCGCATTCGCGGCGGTCGACGTGCTGAACGACGACGTGAAGGCGAGAGTGCGGGAACTTGCGGGCGGCGGGGTGGACATCGTGTACGACCCGGTGGGCGGCGAGCTCGCGGAACCGTGCCTGCGTGCGCTGAACGCGAACGGCCAGTACATGGTGGTCGGTTTCGTGGCCGGCATCCCGAGGCTCCCGGCGAACTTCGTGCTGCTCACGAACCGCACCGTGGTCGGTGTGGACTGGGGCGCATGGGTGGGCCGCAACCAGGCCGAGAACCAGGCGATGCTGCGCGAGGTGATGGAGCGGATCGTCGCCGGCACCCTGCGGCCGGTGGAGCCTTCCCGTTACCCGATGAGCCGCGCGGCCGACGCGCTGCGCGACCTGCAGAACCGCAGGGTCGCAGGGAAGGTCGCGCTCGTCCCCGACCTCGGCTGACCTACTTTCCCCGCTCCAGTTCGTAGAGCGGCAGCGGGCTCCGTCTGCTCAGCCACAGACCGGCACCGATCTGGGTGAAATGCGGGTCGAGGCGCTTTCGGTACCAGGCGCCGGTCCGCCGGTGCACGTCCATGTCGGTTGCATCGGTGTCCACGATCTCCTCGAGGTCGCGCTTCGTCGGGGCCTCGATGTAGACGATGCCGCATGCGGCCGCGGCGATGTTCGCGACCGCGCTCTCGGCACCCTCCGCATCCAGGTAGTGCAGCACACCGTGGCACACCACGAGGTCGAACGCGCGGTTCGGTCGCCACTGGGTGATGTCGCGTTGCTGGTGGCCGTACGCGCGGCATGCGTGCTCGCTCACGTCCACCGACACGTAGCCGACCGACGGATGGTTGGCCGCGTACCAGTCGCGCCAGTACCCGGGGCCGGCGCCGATGTCGAGCACCGTGGCGACGGGCAGGCCCCACCATTCGGTGAGTGAGTGCACCGCGGAGGCCAGCGAGGCCACCTTCTCGGCGGTGTGCACGGGGTCGTCGCCGTAGAAGCGCCGGTAGTAGTCCTCGTCGAACGACGTGCGTCGGGCCATCCGCTCAGCTGTCCCAGAAGGCGTCGTGGCCGGTGGCGTTGCGCTGCCACGGCGCGACGGTCTCGATGTGACGCGCGAGCCCGAGGGCAAGCGAGTCGGCGAACCGCGGGGCGGTGATCTGGAATCCCATCGGCACACCGTGGCGGTCGAGCCCCATCGGCACGCTCACGGCGGGGTGCCCGGTGAAGTTCGCGTCGCTCGTGTTCAGCGCGATCATCGAGTCGTTCTCCGTGGAGCCCGCAGAGGTCGACATCGGCCCCTCGGCGGGCCAGGCACGGGTGTTCACGGTGGGCACGACGACCACGGCGTCGTCACCCATGAGGTCGTCGAACGCGGCTCCCACCTCGTGGCGCATGCGCATCGCCTCGACGTACTGCGCCGCGGTGACCCTGGAACCGAACTCGAGCTGGCTCTGCACGTAGTCGTTCGTTTCGTCCCACCTGTCGCGCAGCGCGAGCATGCTCTGGTGAAGCTCGGCGGTGGAGATCACGAACCACCAGTACACAGTGGAGTTGCCCGAGGGTGCAGGGGCGCGGGTGACTTCCACACCGCTCGCGGCGAGCACGTCCAGCATCTTCTCGTACGCCTTCTCCACCTCGGGGTCGACATCGGAGCGGTAGGTGCGGCATGCGACCACCCTCCGCGGCATCCTCGGCGAGAGATCCACCGAGCCCCGCGGCAGCGAGAGGAAGTCACCGCGCGCGGGTCCGTGGGTGACCGAGGCCTCGGTGATCACATCGTCGACGGTGGTGCCGGAGGAGCCCTGCGTGGAGAACTCGATCCAACGGGGGAGAGCGTTGCGTCCGATTGCGCCCATCGACGGCTTGTAGCCCACCAATCCGCAGGCGCTCGCCGGCCCGCGCACGCTTCCGCCTCCGTCGGATGTCGTGGCGAGCGGGACGAGACCTGCCGAGAGTGCCGCCGCACTGCCGCCCGAGGACCCGCCACTCGACTTCTCGGGGTTCCACGGGTTGCGAGTTGCTCCGAAGAGGGTGTTCACCGTGACGGCTGTTGCGCCGAACTCCGGTGTGTTCGCGCGTCCGATGACGATCGCACCGGCCGCCCGCAGACGTTCAATGATCACGTCGGAGAACGTGTCGACAGGCGCATCGGCGAAGAGCGTGCTGCCGAACGTGGTGCGGCGGCCCTCGATGCGCACCATGTCCTTGACGAGCACGGGCAACCCGGCCAGTTCACCAGTGCGGGGGTGTGTCCGCGCCTCGGCCAGCGCGTCCTCCGCCCACAGTGCCGTCACCGCGTTCAGGTGGCGTGCCGCCTCGATGCGGTCGATGGACCTCTGAACCAGTTCCTCGGGGCTCACCGAGCCGGAGCGGACGAGGGCCGCAAGTTCCTTCAGCACGCACCGACACTAACCGTTGCCGCCGCACCACCATCCAGCCGTCCACTCCG
This sequence comes from Actinomycetota bacterium, assembly GCA_041181005.1. Taxonomy (GTDB): domain Bacteria; phylum Actinomycetota; class Acidimicrobiia; order Acidimicrobiales; family Ilumatobacteraceae; genus UBA2093. The sequence continues at coordinate 14,885 of JBEGQL010000013.1, forward strand.
ACGGACGGCATCCGCAGAGTCGGACTGCATCCGTAGAGTGAGGCCATGACACTGTCGCTCGCAGCCGTGCAGATGCGCATGACCACCGACATGTCCGCAAACCTTGACACCGCGGAGCGGCTCGTGCGTGACGCGGCGGCGAGGGGCGCGCGCATAGTTCTCATCCCCGAGCTCTTCGAGGACGTGTATTTCTGCAAGGACGTGGAGGCATCGTCGCTGTCGCGCGCACGGCCCGTGGAGGGACACCCGACGGTCGCGCGTTTCGCATCCCTCGCGCGCGAGCTGGGCGTCGTTCTCCCGCTCAGCATCTTCGAGAGGGCAGGCAACACGCTGTTCAACTCGGTGGTCATGGTGGATGCCGACGGCTCGGTGCTCGGCACGTACAGGAAGAGCCACATCCCCGACGGCATCGGCTACAGCGAGAAGTTCTACTTCACGCCCGGTGACACCGGCTTCCGCGTGTGGGACACCGCTCATGGCCGCGTGGGTCTCGGCATCTGCTGGGACCAGTGGTTCCCCGAGGCCGCACGGGTGATGGCCCTCCGCGGGGCCGAGTGCATCCTGTACCCCACCGCGATCGGCAGCGAGCCGCCCGACCCGACATGGGACTCGAGCGCCCACTGGCAGCGCGTGATGCAGGGTCATGCGGCAGCGAACCTGCTCCCCGTGGTGGCCGCCAACAGGTTCGGTCGGGAGACCGGTTCACAGACCGAGATCGACTTCTACGGCAGCTCGTTCATCACCGACAACACGGGTGCGAAGGTGGCCGAGGCGCCGCGCGATGCCGAGGCCGTGCTGGTCGCGCAGTTCGACAGGGCGGCACTCGAGAACCTGCGCCTCTCGTGGGGCCTGTTCCGCGACCGGAGGCCCGACCTTTACGGCGACATCCTCGGGTTCGGGGGCGAGCCAGCCGGATCCTGACCGCCGGCTCCGGTCGGCGCAATCAACGGCCGGGGTCAGACAGGCGCGTCGCAGTCGCGCCGTGGCAGAACCGGCGAGGGCAGGTGGTCCCACATGTCGGCGAGCAGGTCGTCGCGCAGCGAGCGCACCGCGGGGTCGTCCCAACGGTTCACGCGCTGCAACGGGTCGTTCGCGTGGTCGTAGAGTTCGCCCTCCGTGCCGTCGTGCACGGTGCCCGGGAGCATGGCCGAGCACGTCCAGCCGTCGCGGTGGATCGTGCGCACGCCGACCTCCTTGCCGAACAGCACGCTGTCCCACTCCGTGAGGACGCGCTCGAAACCGCGTTCGTCTGCATCACCGTCGCTCACCGGGAGCGCAGGCGCCTCCGTGTACGCCGGACGCCCGAGCCCGGCAATCGAGGCGAACGTGGCGGCGAGCGACACGTGGCCCACCGGTGCCGTGACCGTGGCGGGGGCGATGCCCGCCGATGCCGCCGGCTTCCAGATGAGGGGGAGGCGCATCAGGCCGTCCACGTGGTACGGACCCTTGAAGAGGAACCCGAAGTCCCCCTGCATCTCGCCGTGGTCGGTGGTGAACACGATGTCCACGTCGTCCTCCCACCCGCGCGCCCGGATCGCGGCGAGCACGCGGCCCACCGCCTCGTCGATCAGCTCGTTCTTCACGTGCACCATCGCGTTCACCTCGCGCACGTTGTCGGCGGTGAGGGTCGCGGGCACCCATTTGAGCGGCGCCTCGAAGTTCGACACGAACGACCCCGTGTACCAGCCCATCCAGTGGGCCGGCTTCGACGACAGGATCCGCTCGCGCTCGGCGGCATCCTCGATGTACCCGGCGGGGAGGTCGAGGTCCCGCCAGTTCACACGGTGCAGTTCCTCCTTCGGCGGGTCCCACGGATGATGCGGGTCGGGGAACGACATCCAGCAGAACCACTTGTCGTCCTGGCCGAGCGAGTCCAGCCACGAGATCGTGCGGTCCGCGACCCAGTCCGTGTGGTACCAGCCGCGCGGGATGCCGTTCGTGATGCGCACCTGCGGCGCCATGGTGTCCCCGCCGGGTTCCGTGGTGACCTCGAGGTCGCCATCGAGGTTCGGCACGAAGCCCGCCATTGCCTCCGGGTGGTTCTCGCGCAGCCAGCCGACGTAATGCAGGTTGCCCGCCGCTCCGTGGCCCGCGAACTCCATGTGCTCGAACCCGCGGTGCGGGAACCGCGTGCCGTCGGGGAGTTCCGACCACTCCGTGAACGTGCCCTCGCGGCCCATCCGGTTCTCCGCGAACCGCAGGAACGGGTCGAGCAGCGGTTCGAAGTGCGCCTTGCCGAGGAGCGCCGTGCGGTACCCGGCCGTGCGGAGGGTCGCCGCGATGCTCGGCGCATCTTCCGGCAGCGGGACGCCGTTCATCCACACGCCGTGCGTGGACACGTGCTGGCCTGTCACCATGGTGCTGCGCGACGGCATGCACACCACGTTCTGCGGGTGGGCACGCACGTAGTTGATGCCGGCCGCCGCGAGGGCGTCGATGTTGGGGGTGCGGGCGATGCCGCCCCCGTTGCAGCCGAGCGAGTCAAAACGCTGCTGGTCGGTCGTGATGAAGAGAATGCGCCGGCCCATCAGTTGGTTGCCTTGTTCGTGCCGTCATGTGCGGCCTCGAGGATCCGCTTTGCGTTCCGCAGGGCCTGCCCGGACGCACCCGCCGTGACGAGCGCGAACACGTTCGGCGTGCACTGCGTGGAATACGACAGGACGGTGTGACCGTGGCCGTCGTCCATCACGTCGACCGTTCCGAAGTGGTCGCGGATCAGCAGGTTGTTCACGATCGAGTACTGGAAGCGCCTCGTGCGGCCATCCACCACCACGATGTCCTCCTCGAACACGATGCCCGTGGGGAGCGTGACCCATCTCTTGTTGCCCTCCACGCGGCAGTCCTGCACGGGGAACCACTCGTGCAGCCGCGCGGGATCACCCACGAGCGTCCACACGTCCTCGGGTGCGCGTTCGATGTGGATGTCCCGGCGGAGTGTGGCCACGCACGAACAGTAACCGTACTTCCCTGCCGTTCACCCGTCGAGCGACCAGTCCATTGGTTCGAGCCCTGCCTCGACGAGCGCAGCATTCGCGCGCGAGAACGGTCTGCTGCCGAGGAAACCGTGTCGCGCCGACAGAGGGGAGGGATGTGCGCTCTCTATCACCGTGTGCAGCGGGTTCGTCACGAGTGACTTCTTCGACCGCGCGTGCGTCCCCCAGAGGACGAACACGGTGCGCTCCGTGCGTTCGTTCACCGCCTCGATCACCCGGTCGGTGAACGTCTCCCAGCCCCGGCCCCGGTGGCTGCCTGCCTCGCCCCCGCGAACCGTGAGCGTGGTGTTGAGCAGCAGGACGCCCCGCCGTGCCCACGCACTGAGGTTCCCGTGCGACGGGGCCGCGATGCCGAGGTCATCGCGCAGCTCGGTGTGGATGTTGCGCAGTGACGGGGGAACGGGCACGCCGCGGCGCACAGAGAAGCACAGACCGTGGGCCTGCCCCTCACCGTGGTACGGATCCTGCCCGAGGATCACCGCGCGCACCCCGGAGTACGCAGTCGACTCCAGCGCCGTGAACACCTCCTCGGGTGGCGGGTACACGAGGTGGCGCTGTCGCTCGTCCTCCACGAACTCCTGCAGTTCTCTCCAGTAGGGCCTCGACACCTCGTCCGCGAGCGACGGGTGCCAACCGGCCGGAACGTGGGTCACCGGGTCGGTCGGCACGCCGAGAAGTTAGTCACAGGAGGGCGATTCTCGTACCCACGCCTTCCGATTGGGTCGTTCAACCTGCCGCAGGAAATACTTTTTCCTCCATGGACCTGGCCCTGGCAGTCGACATCGGAGGGACGAAGTTCGCTGTGGGTCTCGTCACCCGTGCGGGTGAGCTGCTCGACCGTGAGGTGCACCGCCTCGACCCGCGTGACACTGCGGAGGAGCACTTCGACGAACTCGCCCGCCTGGTGACGTCACAGGTGGACAGGGCACGGCAGCGTCACGGCATGCCGTTGTCCGTGTGCGGAGTGGGGTCGGCCGGCCCGATCACGCGTGACGCCGAGCTCGTGTCGCCGCTCAACGTGCCTGCCTGGCGGAACTTCCCGCTTCGCTCGAGGCTTGAAGCACTGACCGGGCTGCCCGTCTGGGGCGACGGCGACGCGAAGGCCCTCGCGCTTGCCGAGGGGTGGCTGGGGGCCGCCCGGGGGACCGACAGCTACCTCGCCATGGTGGTGTCCACCGGGGTGGGCGGGGGCATCGTGCTGAACGGTGAGTTGCTGGAGGGTGCCACCGGGAACGCTGGCCACATAGGCCACATGGTGGTGGAGCCGAACGGACGACGGTGTGCCTGCGGCGGCCGCGGGTGTCTCGAGGCCGAGGCATCAGGACCGGCCATCGAGGCGATCACGGGTCGGCCCCCCACCGAGCCCACGTACGAGACGATGCAGCGCACCGGTCGACTGGTGGGACGCGCGGTCGCGTCGGTGTGCAACCTGCTCGACCTGCGGCTCGCCGTCGTGGGTGGCAGCGTCGCGATCGGTTTCGGCGCCACGTTCTTCACCTCGGCGCAGCGCACGCTCGACGAACTGTGCGGGATCGAGTTTGCGCGCGGCGCCCGCGTGGTACCCGCGCGTCTCGGTGACCAGGGCCCGCTGATCGGTGCGGCCGCCGTCGGATGGAGGGGACTCAACCGCTACGGAGGGTGAGAGTCGTGCTCAGCGCACCCACTGCAGGATGTCGACCTGCACGCGGGTGAGTGGCTGCTGCACGTCGATCCATTCACCGACGGGAGGAACCGGTCTTCCCCGTGCGAGGAGGATCATCGACACGTGCATGTGCGGTGGCTCGAGCACGTTCAGCCGCTGGCGCTGGTAGTGGAACGGGCTGCGGCCGTCATCCAGCATCCGCACGCCGTGCGCGGTGCCGCAGCCGGCGATCACGATCTCGCCGGGTCCCGCGATCGCGGACTGGCGGTATCCCGCGCGCATCCCCGGCTCCACCGGGTGGTGGTCGAGCACGTCGGTCGACAGCTGCATCATGGACTTGTCGCCGTGCCACAGAGCAGTGCCGAGTCGGATCCGCCAGCTCCGTTCGGGATGGCGCTCGCGCACCTGTGCGTATGCCGCCTGGTCGAGGTGGCTCACGTAGACGGGTGCATCGTTCGGGATGATGCGCATCCACTTCTCGATGTCGCGCACGTGGTTGCGCGGGTCGCCCTCGAGAGGCGGGTGCACCGCGTAGCCGCGCACGGTGAAGTGGTTCGCGCGCAGTTCCTCCATGAGGGGCAGGAAGTCGGGCTGCGTCACGCCGAACCGAACCGCCGACGACTGCAGCTTCACCATCACGTCGCCGCGCCACCCGAAGTGTGCGAGCGCCTTCAGGTGGGAGAGGTTCGCCACGGTGAGAACCGTGTTGCGGGGGAGGTTCTGCGGAGGGGCGGACAGGGTGGGGGTGAGCACGATCGGCACCACCCCGGCGGGCACGTCACGCACCTCGTACACCGTGCCCACGGCCACCTCGGAGGCCAGCTGGCCGGCCAGGGGCATCAGGTTCCAGCGCCGGAACCCGTACCCGTTGCCCTTCACCACCGGCACCAGGCCGGGCATCGAACGAGCCGTGGACTGCACGTGTGAGAGCCACCTGGATTCGTGCACGGCAAGGCGGAGGGTCACCTGCACAGGGTAGCGAGGAGTAATCCTGAGTTGTTTGGTCGGGTTTCAGCACGTAGCGTTCCCGACATGGCAAAAGTGCTCGGCTTCCCGAACCCCGTCAATGACACGAGCGCACGGGTGGTGGCGACAGGTGTGGTGCTCATGAGCGTCGCGTTCCTCGTCACCGGCAACGGCGTGATCCTGGTGCCCCTCACGTACGGGTTCCTCGCGCGTGTCCTCGCCGGACCGACGTTCAGTCCGCTCGGTCGGCTCGCGGTGGAAGTGATCACGCCGCGCATCAAGGTGGAGCACAGGTTCGTGCCCGGCCCGCCGAAGCGTTTCGCACAGGGCGTGGGGCTCGCGTTCAGTGTGACGGCATCGGTGCTGTGGCTGTCCGGTCTCCACGGCCCGGCCCAGGTCACGGTGGCGATGCTCGTCTTCGCCGCATCGCTCGAGGCTGCGTTCGGCTTCTGTCTCGGCTGTGTCATCTTCGGTCGGCTGATGTCGTGGGGGATGATCCCTGAGTCGGTGTGCATGGATTGCGCCGACATCACGCGCCGCGTGCAGACCTCCGCACGCTGAGCCTCGGCAGGAGACACCGCACCGACCGCTCCCGCAGCGCGCCTGCCCACACGCCGAGTCCGTAGGAGCCCCAGTCGAGCAGGCGCAGCAGGAGGAACGTCGCCTGGTTTTCCGGGCGTGACCGTGCGGTGTCGATCAACAGCAGCGCGGACAGCGGCAGCAGCAGCACGAACGCGACGACGGGCACAAGAACTCCGACCGCGGCGAACAGCGGCCACCATTCGCGGCACACCGCACGTGCGAGAGAACCGGAGGCCGAGGAGACCGAGAGGCGTGCGACGTCGAGTCGCCGGCGCGACGGGAGCCCCATGCCGCGCAGCGCGAAGTCCGTCCACGCGAGCGCGACGAGCAACGCGGTGGCGGCCCAGAGTGTCTGGCGTGCGAGGACCAACGCGAGCGGAAGAACGAGGAAGAGGTTCGCCCTCACCGGCGCAACCGACCAGGGGATGCGCGAGTCGATCGATGCTGCACTGCGTCCGTACGCGAAACGCTGGGCGAGCATCGCACGGATGCCGGGCCGGGGCTCGTGCGTGCATGTCACAGAAGGTTCATAGAGGCACAACGCACCGGCGTTGACCGATCGCCACACGAACTCCACGTCCTCGCCCCACCGGATGCCCTCGTCGAAGCGGGCGCGTGCGGTGTCGGTGCGCACGAGGAGAACGGCGGTGGGGACGTAGGGGACGTGAGAACCGGGCCGGACAGACGCAGGCCGTGCGCCCATGTCGAGCGGGCTGCGGAGCGCCTCGTACTGGGCAACTGCCGAGTTCCCCTCCCTCGACATGACCCGCGGCGCGACCATGCTGACTGCGGGGTCGCGGAGGTGCCCGGAGAGCGTGAGCACCGAACCGCCGGGGATCTCCACGTCACCGTCCACGAATGCGACCGCGGGTGTGTCCACGAGAGCGAGACCCGAGTTGCGTGCTGCTCCCGGTCCGCCGTTCGTGTCCCTCCGAACCAACCGGTGGCAGGCGACGTCGACGGGGTGAGGGGAGGCATCGTCGACCACCACGACACGGAGAGGCGCGAGCATCGAGACGAGCCGTTGCACTCGCTCCACGTCCCCTTCCGAGCGCGCGAACGCCGGGACCACCACGGTGATGTCGGTTGCCGCGAGTGGCGCACCCGGTTCGGGGTGCGCGGCGCCCGTCGCCACGAGACGTTCCGTCAATGAGCTGCGCCCGACACGCCGGCCCGCCTCCACGTCGTCCAGTACGGCGGCGCCTGCGTCGGACACGCGAAGGAACGTGCCGGGGCTGCCGGCGAGCACGCCGAGACCCTTCTTCGACCTCCACCAACGCAGGTCGGGCCGCAGCAGCGTGTCGCTGCTCATCGCTCCGGTTCCCGGAGCAGGGCGTGGACACGCGAAGACAGTGATGCCACCCACATCCCGAACACGGACCGTCCGTGGCGTTCTGTGGCACCGGTGGGATCACCGAGGACGCCGTTCGGCGACACGGCCCTCACGCCGCCCGAGCGCATCGCCTCCATGAGTTCGCCGGCCGGGGATGTGTTCCCCGCCGCAGCACGGTCCATGTGCACGAGGTCGGGGCGCAGGTGGAGCATCACGCTCGTCTCCGTGAGGCCGGCGTGCAGGTCCGCGCCGTCGTAGAACGGGAGCGACCACACGTCGTGCGGTGTGGGGGAACCCGCGAGTTCCTCGGCGGCGATTGCCAGTGCGTCGGCGTTCCCGCCGTGGCCGTTCGCGAAGAGAACCCCGCGCGACCAACCCGCCGACCGCACGATCGCCACGATCGTCGCGGCAGTGAGTTCGGTGCCGACGCTGAGCGTGCCGGGGAACCCTGCGTGCTCGTCGCTCGCGGTGATCCCGACGGTGGGGCCGACCGTGACGACGGTGGCGTCCATGCCGGCACATGCAGCCTCGACCACCGCGGAGATGATCACGGAATCGGTCGTGCGGGGCAGGTGGGCGCCGTGCTGCTCGTGCGACCCGAGCGGGACGACGAGAAGCGGTGCAATCGGGACGTTCATGACCGTTCGGTCAGGCTGTTTTCCCGCGGCGCCGCGCACGCTTCCACACGGTGCGCACGATCTCGTTGAACGAGGTGATCGCGATGGCGGTGCCGAACGCCACGAGGAACGCCTTCGTGTGGTTGTCCTGGAAGGTGCGTCCGCCGATGAATCCGAGCATCGTGGCATAGGTTCCCCAGATCGTCGCCGCGACGCCGATCCATCTCATGAACCACTGCCGCGGTTGACCGGTGATGCCGCAGGACAGTGTGAGGAGGGTTCGCCCGCCGGGGATGAAGCGGGCGGTGACCAGCAGCTCGCCGCCGCGTCTCTCGATCTGCTCCCTGGCCCACTGCAGCCTCCCCGAGCCCTTCTCGGTGCTGTTGTAGCGGCGCTCGAACCACGCCGACGCGCGGCGACCGATCGTGTAGCTGAGCAGGTCACCCGTGAATGCGCCGCCGGCGGCGACCGCCACCACCACAGGCCAGAAGAGGTCGTGAAGCCCGGCGCTCACGCCGCCGATGATCACCATCGTCTCCGACGGCACGATCGGGACCACGCTGTCGAGGACCGCGACACCGAAGATCACGACGTAGAACCAGGGCGAGCCCGAGTAGTCCTTCAACCAGTCGAAGAAGCTGTTGATTACGGGGAGCACGACGACGGGCGGTCAGGTCCGGTCGCCCGACACCGGGGGTTCGGAGCCGTTGAACAGCCGCTTGATGTTGCCGAGGTGGCGTGCCTCGACGAGAAGGCCGAGCCCGACCATGCTCCACACCTCCCACGCGGCAGGACCGACAACGATCAGTCCGGCAACAACAACGGGGACCGCGACGATCGAGCCGACCGATGCCTTCTTCGTGGCTTTCATCAGCACGAGCCAGGTGGCGAGAGCCACGGCGAGCACGGCGGGAAAGAGCGCCAGCACCACACCACCGCCCGTTGCGATGCCCTTGCCACCCTTGAACCGGCGGGTGACGGGGAAGATGTGGCCGATGATGGCCGCAGCACCGCACATGTAGGCGATCCTGCGGTCACCCAGCATGAGCGCCGTGGGCACTGCTCCCTTCGTGGCGTCGATCAGAAAGACGAGGATGCCCCACTTCGCGCCGAGTGCGCGGCCCACGTTGCTGGCGCCGGGATTGCCGCTGCCGAACGTGGTGATGTCCACGCCCTTCGAGCGCGCCACCACGATTGCGCTCGGGATGGTTCCGAGGAAGTACGACACCGCAACGGAAATGATCGCGACAGCTGCATCCATGTTCAGTTCCCTCCCGCCGCCGGGACGGCGGCGCGTTGCGGCTTCGAGTGGTCGGGGCTGGGTCTCGGGGCCAGCGCCACCGGGACGGCCGCGAGAGCGACCTCACCGTCGCCGCCGACGCACTCCGGGTCCGGTCCGTCGAGGGGGAGACCGGTGAAGAACTTCGCCGCCATGCACCCGCCCTGGCACACGTCGTACGCGCCGCACGAGGCACACGCCCCGGCGCTCTGCGGCTCGCGCAGGCTGCGGAAGAGGTCGCTGCCGCGCCACACCGAGGTGAAGCCACCCGGTGCGAGCACGTTGCCCGCGCGGAACTCGTCGTGGATCACGAACGGGCACGCGTACACATCGCCCACGGGGTCGATGAGGCACACCACGCGCCCCGCTCCGCACATGTTGAGACCCGGGAGCGGGTCGCCGAGTGCGTTCAGGTGGAAGAAGGAGTCACCCGTGAGGACGTTCTCTCCGTGCGCCAGCAGCCATTCGTAGATCTGTCTCTGCTGCGGGTTGGTGGGGTGCAGCCGGTGCCACGAGTCGGCACCGCGCCCGGCGGGCCGCAGCCGGGTGACGCGCAGCTGCGCGCCGAACGAGTCGGCGAGGGCCTTGAACCCGTCGAGCTGGTCGACGTTGTGTCTGGTGACCACCACGGAGATCTTGAACGGTCCGAACCCCGCGTCAGAAAGATTGCGCATCGCGCGCATCGCGGTCTCGTACGAACCCGCCCCGCGAACGGCGTCGTTCGTGGCTGCGTCGGTGCCGTCGAGGCTCACCTGGATGTCGAGATAGTCCATGGAGGCGAGCCTCCGCGCGGCGCGGCCGTCGATGAACGCGCCGTTCGTGGAGAACTTCACCCCCACCCCGTTGTCCACCGCGTGGCCCACGATGTCGAAGAAGTCGCGCCGGATCATCGGCTCGCCGCCGCCGATGTTCACGTAGAACACCTGCAGGTCGCGCAGCTCGTCGATGACCGCGATGCACTGCTCGGTGGACAGTTCCCGTGGGTCGCGCCGTCCGCTGCTGCTGAGGCAGTGCACGCACTCGAGGTTGCACGCGTACGTGAGCTCCCACGTGAGACAGATGGGCGCATCGAGACCGCCCTTCATCTGCTCCACGAGCGTCTCAGAGGACACTGACGATCTCCGAACTTGCGAGGGAATCAACGGCCTTCACGAACGACGGCCACCGTTCCTCGGCGATCCCGTTTGCCTCGAGCGCGGCCCGCAGGCTCGGGTGATCGGCGAGGGAGGTGACAACGCGGACCACGTCGGGATGACGGAGGAACACGAGGCGCCGGTTGTCATAGTGGTACGCGAGGGCACCGAAGGGTTCGGGGCGCACCGCGACCCGAGGGTGGAGGGTGCAGGCGGAGTCGAGGGTGGCAGTCACGCGGGCAGGATGACCGATGCGGCTCAGTAGACGCCGCACATGCCGTCGATGGAGATCTCCTCGACGAGCAGCTCCTCCCGGACCAGTTCGTCCCGGTTCAGTTCGTCGCACACCGTGCTGTCGGCGGCCCTTTCGGACTCGGGCGCGTGCTCCTGGGTGCTGTCCTGTTCCATGGGTTCCACAGTAGCCACGCCACCGGCGCCGTTGCCCGTCCCGGCGGGTCGCCCGTTGGAGCAACTTCGGGGTCCACAAGTAGTGTCGGCGCAGTGGACGGACACGGTTGCCGTCCCGGATGAGGGGGGAGTCGACGTGAAGACGAAGGCCGCGGTCCTGTGGGAAGTCGGTGCTCCGTGGAGCATCGAGGAAATCGAGCTCGACCCGCCGGGCCCGGGCGAGGTGCTGGTGAAGATCGCCGCCTCCGGGATGTGCCACTCCGACGAGCACCTCGTCACCGGCGACCTCCCGTTCGCTCTGCCGATCATCGGCGGTCACGAGGGCGCCGGTGTCGTGCAGCAGGTCGGCGAGGGCGTGTCGTGGCTGGCTCCGGGTGACCATGTCGTGTTCGGGTTCATTCCTTCGTGCGGCAAGTGCCCGAGCTGCTCGAACGGACGCCAGAACCTCTGTGACCTCGGGGCCGCGATGGGCATCGGCCGCCAGATCGCCGACGGCACGTCCCGTCACCACGTGAAGGGCCAGGACCTCGGGCTCATGTGCCTGCTCGGCACGTTCGCGCACCACACGGTGGTGCACGAGGCGTCCTGCATCAAGATCGACAATGACCTGCCGCTCGACAAGGCGTGTCTCCTCGGTTGCGGTGTCGTCACCGGGTGGGGTTCCGCCGTGTACGCGGCCGACGTCACCCCGGGCGACACGGTGTGCGTTGTCGGCGTGGGCGGAATCGGCGCGAACGCAATCCAGGGCGCCCGTCTCGCCGGCGCGAAGCGCATCATCGCGATCGACCCGGTCGAGTTCAAGCGCGAGAAGGCGATGGAGTTCGGGGCGACCCACACCGCGTCATCGATGGCGGAGGCCTTCGGTCTCGTCCAGGACGTCACGTGGGGCACCATGGCGAACAAGGTCATCATGACGATGGGCGTGGGCGACGGCGGTGTGATGGGCGAGGCGATGGCGCTCACCTCGAAGCGCGGGCGCGTGGTGGTCACGAACATCCACCCGGCGCTCGAGACGAAGGGTGCCGCCATCAGCCTTCTCGACCTCACCCTCATGGAGAAGCAGGTCGTCGGATCGTTGTTCGGCTCGGGCAACCCGCGCCACGACATCCCGAAGCTCGCGGGTCTGTACCGCGAGGGACTCCTCGACCTCGACGGGCTGGTGACGAAGAAGTACCCGCTCGAGGGTGTGAACGACGGCTACCGGGACATGCGCGACGGGAAGAACATCCGCGGCGTGCTCGTCTACGAGTGACAGTCGCCGGCCGGGCAACGAGACATCACGGAACTGAAGAGCAAGGAGAGAGGTACGGACATGAAGTCACGCGCAGCAGTGCTGAGGGGGCTCGAGCAGCCCTGGCAGATCGAGGAGATCACGGTCGACCCGCCCAAGGCGAACGAGGTCCTCGTGAACTGGAAGGTGGCCGGCATGTGCCACTCCGACGAGCACTTCGTCACCGGTGACATGGTCCCCCCGCAGGACCTGCTGGATCTCATGGGGGCGAAGTTCTTCCCCTTCGTGGGCGGGCACGAGGGTGCCGGGGTCGTCGTTGAGGTCGGCCCGAACGTCACCTCAGTGAAGCCCGGTGACCACGTCTCGGCGAGTTTCGTTCCGTCGTGCGGCCGCTGCCGCTACTGCTCGACCGGCCGTCAGAACCTGTGCAACTTCGGTGCGGGAACCCTCATGGGCCACATGATCACCGACGGCACGCCGCGCCACTTCGACACGGACGGCACGCCGCTCACCATGATGGCGAAGCTCGGCACGTTCAGCGAGTACGCATGCGTCGCCGAGGCGTCGCTCATCAGGGTGGAACCCGACCTCCCCCTCGATGTGGTTGCACTTGTGTCATGCGGTGTCGCCACCGGGTGGGGCTCTGCCACCAAGCGTGCCGACACCCAGCCCGGTGACACGGTCGTCGTGGTGGGCATCGGCGGCATCGGCATCAACGCCGTTCAGGGTGCGCGCATGGCAGGCGCGAAGCGCATCATCGCCATCGACCCCGTGGAGTTCAAGCGCGAGAAGGCGATGGAGTTCGGCGCCACCCACACGTTCGCCTCGATGACAGAAGCAATGCAGTCGGTGAACGAGCTCACGTGGGGCGAGATGGCCGACCGCGTCATCATGACCCCGGGCGTGCTCTACGGCGACATGATGGAGGAGGCAATGGCGCTCGTCGGCAAGGGCGGCACCTGTGTGGTCACCGCCATCTCGCCGATGACCGATACCGACGTGAAGATGAGCCTCTTCCAGCTCGCGATGTGGAACAAGGAGGTGAAGGGCACCATCTTCGGCAGCCTGAACCCCAGGGCCGACATCCCGGCCCTCCTCGACATGTACCGCGCGGGTCAGTTGAAGCTCGACGAGCTCATCACGCGGCGTTACTCACTCGACCAGATCAACGACGGCTACCAGGCGATGCGCGACGGAGTGAACATCCGCGGCATCATCGTGAATGACTGACCAGCGGGAGGTCCTCGCGTCGCTGTCGGGATCGGTGGTCGGACGGTCACGTGAGATCGAGCTCGTCCTCGCCGCGCTTGCCGCTGACCGTCACGTCCTTCTCGAGGGGCCGCCGGGCACCGGCAAGTCCACGCTCCTGCGCGCGGTGTCGGGCGGTCTCGGCATCGGCTTCGAGTTCGTGGAGGGCAACGCCGAGCTGACGCCCGCCCGTCTCGTCGGCCACTTCGACCCCGCCCGCGTGCTGAACGAGGGGTACGACCCGTCGGTGTTCGTGGACGGCCCGCTCGTCACGGCGCTCCGTGACGGCTCGCTCCTGTACGTGGAGGAGATCAACCGCGTGCCAGAGGAGACACTGAACGTGCTCATCACCGTGATGAGCGAGGGCGAGATCACCGTTCCGCGATTCGGACGCATCACTGCCGCCGCCGGTTTCCGTCTCGTCGCAGCGATGAACCCGTTCGACGCGGTCGGTACCGCGCGGATCTCGGGTGCCGTGTACGACCGGGTGTGCCGCGTGGCGATGGGGTACCAGCCCGCCACCGAGGAGACGGCGATCGTCGAGCGCGAGCTTGCCGGCGCAATGCCCGGCCGCGCATTCCTCGACGGGGCAGTGGAGGTCACGCGCCTCACCCGGTCGCACCCCGACCTCCGTGTCGGCTCCTCCGTCCGCGGGGCTGTGGACTTCGCGAAGGTCGCGGCGTCGCTCGCCGGCATCCGCGGCGTCGCACAGGATGATGCGGGTGTGTCGCTCGATGCCGCGCTCGTGTCACTCTCGGGCCGGGTGCGTGTGCGCGAGGGGTCGTCGCGCACCGCAGAGGAGATAGTGACCGAGATCTGGAACTCGGTGTTCGGTCCGAAACAGGAGGACGGAGCCGGCGGGGGAAAAGGTGGAGCCCCGACAAGGGGCACAACCTCCCGCTGACCAAGGAAGGGGAGGCGGCCGAGCAGGCCGTCGCCGATGCCTCGAAGAAGACGGTGTCGCGCCGCGACCTCGCGCGCCACGAGAACTTCGAGCAGGTGTCACCCGAGGTGGGCGAGCTCGACGAATCGGTGCTCGAGGAGCAGATGCGCGAGAACCCCGACGAGATGCTCGGCATGCTGGCGGATCTCACGGGGGCGACCGACCCGAAACTGCGCGAACTTGCGCGGCGTCTCGCCGGACGGTTGATGCTGGAGGTCGCGAACCGTGGTCGCACCCGGCCGCGCGGGGTGGGCCGGATGGAGGAGCAGCCGTACGCGCCGGATGCAGGCGACATCGACGTCGACGCGAGCCTCGATGCGCTGAACGAGCTGCGTGCCGGCGTCGCACCCGATGAACGCGGTCTGAGGGTGCGCGGCTGGCGCAGGCCCGGCACCGCGCTGTGCCTGCTGGTGGACCGCAGCGGATCAATGGGCGGCAAGCCGCTCGCGGCATCGGCGGTCGCCGCCGCGGCGGTCGCCAGCCGCAACCCGCAGGACTACAGCGTGGTCGCATTCGGCAAGGACGTGATCGTGGCAAAGTCCCAGGATGTGGCGAAGTCACCCGAGACCGTGGTGAACGACGTGCTCACGTTGCGGGGCCACGGCACCACCGACATCGCCGCCGCTCTCACCGAGGCGGCGCGGCAGCTGGCGCGTTCCCGCGCGGGCCGGAGGATTGCCGTGCTTCTCTCGGACTGCCGCGCCACCGTGGAGGGAGACGTGGAGGCGGCGGCGCGTACGGTCGACGAGCTCGTGATCGTGGCACCGGAGTCCGACCACGACGAGGCGCGAGTGCTTGCCGGGCGCGTGGGGGCGAGGCTCGTCACGGTCGGTGGGCCGAGCGAGATTCCCGAGGTGCTCGCGCGCGCCCTCGAGTGACACGCCCGGTCGATGCGGACCGTCAGTAACCGCAGGAGGGGTCGTCGGGCGGCACGATGCCGCGCGGGTTGTTCTCGATGCGGAGCGCGGGGAGCGTGGTGGTCGGCTGCGGGACGGTGGTGGTGACGGCTGTCGGCGCGCCCGGGCCGGAGCCACCGATGAGTGCCGAGACCGTGTCGATGACCACCGCATCAGTGTCGAAACTCGCCGAGTCGAACGATGCGCCGGGCACCTTTCCGACGAGTGACGCCCTGCCCTGGAACACCGCGAGGATCTTCTTTGCCGTGGCGCCCTCGAGGTCCGGCACGATCACGGCGTCCTTGCCGATCAGCTGACCGACGCCCGGGAAGATGTAGGAGCCCATCGTGTCTGCATCGAAGTTGCGCATCGCCTGGCCGAGCTGCAGCAGGAGCAACGGGGTCACCTTGTCGTCGGTGATCACGTTCTTCAGGGCGGCGTTCAGGATGTTGTTTGCCACGCGCGGGTCGTTGCGCACGCGGTAGAGGGCCTTCTTGATCATCCGTCGCGTGAAGTCCTGTTGGCGGCTTATGCGGCCCCAGTCGCTGGTGCCGTCGGACCGCCACTTCTTCAGTTCCGGGTCGTACCAGCGGTAGTGACGCGAGCGCACGTACGCGAGTGCATGGTCGCCGGAGAAGTTGAAACACACGTTCGCCCGCAGGACCTGGAACCCGGTGCGCTTGTCGCGCGCCTTGTACCTGAACGGCACCTTCACGCCGCCGACTGCGTCGACGACCTCCTTGAATGTGCAGAAGTCGATGTTCACGTAGTGATCGACCGGGATGCCGAAGTTCTCCCGCAGCGTGGTGATCAGCCTGTTGGGGTTCTTCTTGTCGAAGTTCGAGTTGATGCGGCCGTTGCGCGAGCTGCCCGCCTGCTTCACCCACATGTCGCGGGGGAACGAAAGGATGGCCGCCACGTTGTCGCGCGGGTCCACGCGGATGACCATGATCGTGTCGCTCCGCTCGCCGAAGCTCGAGCGGTTGCCGAACCCGCCCGCGAACGGGGACTTCGGGTCGATGCACTCGTCGTTGTCCGAGCCGGTGAGCAGCCAGTTCTTCACCGACAGGTCGCCCTGGGGGAGATTCAGGTTCCCGTCACCCTCCACCGGGACGGAGTCGATCGTGACGACCTGGCGGGTGGACAGTTTCCAGTTCGCATACAGCATCACCGTGCCGGTGACCACGAGTGCCGCCGCCACGAGCATGTTCACGCCGAACAGCACCCGCTGGCGCAGCGTTCGCACGGGGTGGCGCGGGAAGTCCTGCATGACCCGACCAACCTAGTTCCGGGTGCGTGCGTCAGGCCGTCGTTGCGAGGACGGTTGTCACGTTGAGTTCGTCCCCGCCGACGTTGATCTCCGCACGGCCCACAGAGCCGGCCGCTGCGATGTCGCCCCACGCGCTGCGCACGGCCGCCGCCATCTCCTCGGGAGCGGTGACCGTGACGGACTCCACGGCGGCCTTCTGGCTCACCTTCGCCTCGGTCTTGGTGCGGCGGATCGATGCGATCGTCCCGCACACGGCATCGAGAAAACCGTCGTGGTCGAACGCCGCGACGCTCCCCGGCTCGAGCGGGAACGTCCCCGACGGTGTCGGCCATTCCGCGACGTGGACCGAGCCCTTCTGCCACCAGCTCCACACTTCCTCGGCGGTGAACGGCAGGAACGGTGCGAAGAGGCGCTGGAGCACCGAGAGTGCCTCGGCGAGTGCCGTGCGCGCGGATCCGGTGGCCGGGCCGCCGTCTGCTTCGTACGCGCGGGTCTTCACGAGTTCCACGTAGTCATCGCAGAACCACCAGAAGAACTGCTCCGTGCGCTCGAGGGCACGGGCGTAGTCGTAGTTGTCGAACGCGCGCGTGGCCTCGTCGACCACCGCGGCGAGTCGGGCGAGCATCGCGCGGTCGATGGCCTCGGTCACGTCGTCGCCGTGCTCTCCGGCCGCGCCGAGCACGAACTTCGTGACGTTCAGGATCTTGGTGGCGAGCTTGCGCCCCACCTTCATCTGCTCCTCGCTGAACGCGGTGTCGATGCCGGGACGGGCGCATGCTGCCCAGTAACGAACGGCGTCGCTGCCGTACTGGTCGAAGAGGTCGAGAGGGGTGACCACGTTGCCCTTGGACTTCGACATCTTCTTGCGGTCGGGGTCGAGGATCCACCCCGACAGTGCGGCGTTCGCCCACGGTGCGGCGCCGTGCTCGAAGTGCGAGCGCACGACGGTGCTGAACAGCCACGTGCGGATGATGTCGTGCGCCTGGGGACGCAGGTCGTACGGGTACACGCTCGTGAACAGGGTGTCGTCATCGCCCCAGCGCCCGGCGATCTGCGGGGTGAGCGATGAGGTTGCCCAGGTGTCCATCACGTCGGGGTCGGCAACGAAACCGTTCGGCACGCCGCGCTGCGACGAGTCATAACCAGCGGGGACGTCGGTGCTCGGGTCGACAGGGAGGCTCGACTCATCGGGGACGAGCGGCGAATCGTGGACGATGTTCCCCTCGGCATCGAGGGGGTACCACACCGGGACCGGCACCCCGAACCAGCGCTGACGGCTGATCAACCAGTCACCGTTCAGCCCTTCCACCCAGTTGTCGTAGCGATGGTGCATGTGGTCGGGGTGCCAACGGAGCTCCCTGCCGCGGGCGAGCATCGCATCCCGGACGGACTGCTCGCGGCCACCGTTCCTGATGTACCACTGTCGGCTCGTCACGATCTCGAGCGGGCGGTCGCCCTTCTCGAAGAACTTCACGGGGTGCGTGATGGGCCGCGGGTCGCCGACGAGGTCACCTGACTCCCTCAGCATCTCCACTATCGCCGTCTGTGCCTGCTTCACCGTCTTGCCCGCGAGCCCCGCGTAGGCGGCGAGCCCCGCGTCGGACGAGATCCCCGGCGGGGCTTCGGCGAGGATGCGGCCGTCCCGGGCCACGATCGCGCGCGTCGGCAGGGCGAGCTCGCGCCACCAGATCACGTCGGTGAGGTCTCCGAACGTGCAGATCATGGCGATGCCGGTGCCCTTGTCTGGCTGGGCGAGAGGATGCGCGACGACGGGAACCTCCACACCGAACAACGGGGTGCGCACGGTGCTCCCGAACAGCGGCACGTACCGTTCGTCGTCGGGGTGCGCGACGAGTGCCACGCACGCAGGCAGGAGCTCGGGACGTGTGGTGTCGATCGTGACGTGGCCGGAACCGTCTGTGCGGGCGAAGTTCACCTTGTGGTACGCGCCGGGCCGTTCGCGGTCCTCCAGCTCTGCCTGGGCAACCGCAGTCTTGAAGTCGACGTCCCACAGAGTGGGCGCCTCCTGCGTGTACGCCTCGCCACGGGCAAGGTTGCGCAGGAACGCCCGTTGTGACACGCGCCGCGAACGCTCGTCGATGGTGGCGTAGAGGAGCGACCAGTCGACCGAAAGGCCGAGACGACGGAAGAGGTCCTCGAACACCTTCTCGTCGCGCGCCGTGAGTTCCTCGCACAGCTCGATGAAGTTCGGCCGCGACACCGGCACGGCCCTGTGGTCTCTCGGAGGGTCACCGCGGAACGGGGGCTCGAACGACGGGTCGTAGGGCACCGACGGGTCGCACGACACCCCGAAGAAGTTCTGCACACGGCGCTCCGTGGGCAGACCGTTGTCGTCCCAGCCCATGGGGTAGAACACCGCTCTCCCGGTCATGCGCCGGTAGCGCGCGACGGTGTCGGTGTGCGTGTACGAGAACACGTGCCCCATGTGCAGCGAACCGCTCACCGTGGGCGGGGGAGTGTCCACCGAGAACACCGTTTCCCGGCGGGCGGAGCGGTCGAACGCGTACACACCCGATGCGTCCCACCCGGCGATCCACTTGGTCTCGAGACCGTCAAGGGTCGGCTTCTCGGGGACGGGGGACATAGACAACAAATCGTAGGCTCATCCCCGTGCTGAACCTCTATGACACGGCCACGCAGACGGTGAGACCGTTGGCGACCCGTGAACCCGGTCGGCTCAGCATCTATCTCTGCGGACCGACGGTGTACGGGCCTCCCCATCTGGGCCACGGCAGGGCCACCCTTGTGTACGACATCCTGCGCCGCTATCTCGAGTGGCGCGGCACCGAGGTGCGGCTCGTGTCGAACATCACCGACATCGACGACAAGATCATCGACCGCGCCAACCGTGAGGGCCGCCCGTGGCAGGAGATCACCGACAGGTGCGAGAACGTGTGGTTCGAGGCGATGGGCCGGCTCGGCGTCCTGCGGCCCACTGACGTCCCGCACGCCACCGAGTACGTGGAGTCCATGGTGGGGATGATCGGCAACCTCGTTGCCAGGGACTGCGCCTACGTGACGTCCGACGGGGTGTATCTCGCGGTGCAGTCCGTGCCTGACTACGGGCTCCTCGCACACCAGAGCCTGGATGAGATGCTCGCCGGAGGCGGTGAGCGCGAGGTGCTGGGGGCGGGGGAGAAGCGCCACCCCGCCGATTTCGCGCTGTGGAAGTTCTCGAAGCCCGGCGAGCCCTCGTGGCAGTCGCCGTGGGGCGACGGCCGGCCCGGTTGGCACAGCGAGTGCGTGGTGATGAGCCTCGAGCTCCTCGGTGAGGGTTTCGACCTCCACTGCGGCGGCGCCGACCTGCGTTTCCCCCACCACGAGAACGAGCGCGCCCAGGCCGTCGCCCTCGGCCGGGAGTTCGCGCGCCACTGGATGCACAACGGTTTCGTGGTTGATGCCGAGGGCGAGAAGATGTCGAAGAGCATCGGCAACGTCGCGAACCTCCTCGATCTGCTCGAGCACTACGACCCCCGCGCATACCGCATGGTTCTCCTGCAGTCCCACTACAGGTCGCCGGTCCGGGTGGGCCAGGAGAACCTTGATGCCGCCGTGAAATCACTGGCGGGACTCGACTCCTTCGCCGCGCGCACGGCATCCGCGACAGGTGGCTCGGTGCGCGCCGACGTGAGCGACAGGTTCGTCGCCGCGATGGATGACGACCTCGACACGTCGTCGGCCATGGCCGTCGTGTTCGACACGGTGCGTGAAGCGAACTCCGCGCTGGATTCGGGCGATGCCGCGCTCGCCTCCGATCTCCGCGCGACGGTCCTGGAACTTGCCGGGGCGCTCGGTCTCGTGCTCGCGTCCGGCGAGGATGTTGATGCGGCGGTGCTGGCGCGGGCCGCCGAGCTCGATGCTGCTCGGGCGGCGAGGGATTTCGCCGTTGCCGACGCGATCCGCGACGAGCTGCAGTCGGCCGGCTGGACCGTGGAGACCACGAAGGAAGGCACACGCGTCCGCCGTGGCTGACCAGCGACGGCAACCGATGCCCCCCGGCTACTGGACCATCTGGACCACGGTCGCCCTCGACCTCGTGGGATTCGGCATCGTCGCGCCGATCCTCGGTCGCTATGCGGAGCGTTTCGGTGCGGGCGGCATCGAGGTGGGACTCCTGTTCGCCACGTTCTCGGCGGCGCAGATGGTCTTCTCGCCGGTGCTCGGCCGTCTCTCGGACCGTGTCGGTCGCAAACCCGTGATCGTGCTGTCGCTCGTCGGCACCGCGGTCGGGAGCGTCGTCACCGGCCTCGCGGGGTCGATGTGGGTGCTCTTCCTCGGTCGATTCCTCGACGGCGCGAGCGGTGCGAGCATCGCGGTCGCCCAGGGTGCCGTGGCCGACATCGCACCGCCGGAGCGGCGCGCACAGTTGCTCGGCATGCTCGGTGCCGCGTTCGGCGTGGGCTTCGTGGTCGGTCCGGCGCTCGGCGGCCTGGCCGCGCTCGGCGGACCGCACGTGCCGTTCTTCGTTGCCGGTGCGATTGCCGCGGTGAACGCTGTCGTCGCGTTGTTCCGATTGCCCGAGACGAGACCCGCCCCCGCCGGCACCGGAGGTTACGGGCCGGGCACTTCCCGGTCATCTCAACGTGCCGGTTCGCCTCTCCTCCGTCGCTACGCGGTCGTCGCGCTGATGACCACTCTCGGCTTCGCTGGCTTCGAGGCAACGTTCTCGCTGTTCGGTGCGGAGCGGTTCGGGCTCACCGAGGGATCCGCATCGATCGTGTTCCTGTGCGTGGGTGTCGTGCTCGTTGCGGTGCAGGGCGGACTTGTCGGCCCGCTCACGTCGCGTGCAGGGTCATCGGTGCTGCTCCCTTCCGGGCTCGTGCTCGTGGCAGTCGGGCTCTTCCTGCTCGCGTTCACGTGGTCGTGGGGCGCGCTCGGCCTCTCACTTGCGCTGCTCTCCGTGGGCCAGGGGCTCGCATCTCCGTCGCTCACCAACCTCGTCACCGAGGCGGCGCCGCCCGAACGCCGTGGCGAGGTGCTGGGGTACCAGCAGAGCGTGGGTGCGTTCGGCCGCATCGCCGGGCCCGTGATCGCAGGCGTTGTGTTCGACGGTGTCGGTACCGGCGCCCCGTACGTGGTGGGCGCGGTTCTCGTGGGAACAGCACTCGTGGCGGTCGTCACGTCGGGCCGAATCTGACGGGGCAGGGGAGAAGAAACGTACTTCGGTGTAGTACTATTGTTCCTGTCACGGGGACTTGCCCGTGTTCCATCGGGAGAACCCACCGTGAATCGTTCCAAGTTGATCTCGTCCGTCAGCGTGTCGCTCATGCTCGGCGGTTTGTTCACCGCCGGGGTGTCGACGCAGTCGGTGCAGGCCGCACCATCGGCAACCACGCAGCCGAAGAAGGTGACGATCTGTCACCGCACGCACGCCACCACGAACCCCTATGTGCGCATCACGGTGTCGGAGTCCTCGATCAGCAACGCAGCGAACAAGCACGGTGGCTCCAAGCACGACCAATACCCCTCCGGTTCGTCCAAGCCGGTGCCGAACGTGTTCGACCCCACGAAGACCTACGTGCCGAACCAGAAGAAGTGGGGCGACATCATCCCGAACGTGTACACCGACGGCACGCCGTTCACCGCCGCCGGCTCCAGCACGAACTTCACCCTTCTCGGTCTCGCCATCTGGAACAACACCGGCGCCGGCGTCGGTCTGTGCGTCGCCAAGTCCGCCCGCGACCTCTATGAGCTCGAGAAAGCCTCTGGCGAGGTGACCGAGCGCGAGATCCAGGATGACCTCGACGAGTCCGGCGCAGACGAGTTCGCATCGGCATTGTCTGCCTGCGGTGGGACAACCTTCGTCGGTTGCTCGAGCTCCAACCTCGGGCCCGCATCCGCGACCACCACGACCACCGCACCCGCTGGCAGCGCCACAACCGTGGCCGGCGGTGCGACCTCCGGCGGTGCGACCACCGGCGGTGCGACCACCACAACGGTCGCAGGCGCGAAGTCGACACTGGCAGCAGGCAAGGGTGGCCTGACGGTTCTGGTGTGGATCGACGGCAACCGCGACGGCAAGCAGGGCGCCGACGAGCCGGTGTACCCGGGTGTCACGTGCACGGCCACCGGCCCCGGTGGCGCCACGAAGACTGCAGTGTCGGATGCCTCCGGCAGCGCCTCCTTCGTGGACCTCGACCCGGGTGCATGGTCCGTGAAGTGCGACCTCACCGACGAGAGTCTCGAGAAGGTGTACGACTCCGACACCACGGTTGACTGGACCGCTGCGGTCACGGTCGAGGCGGGCAAGTTTGCCGAGGCCAAGTTCGGCGCCGCGGGCACGTCCTCGATCGAGGTGTCGGGTGTGTCCACCGATTCGGTGTCGATCAAGTGGGCCGGTGCCGACGGCGAGCTCAACACGGATGACGACGTTGTCTTCCAGGTGAAGGGCAACGGGGGCAAGGTCAGCGTTCAGGGTCTCCCGGCCGGCAAGTACGTGGTCAGCGTCACCGGCAACTTCGACTCGGAGGACGAAGCGGTGACACTGTCGCTCGGTGCCGGCGAGGATGCGACGGCCGTGATGCCGACGTTGTCGAAGACCGGTCTCTCCCGCGAGCCGCTGATGTCGCTGGTGGCGGCACTCATGCTCTTGTCGGGAGCGGCGCTGTTGTTGGTGCGCCGTCGCCCGGTGTGAACTGTGTCTGACACGGTCGGCCCCGCCGACTGTGCCTGACACCACTACCCGTGGGTAACTTGGCGCGCATGGCCGAGTTTTCCCTCCAACTGAACGACGACCAGCTCCAGATCAAGGACTGGATCCACGAGTTCGCGAAGGACGTGATGCGTCCAGCCGCGCAGGAATGGGACGACCGCGAGGAGTTCCCGTGGCCGGTGGTGCAGGAGGCCGCGAAGATTGGTCTCTACGGCATCGAGTTCATGATGAACGCGATGGGCGACAAGAGCGGACTCACGCTCCCCGTCTCCATCGAGGAGATCTTCTGGGGCGACGCAGGTCTCGGCATGGCGATCATGGGTTCGGGTCTTGCTGCAGCCGGCATCACCGGCAACGGGACGCCCGAGCAGATCATGGAATGGGTGCCCCAGTGCTACGGCACCGCAGACGACGTGAAGCTCGGTGCCTTCTGCGTGAGTGAGCCTGACGCCGGCTCCGACGTGTCATCGCTGCGTACCCGCGCGGTGTACGACGAGGCCACCGACGAGTGGGTGCTGAACGGAACCAAGGCGTGGATCACGAACGGTGGGATCGCGAACGTTCACGTCGTGGTCGCCACCGTTGACCCCGCACTGAAGGGCCGTGGCCAGGCGTCGTTCGTGGTGCCGCCCGGCACGAAGGGCCTCTCCCAGGGCCAGAAGTACAAGAAGCACGGGATCAAGGCCAGCCACACCGCCGAAGTGGTGCTCGATGACGTGCGCGTCCCCGGTCGTTGCCTGCTCGGCGGCAAGGAGAAGCTGGATGCAAAGCTTGCTCGCGCACGGGAGGCCGGCAGGTCCGGCGAGGCACAACCCGCCATGAAGACGTTCGAGGCGACCCGCCCCGCAGTGGGTGCGCAGGCGCTCGGCATCGCACGTGCGGCGTACGAGATCGCGCTCGACTATGCCAAGGAGCGCGTGGCGTTCGGCAAGCCGATCATCATGAACCAGGCGATTGCGTTCAAGCTGGCGAACATGTGCACGCAGGTCGACGCGGCGCGTCTGCTCATCTGGCGCGCGGCGTGGCTCGCGCGCAACGGTGGCTTCAAGAACGCCGAGGGTTCGCAGAGCAAGTACTACGCATCCGAGATGGCCGTGAAGGTCACCGAGGAGGCCATCCAGATCCTGGGTGGCTACGGCTACACCCGTGAGTACGACGTGGAGCGCATGCACCGCGACGCGAAGATCCACACCATCTTCGAGGGCACCTCGGAGATCCAGCAGCTGGTGATCGCCCGCGCGATCTCCGGCCTGCGCGTCGAGTAGCCGCCACAGTTCTCCCGGGGAGAGCCACAGTTGGGCTCGTCCACCTAGTGTTCGGCCGATGGGCCGCCCCGTAGCACGCGCGATCGATGCGCTCGGTCTGCTCACCATCGCGGCCTACGGATCCTGGTTCTACGGGTTCGGCGTGCTGGTACAGGACATGTCGGCCGACCTCGGTGTCGGGGTAGGTGTGCTCGGTGCCGTGTACGGCGCGGCCACGCTCGTCGGTGGCGTGGCTGCCGTCGTGGTGGGAAGGATGCTCGACCGGCACGGCCCGCGTCTGATCCTCACGGTCGTCGGCCCGGTGGCGGCGCTTGCATACGCAGCATCGTCGGTAATCAGGGACGGGCTCGTGTTCTGTGCTGTGTTCCCGCTGGTCGGTGGGGCAGTGTCGGCGACCGGCTTCTACTCGTTCACCCAACCGCTCGCGATGGCTGTGAGACCCGACGACACCGTTCGCGCGGTGACGAGACTCACCATCTGGGGTGCATTCGCGTCGCCGTTGATGATTCCCCTCACCGAGGTGATGCGGGATGCGTGGGGTTGGCGCGGTGCGGTGCGTGCAACCTCCGTGGCACTGTTCGCGTGCTTCGTGCTGGCGTCCTCGGTGGTCCGCGTGGCTCCGCGAGACCGCACGCGACCGGTCTCTCCGACACGCGAGGTGTTCCGCCGCGCGGTCGCATCGTCCTTCCTGCGCCGGTACGCCGCATCCGTGCTGATGTCGAGCGTGGCGATCTCGTCGTTGCTGGTGTTCCAGGTGCCCGTGATGAAATGGGCGGGTCTCTCGGCAACCGCAGCGGCCTCGTTCGCCGGGGCGCGCGGGCTGTTCCAGCTGTTTGGTCGCATGCCGCTCGTGCCGCTGGTGACCAGGTTCGGCGCATGGCGGCTGCAAGTGGTGTGCCGCACGGCGATTGTTGCGGGCGCGCTGTCGTTGTGGGCCTCCGGCTCGACCGTTCCTGCGGTTGCCTACGTCGCGATCATCGGTGCGAGCACAGGAGCACTCGCGGCGGTCGACGGGATGGTCGCGCGGGAAGTAGTGGCGGGTGACGATTTCGCGACGTTGCTCGCGCTGCTTGGCTTCGTCGGCACGCTCGGCGGCGCGTTCGGGCCGGTCGTGGTGGGTCTTCTGGTGCAGTGGACAGGGTCTCTCGGTGTTGTGCCGTGGGTGGTGATTGTGGGGGCATTGGCCTCGGTGGGGGTGCAGACGAGCGCGGACCGCGTGCGCCCTGTGGAGAACCGCAGGTGAGGATCCGCCACCACGGGAACTTCGTTCACCCATGGACTTTTGGTCCAAGAACTCCTTAGGATTCAGACCGGGCGGATGGAGACCTCTCTTTTTTGTGCTGTGCGGACCCGCATGAGGTCCCTCGGTGCCGTGCTGCAGATGGCCGCACGGGTGATTGTCGTCCTCTCCCTCATCTTCGGGTTCGAGGTGGTGTTTCCGGACGGAAGCCGCGACGCACGGATCGCCAACGCGGCCACCGTGGGCACGGGCATCTGTGCCCAGACGGTGCAGAGTTCATCGAGCGTCACCGTGAACCAGTCGGGCAACACGTGCATCGTGCGGTTCAACGCCAGCAACACATGGACCGCGCCCACCGGCATCTCGAGCATGGACGTGCTCGTGGTCGGTGGAGGTGGCGGCGGTGGCGGCGGATCGCAGGCCTTCGGAGACGGTGCCCGCGGTGGTGGCGGTGGTGGCGGTGGCGGTGCGACCAACTACAAGTCGTCTGCGTCGTTCACGGGTGGCGCGAGCTTCACTGTCACGGTCGGGGCCGGCGGGGCCGGCGGGGCCGCGAACAACACGAACGGTGGGTACGGCGCCGCCGGATCCGCTGGCGGAACGAGTTCGCTCTCTGCTTCTGGATTCACCACGGTCACGGCCGCCGGTGGAGGCGCAGGGACCGGGCAGACAGGCACGACCAACATTGATGCGGGTGGTGATGGTGGCGCCTCGTCATCGACGGTCAACGGAACGACTACCTCGCGAACTTCCGGCTCGAATGATTGGGAAGGTGCAGGCGGTGGAGCTGGCGCTGGTGCGAACGGTGCGAACGGAGTCGACATCGGCGGACGGGGCGGTTCAGGTGGCAACGGCGGAATCGGCTACACCAACAGCATCACCGGATCGAGCGTTGCGTACTCCGGCGGTGGCGGCGGCGGCGGAACGGCGGGCGACAGCCTGAACGGCACCGCAGGAACAGGTGGCTCCGGCGGCGGGGGCAACGGCGGCATCTATGCGTCCGCACCCACTGCCGGAACCGCGAACATCGGTGGCGGCGGTGGCGGCGGCGGCGGGTACCGCGACGCGACGTATGTGGCCACCTCCGGCGCGAGCGGCGGCTCAGGCACGGTGATCATCTCCTACACCGAGACCGCTCCCACCCTGTCGTCGGGCTCGGTGAACACCACGGGAACCACGCTCACACTCACGTTCAGCGAGCCGATGAGTTCTTCCACTCCTGCTCCGGCTGCGTTCCTCGTGCGCAATGCGGGCGTGCGCAACCCGGTCACAACGGTGACGGCAAGCGGCTCCACGCTCGTGCTGGCACTGCGCGAACCCGTGTACTCGGGCCAGGCGGTGACCGTGGCCTACACCGACCCCACTGCGGGTGACGATGCCGCGGCGGCACAGGACGCGGCGGGTTTCGACCTCGCGACGTTCGCCGCGACGTCGGTGACGAGCAATGCAACTGACGCGCTGCCGAGCGCCGCGCGGCAGTTGAGTCTCGGCACGCAGACCCTTGTGAACCTCTCCGGTGCGGGCGGCAACATCCGCGGCATCACGAGCGACGGCTCCAAGGTCTACATGTGGCGCTCGGCGGATTACACCAAGATGTGGGAGGTGCCGCTCTCGTCCATCGTGGCCAACCCGGGCGGTTCCCGCACGGTCACACCGACTTCGTGGACGATCACCAACGCTCCCGGCGGGACGGACAGGTCGCAGCTGGCGTATTCATCAGGCTGCATCTTCGTGATCGATTCGTCGGCCGTGCTGAAGTGCATCGATCTCGCCACGAGGACAGCGTCCACCGTCACGGTCCCGGCGTCATACCCCTTGCCGACGGGGCAGAGCTGGATGACCGGCAACCTCGTCAGTTTCCCCGACGGCCGCATCGGCAAGCTGCAGCAGCCGATCGGCAGCAGTTCGATGCTGCGCATCTACTCCGTCAGCGGAACCGGTTCCGCGGCGACGCTCTCGTGGGACGAGGACATGGTCCTCGAGGACGTCTCGGCAGCCTGGCCGTCCGATGACCACGGTGCGGCCACCGACGGCACCTACCTGTACCGCGCGAACTACGGGACCGGCGGCTACAGGGTGTGGCGTCTCCGCAGCACCGGCGGCAACCCTGCCATCACGTTCAACGGAGACGGCAGCGGTGCGTGCGGGGGGTCGGGAACTCTCTGCAACATCAACCCGAGTGTGGGCGGCGTGGCAATCCTCGGGAATGCGACCTTCATGGGCCGTGACCACCTGTGGGGCCGCTATCTGATGGGCGACTTCGACAACCCGCGCTTCTACATGACCGCATCCACGTCGACTCCGCTCACGGTCACGTATGACTCGCAGGGCGGCAGCTCGGTTGCCTCCGGCACCACGGTGACCGGTGCCTCGATCGAGTCCTCTCCCGGTTCCCCGACGAAGTCCAACTACACGTTCACCGGTTGGTACACCGCCGCGAGCGGTGGCAGCCCGATCACGTTCCCGTATGCGCACGGGCAGAGTTCGAATTTCACGCTGTACGCACAGTGGACACCGAACGTGTACACGGTGACGTACGACGCCCAGGGCGGGAACTCTGTGACTCCCGGTTCATGGACCTACGGCACGTCCCTCACGCTTCCCACGCCCACACGCGCGGGCTACAGCTTCAACGGCTGGAGCACCACGGCCCAGGGTTCCACCCTCGTGTACCAGACCACGCAGCCGTACCGTTCCTCCAACGGTGCCGGCAACAACATTGTGTACTCCGCGGGCTACGGCAAGGGCGCCTCGGATGTTGCCGCCACGCTGACCAACAACGGGACCACCTTCAACAGGGTGCGCTACCGGATGGAGGCGAACTACAGCGGCACATTGCGGTACGCCGACGTGTCGTTCGACAAGTGGTCGGGTGCCACCATCACGGACCTGGCGGTGCCCGACCTCAATGACTCCCGTGTCGTGAAGCAGAACGTGACCAACCTGACGGTGGACTCCAACTGGGGCGCGGTTGCCGGTGTCGCGACAGCCGTGACGAACGGAACCGGAAAGTCCGGCCGTGTGGAGCTGTGGCCGTGGGACTACACCCAGGGAACCACCGGCATCTCGCCGGCCGGCAACGGATGGATCTACGACTACGACGACACCCCGACCGGCAACGCCAACTACGGGTCGTTCCAGGTGCACAACCTCACCGACACCCAGACCGTGCTTGCGTGGAACCGCCATTTCGACACCAGCCCTGACATCGGTCTCGGCAGCTTCATCGGCACCTCGTCGCTCGACGGAAGTTCCCACCCGGACTGGACCTTTGTGCGGAAGACCAACTTCGACCTCACCACATGGAAGTTGCAGATCTTCATCGGCGACCTGCTGACGGGAGGATCGTCCTACTCCCCGCCGAACACAGGTGACTTCACGCTCTATGCGCAGTGGACGGCAAACCCGCTGACGGTCACCTATGACTCCCAGGGCGGAACGGCGGTGTCGTCGGGGTCCACGGTGACCGGCGGTTCCATCGCGTCGTCGCCGGGGACTCCGACGCGCACCGGCTATTCGTTCGCGGGCTGGTTCGCCGCGGCGAGCGGTGGCAGTGCGATCACGTTCCCCTACACCCATGGTCAGACGGCGAACTTCACCGTGTACGCGCAGTGGACCGGCAACACGAACACCATCACGTATGACTCCCAGGGCGGCAGTGCAGTGTCGTCCTCGTCCTGGGTGACCGGCACGTCGCTCACTGTCCCGGCTGCCCCGACCCGTGCCGGTTACACGTTCAACGGTTGGTACACGGCGGCATCCGGCGGCACCAGGGCGGGCGGCGGAGGTGACTCGTACTCACCGGCCAACACAGCGGGCTTCACGCTGTACGCACAATGGTCGGGGAACCAGTACGTGTACGACGCGAACACGGGCACCGGGTCGACCGCGTCGCAGACGTATGCGGGTTCGGTGCTGTCGGCGCGGTCGAACGGTTTCACACCGCCCGCTGGCTACTCGTTCTCGGGGTGGTGCACCACGCAACCGGCGGTGGGTTCGGCGTGCGGCGGCACGCCGTACGCGGCCGCTGCCTCGCTGCCGACGCCCGCCAGCGCCACGGTGACCCTGTACGCCGTGTGGTCGGCGAACTCCTACACGGTCACGTACGACGGCAACGGCGCCACGGGTGGCAGCGTGCCGTCGGCACAGGTGCAGAACTACAACTCCACGGTCACAGTGCAGGCGAACACCGGCAACCTCGTCCGTTCCGGTTACACGTTCACGGGTTGGAACAGGGCCGCTGACGGTTCGGGAACCAACTTCAGCACGTTTGCCTCCGGTCTTGACTACGTCACCTACGCATGCGGGTCCGGGGCCCAGCCGGCACGGCCGTGCAACGCGTCGGTGCTCTCCTCCGGGACCGTGTCGGCGATCTGGAACAACTGGGGCAGCGGACCGGTCCTCAACTCGGCTCGCTCCGATTACGTCGAGGTGAAGTACACGGGCTTCGTGATGTCTCCGAGCACCGTGACGGTGACGTTCCAGGTCGACGGTGACGACGGCCAGTACCTCACGTTCAACGGCACCGACATCATCACCAACTGCTGGCGCGACAAGGGTTCGGGTGCATGCCAATCCGGATCGGTCACGCTCACCGGGGGCGTGTACTACCCCATCACCTTCTGGTTCTACGAGAACGGGGGTGGGGCCACTGCGTACCTCTCCTGGAACACCGGAGCGGGGCACGTGCAGGTGCCCACGGCGAATCTCTTCCGCACCGCCCAGACCGGCTCGTTCACCCTTCTCGGTGACACCACGCTGTACGCGCAGTGGGCCGGCAACTCGAACACCGTTGCCTACAACACGCAGGGCGGCTCGTCAGTCTCGTCGGTGACCTGGGTGACCGGCACGTCGCTCACTCTCCCGGCTGCCCCGACCCGTGCCGGATACACGTTCAACGGTTGGTACGACGCGTCCTCCGGCGGCACGAAGGTGGGCAACGCGAGCGCCGCGTACTCACCGGCCAACACCGCGGGATTCACCCTGTGGGCACAGTGGACGGCGAACACGCTCGCCGTCACCTATGACTCCCAGAACGGCAGCGCGATTGCCGCTGGGTCCACTGTCACCGGGGGATCGATCGCGTCATCGCCCGGATCTCCCTCGCGGGCGGGGCACACGTTCAAGGGCTGGTTCGCGGCATCGAGCGGGGGCACCGCGATCACCTTCCCGTATTCGCACAGCCAGACCGCCAACTTCACGCTGTATGCGCAGTGGCTCATCCACCAAACGGGGTTCGCGGTGACAGGAGCCCCCGCCAGCCTCACCTACGGCGGCACCGTCACGCTCGGCACCACCGGCGGCAACGGCGCCGGAGCGGTGGTCTATGCCAGCACGACGCCGGGCGTGTGCACCGTGAACGCGAGCTCCGGCGTCGTGAGCATGGGCTCGGGCACGGGAACCTGCAGCATCGCCGTGACGAAGGCCGGGGACGCCACCTACGACGCAACCTCCGCATCGGCCGACATCTCCGCAGCGAAGGCGAACCAGTCCGCACTCTCCGTCACGGGGACGGCCAGCGGCGCCTACGGCTCGACCATCGCCCTGTCGACCACCGGTGGATCGTCGGGCGGGGCAGTCTCATGGAGCGAGGGTGCATCATCCGCGTGCACCGTGAACGCGTCGGGGTCGGTCTCCGTCTCCGCCGGAACAGGGTCATGCTCGGTCACTGCTTCCATGGCCGGCAACTCGGACTACGTTGCGGTTGATTCGGCCTCGTTCACGATCACCGTGTCGCGTGCCGCGCAGACGGCACTCAGCGTGACGTCCACATCGGTGACGTACGGCCAGATGCTCGCACTCGCCACCTCGGGAGGTTCGGGTACCGGTGCGGTGACGTGGGAGGTGATCTCGGGCACTTGCTCGATCGATGGCTCCACGCTGTCAACTGGCGATGCCGGGTCGCTGTGCCAGGTGCGCGCGACCAAGGCTCAGGACGGCAACTGGCAGCAGGTGCAATCGTCGAACACCACGGTGAACGTCGCGCGGGCGACACAGGCCGTGCTCACGGTGACGTCGACGTCGGTGACGTACGACCAGACGCTCGCACTCACCACTTCGGGCGGAACGGGAACCGGGGCGGTCACCTGGGTGGTGGTCCCGTCCACGGGAAGCACATGCACCATCGCCGGGACCACGCTGACACCCGGTGACGCAGGTTCGATGTGCGTGGTCCGGGCCACCAAGGCCCAGGACACGAACTACCTGGTGCGTCAGACCACGAACACCACCATCACGGTCGACAAGGCCGCCCAGACCGGGTTCTCGATCTCCAGCGCCTCGTCCTTCACCACCGGTTCCCCGCTCGCGCTCACGGCCACCGGCGGCCAGTCCACCGGTTCGGTGACGTGGAGCCTCCAGTCGGGGACATGCACGCTCTCGGGCGCCACCCTGACCGCCTCGCGCGGCGGGATCACCTGCTCAGTGCAGGCGGTGCGTGCAGGCGACACCAACTGGCTGCCCGTCAACGAGACCCAGACGGTCACCGTGGACAAGGTGGTGCAGACCCTCACGTTCCGCAGCACACCGCCGAGCCCGGCGAACCCCGGCGGCACCTACACCGTTGCCGTTGACAGTTCGGCGTTCCTCGCACCCACGATCGCGATCGCGAACCAGTCACAGTCCGTCTGTTCGGTGTCGGCGGGGGTCGTCACCTTCAACAGCGCAGGCACGTGCTTGGTCTCGGCCAGCCAGGCGGGCAACGACACGTACTCATCGGCGGCTGCATCGCAGTCGGTCACCGTGACTGCTGTCGCAGCGGCAGCCCCAGTCACGGTTGCTCCGTCGGTGTCCACGCCGGTCGCGCCGTCGTCATCGGTCGCTGAGGCGCCTTCTGTCGTGACCACCACTACCACCACCACCGTCCCGGCCAGGAGCGATGCCGGTGCGCCCACCACGGTGCCCGCAACGACCACCACCACGTCAACCACCACCACGACCACCGTGCCGGCCGATCCGTCGGTGCCGCAGAACGGCGCAGACGGACTGCCGCCCGAGCTCGAGGCAGGCGAGACGACCGCCATCGTGCGGGGTCAGTCGGTCAAGGTCACCGTGCAGAAGCTCGACGAGGCCATCGTTCTGTCCCTGCCGAATGACGTGAAGGTGACCATCGGGCGCACCGGACCCGGCGGCGACTCCGTGGCGGTGGCCGCCGACGGCGTGCTGCGGATGTACCGCGATGACCTCGTGGACATCGCACTCGACGGTCTTGTGCCGGGTACCACCTACACGATCTTCATGTTCTCCGACCCCGTGGAGCTCGCACGTGGTGAGGCAGGCGCCGGAGGAAACGTCGCGACGTCAATCCGGGTCCCGAAGGATGCGGCACACGGAGGTCACACCGTGCAGGTGAACGGTGTCGGGCCCGGCGGCGAGATGGTGTCGGTGTCCATGGGCTTCGAGGTGCTCGAGCGCACCGACAACACCCGGGTCGTGGTGCTCGCTTTCACCGTGGCCATCCTCCTCGCGTTGCTCGGCGGCAGGCCGATCTTCACGCGCAAGCGTCGCCGCGCCGAGTGAGCAGACCTCCGGGCGATTGACCGGGAGCCGCGGGTCGGCCGACCATGTCTGTCACACAGGCATCCAGCCGGTCCGGGCTGTTATCTGGGCATCGACTTGCGGACATCACCCGAGGGTGAAACATGCCCGAGTCATGCGGGAAGTGCCCATGGACAACTGGTCCTACCGGTCCTAGGCTCGGGTTGACTGAACACCGATTCACTTTCGGAGAGGGGTGGGAGCCGGCAATGAGCCGCAGTGCGAAGGCAGGATTGATGAAGAGCGCGCGAGCAGGTGCTGCAGCACTGATCCTGGCTACCTCGGTTCTCGTTCTCGGCATTTCGTCGCAACAGGCCAGCGCCGGGCCGGCACAGGACCTGACCGTGCAGGTCGTCGGCACGGGGGGAAGAGTCAGTTCGTCCCCGTCGGGCATCTCTGCGTGCAAGACCTACGGCGCCGGAACCTGCAAAGCGAGCTACTCCACGCCGACCACCATCACGCTGACCGTCACCCTTGACGCCGGGTGGCAGGTGGCTGCGTGGCAGGTGCCCGGCGGAGGCTCGTTCACGTGCTCGAGCTCCACCGCGACGAGTTGCACCTTCTCCTTCACCACCGCCACGACCGTCGTTCCCGTCCTGAAGCAGACGCCGCTCGACGTCACGGCAATCACCTGGGACATGGTCGGCCAGGACCAGAACGCACCTGCATCCGGCCCGTCCCAGTTCCCGGTGGGGGTGCGTGTCTGCAACCGAGGCGCCACCAACTACACCTCTGTCATCGCCAGGCTGGTGTGGGACTCGGTGAACAACTACATCAGCCTCGCGGGCGCCGACAACACCGTCACGCTCGGTGCGATGAACGCGGGTGTGTGCCAGGACGCATACTTCCTCGTCGAGATCACACAGGTGTCCGCGGCCCAGGACACGACCCGCAAGTACCGAGTCATCGCCCAGGCGAACAACGGCGACACCGGGACGACCCCCCTCGGGCGCCAGCTGTACGTGAAGAAGCTGGGGTCCACCAACTCGGTCACCGTGAACGCGATCAAGGGCGGAACCTGCACGACCCCGAGTGACTACACGACCTGCAGCGCCCCGCCGTCGGCACTGGTTGTGGGGCAGACCTACACCTACAGGCTGTACGGCTCCAACGGCAGCGGCGGCAAGAACGGACTCACCTCGTTCATCAACTTCAGCCCGTCGATCTTCCAGGTCCTCTCCGCGTCGGCCACGTTCACCACCCCCACCGGGGCAACCGGGACAAGCCCGTTCGCCGACAGCTGCGGCATGAACCAGGACCCCAACTCGGCGCTCGCCGTGAACAGCGGCGGGTACGGCGCGTGCATCGGCCCCGTCAACTACTCGGGCGGCGTCGGTGGTGACGTGGTCATCACCTACCAGGTGAAGGTGATCGGGGTCGGCTCACAGGGCCTCACCGGGTTGTTCATGAACTACTCGGGCAACTCGTGGCAGTACAACTCCAACTACTCGACCTTCACCAAGATCGACGTGGTGTCGAAGTACCCGTTGACCGTCAAGGTCACCGGCGGCGGGACGGTCTCGGCGAACACCGGTGCGATCTCTGCGTGTGGGCCTGCCTCCGGCACGTGCACGGACTCGTTCACGACGGGGTCCAGCGTCACGCTGACCGCCTCTGCCAACGCCGGGTCACGGTTCGTCGGTTGGTCGGGGGACCAATGTTCCGGGTCCTCGTCCACCTGCACGGTCACCGTGAGCGAGGCGACCAGCGTCCAGGCACTGTTCACCGCGATCGGGTCCAGCGGACCGTGGATCCTCTCCACGGTCTTCGCCGGTGACGGAACGGGCACGGTCACCTCGTCGCCGTCAGGGATCTCGTGCACGAACGCAGGGGGAACCTGTTCGGCCACGTTCAACGACCAGGTGGTGGTGACCCTCACGGCAACCGCCGACCCGTTGATGATCTTCAATGGATGGACCGGCGACATCAGCGGTGCGACCGCCGGGACCTGCACCCAGACGAGCCCCACGTGCGTCGTCCCGATGACGCGCATCCGCACGATCTACGCGAACTTCGTCCTCGACCCGGAACTGACGGTTGTGGTGTACGGCAACGGCACCGTGAGCTCGAACATCGGCAACATCACGTGCGGAACGGCGGGGACATCGTGCGTGGGGAACTACGCCGTCGACCAACAGGTGATCCTGACCGCCAGCTGGGTCTCGCCCACGACGTTCGCCGGCTGGGGTGGCGCGTGTTCCGGGTCCTCGTCCACCTGCACGGTCACGATGGACGTCGCAAAGACCGTCACGGCCACCTTCGGCACAACCGTGTTCCCCTTGACGGTCACGAAGGAGGGCACCGGGAGCGGCACAGTCACCTCCAGCCCGGTGGGAATCAACTGCGGTGACTCGTGCACCTACGGGTATGACGCAGGCACCAGCGTGATCCTGACCGCAGCGGCGGCCACAGGGTCGGTGTTCACCACCTGGGGCGGCGCCTGCTCCGGTTCCGGCGCATCGAGCACCTGCACCGTGTCCATGTCGACCATCCGTTCGGTGACCGCGAACTTCGCGCAGCAGTTCACGCTGGCGGTGACCCAGGTGGGTTCGGGCACGGTGTCGTCGAACCCGTCGGGTATCTCGTTGAGCACGGCAACAACACAGTCCGCGGCGTTCAACTCGGGACAGAACGTCGTGCTGACGGCCACCCCTTCATCGGGGTGGGTTGTCTCCTCGTGGAACGGTGGCGGATGTTCCGGGAACTCGAGCACCTGCACCGTCGCGATGACGGACAATGCGTCGGTCACCGCAACGTTCGTGCAGCAGTTCGCGCTGGCGGTGACCCAGGTGGGTTCGGGCACGGTGTCGTCGAGCCCGTCCGGCATCTCGTTGAACGCGGCCGGGTCGGCGAGCTACAGCTTCGACACGGGGACCTCGGTGACTTTGACGGCCACTGCGGCGTCGGGGTGGCGGTTCTCGGGTTGGGCGGGTGCGTGCACGAACTCGTCCGGTACATGCACGGTGTCGATGACGACTGCGCGCACGGTGTCGGCAACATTCGTTCAGCAGTACGCCCT
>JBEGQL010000014.1:0-6513 GCA_041181005.1 Actinomycetota bacterium
TGTTGCTCTCAACCGGAGTCGTCCCTAGCCCCCATCGTCTAGTGGCCTAGGACACCACCCTTTCAAGGTGGCGGCACGGGTTCGAATCCCGTTGGGGGTGCCAAGACCTCGTGGTCATCCACCTGGTCCCGTGGTGAAGTTGGAGTTCACGCCGGCCTGTCAAGCCGGAGGTCGCGGGTTCGAGTCCCGTCGGGACCGCCAGACGGCGGAAGCGTCGTCTGTTCGTCGGTGCGGCAACGCACCGGGGAACACGGTCGAGTAGCTCAGTTGGCAGAGCACACGCCTGAAAAGCGTGGGGTCACCGGATCGACGCCGGTCTCGACCACCAGGGTGCGGTGTTTCGCCGCATCACTTCCTCTCGTTCAGGCGCACGAGCGTCTCCTGCGCCACGGTCGCCACGTGCGTGCCGTCCTCGGCGAACACCCACCCCACCGCCAGGCCGCGACCGTTGCCGTACCCGTGGCAGTTCATCTCGAACAGATGCCACTTCGTCATGTCCACGTCGCGGTGGAACCACACCGTGTGGTCGAGACTGGCGGAGAAGAAGGCGTTCTCCTCGTTCCATTTGGCGCGCAGCTCGGGAACCGCGTTGATCACCGCTCCAGTCGGCAGGTCATCGGAAAGGTACGCAAGGGCACAGCGGTTGAGCAGCTGGTCACCGCCGAAGTCCTCGGTGGTGCGGTACCAGGACATCAACTGTCCGGCGCCGTCACGGCGGCCGTAGGTCCCTTTCCGGTCGACGTCCTTCTGCTGGAACGCGCTCATCCACGTCTCGGCGCGCACATCGATGTCACCTGGCATCGGCACGCCCTCGGGCAGCGACATCGTGGGGAACTCCGCCGAGTCCTCGCGCACCTGAAAGCTGGCCTCGAGGTTCAGGATCGCGCCGACGGACTGGCGCGACACCACGCGCCGGGTCGCGAAACTGCGGCCGTTGCGGATGCGGTCGACCTCGTAGCGCACCGGCTCGGTGTTGTCACCGCGACGGATGAAGTACGCACGCACGGAGTGGGGCACGAAACCCTCCTCCACCGTCCTCGTTGCCGCCACGAGCGCCTGGGCGACGATGTGCCCGCCGTAGAGACCGCCCCACGGGTACGGGTGCCCTCGACCCACGAACGTGTCCGCGCCGTGGCTGTCGAGAGTGAAGAGGTCCTCGAGGCTCATCGCGTGACGGTGGTCAGCTGCCGAACTCGAAGCCGAGATCGGGGGCGGTGAGCAACGGCACGTAGTCGATGCCGGCGTCCTTTGCCATCTGCGCGCACGTGCCGCCGCGGTCGACGATGACCGTGATCAGCACCACCTCTGCACCGAAGGCACGGACGGTGTCCACCGCCTCGAAGATCGAGGTGCCGCGCGTGACAGTGTCCTCGGTGATCACAACCCTGTCGCCGGGCTGCAGCGCGCCGGCTATCCGTCCGGTGACGCCGTGGTCCTTCGCCTCCTTGCGCACGCTGAAACTGCGAAGGTTCACGCCGCGCGTGGCGGCGACCGCGGCGATGCCGAATGCAACGGGGTCCGCGCCCATCGTCAGGCCGCCGATTGCGTCCGCGCCGGCCGGGATGACCCGGAGCGCGGCATCAGCAACCAACACGATTCCGTCGGGACGGCAGGCCGTCTGCTTGGTGTCGAGGAACCAGTTGCTCTTCCTGCCGGACTTCAGCGTGAAGTCACCGGTCTTGAGCGAGTGAGCGAACACGTGGTCCCGCAGCGCGGAACGCACGGGGTCTAGGTCCGGCAGGCCGGTCGGGGTGTGCGGATGCGCAACCATCACCCGCACCCTACAAGCAGCAGAGCGACGGGGTTCAGAGCGAGATTGTCGCCAGCGCGTCGACGCCCCGCGAGGCGTTGCGCAGCACGCGTGCGGTGTCGAACGCTTCGTCGAGACGCCCGGCATCGAGCGTGACCCGCGCATCGGCTGCGAGCACGTCGCGGAATGACCGCCTGTCCGCGATCGCAGTGGCGGCACATTCCTGCACAACGCGGTACGCGTCGTCGCGGGTCATGCCCGTCTCGACGAGCGCGAGCAGAACGGACTGCGAGAACACGACGCCCTGCAGCATCCCGAGGTTCTCGAGCATGCGGTCGGCGTCGACCTCGAGGTTCTCCACCAGCGACCGCATGCGACGCGTCATGTAGAGCACGAGGTGCGTGGAGTCGGGCAGCACTATGCGCTCGGTGGACGAATGCGAGATGTCACGTTCGTGCCACAGCGGCACGTCCTGCAGACCGGCCTGCAGGTTCCCGCGCAGCACCCGCGACAGCCCCGAGATCGTCTCGGCAGAGATCGGGTTGCGCTTGTGGGGCATTGCGCTGCTCCCCTTCTGCCCCTTCGCGAACCCTTCCCGCACCTCACCCACCTCGGTGCGCTGCAGGTGACGAAGCTCCACCGCGATCATCTCGAGCGTCGTGCCGGCACTCGCACACGCCCACAGGTACTCGGCATGGAGATCGCGCGCGACCACCTGCGTTGCCGGCACGGGCCGGAGACCGAGCCTCGCCGCAACCGCAGCCTCCACCGAAGGCGGGATGTTCGAGAAGGTGCCGACCGCA
Organism: Actinomycetota bacterium; assembly: GCA_041181005.1. Lineage (GTDB taxonomy): Bacteria > Actinomycetota > Acidimicrobiia > Acidimicrobiales > Ilumatobacteraceae > UBA2093. Next base: position 2,554 of record JBEGQL010000014.1, read on the forward strand.
CCCGAGAGCTTGCACACGGCCACCGCATCACGTGAAGCGCGCATGCGGGCGCGGTCACGGTCGACCTGCAGCGCCCAGAGAGCCACCTTCGCCCCGAAGGTGGTCGGCTCCGCATGGATGCCGTGGGTGCGCCCGATCATCGCGGTGCCTGAGTGCGCGCGGGCAGTGGCGACGAGCGTGCGGAGGAGTTCTGTCTGCGCATCGACGACGAGGTCCGCGGCGTCACGCAGCGCCCAGCACTGGGCGGTGTCCACCACATCGGTGCTGGTGAGACCGTGGTGCACCCACGACGCGGCGGGCACGCCGATGCGTTGCTGGGCGACGTCAACGAAAGCCGCCACATCATGGTTGGTGACCGCCTCGCGGGCCTCCACTTCCGCGACGAACGCCTCGTCGACAACTGGTGCCGCCGCCCGGCACGCGGCCGCCTCTGCGGCGGGCACGGCGCCCTCGGCGGCGAGTGCCTCCACAACCAGCAGTTCCACCTCGAGCCAGCGGGACATCTTCGCCTGCTCGCTGAACAGGGCGGTCACCTCGGGCACTGAGTACCGGGGGATCATGCCCTCACCACCATCGCATCGCGGGCGGGACCCGTGCCGATGTAGGTCACTGGAACGCCGGCCTCATGCTCGATGATCTCCACCAACTGGCGCGCGGACACAGGCAGATCCTCCCACCGCGAGATGCCCACGGTGCTGCACTTCCAGCCCGTCAGCGTGACATACTCGGGCTCCACCTCGGCGAGCTTTTCCACGGTGTCGGGGTACTGCGCGATGCGCTCGCCGTCCACGCGGTAGCCGGTGCACACGCGCACCTCGTCGAAGCCGTCGAGCACGTCGAGTTTCGTGAGGGCGATCTCGGTGAGCGAGTTCAGGCGGACTGCGTGCCTCAGCATCACGGTGTCGCACCAACCGGTGCGCCGGCGACGGCCGGTGACCGTGCCGAACTCCTGGCCGATCTCGACGAGTGCATCACCGAGGCTGTCGGTGAGCTCGCTCGGGAACGGGCCCATTCCCACGCGCGTCGTGTACGCCTTCGCGATCCCGATGACACGGTCGATGTGGCGCGGCCCGAGACCACTCCCCACCGATGCGCCTCCCGCCACCGGGTTCGACGATGTCACGAACGGGTATGTGCCGTGGTCGACATCGAGGAACGTGGCCTGCGCACCCTCGAGCAGGATGTCCTCGCCGGCCTCGCGCGCCTCGTGCAGCAGGCTCACCGTGTCGGCAACGTACGGAACGAGCCGCTCGGCGTACCCGATGAACTCATCCACCGTCCCCTCGACGTCGAACGATTCGCCGCCCGCCTCGCGGACCTCCTTCAGTGCCGCGTGCGCCCGCTCGCGCAGTTTCTTCTCGAACACCGCGGGGTTCAGTACCTCACCCACGCGGATGCCGGTGCGGCGGACCTTGTCGGCCATTGCCGGGCCGATCCCCTTCAAGGTGGTGCCGATGCGCGAATCACCGCGCGAGGTCTCGAGCGCGGCATCCATTGCCTGGTGCCACGGGAAGATGAGGTGCGCGAGGCTGCTCACCCTCAGCAATGCCGTCGCCACACCGCGCGACTCGAGCGAGTCGATCTCGCGGAAGAGCGTGGGGAGGTCCACCACGACGCCGTTGCCGATCACCGGAGTGACGGAGCCGTACAGCACGCCGCTCGGGATCAACTGCAGCGCGTACTTCTGGTCACCCACCACCACGGTGTGGCCCGCATTGTGGCCGCCCTGGTAGCGCACGACGTAGCGGTTGTCGGCTGCCAGGAGGTCGATGACCTTGGCCTTGCCCTCGTCACCCCACTGGGTGCCCACAACCACGGTGACGGACATGCACGCTCCCCTTTCGGAACGTGAGAGAACTCTAGCGGCGCGGGGAAACCATCACCCCCCGAAATGCCGTCGCCGATAGGTTTCTTTGCATGTCGGGCGTCCTCCGTCGCATGAACTGGTCGGCCATGTCCGGAGCCGAGCGGGAAGACCTCTGCCGCAGGGGTCTCGACGCAATCTTCGAGCCCGCTCTCCGCTCGTCGATCGGTGCCCTCATCGAGGACGTGCGCGTGCGGGGCGACGAGGCAGTGTGCGAGGCACTGGCCCGTCACGACGGCATCGAGCTCGATCCCGGCCGGCTGCGGGTGAGCGACGAGGAGATCTCCTCCGCGCGGGTCGAGGAGCATGTGGAGGACGCCATCATCGACGCGATCTCCCACCTCCGTGCGTTCAACGACCACCTCCTCGAACGTGCCTCCGATTGGCAGATGGAGATCGAGAACGGGCTGGTCGCAGGCGAGAAGGTCACGCCCATCTCGAGTGCCGGGCTCTTCGTGCCGAGCGGCAAGGCCAGCTACCCCTCCGTTGCGTACCAGCTCGGCGTGCCTGCGGTGATGGCCGGTGTGCCCACCGTGGCGATGGTCGTACCTCCCGTTCCGGGCGGGCGGGGAGAGGTCGACCCGGCTGTGCTCACCGTGTGCAGGTTGCTCGGCATCACCAACGTCTTCCGTGCGAACGGCCCGGCGGGTGTCGCGGCGCTCGGCTTCGGCACGCAGACCTTCCCGCGAGTGCGCAAGATCGTGGGGCCGGGCAGCCCGGCGGTCACGGTCGCTCAGGTGGAGATGCAGCGTCACGGTGTCGCCACGATGATGCTGCTCGGTCCCACCGAGAGTCTTGTGCTCACCGACCACACCGCTGACCCGTTGCGTCTCGCTGCGGACCTCCTGATCGAGGCCGAGCACGGCACCGACTCGACGGTTGTGCTCGTGACACCGTCACCCGAGATCATCGACCTCGTCGATGCCGAACTCGAACGGCAGATGACCGACCTTCCCGCGAACCGAGCGGAGGCGGCTCGGGCGTCGCTCGGCACCAACGGCGGCGCGGTGCTGGTCGAGAACATGAACATGGCTGTCGACGTGGCGAACCTGTGGGCCCCCGAGCACCTGCAGCTTGTGGTGGACAGCCGCTACGAGGAAGCAGTGGTCGACGCGCTCGTGAATGCCGGCGAGATCCTGATCGGACAGGACACCCCGTTCTGCGCGGGCAACTTCCTCATCGGTTGCCCCGCGTCGCTCCCGACCAGCGGTTTTGCTCACGTGTCATCCGGCATCACCGTGGAGGCCTTTCTCAAGCGCACCGCTGTCGCAAAGGCGAACGAGGCGGCACTGCGGCGCATGACCGGCAGCATCCTCTCGCTCGCCGACCACGAGGGGTTTCCCGCGCACGGCAACGCGCTGCGCCGCCGTTTCGGCTGACCGGGAGCGTGCCGGTCAGAACGGCCGGTCGCCGCTCACCGTCACGCGGTGCCCCTTGCGGCGGTGCGGCCAGTAGTCCCAGATCGCGCGGTGCTGCGCGCTCCTGTTGTCCCAGAACGCCACGGAGTTCTTCTGCCAGGTGAACCTCACCTGGAAGTTCGGGTGCTCCATGTGGCGGTACAGGAAGTCGAGGATGGAGTCGCTCTCGTCGCGTGGCACACCCACGATGCGCGTGGTGAAACCCCGGTTCACGAACAGGCACCTGCGCCCCGACTCAGGGTGCGTGCGCACGATCGGGTGCTCGGACCGCGGGAACGCCGCGTCGTTTCGGCGCGAGAAATCGGCGGCCCCGAAGATGTGGGCACCGTCGTGCACGGCGGTCATCCCCTCGAGGTAGCCCTTCATCCGGTCACTGAGTGCGTCGTACGCGGCGTACATGCTCGAAAACATCGTGTCGCCACCCGCCGGCGGAACCTCGTGCATGTAGAGGATGCTCCCCATCGGCGGCTCGGGCTGGCACGACACGTCGGAATGCCACTCCTCACCGTTCGCGCGTTCTGAGTTCTCGTCGGCGTGGATCACGAGGATCTCTCGGTGCGCACCGGATGCCGGTGCGGCCGGATGGATGTCGAGCTCCCCGAACCTGCGGCCGAAACTGATGTGCTGGTCGGGCGTCATGTGCTGGTCGCGGAAGAAGAGCACGCAGTTCTCGTTCAG
>JBEGQL010000015.1:0-50851 GCA_041181005.1 Actinomycetota bacterium
CCCGGGATTCTCCATTCATAGGAGGCCACGCCGCCGTCTGCACTTGCTCCGGTTCGCCCTGTGAGGGTCCCCTTGACCTCCTGCCCGTTCACCACGGCGCTCACTGACTCGATGCAGTCGAGGTCGGAGGCACCCGTGCACGGCCCCACCCACACCCTGGTCCCGTCGGGAACCGGGGCCGGAGTCCAGGTGGCCGCAGAGGACAGCGAGGACGGCCCGGACAGCACCAGACAGCCCATCAAAATGGCGGCGAACAGCGGCAGCGGGCGGTACCTCATCATGGACCCCAACGTATTCCCCCTGCTTCGTGACCTGCATGAGGTCACGAACGGGCCGCCTACCGTTGGAGGGTCATGAACCTGCGTTCCAAGCCGTCCCGGTCCTCGCTGGCCGTCCTCCTCGTCGTCTCGCTCGCGGCGCCAATGGGGAGCTCGGCCCTGAACGCCGCAACGGACGGCGCCCGTCTCCCCCGCACCGACTTCCCGGCCTGTTCGGCGGCCCAGACCACGTACTGCATCTCCGAGGTGGTCATCACCGACGGCGGTGTCACCCGCACCGCCAAGTGGGTGGCCAACGGGTCCCCCACTCTCGATGCGACGGGGGCCGCGAACACCAAGACGTTCACCACGTTCGGCTCCTCTGCCACCAACTACACGGGTCGCTGGTCGTACGACGGGTTCCCCGTGGCCACCCGCGAGATGGACGGCATCTATGTGAAGGTTGCCCCCGCGAACGAGTTCACCGACACCATGCAGGTGAGCGTGGAACCCGCCGGACCGTCGGCAACAGGCGTGGTCGGCCGCATCAAGGACGCGACCACGGGCAGGGTGGCATCACTCCCGGCAGACATGCGTGTGAAGGTCACCGTCCGCCTCGGGGAACTGAACCCTGCAGTCACGATGGCCGTCGGCACCGACATGGCGGTCACACGCACCCTCGACGGCACCGTGCAGGTGATGACCTTCGTTGGCAACCCGGTTGCGGTGGCGCAGCAGACGTCGAGTGCAGATTGCGACAGCACGACTTCGATTGCTGCAGCAAAGCCGAACCAGCTGTTCGCAATCGTTGCGTTCAAGAACGGTCGTGATCCCTACGGCGTCGACGGCCTCAGTGGCGACATGTTCATCACGAGCAACGGAGTGTGCAAGCTCACGACCCCGGTGTGGAACCAGGTCACGATGTCAATGGACTTCACCGCGGCAGCGCCTCACTTCGCACCCGACGGCACAACCGTCAACACCGGCTTCTACCGGGCGGTCATCCCGGCGGCAGACGCCGACCTCCTGTTCGGGCTCAAGAGCCTCGACGCGGTCGCCACAACCACGACCACCGCCACCACTCTCGCGGGCAGCACCACAACGGTTCCGGGGTCAACCACCACCGTGAAGTCGGCCGGCGTTCGGGCGAACGGGTTCATCAGCGCGAACAAGTCGCTCACCGTGGAGGTGCGTGACACGGGCGGTGCTCAGGTGACGGCCTCGCGCAATGTGTCCTTCGACGGGACCAGGTTCGTGGTGTCTGCCACGGGCTTCACCTACTCCACGAAGACACTGCGGATGTCGATGGGCACGCCGCCCAACGCACCGAAGGCACTCTCCAAGGTGAGCTCGACAGTGAAGAAGCGGATGGTCACAGTGACCATCCCCAACATCGACGTGCTCACCACGTACGACACGTATCTCCGTTCCGCAAGGACCAAGAAGTCAATCCCGCTCAAGTGCCGCCGAACCGGAAAGACCGTGACCTGTGTGTCCACCAAGCTCACGGCGGGCAGCTGGAACCTGTCGGTCACCCCCACCAAGGACGGTATGGCTGCAACCAGCAGCAAGAAGGTGGTGAAGGTCCCCTAGCGGGAGCCGTCAACCCGCGAACTTCTGCATGCGTGCGGCGAGCCGCCTGTGGTCGGTGAGCATTCCGTCCACCTTCGGGCTCACGAGGGCACCTGCGCGCACGACGGCACGGCCGTGCACGATCGTGTCGCGTGCGGACACCGGCCCGCACCGCAGCCACGTCTCCACCGGGTCGGCGATGCCACCCGCGAAGCGGACACCGTTCAGGTCCCACACGGCGATGTCGCCCGCGGTCCCCACGGCGAGTGACCCGATCTCACCGAGCCTGCCGAGGCAACCGGCACCACCGATTGTTGCGATCTCGAGGGCCATCCGCGCGTCGGCTGCACCGGCGCCCGAGCGCAGCTTGGCCAGCAGCATCGCCTGGCGTGCCTCGAGCCACAGTGACGCGCTGTCCGCCGACGACGATCCGTCCACGCCCAGCCCCACGTGCACGCCGGAACGGCGCAGGTCGACCACCGGCGCAATGCCACTCGCGAGGATGAGGTTCGACGACGGACAGTGAGCGGCACCGATCCCTGCGCGACCGAGCTCGGTGATCTCCCCGCTGTTGGGCATCACACAGTGCGCCACCCACGTGCGACCGGACAGCCAGCCCACATCGCGCAGGTACTCGAACGGTCTGCAACCGAACGTGGCGATCGAGAAGTCATCGTCCTCTGAGTTCTCCGCGAAATGCGTGTGGAGCCTCACGTCGAGCTTCTCCGCCAGCTCGGCCGAGCGGACCATGAGATCACGGGTCACGCTGAACGGCGAGCACGGTGCGAGCGCCACGCGCACCATCGCGCCGAACCCGCGGTCGTGGTGCCGTTCCACCGCGGCCTGGGAGAGCGCGAGTATCTCGTCGTCGTCCTGCACGACGTCATCGGGCGGAAGGCCGCCGTCCTTCTGCGAGAGCGACATGGACCCTCGTGTCGGGTGGAACCTGATGCCGAGATCCTTCGCGGCCTCGATCTCCGCGGTGAGAAGATCGCCGCCACCGCGCGGGTGGAGATACAGGTGATCCGTGCTGGTGGTGCAACCCGACAGCGCGAGCTCGGCCAGCCCCACCCACGCCGACACGTGCGCCCCCTCCTCATCCAGTGCACGCCACAGCGGGTAGAGGGTCTGCAACCAGCCGAACAATGGGGCGGTGGTCATGGGCGGGAACGCACGCGTCAGGTTCTGGTACAGGTGGTGGTGGGTGTTCACGAGACCGGGCGTGACCAGGCATCCCGATGCGTCGATCACCTCACCGGCGTCGGGAACGGGGTCTGTCGATGCACCGACGGCCGACACGAGACCATCGGTGACGGCCACCCAGCCTCCATCAAGTTCACGTCGCGCCGTGTCGACGGTGGCGACGTAACCGTTCCTCACCAGGAGGTCCGCCGGGGCGTTCACCGCATGCTCTCCAGCACGGCCCGGATGTCATCGACCGTCGTCTCGGGGTTCACGATGCACAACCGTAGACAGGTCTCGCCCCTCCACGAGGTTGGCACCGCGAACGTGAGACCCGAGGCGAGCACCCGAGCGCTCCATGCGTCGTAATCAGCCGGGCCCCAGCCGGTGCGGCGGAACAGGAGCACCGAGAGTTCCGGCTCCATCAACAACTCGAGGTGGGGGCATCTGCGCACTTCGTCAGCCCCCGCCCCGGTGACGCTGAGGGTGTGCTCCACGGCCTCGCCGTATGCACGGGTGCCGTGCGTGGCGAGGCTGAACCACAGCGGAAGGCCGCGCGGACGTCGCGAGAGGTGATGTGCGTAATCGCTCGGGTTCCAGTCGTCGCCGGCGTGCAACGGGTCGAGGTACTCGGCGCGCTGGGTGTGCGCGGCGCGTGCGACCCGCGGGTCGCGGTACACCAGCGCACAGCTGTCGAACGGCGCAAACAGCCATTTGTGCGGGTCGACGATGAAGGAATCAGCCAGCTCGATCCCGGTGAACAGGTGCCTGCGCGACGGCGCACACAGCGCGGCGGCCCCGTATGCACCGTCCACGTGGAACCACGCGCCGGCGTCCCGCGCTGCTGCCCCCACCCCCACGAGGTCATCCACCACACCGACATTTGTCGTCCCTGCCGTCGCAACCACAGCGAACACGCGTGCCCGGGCCTCCGGCGGCAGCCCTGACAGCGCGGAACGTGTCGCATCGCCGTTCATGCGACCGCGCGCATCCACTTCAACCAACTCGACGTCGGCATCCATCGCCCTCGCGGCCTGAACCACACTCGAGTGCGCCGCCGCCGACGCCACGATCACACCGCGCGACCTGTCGTGCGTCCCGCCCGCGCGGTGACGCCACTGCCACCGTGCCGCGATGAGCGCCGAGAGATTGCCTGCGGTGCCTCCGCTCACGAACACCCCGCCCGCACCCGAAGGGAACCCCGCAAGCCCGGCAATCCATGCGAGCGCCTCGTTCTCCGCGAAGACCGCGCCGGCGCCCTCCTGCCACGAACCTGCGTACACGTTCGCCGCACTGATCGCGACATCGAACATCCCCGCGGCCTCGGTGGGAGCACCAGGGACGTACGAGAAGAACCGCGGGTGGTCGACGCTGATGCACGCCGGCGCGAGCACGTCGCGCCAGACGCGGAGCGCCTCGTCCCCGCCTATCCCGTCCTCCGTGACGGTTGCTCCGGCACGCGAGCGCAGCGTCTCCGGTGTCTCCGAATGGTCTAACGGCGGGTCGGTGCGCATGCGGGTCAGCGCATAGGACAGGATGCGCCAGCTGAGCCTCTTGCCGCGCCGGTCAAACCTGTGCATCGAGGTCATCCGTGGTCTCTCACGGGTTTCCCGTGCGCCCCGTGGGGCGCAGGTCAGATGTTGGTGTCGAGGAGCTCGCTGCCCTCATGACGCGACTCGCCGTCCTTCCACAGCAGATGGCCGAGGACGCCGGCCAGAGCGGCAGTGGACAGCCCCACGATGATGGGGAACGCGAGCAGGACCGCGACGAGAATCAACGCACCGGGCATGTGCTCACCGTAGCGGCTTGAACGCCCACGCCTCGATCTCCACGTTCCCTCCGAACGGGAGCGCAGCGACGCCGATCGTGCTGCGTGCCGGACGGGCACCGTCGAAGCCGGCCACGTACGCCTCGTTGAACTCGCCGAATGTGTCCATGTCGGTGAGGAAGCAGAGCGTCTTCGCGATGTCGGCGAGCGTCGCATCCATCGTGGCGAGCTGGGCCTTGAGATTCTCGACCGCCTGTGCGGTCTGGGCCTTCACCCCACCCTCCACGATCTTGCCGTCCACGATGCCGAGCTGGCCGGACACGATGATCCAGTCACCTGCCCTCACCACGGGTGTGTACGGACCGACTGCGGGTTGTGCCATGCCCGAACAATACGCCGTCACCGCGTGGACCTACCATTCCGACATGGACCTCCCCACCGCAGACCTCGCAAACGGCACCATCAGCAGACGACGCTTCCTCGCGCTCTCCGCTGCTGCGGGTGGTGCTGCGGTTCTCGCGGCGTGCGGGGGCGGCGGGGCGGTCGAGAGCAGCGAGGAACTCGCTGTGGTGCAACGTTTCTCGAACTCCGGTCTCGTACCGGGTGACGTGAGGCTGCCCATCTCCCTCGCCGACAAGAACGGCATCCTCGGCAACGACGCAACGAAGGCGTTCGGTACCCTGAACGCGAGCGTGAGGGACCTCGCCAGCGGCAAGACGATCATCGATTCCGTCTCTGCGGGGAAGCACGGCGCGGACTTCACCTACCCGTACTGGCCGTTCATGGTGCACATCGATGCACCCGGCACGTACAGCCTCGTGGTGGAGGGTGGCTCACCCGACGGCGGGGCATTCCAGATCCTCGACCCTTCCTCGGTGGAGATGCCGTACGTCGGGGCCAAGCTGCCGGCCTTCGACACACCCACAACGCAGAACCCGCGCGGTGTCGACCCCGTCTGCACGCTCACCCCGGAGCCGTGCCCGTTCCACGAGGTAACCCTCACCGACGCGCTTGCGTCGGGGAAGAAGGTCGCGTACCTCATAGGAACTCCCGCGCACTGCAAGACGGGAACGTGCGCACCCGCGCTCACGGGACTCATGGCGGAAGCCGCCGCGCTCGGCGACAGCGTGATGTTCGTGCACGCCGAGGTGTACAAGGACCCGTCCGCAACCACGCTCGCGCCTGCAGTTGAGGCCTACAAGCTCCAGTTCGAGCCGATCCTGTTCGTGGCCGGCACTGACGGCACGGTCACGCACCGACTGGACGGCGTGTTCGACGCGCCCGAGATCCGCTCGGTGCTCGCCTAGCGTCGGCTCAGCAGAACGACTTGCCGCAGCCGCACGAGCGCTGCGCGTTCGGGTTCGTGATCGCGAAACCCGCCTGGGTGAGTCCGTCCTTGTAGTCGAGGCTCGCTCCGAGGAGCATCGGGGCGGACGCGGCGTCAACCACGACCTTGACCCCGCCGAACTCCTGCACGTTGTCGTCGACGGCGATGTCGGAATCGAAGTACATGTCGTAGGTGAAGCCCGAGCACCCACCGGACTTGACCGCAACACGCAACGCGAGGTTGGCGGCCCCTTCCTCCTGGATCAGCTCGGCGACCTTCGATGCGGCGTTCTCTGTCAGGGTGATCATGCCGCCATCCTATGGCTTCCGAGACCGGGCACGCCGCAGGGAACAGCCCCGTACACTCCCTTCCGTGAGCGACCGCGCCCCCGTGGCACCCACAGAGGACGACGTCCGGAACCTCCTCAGGGCGGTGATCGACCCCGAGCTGGGCTCGAACATCGTGGACCTCGGCATGGTGGACTCGGTCACTCTGGCCGGCGGCACAGTCACCATCGGGGTCAAGCTCACGATCCGGGGCTGCCCCCTCCGGGCGCAGATCCAAAAGGACATCCGCAGCAGGCTCGAGGTCCACCCGTGGGTGGCGAAGGTCAAGATCGACTGGGGCGAGATGACCGCCGACGAGCGCACCGCGGTGATGACGAAGGCCCGCTGGAACGCACGCGAGAACGCGTCGCCGACCGCCGTGCCCGAGACCGCGCGCATCATCGCCGTGGCGAGCGGGAAGGGCGGCGTGGGCAAGAGTTCCGTCACCGTGAACCTGGCCGCCGCAATCGCCGCCCGCGGGCACACCGTCGGCGTGCTCGATGCCGACATCTGGGGTTTCTCGGTCCCGCGGATGCTCAACATGCCCGACCGCCTCGAGGCCCGGCACGTGGAGGGCCGCGACAAGCCCGCGATCATCCCGAACGAACGCAGGGTGGGCGACGGTGTGCTGCGTGTCGTTTCCACCGGCATGCTCGTGGAGGACGAAGGAACCGCGCTGATGTGGCGCGGGTTGATGCTCACGAAGGCGGTGGAGCAGTTCCTGAACGACGTGCACTGGGGCGACATCGAGTATCTCTTGATCGACATGCCGCCCGGGACGGGTGATGTGCAGATGGGTCTTGCACGAATGCTCCCCCGCACCGACCTGCTCATCGTCACCACCCCCGCCGTGAGCGCACAGAAGGTGGCAATCCGCGCGGCCGACATGGCGCGGCGCAGTTTCCTCCGCGTTGCCGGCGTCGTGGAGAACATGAGCTCGTTCACGTGCGAGCACGGGGAGAGATACCCGCTGTTCGGCGAGGGCGGCGGCCGTGCGCTCGCCGACGAGATAGGTGTGGAGCTGCTGGGCCAGGTTCCCATCGAGCCGACTGTCGCGGCCGGCAGCGACGCCGGCGAACCGGTGAGCATCTCCGGCCACGGGAGTGCCGCCGAAGTGTTCGCATCTATCGCGGGGAGGATCATCGCCGAGACCCCCACGTTCGATGACATGGCGGCGTGCAGTGCCCGCGGGCCGGACGTCGCAATCTCCGTGCGGAGACGTCAGAGCGAGTCGTAGTCGGGGTCGCCCGGCATCGCGATGCCGAGCACGCGCCCGTCGCTGTCCACCTTCAGCTTCGGCAGGATCGTGGTGGGGGTCCCCACCTTCGCCGCCGCGGCAAGCACGGCATCGGCGTCGCCGTGCTCCGCGATGAACTGGATGTTCGCGAGTGTCGGAGGCATGAGCATGAGATCGCCCTCACGGTGCCTGCGGATCGCCTCGTTGGGACTGATCCACATGCTCTCGATGGTCTCGCCGTCGTCGTGCAGCGGTTCCTGGCGCTCCGGGGCACGTGCGACAAAGAATCTCGTGTCGAACCGACGGCGTTCACCCTTCGGAGTGATCCAGTGGCTCACGTAGTGGATGTTGTGCGTGGAGAGGTGCAGGTTCTCCCTCCGGCACAGGTCGAGCAGCGCGAGCGAGCCGTCGTGGATGTTCTCCCGCTCCCTCGAGAACCTCTCCGCGACCGCAGGGTCACCGAAGGAGACCACCTCGCCGGTGTCCCTGTGATGGGCAAGCAGGACCCCCGCCTCCTCGAAACATTCCCGGATCGAGGCGACCCAGTACGCGAGCCCGCCGGAGGGGATCCCGAGGAGGCTGCTCGCCTGTGCGTCGGTGAGACCCTCACAGATGTCACCGATCTCGGTGGACGCATCCACCTCGTCCACCTTCCCGCCGGGGAACACGAACATGCCGCTCGCGAACGCGGCGGTGAACGTGCGCCGCAGCATGAACACCTCGAGACCCGGGTCTCCGTCGCGCACGAGCAGAACCGTTGCCGCCGGCTTCACCGGCACTGTCTCCGGGTCGAACGGCTCGCCCTGCGCACCGGACCGCGTGTTGTTGCTCATGCTGTCTCCCCCGTGGTTCACCCTAGGACCGCGCCGGCCCTGCGGGAGAAGCCGGGCTCAGTCCTTGCGGCGCATCTCGCGGTAGTCGCGCGCCCCGCCCTCGAGAGGTTCCACCACGAGGGTGATCCCGTCGATGTCGGTCACCCTGAGTCCGGCGGAGTCAGCAAGCGGCGTGGACCGGTTGACGCGGGCCCGCCAGCGAGCACCGTTCACCAGAGCGACACCGTCGGGGTCGATTGCGCCGGCCGCGGTCCCCGTGAGACCGACGAGGTTGTCGCGCCCGATCGTGGGAGTGGCGAAGCGAGTCCGGGTCATCGACGGCATTCCCACCACGTACGTGAGCGCGACACCGACGATGCAGGACGAGAGTGTCAGCCACCCCGGGCGCAGGGTCGTCCCGTCCACGGTTCCGAACAACGTGAACGAACTGAACACGTAGGCCACCAATCCCGCCCCTGTCCAGAAGCGCGGGACACCCACCTGCACGTCCACCGCGAACGCGAGGAAGGACAGCACAAACAACACGAGTGCCGAGCCGTTCACGGGCAGTGCACCGAGCCCGGCCGAGCCGAGCAGCAACGTCACGGCGCCGACGAGTCCGGCGACGCCGACTCCCGCGGTGAAGAACTCGAACACGAGCAACGCGAGCCCCACCGTCGCGAGGAGGTACGCCGAGTTCGGCGAGGCAACAGTGTGGAAGAGACGCGGAACGAGCCCGAGCTTGAAGAAGCGTGCGGTCGTGGCCGCGCGGTCGACCTGTCCGGAGTCGCCCACACTGTCGTAGACCGTGTCGAGCGTGCGGCCCTTCACGGTGAGCCCGTCCATCGCGAGGAGCATGTTGCGCAGGACCGGCACTCCTTCGTCGGTTCCCGCAAACCTGAGCACCTTCTGCTCGCGCGCCTCGCGGAACCCGAGCGTGCCCGAGCGCAGCACGTCATCGGCGGCGCCGAACGAGACCTGCGCTCCGTCCACGGTGAGCGGCGTGCCGGCACGTCCGATGCGTGAACCGGGTGCCATCGCGACGACGTCGGACACTGCGGCAATCTGTGCGGGCAGACCATAGAGACGCGAACCGCTCGGGCCCACCCACACGGCGACGGGCGTGGGCGAGGTGCGGATGTCGGCCAGCAGTTTCGCCATCTCGGCACGGCCGATGACCGCACCGCGCGTGTTCACCTGCAGGATCACCGCCTGCGACCCGTTCGTGCGGGCACGTTCGAGCGAACCGGAGATCGAATCAGCGACGATCCGGTCGACAAGACCGGAGACCTCCACCACGTCGACGGGCGGGAGGTTGTCCTGCCCGGTTGCCGCACCGGCAGGCGAGAACGACACTGCGCCGGCGGCGAGGATGATCCCCAATCCGCACATCACCCTCAGTCCCGGGCGTACCCTCACTTGTCACTCCTCGTGCCGGACGGCCGGTGTGGGCGGGAAGAACCAATGGACACGCAACGATTCCTCTCCGCAAGCCGCCTGCTCATTCTTGCGGGCAAGGGAGGGGTGGGGAAATCGGTGGTGTCCGCCGCACTTGCGACAGTTGCCACACGTGCGGGGCTCGACCCTCTCCACATCAGGATCGACGACACGGGGAGCGCGGCGTCCCTGCCGGTCGGGACGGACAGCCTTCACCTCACGGCCGGCGCTGCACTCTCCGAGTACCTGCAGGGCCGCGGTCTCGGCATCGTCACCCGCCAACTGGAGCGACTCGGCATCGTGAGCCTCGTTGCGAGCATCGCGCCCGGGATGGACGACCTTCTCGTGCTCGGGAAACTGAAGCAACTGGTCCGCGACGACCCGCACGACGTGATCATCGTGGATGGACCGGCGGCGGGGCACGCAGTGGACCTCCTCCGGGCGCCGGGAGTGCTCAGGCGCACCGTCGTCGCCGGACCCGTCGCGCAGCAGGCACAGGACGTGCTCGGGATGCTCGCTGACGGCGCCGCCGCACGTGTCATGTTCGTCACGAGACCGGCGGCGACCCCCGTGAGCGAGATGCTGGAGACCGCAACGGGAATGGTCGAGGACCTCGGCGTGGTGCTCGCACCCGTCGTGATGAATGCCGTGCACGCTCCCCCGCCGGTGGAACCGGCATCTGTCACCGGTGATGTGAGGCTCGCTGCCGAGTACTGCGCGGTGCGCCACGGCGCGGAGAAGGTCGCGATCGAATCGGCCCGCGGGTTGACAGGGGCGCCGCTCCTCACTGTTGCGCACCACATCGCGGACGGTCACGAGCTCGTCGAGAGGATCGCCGACGATCTCGAACGGGAAATCGGGGTGATGCCGGGTTGAGCGCCGTGACGCAGCACTGTGGGTCGGCCCGTGTCATCGTGACGTGCGGTACGGGAGGCGTGGGCAAGACGAGTTGCGCGGCCGCTCTCGGCCTCGTTGCGGCACGGGGCGGTCGTCGGGTGGTGGTGGTCACGATCGACCCTGCACGACGGCTCGGGGATGCAATCGGGATCGGGGGCAACTTCGCGGACGAACCCGTCCGCGTGGATGTGGATGCAGCGGGTGAACTCTGGGTGTCGATGCTCGACGTGCGGGCCACGTTCGACGAACTCATCACATCCACCGCACCGAGCACCTCGCAGGCCGCCGAGGTCCTCGCGAACCCGTTCTACCGTGGGTTGTCACAGTCACTCAGCGGCACGCGTGACTACATGGCGGCCGCGCGGTTGTGGGCACTGTCACGAGACCCGCGATTCGACCTTGTGGTCGTGGACACCCCTCCCACCCGCAACGCACTCGATTTTCTCGAGTCACCGGAACGACTCGCACGCTTTCTCTCCCATCCGCTTGTCCGCATCCTCGTGGCCCAGGGCAGGGGCGGTGCGCGCATCGCGGGAGCGACCGCTCGTCCCGTCCTCGCCGCGATCGGGAGAGTGGTGGGCACCGACGCTCTCGCCGGTGTCGTCACGTTCCTGCAGAGTCTCTCGGGAATGGAGGAATCGTTCCGGCGACGGGCACTCGATGTGTCGGCGTTGCTGCGCGGCGGGGACACCGTGTTCGCGCTCGTTGTGTCACCGACGGTCGATGCGATCAGCGGGGCGGAAACACTCGCGCGCGAACTGTCCCGGCTCGATGTACGGCTCGGACTCGTGATCGAGAACCGGGTCCCGCCGTGGTTCGGCGCCGGGACGGAGGCGCTCTTCCCGGACATGGCCGCCGAGCACAGGGCTGCGGTCGACGTTCTCACGGGGTTCGCCGCCGTGTGCCGTGCACTCCACCCGCACGCGGAACGGGCGCGTGCCCACGAAGCCGCGGAGGACATCCATGACATCGCGGGAATCTCGGCACTCGCCGATGAGCTCGCCTCCTGAGCGAGAACCGGGACCCGCGCCGGGGTCTCGGTGGGATGGGCCCCGCCCGACTTCGCACAAGTAGCATCGGGGCGTGCACGTTCTGCTCGCAACAGACGCCCAGTGGGTGGCCGACGAGGTGATTGCGGCGCTCGGGTCGCCCTCCACGTCGTTCACCGTCGTCACCAACGGCCGGAAGGTGGGCAGCGTGGTCGCCGAGCGGACACCCGACATCGCGATTCTCGACATGCAGGTCGGCACCATGGGCGGCATGGCGATCACCATGGAGCTGAGGCTCGAGGCGAGCGCGGGCGTGCTGCCCGAGGTACCGGTGCTGATGCTTCTCGACCGGGAGATGGACATCCACATGGCACGCCGGAGCGGGTCGAACGGATGGATAATCAAGCCACTCGATCCGCTGCGACTCCAGCGAGCCGTCGAGGAGGTGGCCGGTGGTGGCTGTTACTCCGAGGGACTGCCCGCAACCGGGGACGGGGAACCGCAGACTCCTGATTCAACGCCTGCGGATTCTGCGTCATCTGATTCCGCAGATAGCCTCGTCCCCTAGCCCATCCGGGACACCGGGAGGGTCCACACCGGGGTGTGGCGCAGCTTGGTAGCGCGCGTCGTTCGGGACGACGAGGCCGCAGGTTCAAATCCTGTCACCCCGACCATGAGTATCCGCGGTGCCGCATTCATCGCAGGTGCGTACGAGCACCCCCGCCGCGAGATTCCCGACCGCAGCATCTTCGAGATCCACACCGAAGTGGCCCTGGGCGCACTCGCAGATGCCGGTCTCACGATGTCGGACGTGGATGCGGTGTTCTGTGACGGCACCGCAGGGATGGGCACGTTCTCGTTGGTCGCCCAATGGGGCCTCAATCCGTCGTATGTCGACAACACCGAGACCGGTGGCTCGAGTTATCTCGCCCACGTCGGCCACGCCGCCGCGGCGATCGCGGCCGGCAAGTGCTCCGTTGCACTCGTCACGCTCGCGGGAAAACCGCGAACAGGCGGGGCCGCCGAGCGGATGCGGATGATGCCGGGCCCGGAGGCGGCGTTCGAGATGCCGTGGGGTTCCGGCGGGGCCGTGAACTCCTATGCCCTCGCTGCACAGCGGCACATGCACGAGTTCGGGACGACGTCACGTCAGCTGGCCGAGATCAAGGTTGCGGCGAGCATCCACGCCCAGCACAACCCGAATGCGTACCTGCGCAAGGTCGTCAGCGTCGACGAGGTGCTCGAGTCGCCGATGGTGTCGAGCCCGTTGCGCAGGATGGACTGCTGCGTGGTGACCGACGGAGGCGGCGCGCTTGTGGTCGTGTCCCCCGAGATCGCCCGCTCCCTCGGACGCACGAACGCCAAGATCCTCGGCCACGGCGAGGCGGTGAAGCACCCTGACAACGGCCGGATCGACCTCACGTACACCGGGGCGGTGTGGTCCGGGCCGCGGGCGTTCGCGGAGGCACGGGTCAACGTGAAGGACGTTGACTACGCCTCCATCTACGACAGTTTCACGATCACCGTCCTCCAGACCATCGAGGACCTCGGGTTCTGCGAGAAGGGCAAGGGGGGTGACTTCGTGTCCGACGGTGCCCTCGTTGCACCCCACGGCATCCTCCCGTTCAACACCGACGGCGGCGGGCTGTGCAACAACCACCCCTCGAACCGCGGCGGGATCACGAAGGTCATCGAAGCGGTGCGGCAACTGCGCGGTGAGGCGCACCCCGCCGTGCAGGTGCCCGACTGTCAGGTTGCCCTGGCCCACGGAACGGGCGGGAGCCTCGGCATGCGTCACGGTTCTGTCACCCTGCTTCTCGGCCAGGAGGACGCATGAGCGAACTTCCCGTTCCCGCGCCGCTCGTCACTCCCGCCAACGAGCGTTTCTGGGCGGCCACTGCGGCCCACAGGTTCGAGCTCCAGAGGTGTGCCTCCTGCGGCACTGTGGCGTGGTTCCCGCAGCGACACTGTCCCTCGTGCTGGACGACCAACTTCGATCTGTTCGATGCCGCCGGCACAGGCACCGTCTACTCGTTCACGGTGATCCACCGGGGCAACGGCGACTTCAGGAACTCCGCTCCCTTCGTGCTCGCCTACGTCGAGCTTGCAGAGGGCCCGAGGGTGCTCACGAACGTCGTGGACTGTGACCCGTCCACCGTGCACATCGGCATGACAGTCGAGATGGTCTGGCACGACACCGGGGAGGGCAACTCCCTCTACAGGTTCCGTCCAGCAGTCCGCTGAGCGCGCGCCGTCCACCGACGGCCGGTTGATCAGGCGAGCAGCAGCTCGGCGATCTGCACTGCGTTGAGCGCGGCACCCTTGCGCAGGTTGTCGTTCGAGACGAACAGCGCCAGTCCCCTGCCGTCGGGCACCGACCGGTCGGGCCTGATCCGCCCGACGTAGCTCGGGTCCTGACCTGCCGCCTGGAGCGGCGTGGGGATGTCGCTCAGCGCGACTCCCGGTGCGCCGCCGAGCAGTTCGGTTGCCCGTTCAGCACTGATCGACCGTGCGAACTCGAGGTTGAGCGCCAACGAGTGCCCGGTGAACACGGGAACCCTCACGCACGTCCCGGACACGAGCAGGTCCGGGATGCCGAGGATCTTGCGGCTCTCGTTCCGGAGCTTCTTCTCCTCGTCGGTCTCGCCGTCACCGTCGTCGACAAGCGCACCCGCGAACGGCAGCACGTTGAACGCGATAGGCCTCGCGAACTTCGCCGGTTCGGGCCACGCCACAGCGTGACCGTCGAATGCGAGACCCGCCGACCCCTCGGACATCGCGTGCACCTGGCTGTCGAGTTCCTCGACGCCGGCGAGACCGGCACCGCTGACCGCCTGGTAGGTGGACGCCACCATCCTCACGAGCCCGGCCTCATCATGCAACGGCTTCAGCACCGGCATCGCGGCCATGGTGGTGCAGTTGGGGTTCGCGATGATGCCCTTGGGCGCGCGACGGGCGAGCTCACCGTTCACCTCGCTCACCACGAGCGGAACCTCCGGGTCCATCCGGAACGCACTTGAGTTGTCGATCACCGTCACGCCCGCCGCGGCGAAACGCGGCGCGAGCGCCCGTGACGAGGTTGCCCCGGCCGAGAAGAGAGCCACGTCGAGACCTGACGGATCCGCGACCGCCGCATCCTCCACCGTGACATCCCGGTCACCGAAACGGATGGACCGTCCTGCCGAGCGTGCCGACGCGAAGAAACGCACCTCGGTGCACGGGAAGTTCCTCTCGAGAAGGAGCGCGCGCATCACGCTTCCCACCTGACCTGTTGCTCCCACCACGCCCACTCGCATGGGGGCAGAGGCTAACGACGCCGCGCCAGCAGCCACCAATGGCTTTTGTTCGCGACGTCCAGGTCACGTTGCGGCACCACGTTGTCGCGGAACAGGACCTCCCGCTGCGGCCGGCCGGGATGGTGGAGCACCACCAGTTCCTCGAGGTCGACGCCTGTCGCCTCGATCGCGGCGAGCACCCGACGGGGATCGAGCCGGTTCGCCTGCCACCCCAGCCTGGTGGACCACCTCCAGCGCGACAGGCGAGGCCCCATCCACGGCACGTGCCACAACGACCTCACGGCGGCACCGGCGGGAACGAGCGCCACGTCCTCGGGCACCCACGTGCGGAAGTTCAGTGCGATCCAACCACCGGGCCGGAGCACGCGGAGCGACTCCCTGGTCAGGCGCAGTGCGTCACTCGACTTGCAGTGCTGCATCACGATGTACGAGAACACCGCGTCCACGCTCGAGTCGGGCACAGCGAGCGAGTTGCCGTCGGGGATGTGCACCGTGCGCAGCACCGCCGGGTTTCCGAACCTCGTCACGGTCTCGCGACATCGCTCGAGGAACGCCGCATCAACGTCGGTCGCGATGACCGAGGCGAAGCGTCTCGTGAACGCGGCCGTCATCCGCCCGATCCCCGAGCCGATCTCGAGCAGTGTCATCGAACCGGCCGACTCGTTCCAGCCGAGACGGTCGACGTACACGTCGACCTCGGCATCACCGGTCCGCACGAAGCTCTCGAGGCTGAGGTCTGCTCCCGTGAGGTTGTTGAAGACCCAGCCCGTCTCCCTCACGACCTCGTCGGCCGAGCCCCGCGCCTCGGTGCGCGAGCCTGCCGCCCTCCAGGGCGTCAACTGTCGACGGCGGGTCATCCCACCGATTGTGGCACTCCCGCTACTTGCGTTCGGGCAACGGTGCGGCGTAAGTGGTGCCCGAATCGAGACCGAACGCCGTGTGGAGCGCGCGGACCGCCTTCTCCATCTCGGCGGACGAGATCACGACCGACACCCTGATGGTGCTCGTGGAGATCATGTGGATGTTCACGCCGTTGTCGGCGAGAACCCGGAACATGCGGGCAGCGATACCCGGGCTGGTCTTCATCCCCGCGCCCACGAGCGACACCTTGGCGATGTCGGTGTCATGGGTGACGGACTGGGCACCCATCTCCTTCGCGACCCGCCCCACGATCTCCTCGGCGGTGCGCATGTCGGCCTTCGGCACGGTGAACGAGATGTCGGCGAGACCGTCCTTCGAGGTGTTCTGCACGATCATGTCGACGTTGATGCTCGCATTCGCCAGGTTCTCGAACAGTGCGGCCGACACGCCGGGCCGGTCGGGAACCGCGATGACGGTGACCTTGGACTCGGTCGCGTCCTGCACGACTCCCGAGATGATGGGCTCTTCCATGTTCTTCTCCCCGGACGGGTTGTTGGTGACCCACGTGCCCGGCTCCCAGGTGTAACTGGACCGGACGTGGATCGGGACGTTGTGGTTCCTGGCGAACTCGACCGAACGCAGTGCGAGCACCTTGCTCCCGGCTCCCGCCATCTCGAGCATCTCCTCGAACTCGAGGCGCGCGAGCTTGCGGGCCTGCGGGACGATGCGCGGATCGGCGGTGAAGACACCGGTGACATCTGTGTAGATCTCGCACACGTCGGCGGACAGTGCGGCCGCAAGAGCCACTGCGGTGGTGTCACTCCCGCCGCGGCCGAGGGTGGTGATCTCCTTGTCGGTGGACACACCCTGGAACCCGGCGACCACGGCGACCTTGCCCTGCGCGAGTGCCTCGCGCACCCGGTCGGCCTTGACCTCCACGATCTTGGCCTTGGTGTGCACGTTGTCGGTGATGATCCCCACCTGCGAGCCGGTGAAGCTCACCGCCTCGATGCCGATTCCTGCGAGAGCGATCGAGAGCAGCGACATCGAGATGCGCTCCCCCGCCGTGAGGAGCATGTCCATCTCGCGGCCCGGCTGGACGGACGACACCTCGTTCGCGAGGTTGATCAGGTTGTCGGTGGACTTGCCCATCGCCGAGACGACCACGACCACGTCGTTGCCGTGGTTCCGCGTGAACGCAACGTGGTCCGCCACCGCCTTGATGCGGTCCGGGTCAGCAACCGATGTGCCGCCGTATTTCTGAACCACGAGTGCCACAGACGCACGAGGCTAACGGCGGGCCCGAGAGCGGCCCACTCGACTTTCGGGCGCCGTCCGCCACAAGTAGCCTTCCGTTCCCGTGGGCACCGACAAGCGCAACCGACAGAAGCAGAACAGGGCCGCCGCACGCGAGGCACTTGCCCGCCGGCAGCGCCGCGACAAGGTGAAGGGACGTGCCCTGAAGTGGGGCGGGCTCGCCGGCCTCCTCCTCATCATCGTGGTTGCCATCTCGGTCACCGGCGGGAGCGACAACTCGCAGGTGGAGGACACTCTCCCCGCCGAGGACTCCGTACCGGCACTCACCACGGTCCCCGGTGAGGCGATCACCGGTGACACCCCGTGCCCCGCCACCGACGGAACGGCCAAGCGTTCGACGTCCTTCGAGAAGGAGCCGCCGATGTGCATCGACGCGGCAAGGAAGTACGTCGCCACCTTCGACACCACCGAGGGCAAGATCGTGGTCGACCTCGACACGACGAAGACCCCGAACACGGTGAACAACTTCGTGGTGCTCTCGCGCTACGGCTACTACGACGGCTCGTACGTCTTCCGCACCGACCCCGGCATCGAGATCATCCAGGGCGGTGGCGCATCGAACACCGACGATCCCGGCTACTCGATCAAGGACGAGGGCTCCGGGTTCAAGTACACCGAGGGTGACCTCGTGATGGCACGAACGTCTGCACCTGACTCCGCCGGCGGACAGTGGTTCTTCGTCGCGGGCCCCAAGGCCTCTCTCCTCGACAGCCAGGGCAACTACGTCACCTTCGGGAAGGTCACGGAGGGACTCGACGTCGTGAAGGGGATCCTGGCTCTCAACTCGGGCTCGGGCGACCTCGGCGGCGCGCCGAGCCGGACAGTGGAGATCCGCTCCGTCACCATCTCCGAGAGCTGACCCGAATGGGGTGGGGCGCCACCCTCCGCACTACCCTCGCCGCATGGCAACAACGAAGAAAATCGGCATCTGCGGTTCGGGAATCATGGGCTCAGGTCTGGCCGAGGTGGCCGCGAAGGCCGGGTACGACGTGGTGGTGCGTTCGCGCAGCAAGGCGACAGCCGAGGCCATGCTCGCATCGATCGAGAAGGGCCTCGACAAGCAGGTCCAGCGCGAGAAGATCTCCGCCGAGGACAAGGCCGCAGTGCTCTCGCGTCTGTCCGCCACCGATGCAGTCGTCGACCTGAAGGACTGTGACTTGGTCATCGAGTCGGTCGTGGAGGATCTCGCGGTGAAGAAGGCACTCTTCGCCGAGCTCGACGCCGCCGTGAAGCCCGGCGCGCTCCTCGCCACGAACACCAGCACGCTGCCGGTGGTCGAGATGGCCATGGCAACCTCGCGACCCGACCGCGTGTGCGGCATCCACTTCTTCAACCCCGCCACGGCCATGCCCCTCGTGGAGGTCGTGAACCCCATCACCGCGAGCGAGGAGACGATCGCCCAGGCGAACGAGTTCGTCGCCAGGTGCGGAAAAACGGGTGTGCAGGTGAAGGACAGGGCGGGATTCATCGTGAACGCTCTTCTCTTCCCCTACCTGAACAACGCCATCCGCATCTGGGAGACCGGTACGGCATCCATGGAGGACATCGACGCCGCGATGAAGGGCGGCTGCAACTTCCCGATGGGACCGTTCGCGCTTCTCGACCTCGTCGGGCTCGACACCTCGCTGTCGATCCTCGAGGCGTTGCACGCGGAGTTCGCCGACCCCAACTACGCACCCGTGCCCACACTGCGTCGGCTCGTTGCGGCGGGCAAGCTCGGTCGCAAGAGCGGCGAGGGCTTCTACTCGTACTGACCAGAGAGACGGTGCCGCGCTTCGACGAGTGCCGCTGGGGATTCCCCGATGCGGGGAACTGGGCCGATGACGACATCGTCGCTGTCGGCGCCGACCTCGGGACGCAGACCCTCCTGTACGCCTACACGCACGGGATGTTCCCGATGCACATCGACCGCCTCAAGCAGACGCTGGGGTGGTGGTCACCCCGCCTGCGCGGCATCATCCCCCTCGACGGGTTGCGGGTGAGCAGGTCGATGCGGCGGAGCGCGAGGGATTTCACCGTCACGTTCGACACCGCATTCGAGGAGATCGTCACACTCTGCGGAACGACGCGCCGGGACGGCAACTGGATCACCGACGACTTCGTGCGCGCATACGTCCGGCTCCACACGATGGGGCACGCGAGCAGCGTGGAGGTGCGGGACGCGGACGGCGCGATTGTCGGGGGTCTCTACGGCGTGCGCATCGACGGCTTCTTCGCGGGGGAATCCATGTTCCACCTCAGCACCGACGCCTCAAAGGTCGCGATGATGCACCTCGTCGACCGCCTGAGGTCCGAGGGCTGCCGGCTCCTCGACACCCAGTGGTGCACCCCCCATCTCGCGTCGCTCGGGTGCGTGGAGGTGCCCCGACCCGAGTACCTGCGCCTGCTCGAGGCCGCACTCGACTGACGGCCCGTGGCGAACCCGTCGGCCCTCGCCATACTTGAGCCGTGAGCGGTGACCAGACCCGGAAGCGCGACGAGCCGTGGATGATGCGCACGTACTCGGGTCATTCCTCGGCCCGCGCATCAAACGAGCTCTACCGCACGAACCTCGCCAAGGGCCAGACCGGCCTCAGCATCGCCTTCGACCTCCCCACCCAGACCGGGTACGACCCCGACCACCTGCTCGCGCGGGGTGAGGTCGGCAAGGTCGGTGTGCCGGTCGCCCATCTGGGCCACATGCGCACGCTGCTCGACTCCATCCCGCCGGGACGGATGAACACGTCCATGACGATCAACGCCACGGCCGCGTGGATGCTCGCGCTCTATGTCGCGAACGCGCGCGAACAGGGCGTCGGATCGGTCGAGCTGCGCGGCACCACGCAGAACGACATCGTGAAGGAGTACCTCTCGCGCGGAACGTACATCTTCCCTCCCGGCCCGTCGCGGCGTCTCATCGTCGACATGGTGGCGTGGTGCGCCCGGAACGCGCCGAAGTGGAACCCGATGAACGTCTGCTCGTACCACCTGCAGGAGGCCGGGGCCACGCCGGTGCAGGAGATCGCGTTCTCCCTCGCCACCGCGATCGACGTCCTCGACGCGGTCCGTGACAGCGGGCAGGTGGACCCGTCGCAGTTCGACCAGGTGTTCGGCTCCATCTCCTTCTTCGTGAACGCCGGCATCCGCTTCGTGGAGGAGGTGTGCAAGATGCGCGCCTTCACCGACCTGTGGGAACGGATCGCCGTGGAGCGCTACGGCGTGCAGGACCCGAAGGCCCGCCGGTTCCGGTACGGCGTGCAGGTGAACTCGCTCGGGCTCACCGAGGCACAGCCCGAGAACAACGTGCAGCGGATAGTGCTGGAGATGCTCGCGGTCACACTGTCGAAGAAGGCGCGCGCCCGCAGCGTGCAGCTCCCCGCATGGAACGAGGCGCTCGGACTGCCGCGGCCGTGGGACCAGCAGTGGTCGCTGCGCATGCAGCAGGTGCTCGCATTCGAGACCGACCTTCTCGAGTACGGCGACATCTTCGACGGATCGCATGTCATCGAGTCCCTGACGGCAGAACTGCGGGATGCTGCGTGGGCGGAACTGCAGGACGTGCTGTCCATGGGCGGGGCGTTCGCGGCGGTCGACGAACTGAAGGGGCGCCTCGTGAGGTCCATGGCCGAGCGCACGAGGCGCATCGAGTCCGGCGACCAGGTGGTCGTGGGGGTTAACTCCTTCACCGAGTTCGAACCCTCGCCGCTCGCGGGCGGCGACAACATCCTCATCGTCGACCCCGCAGTGGAGCGCGAGACGGTTGCCGAACTGAATGACTGGCGGTCGAACCGTGACCGGTCGGCGGTGGACCGCGCACTCGCCGAGCTCCGGCGGGCCGCCGCTGACGGCACGAACATCATGGAGCCATCCATCGCGCTCGCGCTCGCGGGGGGCACAACCGGTGAGTGGGCAGGGGCGCTGCGCGACGAGTTCGGTGAGTTCAGGGCACCCACGGGCGTGAACGCCGCGGTGGGGCGGCGCACGGACGAACTCGCCGACGTTGCCGAGTTCGTGCGCGGCATGGCAGGTGGCCCGCCGCGGTTCCTCGTGGCGAAGCCGGGACTCGACGGCCACAGCAACGGTGCCGAACAGATCGCGGTGGCGGCGCGCGATGCCGGCATGGAGGTCGTGTACGGCGGCATCCGCATGACCCCCGAGCAGATCGTGGCGAGCGCACGGGACGAGGACCCGGATGTCGTGGGACTCTCCATCCTCTCCGGGTCCCACATGGAGCTCGTGCCCGAGGTCGTCGACCTGCTCCGCGCCGAGGGCGTGGACGCACCGGTCATCGTGGGCGGCATCATCCCCGAGGAGGACCGGACCAGGCTGCGCGACCGTGGTGTCGCTGCGGTCTACACGCCGAAGGATTTCGACATCGGCCGCATCATGCGCGAAGTGGCCCATCTCGCCGCATCGCACCGCGGTTCCTGAGCCCACGGGTCCCGCCGAGGAACAATTCGGCTCCCCGGGGTGTTCTCCCACCCATGAGCATCTACTCCACTCCCATCGCCCGTCTCGACGGAACGCCCGACGCGTTGTCGTCGGCATCGGGGAAGGTGACCCTCCTCGTGAACGTCGCCAGCAAGTGCGGGCTCACCCCCCAGTACGGCGCCCTCGAGGAACTGCAGAAGAAGTACGGGGACCGCGGGTTCACGGTCGTAGGGGTTCCGTGCAACCAGTTCATGGGACAGGAGCCGGGCTCCGCCGACGAGATCCAGACCTTCTGCAGCACCACGTACGGCGTCACCTTCCCGCTCACCGAGAAGGTCGACGTGAACGGCGACGGACGCCACCCTCTCTACGAGAAGCTCGTGCCGCACGCCGACGCAGAAGGTGCGTCCGGAGACATCCGGTGGAACTTCGAGAAGTTCCTCGTATCCCGCGACGGTTCCGTCGTCGCACGCTTCGGACCACGCACTGTGCCCGACGCACCCGAGATCATCTCGGCGATCGAGTCCGCGCTCTAGGGTCAGGCCCGCTCGCGGGCGATGAACGAGTCGAGTGCCGGACCGCTCTCGAAGCTCGTGATCAGCGCGTAACGCGGGAAGTCATGGTTGTGCACCACCACGTGCCACAGGCGCTGGGTGTCGACGACAAATCGCGCGCCACGCGGGAGCGGGACGCGGCGCTCGGTTGACGGATCGGGCAGGCCGTCCTTGTCGTTGTCCATGAGCAGCATGTAACTGTCGGGGCTGTGGGTGAGCTCCAGCCACGAGCGCACCACCCAACCCTCGTTCTCGGGGTTGAAGCGGTTGTTGTCGTCGCGGTGGATGTTGCGGATCGCCTGGTCGCGGTTCTGTGGCTCCAGCTTGATGATCCGGACCCGTCCGAAGTTCGCACCCACCGACGACACGTAGTTCTTCAGCGTCGGGGCGAGGGCGGCGTTCGAGGTCCAGATGGCGTCCTTGTCGGTCTTTCCCTTGTCCCAGAAGCCGCGGCAGTCGAGCTCACCGTCGGCCGATGCGAGCGGTGCGAAGTTGGTGTCACCGCCGCTCTTCCAGTCGAAGTACTCGAGCGACTCCCACTCGGACTGCGGCACCTCGAACGGTGCCTGCTTGAGACCGACGAACCCGGACCCGGCGAGCGAAGCCAACCTCACATGGTCGGTGACGAGCGGGATCTTCACCGACCAGTGCTCGGGAGTCGGCCAGAAGGTCGCGGTCATGTCCTCAGTGTATGGACACGCCGCAGGACGGTGTTGTCAGACGAGCGGGACCCGTCACGGTGGCATCGTGGTGGTCGCCCCGATGGGAACGAAACCGTTGCTGGGGGGCAGGAGCAGTTGTGTGCCGACAGGCACACGGTCGGCGTTCTCGATCTTGTTGATCTCGATGAGGGCCGGGACGGAGAGGTTGAACCGCTCGCCGATCGCGAAGAGATTGTCGCCGGGCTGGATCGTGTACGTGCGCAGCGGACCCGTGGAGGTGGTCGGTCCGGATGATGTCGTGGTGACCGAGTCGGAGGTGGAGGACTTGGTGCCGCCGTCCCCGTCGGTGAGCAGACCGGAGAGGACGGCGAGCAACGCGAACACACACGTGCTCCACAGCAGGTACATGTGGAGCCGGCGCCTCAGGAACACGAGCCCATGCTACGAGCACGACGTTGCACGCTCCCGTGAGGGTCGCGGCGGGGCGCTCCCCTAACATCCGTGTGCCATGTCGACCCCCGACGAGACCCGCACGTTCCCCGGCGCACACGCACCGGAGCGCACCCGCCGCCACGACGCCGACGGCGTGGACATTGCCGTCTACGAGTGGGGCCGGGAATCCGACCCGCCGCTCTTCCTCGTGCACGGCGGAAGTGATTTTGCCCGCACGATGGACGTGTTCGCCCCGTTGCTCGCCGACGCCGGCTGGCGCGTGGTGTCATGGGACCACCGGGGCCACGGTGCGAGCGAGCACACCGCCCTGTACGGCTGGGAGGCCGACATCCGCGACGCCCTGTCCGTGATGGCCTCGGTGACCAGGGAACCGGCACCGGTCGTGGGTCATTCGAAGGGCGGTGCGGTGATGCTCCAGCTGTGCGACGCCTCGCCGTACCGCATCTCGCGGATGGTGAACATCGACGGAATGCCGAGCAAGCGGCGGATGCCCGACGTGCCCGATCATGACCAATCAAGGATGCTCGCGAACGAGATCGGCTCGTGGCTCGACTTCCGCCACGAGGCGGCTCAGTCGATCCGCAAGCCCGGCACGTTGGAGGAACTTGCGCAGCGCCGCGGACGGATGAACCCGCGCCTGAGCAAGGAGTGGCTCGAGTACCTCGTGACGGTCGGAGCGCAACGCAGCGCGGACGGCTGGCGCTGGACGCTCGACCCGAGCATGCGGTTCGGTGGGTTCGGTCCGTGGAGACCGGAGTGGAGCTCCCTGCGCATGGCGGCGCTCACGGTGCCGTTCCTCGGGCTTCTCGGCACCGTTGACGAACCGATGGGATGGGGTGCCCGTGCCCGCGACGTGAAGCCGTGGCTCCCTGCGGGCGGCCGCCTCGAGGTGCTGGAGGGTCTCGGCCACTTCATCCACATCGAGGAACCGCGGCGTGTGGCCGACATGGTGCTGGAGTTCGTGTCGTGACGTTCCTCGAGACCGTTCGCCTGCAGCACAACAGGGTCACACTCGCACTCCACAAGGTCCGTGAGGGCTCCGGACGGCCGCTCCTCCTGCTCCACGGACTGGGCGAGGACGCGGCCAGGGTTGCAGCAACCGGTCCAGCATGGGCCGGGCCGGTGTGGGCGCTCGATTTCACCGGGCACGGTGAGTCCACTGTGCCCCGCGGTGGCGGGTACTCCTGTGAGATCCTGATGGCCGACGTTGACTTCGCGCTCGGTCACATCGGCGAGGCGACCGTCCTCGGCAGGGGACTCGGTGCCTACGTTGCGTTCCTCATCGCCGGTGCGCGTCCGCACCTCGTGCGCGGTGCGGTTCTCACCGACGGACCCGGGTTGTCGGGCGGACCGGTGCATGTGAGTTCCTCGCCCGAGATCGTGGAGGTCGACCGGCCGGGACTTGCTCCAGACCCGTGGGCACTCATCGAACTCTCGCGCGATGCGCGGCCCGCCACGTATGCGCTCACGTTCGCCAAGCTCGCGGTGAACGGTTCCGGAATCGACGACCCGATCACGGTGTGCTGCCGTGTGACCCCGCCCTGGCTCGAGGCAATCAACGCCGAACCCGGTGTTGCCACAGGACTCACGGTTGCCGAGGCACTCGAGATGTACGCGGCACTGTAGAGGCCGGTTCTCACCTCACGCGGTCGGCGGCAGAACGCGCCAGCGCCGACAGGTCGGCCCGGACGTGTGCGGGCATCCACTCGGTGTCGCGGAGCGCCCTCGCAATGCATGCGTCGGCCTCCTGCTCCGCCCACTCGAGCGTCCCGTCACTGACCATCACCGACTTCATCGTCTCGATCTCGGCATCCGTGAGACCGGGTGACCCGACTCTCGCGTAGACGCCGGTGGCAACATTCGCAGGGACCGCGGCCGAGCGGGCGAGGAGGAGCGTTGCCTTTCCCTCGCGCAGGTCGTTGCCGGTCGGCTTGCCCGTGACGGAACTGTCGCCGAACACACCGAGGATGTCGTCGCGGATCTGGAAGGCCCGCCCGACCAGGTGACCGAACCCGCCCAGCGCCTCGAGCAGCCCGGTGTTCGACGGGTCTGCGGCGGCAGCGCCCGTGCGCAACGGACGCTCGAAGGTGTACTTGGCCGTCTTCAGGTTCATCAGGGTGTCGATGCGCGACGGGTCAGCACCTCCCTGTGCCGATGCGACGAGATCGAGGTACTGCCCGAGGTTCACCTCGGTGCGCACGGCATTCCACTCCCCGCGTGCACGTTCGTTCACCGTGCCGAGGGCGGCGTCGGCGAGCGACCACAGGATGTTCCCGACGAGCACCGCGACACCCGAGGAGACACGCGCGCGGTCACCTGCCCATTGCTCGGCATCGTGGCGCGATGCAGCGGACACGTGCACGGTGGGGCGGCCGCGACGTTCTGCGGAACCGTCGATGAGGTCGTCGTGGACCAGCGCGGACAGGTGCAGGAGCTCGAACGCGGCCGCCACGTTCACCGCAACGGGGGCACCGGCCTCGCCGCCGGCGGCGCGCCAGCCGAGATGCGCCGCATGCGCCCTGGTTCCCTTCCCGCTGTTGCCGACAAGTGCGGACATGTCACCGAGGACACGTTCCAGTTCCGGATCGAGTCCCGCGTACGACGCACTTGCATCCGCGATGACCTGCCCCGTGCGGCGGTGGACGGCGTGCAGGAAGCCGTCGGGGTCAGTCACTCGTCGTCATCCTCATAGTCATCGTCGTCGTCTTCATCGACGTCGTCATCGTCGTAGTCGTCATCTTCGTCGTCGAAATCCCCCGGGTCGACGCCCGGGTCGTCAATGTCGAGAGACTCCAGCAGCTCCTTCACGGTGAACTCCGCAGCCGTGATGCGCGCGTTGCACCACTCGATCAGCTCGGCCGCACGCTTCACCTTCTCACCGAGAACGTCCACGTCGATGCGACCACCGTCGAGTTCAGCGAGGATTCCCTCGATCTCGGCCATCGCCTCCGCGTAGCCGGCCGGCTCTCCTGTCGTCTTCTTTGATGCCATGTCGGCTCTCCTGTTCTCCTTGTGCTGACTGTCTCAGTCGACCGTGCTGGTGATGGTTCCGTCGGCCACGGTGGTCACGAGCTTCTCTCCAGACCTTGCATCGGCGACCGTGCGCAGGAGCCTGCCGTCGGCAGTGTGCGTGATGCTCCATCCCCGAGCAAGCGAGGATGCGGGGTCGAGCAACCTGACCTGCGTGAACGCGATCTCCGTGCGGTGACGTGCCGATGCCAGGATCATCTCCGGCCTGTGTCGCAACGACTGAGCGGTGCGCGACAGGCGCAGACGGCTGTGGGCGACTGCACCGAGTGTGCGGTCCCCGAGGATCCCCGCACTGCGCGCCAGCCTGCCGCGGAACAGCTGGACCCTGCGGATGAGCTCATCGGCGACGGCAGTTGGGGTCTTGAGATTGGAGTGCGCAACGATGTCGGCGACGCTCGTGTCGATCTGGTGACCGATGCCGGTGAACACCGCGTGCCTGCAGCCCACGATTGCCATTGCCACGCGCTCGTCGTCGAAGGCGGCGAGGTCACCCTTGGAGCCACCACCACGGACCACGATGAGAACATCGAGATCGTCCCTCCCGTCGAGTGTCCTGATCGCGGCGGCAACCTGGGCAGGGGCGAGGTCGCCCTGCACGTTCACGTCGGCGACGAGAAGGTTGAAGCCGAACCCGGACTCCTCCAGGTGCCGCTGCGCATCGGCCCAGCCCGCGGCCTGCAGGGAGGTGACCACACCGACCCGCAGGGGGACGAGCGGCACGGCACACCGGCCGTTGCGCTTGTGGAGCCCCTTCGCCATCAGGTCCGCGATGAGCTTGTCGCGCTTGGCCGCAAGCAGACCGAGCGTGAACTGTGGGTCGATGCGGTCGATGATGACACCGAGTTCGCCGCGGACGTCGTAGTAGTCGAGCCGGCACAGAACGCGCACCCTCATCCCGCTCTTCAACGGGCTGCCGATGTCGTCCATCGTCTTCAGGACGCGGTCCATGGTGCCGTTGCGCGAGAACAACTTGGCGCTGATGCTGCGCTTGCCCTTGCCCTCGCCGTCGACGAGGGAGAAGTAGTGACCCGTCGGGTGGGGCTTCGGCTTCATGCCCTCGATCTCACCCTCCAGCCAGATCCCGTCGGGGAACAGGCTGCCCATGTGCTGCTTCAGGAACCTCGCGAGTCGCGAGACCGTGAGCACCGGAACGCCGTCGACCTCCTCGGGGGTCGACCCTGCCCGTGTGCTGTTGGATGTCCCTTCCACGCGCGGAACCCTATGTCGCGGGTGTGACCAGGCCGAAAGAGCCGCCTGCACGAACCTGCGCCGCGTACGCGCAGCCGGCGGCCATCAGGTCGTCGTGGGTCCCTTGTTCCACTATCCGGCCGTTCTCGAGCACCACGATCCTGTCGGCATCCCTCACCGTCGACAGCCGGTGGGCGATCACGAGGGCGGTGCGGCCGTGGAGCGCCGCATCAAGTGCCTCCTGCACCAGTGCCTCGTTCTCGTTGTCGAGATGGCTCGTGGCCTCGTCGAGGATGACCACAGCAGGGTCCTTGAGCAGCATCCTCGCGATCGCGAGCCGCTGCTTCTCGCCACCCGACATCCGGTACCCGCGCTCGCCCACCACGGTGGAGTAACCGTCGGGCAGCGCCTGCACCATGTCGTGGATGCGGGCGGCCCTGCACGCGGCGACCAGCTCCTCCTGGGTCGCACCGGGGCGTGCGTAGCGGAGGTTCGACTCGATGGACTCATGGAACAGGTGCGGGTCCTGCGACACGACACCGATTGCGTCATGCAGCGAATCCTCCGTGATGTCACGGACGTCGATGCCGTCGATGCGCACCGAGCCGGATGTGACGTCGTACAGGCGCGGCACGAGCGACAGGAGTGTCGACTTCCCGGCGCCGGACGAACCGACCACTGCAACCGTCTCACCGGCGCGGACCGTGAGGCTCACCCCGCGCAGCACGTCCACGTCGGGGTCCGAGCCGGCGTGGACTCCGGCGGACTCGAGCGATGCGATGCTGACGGTCGCGGCTGCCGGGTAACGGAACACCACGTTGTCGAACTCGATCCCGCCCCTGGCACCGACGAGATCGACTGCACCGAGACGGTCCTGGATCGCGACCGGCGCATCGAGAACCTCGAACACGCGGTCGAAGCTGACGAACGCGGTGACCACCTCCACCCGCGCGTTGGTGAGCCCGGTGAGCGGCTGGTACACGCGAGTGACGAGGGCTGCCATCGCCACGAGGGTGCCGCGGCTGATGTCGCCGCTCACCACGAGGTGTGCGCCGATTCCGTAGATGGCTGCTGCACCCATCGCACCGACGAGCCCGAGTGCGACCATGAACACACGTCCGTACATCGCCGCCCGGATGCCGGTGTCGCGCACTCCTGCCGCACGCTCCGAGAACGTCTCCGTCTCGCGTGAGCGCCTGCCGAAGAGCTTCACCAATGTTGCACCCGCAACATTGAAGCGTTCGCTCATCTGTGTGTTCATCGAGGCGTTGTATTCCATCTGCTTGTGGGCCACGGCCCCGATGCGTGCCCCCACGCGACGCGCGGGGAGGATGAAGAGCGGCAGCACCACGAGGGAGACTGCGGTGAGACGCCACTCGAGCAGGACCATTGTGGTGAGAGTGGTGAGCAGAACGACGATGTTCGACACCACGCTCCCGAGAGTGGACGTGACTGCGGTCTGGGCACCCACCACGTCGTTGTTGAGCCTGCTGATCAACGCCCCGGTCTGCGTGCGTGTGAAGAACGCAACGGGCATCCGCTGCACCTTGTCGAAGAGCGCGACCCGGAGGTCGTAGATCAGTCCCTCGCCGATGGTGGAGCTGAGCCACCGCTGGATCACCGCGAACAGGGCATCGCCGATCGCGGTCACGACAAGGACGGATGCGAGCACGGTGATCGCAGTGCGGTCGGCCGACGGGATTGCGTCGTCGAGAATGGAACGGAACAGCAACGGCGGCACGAGACCGAGAAGCGCCGAGGCGAGAATCGCGGCGAGGAACCCGGCGATTCTCCACCTGTACGGACGGGCGAACGTGCCCGCCCGGAGGAACGTCTCGCGGCGCACCTTCGCGCCCTTCACGGCATGTGCATCTCCCGGGATGAGGGAGTGGGGGCCCATACGCACCCGTGTGAGGCTAGGGGCGCAGCAACCCCTAGTGTCTTTCCCATGAGGAAACGGTGGCGCGACACCCTTTTTGCCGCGCTCGTCCTTGTGCTTGCCGCGTGCTCCGGAGGGGGCACGTCCGGTCCCGACGACACCGCCTCCACGGACACTTCCCTGCCCGACACGGAGTGGACGATCGACTGGAAACCGTGCGTCGACAGCTTCGCTGACGGCTCCGAATGCGGCACCATGGAGGTTCCGTTCGACTACTCCGACCCGTCCGTGGGCATGTTCACCCTCCGGATGAGGCGCCACCCCGCCTCCGATCCCTCCAAGCGGATCGGGTCGATGCTGGTGAACCCCGGCGGGCCGGGATTCGGCGGGCAGTACCTGGCGGAGAACGCGGACGGCATCTTCGGGACGGTGCTGGTGCAGAGGTTCGACATCATCGGCTGGGATCCGAGGGGCACCGGCGAATCGACCCCGGCGGTGGACTGCTTCGACAACTACGACGACTACGTGTCGTACGACCCCACACCGTCGAACGATGCCGAGAAGCAGGCGATCATCGACGTCTCGAAGAAGTTTGCCGACGCCTGCGGCAAGGAGAGCGGCGCGATCCTGCCGTACATCTCCACGAACAACACCGCACGTGACATGGACGCGATCCGACAGGCGCTCGGCGAGGACAAGATCACGTACTTCGGTTTCAGCTACGGGAGCGAGCTCGGCGCCACGTGGGCCACCATGTTCCCCGGCACGGTCCGGGCCGCGGTGCTCGACGGTGCGGCCGATCCCACGGCCGACGCCATCACGGGCTCGCTCCAGCAGGCCGCGGGGTTCGAGAAGGAGCTGAACGCGTTCCTGGACCAGTGTGCGAAGAACCCTGCGTGCGAGTTCAACAACAACGGCAACCCCGGCAAGGCACTGGACGCGCTGATCAAGAAGGTGGACACCGAGCCCGTCGCTGTGTCTCCCGACCGCACGAAGGTGAACCTTTCCGTCCTCTTCACCGGGATCGCGCAGGCGATGTACTCGTCCTCCCAGTGGCCCGCACTCGAGTCCGCTCTCGCCGACCTGCAGAAGGGCAACGGCCGGGGCGTGCTCGACCTCAACGACGAGTACTACCAGCGCAACGCGGACGGCTCGTACGGCAACGAACTCGAGGCCTTCACGGCGATCTCCTGCCTCGACGATCCCGGCCCGGCCACCGTCGAGGAGGCAGACTCGCACCTCCCCGAGTTCGTGAAGGCCGCTCCGAGACTCGGCGAGAGCTTCGCGTCCGGTTACACCTGCGTGTTCTGGCCGGCAAAGCCGGACAATCGACACGAGATCACCGGCAAGGGTGCAGGCACCATCGTCGTGGTGGGCACCACAGGCGACTCGGCGACCCCCCTTGCGAGCTCGAGGCGGATGGCCGAGACGCTCGAGGACGGCAGGCTCATCGTCGTGGATGCGCAGCGCCACACCGGCTACGGCGCCAACACGTGCGTGACCGACACGGTCGATGAATACCTCGTGAAGGCGAAGGCATCGTTCTCCGAGAAGGCCTGTTGATGCCCGCGGTCTCCGCAGACCCGCTCACGCTCCCCCGTCTTGACGCCGTCGGTGCGTCGTTGCGCGACCGACCGGTGAGATCGGTGACCACAGCCCCCACCGGGTTCGAGGGCGAGGGATTCCCCGTGCGCCGCGCGTTCGCCGGGGTCGCGCTCGCCGACCTCGACCCGTTCATCCACATGGACCAGATGGGCGAGGTGAACTACGGCCCGTTCGAGCCGCGCGGGACGGACTGGCACCCGCACCGCGGGTTCGAGACCGTGACGTACATGATCGACGGCGTGTTCCTGCACCAGGACACACACGGTGGAGGGGGCATCATCACCGACGGAGGCACGCAGTGGATGACGGCCGGCGGGGGCATCCTCCACATCGAGACCCCACCCGAGGAGATGGTGGTGAAGGGCGGTCTCTTCCACGGAGTCCAACTGTGGGTGAACCTGCCGTCCCGCGACAAGATGATCGACCCGAGGTACCAGAACATCGAGGCCGGGCACGTGCGGCTCTTCGCCTCGGCTGACGGTGCCTCGCTGTTCCGCTTGATAGCCGGCCGGATCGGAAGCCACGAAGGACCCGGTTCGACGCACACACCCATCACGGTGGCGCACGTGTCGGTGCCGGCCGGCTCCAGGGTGACCGTCCCGTGGGACCCGGCACACAACGCACTCGCGTACGTGCTCGCGGGTCACGGCACCGTGGGAACCGAGGCCGTGCGGGTGACGAAGGGACAGCTCACGCTCTTCGGCGACGGCGACTCCGTCACGTTCACGGGTGCCGGCGGCGACAACGAGACCACCGACTCGATGGAGATCCTTCTGCTCGGCGGCCGACCTATCGGTGAACCGGTGGCCGCGTACGGACCGTTCGTGATGAACACGCGCGAGGAACTCGTGAAGGCATACGAGGATTTCCAGGCGGGCCGACTGGGAGTCGTGCCCGATGGTGCGCTCCGGCCGTTCCGCGGCTGAACGTCAGCCCTGCGCGTCGACGTCGATGCAGAAGTAGACGTTGTCGCGGAACACCGCTCCCTCGGCGGTGGCGGGGCAGTACTGCTGTGCGCCCGTCTGGGCCACGATGAGACCCGAGTGCTGCTCGGAGCAGCGCACCGGCACCACCACATCGCCGTCACCTGCCACGCAGCTCCCGACGTACCAACCGGGAGAGCGCGTGAGACTCGTGGGTGTGCCCGGTGAATCGGGCGGTGCGGGGTTGCCCACCGTGTTCAGCAGCAGCAGCCCGACGACCGCCGCGACCGTGAGAACCACCCACGTGAGAGGCCGCCGGAAAAGGTCCCCGCCGGGGATCCGGACGGGCAGCAGCACCGGCGTGTCGCCCGTCGGCATGGCGGGTGATCCGGCGGGCGGCGGTGCCCACCGCGCACGCTGGCCCTCCAGGTCACCGCGCAGGAGTGCGTGTGCGGCGTTCACCTCGGCAGCGAGAGCAGTCAGGCGGGCAAGAGCGATGCCGTCCGCACCCGGATTCGCGTCGGGGTGGAGCCGGCGCATCTGCTCGCGCCATGCGGCATCAACCTGCGCGGCCGTCGCGTCATGTGCGACACCGAGCACGTGGAACGGGTCGCTGGCCATGCCAGTGACGCTACGGGCGCCGACGCGCGGTCAGGTCTGCTGAGACTTGCCCGGCTGGAACAGCGAGACCCCGGCAGAGAGCAGCGCGAAACAGATGGCCACCTTCCAGCCGTTGCGGAACCCCTCGAGCCCGCCCGTCCTCGACTGCACCGTGACCACGAGGGCGACCCCGATTGCAGAGCCCACCTGACGGAACGTGTTGTTGATCGCACCGCCGAGGGCGAACCTCTGCTGGGGCAGACGGAGAATCGTGACTGCTGACTGCGGCGGGAACGTCGCACCGAGCCCGATACCGAGAAGGAACATGAGCGGCAGGAAGGGGAACCACGGGGTGGGTTCGGCGTCGAGAAAGAGGATCGACCCGGCGACGGTGGCGGACATGATGAGCGGACCTGACACGAGGAGCCGTCGGTAGCCGATCCCCGCCATCTTGCGGCCGATGATCATCGAGGTGACGGCCACTGTGATCGGCGAGAGCACCGAGAACCAGCCGGCCTTCGTGGCGCTGAACTGCCAGATCGTCCTCTGGAAGAGCACGTTGTTCAGGATGTTCCCGCTGAACGCGGCGGCGTACAGCATCGTGGACATGTTGCCGATCGTGAAGGTCTTCTCCTTGAAGAGCTGCGCAGGGAGCAACGGATCGTGGTGGGAGACCGACCGCCACGCCACCAGACCGCCGAGAACGAGAGCGACCGCGAACAGCTCGAGCACGGAGCGGTGGCCCCATCCGTAGTCCTCCGAACGGGAGATGCCCCACACGAGCGACGCAACCGCCAGCGTGAGGAACACAGCCGCGAGGAAATCGGGGCGGCTCCCCTTCTGGCTGTCGGATTCTGTCGTGACCCGCAATGCGAGGACCACGGTGACGAGACAGATCGGCACGTTGATCCAGAAGGCGGACCGCCACCCGAACGTCGACACGAAGAACGCACCGAGGGTCGGACCCGACGCGACGCCGAGCGCCCCGATGGAGCCGGTCCAGGCCATCACCTGACCGCGCTTCTCCTGGGGGAAGGCACCCAGGAGAAGCCCGGTGGATGCCGGCGCCATCATCGCCCCTCCGACACCCTGGATTGCGCGTCCGGCAATCAGGAGTCCCATCGTTCCCGAGATGGCGCACACCAGCGAGCCGAGCAGGAAGATGGCGGTGCCGGCGAGGAAGAACTTCTTGCGGCCGATCTGGTCCGCCATGCGGCCTGACACGATCAGCAACGAACCGAACAGGATCGAGTACGCGGTGACAACCCACGAGATCGTCGCAGCGGAGTCCTGCGGGAAGCTCTTGTGGATCTCGTAGAACGCGACGTTCACGATCGACATGTCGAGGGTGGAGATGTAGGAGGCAATCCCGCACACGGCGAACGTCGCCCACGGTGAATACGTCTTCCTGGAGATGGTCGCCGTCATGCTTGCCCCCTTTGGTACAGAAAATGTACCATGGGCGCCATGCCGAGGCGGTCACCGAGGAACATGCGCGAGGAAGTGGGCGCAAAGTCCTACGACCTCTTCTGCCCCGTCGCCCGCTCGCTCGATCTCATCGGTGACCGATGGACGCTCCTCATCCTCCGCGACGTTGCGTTGTTCGGTCCGCGGCGGTTCTCGGAACTTCGCGAGAGCCTCGAGGGAATCCCGCCCACTCTCCTCTCCGCACGCCTGCGACGGCTCGTTGGTGACGGACTGCTCGAGCGTGACGGTTCCGGCAGGCAGGTGACGTACTCGTTCACCGACCGCGGGGCCGAGGTGCGCCCGGTGCTGCGCGCGATGCGTGACTTCGGCGCAGCGCTGATGCCGAAGGGCTGGGAGAGAAAAGTGCCCCCGCAGGTCTTCCGCGGCTGAGCCGCCGCGGCGAGACCCACGGGTCACGATGGCGGAAAGGGTGGGATTTGAACCCACGGTGGGCACAAACCCACAACGGTTTTCGAGACCGTCCCATTCGGCCGCTCTGGCACCTTTCCGTCAATGGACGCTATCGGGGCACCCGCGCCCCGACACGGGGACGGAACGTCAGCGACGCTGCTCGAAGAAGTCGGTGAGCAGACCGGCGCATTCCTCGGCCAGGACCCCGTGGCTCACGGGCGGGTTGTGGTTGAGCCGCGGGTCGGTGAGCACCGAGTAGAGACTCGCCGTTGCTCCCGCCTTCAGGTCGGCGGCGCCGTAGACGAGCGCGCCGATGCGCGAGGACAACGCCGCTCCCGCACACATCAGGCACGGCTCGAGCGTGACGACGAGGGTGCATTCATCGAGCCGCCACGAGCCGACCTGCGCGGCGGCGTCGCGGAGCGCGAGCACCTCGGCATGTGCCGTGGGGTCGTTGGAGAGCTCCCGCTCGTTGTGCCGGCGCGCGATCACCGCACCTCCACGGAGAACAACAGCACCCACCGGCACGTCACCGTGCGCAGTCGCCGCGCGCGCCTCCTCGAGGGCGACTCTCATCGCATCAACGTTGTCCATTCGGCGGAAGGAGTGGGATTTGAACCCACGGACCCTTGCAGGTCACAGCATTTCCAGTGCTGCCGATTCGGCCGCTCTCGCATCCTTCCAGGCGGCGGGATGCACCCGCCACGGGTTCCCGAGGTTATCCGCGTGTATCCTCAACCCGTCCGTTGTCGCACGGTCGGTGCACGGTGTGGTGACGGTCGGGTCCTGTGCGACGGGTGCCCGTGAACCAGGTCAGGTCCGGAAGGAAGCAGCCTTCAGCGGAAACACCTGTGTGCTGCAGGTCGCCTGGCCGTTGCCACACTGTTCATCGCGCGGCCATCGATCGTGCATCCGTCCGTTGAGGGTCAGCGGGTGAGCATGATGCGCTCTGCGCGCTCCACCACGTCGGGCATGCCGAGTTCGCGCGCCACCTTGCCCAACTGTCCCGAGACGCCGCGCCACTCCCAGTCGTCCACCGCACCGATGTCGAGATCCTCCGACACGTCGGTCGCGACCGTGGCGATCCTCTTGAACAGAGCGGCGTCGGCACGGTTGTCGCGCAGGGTCGCGGCGAGCTTGGCCGCACCGCGCACGGTCACCCCGTCAGCGGCCCACCTCGCCTCGTCGTCGGGAATGTCCTCGATGTGCCGGTACACGGCAAGCACGGTGGATGCGCTCTTGGCACCCCACCCGGGCAGGCCGGGGAAACCGTCAGCGGTGTCGCCCACCAGGCCGAGCCAGTCGGCGATGCTCGCGGGACCCACGCCGAACTTCTCCCGCACGGCGTCCTCGTTGATGATGGTGTCGTTGCGCCGGTCGAACTGCACCACCCGGTTCCCGTCGACGCACTGACCCATGTCCTTGTCGGGACTGAGGATGCGCACCTGCGCCACGCGCGGGTCGGCCGAAGCGAGCGCGGCACCTGCGGCCAGACCGT
This sequence comes from Actinomycetota bacterium, assembly GCA_041181005.1. GTDB lineage: Bacteria > Actinomycetota > Acidimicrobiia > Acidimicrobiales > Ilumatobacteraceae > UBA2093. The sequence goes on from JBEGQL010000015.1 coordinate 35,959, forward strand.
CGTCGGCCTCGAACTTCACCATCCGCCACACGGGGACACCGATCGCCTCGAGCGCATCCGCAACCACGGGGATCTGCTCGAGGATCTCGGGCTCCATGCCGTCGCTCGTCTTGTACCCGTCGTACATCTCGTTCCTGAAGCTCTCGATCACGTGGTCCATGGACACAGCGATGTGCGTGGCACCGTCCGCCAGCAACTGCAACGTTGAGGTGACAACGCCCTTGGTGGCGGCGAACTTCGGCGGCGTGCGGTGGCGCACCGCCTGGCCGAAGTGCTGTCGGTACAGCTCGTACGTGCCGTCGACGAGGTGGATGATCATGGTCAGTTCAGCTGCGTGAGGCCGCCGTCCACAACGAACACCTCTCCCGTGACGTACTTGTTGCGCACGAGGGCAAGAACTGCCTCGGCACAATCGTCCGCGGTTGCCGAGCGCTTCAACGGTGCCACGGCGGCGACCCCCGCGTGCTGGGTCTCCCAGTCCTTCGTCCACGGCGTCGCAACCAATCCGGGCGCGACCGCGTTGAACCGCACCGGACCGTGACTCTTGGCCATCAGTCTCGTCATCTGGTTGAGGGCCGCCTTGGTCATCGAGTAGGCGATGGAGGAACCAACCGGCCTCACGCCGGCAATCGACGTCACGTTCACCACGTGACCATCCACCGACTCCCGAAGGAGAGGCATCGCGGCCTTCGTCAGCCACCACGTGCCGAACACGTTCACCTCGAAGGTCCTCATGAAGATCTCGTCGGTGAGCGCATCGAGGTTCCCGTGGGGGACCACGGTCGTCCAGCCGGCGTTGTTCACGAGCAGGTCGAGACGTCCGAACCTCGCGACGGTCTCGTCGAGGAGACGCAGCCCCTGCTCCTTGTCGCTGATGTCGGCCTGGACGTACAGCGACTCTCCGGGAAGCGCCTCCGCCACGGCACGGCCCGCCTCCACGCTGCTGGAGGAGTTCACCACCACCTTCGCTCCGAGCTCGGAGAGTCGCTGCGCCGTGCGCTCACCGATGCCGCTCGACGACCCGGTGACGATCGCGACGGTCCCGTCAAGTTCTGCCATGTGCGTTGCCTCCCCGCTGACTCCGGTCATCGTAGGTCGTTGTCGGGGCGGACCATTCAGCCGGTGATGAACGACCTGAGGCCGTGCTCGCACACGATCGTGATGACTGCGCCCGACACCATCCACGGACCGAATGCAATGTGCCCGCGCAGGCTCCTCCGGCGGACGAGGGACACGAGTCCTGCGAGACCGCCGAGGACGAACGTGACGAAGGCGAACAGGAACACGTTCCCGATCGCGATCCACCCGAGGTGGAAACCGATGAGGACCGCGAGCGTCACGTCTCCCCCACCGAGATCACCGCGCGAGAGTGCCTGAACGGTGCGGAAGAGGAACCAACCCACGAACGACCCGAGTACTCCCCACCACCAACGTGAGATGTCCCATTGCACGAGCGATGTGACACCGAGCAGGAACGCTCCGAGAACGGTGGCCCCCCGCGACCTGCCGCGCGGGAGGAGGTGCGTGTCCAGGTCGACGAGCAACTGCTCGGTCAACGCGGTACAGAACACCACGAACGCGAACGTTGCCGTCTCTCCCGTGAACGTCCCGGCCATCGCCCAACCACCCGCGGCTCCGAGCAGTGCGCCCACGGGCACGAACGCCGGTGAACGGTGCGTGAGCCCGTGGAACCACGCCTCGCCCGACGACTGTGCCGCGACGATGACCGACCTCGCCCGGCGGGCGGCGCCGATGCCGAACATCCAGCCGGCGAGTGCCCACGCAACTTCACGCATCGGTGAGTTCTAACAATCACCGGCGACCGGGTTCGGTCGGCCGGCAGATGTGGCCGTCACTCCTGGACGAGCTCGATGAGGGTCCCGAAGCTGCCCTTCGGGTGGATGAAGGCCACCGTGGTGCCGCGACTGCCGGGACGGGGCGCCTTGTCGATGGCGGTCGCTCCCGCGGCGAGCATCGAGGCGAGAGCCTCTGCACAGTCATTCACGCGGTAGCCGATGTGGTGCAGGCCCTCCCCGCGCTTCTCGATGGCCTTCGCGACCGGTGAGTCCTCACGGGTGGGGGTGAGCAGCTGCACGTAGCTCTCGGCGACCTTCAACAGGGCCTCCTCAACGCCGTCGCTCTCCACCACCTCGCGGTGCTCCACCTCCGCGCCGAACGCGCGCCTGTAGTAGTCGATGGCCGCCTCGAGGTCCCGCACGGCGATTGCCACGTGGTCAATCTCTGTCAGCAACATGTCGTGTCTCCTTCTCGGTGGTTCGTGTTCTCGGCGGTTGTGGTCAGTCGCGGAACCAGGTGAGCTTGTCGGCCACCTTCGCCCGTAGTTCGTGGTTGTCGACACCGAGACCCTCGGTGGGGGCGAGGCACAGCACGCCGAGCTTGCCTTCGTGCATGTTGTGGTGCACCTGGTACGCGGCCTCGCCCGTCTGCTCGAGCGTGAAGACCTTGGACATCACGGGGTGGATCATCCCCTTGGAGATGAGCCTGTTCGCCTCCCACGCCTCCTTGTAGTTCGCGAAGTGACTGCCGACGAGGCGCTTCAGGCGCATCCAGAAGAACCGGTTGTCGAACTCCATCATGAAGCCACTCGTTGCGGCACACGTCACGACCGTGCCGCCCTTCTTCGCCACGTACATCGACGCGGCGAAGGTGCTGCGGCCGGGGTGCTCGAACACGATGTCCGGGTCCTCGCCGACGAGGGCACGGATGTCACCGCCGAGACGGCGCCACTCCGACTCGTTGTGGGTGTCGTCGTCGTTCCAGAACCTGTAGTTGGCCGCCTTGCGGTCGATGACCGCCTCGCAACCCATCTTGCGGAGGATGTCGGCCTTGTCGGGCGAGGACACCACGCCGACCGGGATGCCGCCACCGTTCAGCACGTACTGAACCGCGTATGCCCCGATGCCGCCGGTTGCACCCCAGATGAGCACCACGTCGCCCTGCTTCATGTGGGCACCGGTGGGCGACACGAGCATGCGGTAACTGGTGCTGTTGCACAGTGCGTTCACCGCGGCCTCCTCCCACGTGAGGTGCGCCGGCTTCGGCATCAGCTGGTTCGCCTTCACCACCGCGAGGTCGGCAAGTCCGCCGAAGTTCGTCTCGTATCCCCAGATTCGCTGGTTCGCACCCATCATCGAGTCACTGTGCGACGTGGGGTCCTGGTCGTCGACGTGGTTGCAGTGCACCGTGATCTTGTCGCCCGGCTTCCAGTTGCGCACTGCGCTACCGACACGCAGCACCACGCCGGAGGCATCGCTCCCGACCGCCTGGTAATCGCGGTCGTGCCGTTTGGCCCACGCGCTCTCGCGGCCGAGACGGGACAGCGCACCGAAAGTGCTGATCGGCTCGAAGATGCTCGTCCAGACCGTGTTGAAGTTGATCGACGACGCCATCACCGCAATGACCGCCTCGTCGGGGGCGATCTCGGGGAGCGGGACCTCGCCGACCCGCAGGCTCTTGCGGGGGTCCTTCTCGTTGCTCGGGACGCCCTCCCACATCTTCTCGTCCTCCTTGCGCACGTGAGCCGCGCGGTAGGAGGTGGGCAGGGGGATTGATGCCAGTTGGTCGCCGGAAGCGCCGTTCTGGATGGCCTCGAGGATCTTCTCCATGGGCGCCGACGATACCGAGAACACGGGGTCCGTCACCTAGCCTGACGCGGTCGGTGCCCGTCCCGTCGGGTGCCCCGGAAAGGGAGTAACGGACATGGCCGGTTCATACATCGTTGCGGGGGCCCGCACACCGATCGGCAAGATGAGCGGTGCACTCGCATCATTCAGCGCCGCAGATCTCGGCGGGTTCGCGATCAAGGCGGCGCTCGAGCGTGCCGGCGTGAAGCCCGAAGAAGTGGAACACGTGATCATGGGACAGGTGCTGATGGCCGGCCAGGGACAGGTGCCATCCCGCCAGGCCGCGTCGAAGGCCGGCATTCCCATGAGCGTTCCCTCGGTGAACGTGAACAAGGTCTGCCTGTCGGGCCTCAACTCGATCTATCTCGCCGACCAGATGATCCGGAACGGCGAGGCCGACATCGTCGTCGCCGGAGGCATGGAGAGCATGACCAACGCGCCGTACCTGGCGATGGGCGCACGCGGCGGCTTCCGCTACGGCCACACCGAACTTGCCGACGCGATCATCAAGGACGGTCTGTGGTGTGCGTTCGATGCGTGCCTCATGGGTCTCGGCACCGAGCGCTACACCGGCGGCGGCATCAGCCGTGACGAGCAGGACGACGCAGCGATGAAGTCGAACCAGCGCGCCGCGGCGGCGATTGCGGCGGGCAAGCTCGCCGACGAGATCGTGCCGGTGGCGGTGCCGCAGCGCAAGGGCGATCCGCTCATGGTGAAGGACGACGAGGGCGTGCGCGCCGACACCACCATGGAGTCGCTCGCCGGTCTGAAGCCCGCCTTCGACAGGGAGGGCACGATCACCGCCGCCAATGCGAGCCAGATCTCCGATGGTGGCTCCGCCGTGGTCGTCATGTCGAGGAAGGCCGCGGAGGCGCGCGGGGTGAAGCCGCTCGGCGAGATCCTCGGTTACGGCATGGTCGCGGGTCCCGACAACGCATCACTCCTCCACCAGCCCGCACGCTCGATCATGCGCGCGCTCGACCGTGCGAACATGAAGGTCGGTGACATCGACCTGTTCGAGCTGAACGAGGCATTCGCCGCCGTCGGCATTGCGTCGATGCGCGAGCTCGGCATCAAGGACGATGTCGTGAACGTGAACGGCGGTGCGATCGCGCTCGGCCACCCGATCGGGATGAGCGGGAACAGGCTCGCACTCACCATCCTCCACGAACTGCGCCGCCGCGGCGGCGGGGTCGGTGCCGCAGCACTGTGCGGCGGCGGCGGACAGGGCGACGCAATCCTCGTCCGTTCGCTCTGACCACGGCCGGGCGACGTTGCTCGAACGGGCCACCGGGCGCGCGGCGCACCTGATCCGCTGGGCACTGCTCGCGGGATTCGTCGGGTGCGCAGCCGGAGCACTGTCGGCGGCGTTCATCGAGACCCTCGACTGGGCCACAACGTCGCGGGAGGCGCGTGACTGGCTGGTGTGGCTGCTCCCGTTGGCCGGGCTCGCCGTGGGGATCGCCTACCACCACGGAGGCAAGGGGCTCGAACGGGGCAGCAACCTCATCATCGAGCAGATCCACGAGCACAACACAGGGATACCCCTGCGGATGTCGCCGCTCATCTTCGCGGGGAGCACGGTGTCCCACCTCTTCGGTGCATCCGTCGGTCGTGAGGGTGCCGCACTCCAGCTGGCGGCCGGTGTCGCAGACCCCGTGGGGAGGAGAATCGGGCTGAACGGTCCCGACAGGTCGTTGCTCCTCGTGACCGCGATTGCCGGTGGTTTCGGTTCGGTCTTCGGTGTGCCCGTGACGGGCGCGGTCTTCGCGCTCGAGGTGCAGAGAGTCGGCCGGATCCGCTACGAGGGAATCATTCCCGCGTTCGTCGCGAGCATCGTGGGCGATGCAACAGTGCGCGCGCTCGGGGTGGAACACACGCACTACCCGTCGTTGCCGAGTTTCGAATGGTCTTTCCCGCTCGCATGGAGAATGGTGCTGCTCGGTCTTGCCGCCGGTCTCGTGGCGACGGGCTTCGTGGCGCTCACCCACCGGGTGCGCGACACCTTGAACAGGCTCGTGCGGTGGTATCCGCTTCGGCCGGCACTCGGCGGCGTGGCAGTGGCGGCACTGGTTCTCGTGTTCGGCTGGCGGGACCACCAGGGTCTCTCGATCCATCTTGCGCAGCAGGCATTCGCCGGGTCTGCAGCCGGATTCTGGCCGGCGAAGCCGCTGCTGACCGCCGTGAGCGTGGGAAGCGGGTTCGTGGGCGGAGAGGTGATCCCCATGATCGTCACGGGTGCGCTCCTCGGTGCCTCGGTCGGGAGCCTCCTCGGGGCGAATGTTGCGTTGTGCGCAATGGTGGGCAGCGTGGCAGTGCTCGCCGGTGCGGCGAACACTCCCCTCGCATGCGTGATTCTCGGCGTCGAACTCTTCGGGGGGTCCGGGGTGGTTCTCTTCGGCCTCGCGTGCGCCGTTGCGTACGTCAGCAGCGGCCACCGGGGCATCTACGGTGCGCAGACCGTGTCGGCGCACAAGTCGGGCGACGGGCGCGGTTGACGCGGGCCGGCAACCGTCAGTTGCCGATTGCGCGACGGTTCTCGAGGGCCCGACCGAGGGTTATCTCGTCGGCGAACTCGAGGTCGCTCCCCACCGGGAGACCGCTCGCAATACGGGTCACGCTGATCCCGATGGGATTGAGAATCCGCGAGATGTAGGCGGCGGTGACGTCCCCTTCGGTGTTGTTCCCGGTGCAGACAATCACTTCCTCGATCGGCTCGTGCTGCAGTCTCACCACGAGCTCGCGGATCTTGATGTCCTCGTGGCTGACGCCCGCCATGGGGTCCATCACTCCCAGGAGCACGTGGTAGGTGCCGCGGAACTCTCCGGTGCGCTCGATCGCGGCCAGATCGCGCGAGTTCTCCACCACGCACACCTTCGAGGCATCACGCTTCGTGTCGCTGCAGATGGTGCACAGGTGCTCGTCGGCGAGGTTGAAGCACTTCTCGCAGAACCTCACCTTCTGTCCCTCGGCGATCGCCCGGGTGAGCCGGGAGACGTCGGCCTCACCGGCGCGGATGAGATGCAGTGCGATGCGCACGGCCGTGCGCGGACCGACACCCGGCAACCGGCCGAACTCGTCGATCAGTGCCTGGACCGCAGGCGTGTACGGACTGCCCATCGAGGGCTACTTCTTCTTCCGGCTGCGTGGTTCCGGTGACTTCTCCACCTTGCCGCCGGGGAACATCTGGTGGAGGGTCTCGATCTCGATCTTCTCTGTTGCCTCCCCGGGAAGGATCTCGTCGGGGTCCACCGGGGCGAGTTCGTCCTGCGCGACGACATCCTCGATGGTCGGCTGCGCCGGCGGACGGGGGATGGCCGCGCTGTCGTCCTTCGTGAACTCCACCGTGTACTTGTTCCCGCACATCCTGCGCACCGTGTCCAGGAGGTTCTGCTTCTGTTCCTCCGCGCGCTGCACGGGCGTGTTGGAGGGCAGCCTCACCGTGACCACGTTTCCGTTCACCGAGTCAACCGACGCGGGACGGAAGATTGCACGGCCGAGCGGCTTGAGTGCCTCCACGATCTGAGGCCACACACGCGCAGGGTCCGACCCTCCGCCCGGAGAATCATCGACTGCTGGTTCGGGGTTGCCCTGGGGTGCCGGGTCGCCCTGGGGTGCCGGGTCGCGCGTCGAACCGGACGGCAACGGACCGGACGGCGCAGTTGTGCGGGGCGTGCCGCCGGTGGGTGCGGCACGGCCGCCGATGCGGGCGCGGCCTGTGGACTCGTTCACCGGGGCCGGGGCGAGCACGGCACCTCCCGAGTTGATGAGGTTTGCCATGCGCTCCTCGAGCGCCGCAACGCGGGCAGCGAGTACGTCGGCGGAATCGTCGATGTCCGGTGTGGAGAGCTTCACCAGCGCGACCTCGAGCAACAGGCGCGGGTCGGGTGCGTGCCTCATCTCCACGAGGGTGGTGCCGAGCACCTCCATCGTGCGCACGACGGTGCGGTTGCCGAGCGATCGGGCACGCGCCGCGAGTTCCTTCACGTGGTCGGCCGGCTGCTGCACGAGATCGGGCGAGAGCGCCGCGAGGAAGCAATCACGCATGGCACGCACGATGTCCTCGGCGAGCCCGCGCGGATCGCGACCGATGTTGATGGCCGCGGCAACGGCCGCGAGAAGTCGCGCCTGGTCGCGCGCCACGAGCGCATCGAGGATCTCGTCGTTCGCGCGCGCGGACTCCGGGTCGGCGCCGCCGGACACCACGAGCTCGAGCGCAGAGATCGTGTCGCGCGCGCTCCCGCCGCCCTGGCGCAGGACTAGATCGATGTCTTCGTCGGAGACCGCCAGACCGGCCTCCTTCACGACGTGGCGCACGTACTTCTCGAGCTCCTCCACGGGCAGAAGGTGGAACTGGAGGTGCTGGACGCGGCTGCGGATGGTCTCGCTGATCTTCTGGGGGTCGGTGGTGGCGAGCACGAACACGACGTGCTCGGGTGGTTCCTCGAGGGTCTTCAGCAGGGCACCCTCGGCGCCGGAGGTGAGCATGTGTGCCTCGTCAAGGATGAACACCCGGTGGCGGCCGGGGCTGGCGAGAGCGGCAGACTTGATGAGGTCGCGCACCTCCTCCACGCCGTTGTTGCTGGCGGCGTCGAGTTCCAGCACGTCGTAGCTGTTGCCCATCTCCACGGCCCTGCAACTCGGGCACTCGCAGCACGGCTCGCCGTCCTTCGGCGCCTCACAGTTGAGGACCTTCGCGAGGATGCGGGCGGTGGTGGTCTTGCCGGTGCCGCGTGGCCCGGAGAACAGGTACGCCTGACCCTCGCGGCCGTTGATGACCGCGTTCCGCAGGGCGCGCACCACGTGGTCCTGGCCGTAGAGCTCCGAGAACTTCCGCGGACGGAAGCGACGGTAGAGCGACTGGGTGGCCATCGGATTCGACCCTACCAACCGCATGACACGCGGTTCAGACGGCACAGACCGCAGGTGTCGTCCCCCCGAGAGGTGTTGTTGAGTACCGTTTTGACGCTCCATGCGCCGTCCCGTTCTCGTTCTCCTTGCCGCCGTCGGCGTTGCCTTCCTGCCTGCGGCGTCGGCGCTCGCCGAGGACACCAACACCCTCGAGTCATCGAGCCCCGCCGCCAACGAAGTGATCACGGTTGCACCCACGCAACTGCAGCTCCGGTTCGTGCTCCCCGCAGGAACTGCCGAACAGGTCGCGCAGATGGGTCTCGCGCTCACGTGCTCCGGCCGTCTCGTGGGTCTCGGCACGCCGCAACTCGGCGCGGACGGACTCACTGTCTCGGCCGCACTCACACAAGTGCCGCCGAACGGTTCCTGCACCGTGAGCTGGAAGCTTGCCGACGGGTCGACGGGCAGTTTCTCCTTCGAGTCCCAGACGCAGCCGACGACCACTGCCGGTCCCCCGGAACCCGGCCAGACAACGATCCCCGGAAGCCCCGGACCGGGCTCCACTGACACCGGGGAAAGGCGCCTCGGCGGCCCCGTGGGGCTCGCCCGTCTCATCGCCTTCCTCACCGTGAGTGCACTGTTCGGTGGCCTTCTGTTCATGAGGTTCGTGTGGGTGGAGGCCGCCGAGTACGCGGTGGCGGAACGTTGGTTCAGGACGGTGTCGGTCGCGGCGGTGCTGTCCGTGGCCGTCCACATCTCCCTCGTCACCGCCGCCGAGTCGGGCAAGGGTCTCGGGGTCTCCTTCGTGCCCACATCGTGGTTCTCCCTGTTCGACCTGAACGAGGGACGTGCGCTCCTCCTGCGCGCGGTGGCGGTAGGGGCCCTCGCCTTCTTCTCGTGGGTCCCCGCCCGGTTCTTCGAACCCACCTTCGTGCCGCAGTCCACGGCGGCGCTCGTCTTCCTCGCGATCTCCTTCGGGTTCGACCGCATGTCGGGACGCGCCGTGTTCGTCGGTGTGGTTCTGTCGATCCTGCACATGGCGATGGTGATGCTCTTCGTCGGTGCAGTGGCGATCATCTGGCGCGTGGTCCTCTACGGACCGGGCGAGGAGGACCTCGTGCTGGCACTGCGCGGCTGGTACCGCATCGCAACCCCGGTGTCGCTGCTGATCGTGGGGACGGGAGCGGTGCAAGTGTGGCGGCTCGACGGGCTCAGCCTCATCAACAGCGGCCACGGGCGCATGGTCATCCTGAAGACGCTGCTCGTGGGACCCCTGCTCTTCGTGAGCGCCGCCGTGCGCAACTGGGTCTCTGCCCGCCTTCGCCGTGCCGACAAGCTCACAACCGGCGCCGTGCGGGTTCTGAAGCGTCCGGTCGGGGTGGAACTGTCACTGAGTGTGCTGGTGCTCGCGTGCTCGAGCATCCTCATGGCGATGCGCCCGCCGTACGTCGTCCCGCGCGACAAGGGACCGAAGGTCACCTACGCGGTGGTCCGCGAGATGCAGGGCAGCGACGACTTCCGCGTCCGGCTGTCCATCAGCCCGGGCAATGTCGGTGCGAACAAGCTGCTCATCGAGTTGTTCGGACCGTCGCGCATCCAGAACTTCACCGTGTCGCTCGTTCCGGCGAATGCCGCGTACAACGGGTTCAAGGTGTTCGTGCCGATCACGCGGCCCGGAGCTGCGTTCCTCTCGGAGGAAACGGGGATGAAGCTGCTCGCTCCGGGTGACTGGACCGTCACCGTGGAGGGCACCACCACCACCGGTGATCTCGAGCCGCTCACCTCCACCTTCGTGGTGGCCGACGGTGTGACCGTGACCACGCAACCGAACGCCGGCCTCGGCCCCACCACCACGGCGCCGACGAACTCGGTGCCCGCCGACCCCGGAACCACCACCACGGTCGCGGGCTGACCTGCGCGGGCTCCCGGGATGGGAGCAACGCCCCTGCTGACAACTAGCGTTTGTTCCCGTGAGCGACCCCTCAACCTCCTCCATGCAGGACAAGATCGAGGATCTCCGCAGGCGCCGCGAAGAGGCCGTCAATGCGGGCAGCCCGAGGTCCGTGGAACGCCACAAGGGCAAGGGCAAGATGCTCGCCCGCGAACGGATCGAGTACCTGATGGACCCGGGTTCGTTCCACGAGCTCGACATGCTCGCCCGCCACCGTGCGCATGCGGCCGGACTCGAGGAACGTCCGTACACCGATGGTGTCATCACGGGTTGGGGCACCATCGAGGGCCGCAAGGTGTTCGTGTTCAGCCAGGACTTCACGGTGTTCGGTGGCGCGCTCGGTGAGGTCTTCGCAGAGAAGATCCACAAGCTGATGGACCTCGCGCTCAAGGTCGGCGCTCCGGTGGTGGGCCTGAACGACGGTGCGGGCGCACGAATCCAGGAGGGCGTCGTGTCGCTCGCGTCCTACGGCGGCATCTTCTACCGCAACGTGCAGTCCTCCGGCGTCGTGCCGCAGATCTCCGTGATCCTCGGGCCGTGCGCGGGCGGCGCGGTGTACTCCCCGGCCATGACCGACTTCATCTTCATGGTGCGGGAGTCGAGCCACATGTTCATCACCGGCCCCGACGTGGTGAAGACGGTGACCGGCGAGGATGTCACGCTCGAGGAGCTCGGCGGTGCGATGAGCCACGCATCCAAGTCGGGTGTCGCCACGTTCATGTCGCAGGACGAGCAGTCCTGCCTCGACGACGTGCGCTTCCTGCTCTCGTTCCTCCCCTCGAACAACCTCGAGGAGCCACCGACGGAGGATCCCGCCGACGACCCCGAGCGTTCGTGCGATGCGCTTCGCGACATCCTCCCCGTGTCGCCGAACCAGCCGTACGACATGAAGAGGGTCATCCGCGAGGTCGTGGACAACGGTGAGTTCTTCGAGTATTTCCCGCACTGGGCGAAGAGCATCGTCTGCGGCTTCTCGCGCGTCGACGGCATGACCGTGGGCGTCGTGGGCAACCAGCCGATGGCATTTGCCGGCGTGCTCGACATCGAGAGCAGCGAGAAGGCGGCCCGGTTCGTGCGCACCTGCGACGCGTTCAACATCCCGCTGCTCACGTTCGTCGACGTGCCCGGTTTCCTCCCCGGAGTGAACCAGGAGCACGAGGGCATCATCCGCCACGGTGCGAAGCTGCTCTATGCGTTCTGTGAGGCCACCGTGCCGCGCATACAGATCATCACGCGCAAGGCGTACGGCGGCGCGTACGTGGTGATGAACTCGAAGTCGATCGGAGCCGATCTCGCGTACGCGTGGCCCTCAGCCGAGCTTGCGGTGATGGGTCCGCAGGGTGCCGTGGAGATCGTGTACCGGCGCGAGCTCCAGCAGGCTGCCGACCCCGTCGCGCGGCGGAGCGAACTGGTCGCCGAGTACACCGAGAAGTACGCGAACCCGTACGCTGCCGCAGAGCGCGGCTACGTGGACGACGTGATCGACCCGGCCGACACCCGCAGGATGGTGGTGTCGGGCCTGCGGATGCTCAGGTCGAAGCGCGAAGAGCTGCCGAAGCGCAAGCACGGCAACATGCCCCTGTAGGAGGAACAGTGAGCAACATCGAGGGTGGCTGGTCCCCGCCACCGCCGCCGGGTGGTGACCCCGAGTTCTCGAGGTTCTGGGTCCGCTTCGTTGCTCATCTTCTCGACCAGGTCAGCGTGCTCATCCTCGCGATCCCTCTCGGCATCGTGGGCTACTCGCTGTCCGGTGCCGCCTCGGTTGTGTGGACGGTGGTGTCAGCCGTCGCGGCGTCGTGGTTGCTCGCCAAGTGGACTGCCCAGCGCGGCGGCTCACCGTGGCGAGCACGCTTCGGTGTGCTCGTGCTCGACCGGAACACCGGCTCGTTCCTGCCCATGGAGAGGTCACTGCGGCGTGCGCTGTTCCCGAACATGCTGGGCATGGTCGCCGCATACGTCCCCGGCATCTGGGCGATCGTGCTCATCGACTACCTGTGGATGCTGTGGGACCCGGGCAAGCAGACCCTGCACGACAAGATCGCCGACTCCAAGGTGGTGAACCGCAGGTGAGCGGGGTCGTCCTGGGAAGCGTGTCGCCGGTCCCCTCCGATGAGGAGGCCGCCGCGATCAGCGCCGCGGTCACGCTGATGTGGCCTCAACCCGCCGCGCCGCTGCGCCGGGATGATGCACCTGCCGGCAATGCATGGCGTTTCAGCGGACGGTGGTGGGCCACCCAGCACGTGGTGCGCCGTTCACGACCCGGGTTCTGAAGTGAAGCCGCCGGTCGACACAGAGCTGACCACGGTTGCCGACACGTACGCAGTGTTCCACCGCAACCTCGAGACGATCCGCATCGACAACCTCCAACCGGGCTCGGACCACGAGGAGCACGGCATCTCGTTCCGCACCCTCGCACCGCCGCCGGGTCGCCTTCTGTGCCGGTTCGCCACGGTGAATGACGTGCACTTCGGCGAGACGGAGTGCGGACGCATCGACGACAGCCCGCTCGGACCCATCCAGCGGCCGCTGCCCGGCGAGAGGCCGTACCCCCTCGTGATGAACGAGGGTGCCGTCGCCGAGATCGCGGGCATCGACCCCGCGGCGGTCATCGTGAAGGGCGACCTCACCGAGGACGGCCGCGACGAGGAGTTCGAGGCATTCCGGGCCACGTACGGCGTCTTCGGCGACGGCCTCCACACGGTGCGCGGCAACCACGACTCGTACCGCGGCCAGGCCGAGTACACCGGCGACCAATGGATCGAGCTGCCCGGTCTGTGCGTGGGCCTCATCGACACCGCACGGCCCGCCAGGACAACGGGGCTGATCGGTGACGACCAGTTCGAATGGCTCGACTCGCAGCTCACCGCAGCAACAGTGCCCGTGATGCTGATGGGCCACCACCAGCAATGGGTGGAGGGCCCGCGCAGCGACGACTACTTCGGCCTCCACCCCGACTGCAGCGACCAGTTGAGCGACCTGTGCGCGAGACACAAGAACGTGATCGCCTACACCGCCGGCCACACCCACCGGCACAGGGTGCGCACCATGCCGCGCGCTCACATCCCCACCGTGGAGATCGGCTGCGTGAAGGACTTCCCCGGCACGTGGGCGGAGTACCGCGTGCACGAGGGCGGCGTGATGCAGGTGGTGCACCGCGTCTCCTCGCCGGAGGCGCTCAGGTGGAGCAACCGCTGCCGCCATCTGTACGCAGATTTCGGCACCGACTACCAGACCTATGCGATGGGCACACTTGCCGAACGTTGCTTCGTGATGGGTCTGCGCTGAACAATGACCGCTGCCGACGGAGGTGAGCAGGCACTCGCCGGACTCCGGGTGATCGACCTCTCCACAGTGCTGGCGGGGCCGAACTGCGCGCGTTACCTCGCGGACTTCGGAGCGGACGTGATCAAGGTGGAACGCCCCGACACCGGCGACAGCCTGCGCAACATGGCGTGGCGCGACCCCGCCGACGGTGAAGGCCTGTGGTGGCGGTTCGTGAACCGCAACAAGCGCACGGTGGACCTCGACCTGAAGGATGCAGCGGACCGTGATGTGTTCCTGCGGCTCGTTGACGGCGCGGACGTGCTGGTGGAGAACTTCCGGCCCGGCGTGCTCGAGAAGCTCGGGCTCGGGCCCGAGGTACTGCTCGCCCGCAACCCCGGTCTCGTTGTCACGAGGGTCACCGGGTTCGGCCAGACCGGTCCGTACGCGTCCCGACCGGGTTTCGCGACGATCGCCGAGGCGATGGGCGGCGTGGCGGCAATCAGCGGCCAGCCCGGCGGCGACCCGATGATGCCGGCGTTCGCACTCACCGACGAGGTCACCGGGATCGTGGCGGCCTTCGCCACGATGGTCGCGCTGCACAGCGGCCGTGGTCAGGTGGTCGACGTGAGCCTGCTCGAGTCCATCTTCCACATGCTCGGGCCACTGATCAGCGTGTGGATCACGCGCGGGGAACTGCAGGAACGCATGGGCTCGGGCATCCCGTACACCGTGCCGCGCGGGGCGTACCGGTGCAGCGACGGAAAGTTCATCGGACTGTCCACGAGCAGCGACTCCGTGGCACAGCGCGTGATGGCGCTCCTCGGCTTCGCTGACGACGCATCGGTGGCAACGTTCGAGGGGCGCGTGGCGAACCGCGAACGGATCGAGACGGCGATGAGCGCATGGTGCGCGGCCCGCACGCAGGAGCAGGCGCTCCGCGAGCTCTCCGAGGCCGATGCGGCAGCCGGTCCGATCATGGACATGGCCGACATCGCCGCCGACCCGCACTATGCGGCACGTGATGCGATCATCTCGGTGGAGGGAACGCCGATGCAGGGCCTGGTGGCCAAGCTGAGCCAAACCCCGGGTGGGGTGCGGTGGCGCGGTCGCGCCCGGGATGCCGACGGCGAGCGAATCCGCCGGAACGGCTGGAACTGATTCACCTTCTGGCCGCCCGTCCGTC
>JBEGQL010000016.1:0-9727 GCA_041181005.1 Actinomycetota bacterium
GCGAACGACGCATCGGCCCCGTCACCCTGCCCGAGCCGCGCCACCTCGCCCCCGTGCTGTTCGCGTGGATGGTGTCGGTGGTGATCATGGTGGGCCAGCGCGACCTCGGCTCGTCGCTGCTCTTTTTCACCCTGTTCGTGGTGCTGCTGTGGCTCGCCACCGAGAAAACCGGGTACCTGGTGGTGGGGCTCGGCCTGTTCGCCGCCGGTGCCGTGGCCGCCTACAACATGTTCGGCCACGTGCGCACCAGGGTCTCCATCTGGCTCGACCCGTGGCCCGTGTACGAGACGAAGGGCTACCAGGTGATCCAGGCGCTGTTCAGCATGGCGAACGGCGGGCTCACCGGCACGGGGCTCGGCCTCGGCTCGCCGCAGGCGGTGCCCGCGGCCCACAACGACTTCATCTTCGCCGCGATCGCAGAGGAGCTCGGCCTCGTGGGTGCCACCGCGGTGCTGGTCGCGTTCGTGCTGCTGATGGGTGCGGGCATGCGCACCGCGCTGCGCACCCAGCGCGACTTCGAGAAGCTGCTGGCGGCCGGGCTCACCACCATCCTCGGCGTGCAGGCATTCATCATCGTGGGCGGTGTGGTGCGCGCCGTGCCGCTCACCGGTGTGACCCTGCCGTTCATGAGCTACGGCGGCAGCAGCCTCGTGGCCAACTACGTGCTGCTCGCGCTGCTCGTGCGCATCAGCGACTCCACCGCGCGCGGCCTGAACGAGGTGCCCGACGAACCCGGCCTGCTGGAGCGCGTGCTCGCGGGGAGGAAGCGGTGAACCAGCGCATCCGTCACCTCACGGTGGTGCTCTTGATGCTGTTCGGTGTGCTGTTCGTGTCGCTCACCAACTGGCAGGTGCGCCAGCAGAACACCCTCAAGGCCGACGGCCGCAACAACCGAACCACGCTGCGCCGGTTCGACGCACCGCGCGGACGCATCCTCTCGGCCGACAACGTGACCCTCGCCGAGACGGTTCCGGTGGACACGGAGGAAAGCCCCAACGACAGGTTCTCCTGGCAGCGCACCTACCCCACCGGGGAGCTGTTCGCGAACGTCACCGGCTACTACACGTTCGGTTTCGGCAGCACGCAGCTCGAGAAGAAGTTCGACGATGTGCTCGCGGGACGCACCGCGCAGCAGCAGCTGGAGGCGGCCGGGGACCTCTTCTCGCGCCCCGACACCTCGGGCACCGTGCACCTCACCCTGCGCAACGACCTCCAGGAACTCGCCCGCAAATCGTTGAAGGGCCGCGAGGGCTCCGCCGTGGTGCTCGACCCGCGCAGCGGTGCGGTGCTCGCGATGTACTCGAACCCCACGTTCGACCCGAACAAGGTGGCCAGCCACAACGGCGGGGCGGCGAACGACTACCTGCAGGGCCTGCTCGCCGACAAGCGCAAGCCGCTGCTGGCGAACGCCTACCAGGAGCGCTACATGCCGGGCTCCACGTTCAAGATCGTCACCACCACCGTGGGCTGGGAGACCGGTGCGATGAATGAGCTGTCCACGTACCAGAACGAGCGCGCGTGGGTGCCGCCGAACACGAAGAAGCCCATTCGCAACTACGGCAAGAAGGTGTGCGGCGGCGATCTCGCCGAGGTGTTCCGGCGTTCGTGCAACATCCCGTTCGCGCAGACCGCGGTCACGGTAGGGCCCGACCTGTTCCTCGCCGGCGTGAACAAGTTCGGCTTCGACGAAACCATGCCATTCGATCTGCCGGGTGCTGCCAACAGCACCTTCGGCGGCACCGCGGCCGACTTCGACGACTCGCTCGCGTTGCTCGCCATCCACGGCTTCGGCCAGGGACAGGTGCAGGTGGTGCCGCTGCACATGGCACTGATTGCCTCGGCCGTGGCGAACAACGGTGTGATGATGCAGCCGCACGTGGTGGAGAGCACCCGCACCGCCACTGGCACCGTGATGATGCGCACCGAGCCGCAGGCATGGAAGACACCGATGTCGGCGGCCACGGCGGCCAAGCTGCGCGAGCTGATGATCGGTGTGGTGCAGAACGGCACTGCGTCGTGCTGCATGAAGCTCGCGAACGGCGTGGTGGCCGCCGCGAAGACGGGCACCGCCCAGCTGAACGCGGAGGGAAAGCCGCAGCGTTCGCACGCATGGATCACCGCGTTCGCACCGGCGGGACCCGGCGAGACTCCGCGCGTCGCGGTGGCGGTGATGCTGAAGGGTGTGAACGACGAGATCAGCGCGGGCACGGGCGGCCACCTCGCGGGGCCGGTGGCAAAGACACTGCTCGACAAGGCGCTCACCGTCGTTCAGCAGTGATGCTGACGGTTGTGCCTGAGCCCTCCGGAACGGCACGGGTAGCCTGAGTCGGTCCCTATGAGCGGTTCATCCCCCCAGGTCGTGAACGACCGCTACGAACTCGTCGAACGCATCGGTCGCGGCGGCATGGCCGAGGTGTGGCGCGCGAAGGACCTCCTCCTCGACCGCGAGGTGGCCATCAAGATGCTGTTCCCCGAGAACGCGGCCGACCCCGCCTTCGTGGAGCGCTTCCGCCGGGAAGCACAGGCCGCCGCCGGCCTGAACCACCAGAACATCGTGGGTGTGTACGACTGGGGCCAGCACGGCTCCACCTACTTCATGGCGATGGAGGTGGTGAAGGGCAACACCCTCGCCCAGATCATCCGCCGCCTCGGCCGCCTGCGTGCCGAGCAGGCCGCCACCCTCGGCATGCAGATTGCCGACGCACTCGCCTTCGCGCACCGCAACGGCGTGGTGCACCGCGACGTGAAGCCGGCGAACATCCTCATCACCGACGACGGCACCGTGAAGGTGGCCGACTTCGGCATCGCGCGCGCGATCGCGGCCGGCCACGAGCAGGGCCTCACGCAGGACGGTGCAGTGATGGGAACCGCCACCTACTTCAGCCCCGAACAGGCAAGGGGTGAGGCCGCCGACCCGCGCAGCGACCTGTATTCGCTCGGCATCGTGCTGTACGAGATGGTGGCGGGCCGTCCCCCGTTCGTGGGTGACACCGCACTCGCCACCGCGTACAAGCAGGTGCACGACAACCCCGAGCCGCTCGACCGAGAGGTGCCGGTGCGTTTCTCCGCCGTGGTCGCCAAGTGCATGGCAAAGGACCCCGCCCGCCGCTACCCGAACGCCGATCTCCTGCGCGACGACCTGCGCGCATTCCGCACGGGCGGCACCGTGATCGCCTTCGAGCAGGCGATGGGCCGCATGGGCTTCGAGAATGTCGAGGAGGCGCTCACCACCGTGGTCGCCCCCGTCACCGCTGAGGCGATCACCGACGGTGCGGCCACCGACCCTGCCGCCACCCAACTGCTGCAACGCACCCAGGTGATGCCCGCGGGCGGCGGCAACGGCACCGACATGGTGCTGCCCGATTACGACGACGGCAACAAGGGGCGTGGCTACGTGTTCGGTGCAGTGGCCGCGGTGCTGGTGCTGATCACCGGTGCAATCTTCCTCGTCACGAGCGTGATGGGCAACGAGGGCATGAAGGTGCCGAATGTCGTGGGCATGGCGTACGTGGATGCGGCGAAACTGCTCACCGACAAGGGTTTCCTCGTCACCCCGAACCCGGTCGCTCGCGAGGGCGAGGCCGACGACGCGGTGTACGAACAGAACCCCGCCGCGAATGCCCCCACGAAGGCCGGCGACACGATCACCGTCACCTACAACCCCTCGAAGCCGCCGGTCGCGGTGCCCGCCATCCAGGGCCTCACGTTCAAGGAGGCCACCGACATCCTCACGCCGCTCGGGCTCACCCTGCAGGTGGTGGAGACCCGCACCGACCCCACGCTCGGTTTCGGCCAGATCATCACGCAGGACCCGCAGGCAACCCAGCAGGTGCCCGCAGGCAGCACCGTGAAGGTGGTGATCAGCGGCGGTGCCGGACAGGTGATCGTGCCGAACGTGGCCGGCCAGACATCATCGGCCGCGCAGACTCTGCTGCAGGGCGCGCCCTACAAGTTCGTGGTCACCACAGAGAACGAGCCCAGCGCCACCGTGCCGAAGGGCTCGGTGACACGCACCGACCCGTTGTTCGGCATGCCGGCCGATTCCGGCAGCGCGGTGAAGGTGTTCGTCTCGAGCGGTCCCGAGCAGGTCGCGGTGCCGGCGGTGGAGGGCAAGACGCTCACTGAGGCCGACGCCGCGTTGAAGACGGTGGGTCTCGCCTCCGACATCCGTTACGTCACGGTGCCGGCCGGTGACCCGAACGACGGCAAGGTGATCTCGCAGGGCACCGCGGCCGACACGAAGGTCGACCCCGCGACGAAGATCGTGCTCACCGTGGGCAAGGCCGCCGCGGCCGCAACCACCACGGTTCCGCCTGCGGGCTAGCAACCGGTCAGGCGACGGACATGGCGCAGCGCGCCAGGAAGTTCGACAGCATCCCGTGGCCGTGCGCGGTCAGCACGCTCTCAGGGTGGAACTGCACTCCCTCCACATCAAGCTCGCGGTGGCGCAGGCCCATGATCATCCCGTCGTCGGTCTCGGCGGTCACCTCGAGGCACGCGGGCAGCGAGTCACGCTCCACCACGAGTGAGTGGTAGCGCGTGGCCTCGAAAGGGCTCGGCAGGCCGGTGAACACACCAGTGCCGCGGTGGCGGATGAACGAGGTCTTGCCGTGCATCAGTTGCGTGGCGCGCACCACGTTGCCGCCGTACACATGGCCGATGGCCTGGTGGCCGAGACACACACCGAACACCGGCACCTTCCCCGCGAAGTGCGTGATGGCATCGCAGATGATGCCGGCGTCCTCGGGCCGGCCCGGCCCGGGCGACAGCAGCACGCCGTCGGGCGACAGGGCCTCCACCTCGGCAACGGTCATCTGGTCGTTGCGCACCACCACCGGCTCGGCACCCAGTTCACCCAGGTACTGCACGATGTTGTAGACGAAACTGTCGTAGCTGTCGATCACCACGATGCGTGCCATGTCACAGCCTGCCCCCGGCGGGGGAAGGCTTCCAACCCGGTTTGTCTACACTTGCACCCGTGGCAACGAAGAAGAAGGGCGGCAGGGTCACGCCCAAGGGCGGCGGCGCGAAGAACCCGCAGGTGAGCGAGCACGGCGTGCAGGCGAGCAGCCGCTACACCCCACCCGTTCCCCAGTACAAGAAACACAGTGCGCCGTGGGTGCCGTGGGTGATGTTCGCCCTGCTCGGCATCGGCGCGCTGATCATCCTGCTGTACTACGTGGGCGCGGTGCCCGGGGGCCGCAGCAACTGGTACCTGGGTGCGGGCCTCGCCGGCGTGCTCGGCGGCCTGTACACAGCCACCCGCTACCACTGACGACACACACCTCTAATAACAATGGTGTAACTACCGACAGGATTGTCCACAACCTGTGGACTGACTTGTGCACTCGCGCACATCTGTGTGTGTTCCGCCGTGCTGTTCGGAGTGCCCTGTTCGACACGCCCCTACTCGAAGCGGGGCGTCATGAACTCCATGTCCTCCATGCAGTGACGCGGTGGCGGCGGGTCCTCGTCGGGGGCCATCACCACCCGGATCTCGGTGCCGCACACCACGCAGCGGTAGCGCACGTCGATGCGGCGCATCTCACCGGCCGGTGGCGGGGGCGGGGGCGGGGTGGCCATGCTGCGCAGCATCGCAAGTCCCGTCCTCCAGATCATCCGCAGCAGCACCAGCCCGAGCGCAACCCAGATGATGGTGCCGAGGTCGGGCATCTTCCTAGAGGCGCTCGATGATGGTGGCGTTCGCCATGCCGCCGCCCTCGCACATGGTCTGCAGGCCGTAGCGGCCGCCCGTGCGCTCCAGCTCGTTCAGCAGCGTGGTGAGAAGACGCGTGCCCGACGCACCGAGCGGGTGCCCGAGCGCGATCGCGCCGCCGTTCGGGTTCACGGTGTCCATGTTCGGGTGCAGCTCCTTCTCCCATGCCAGCACCACAGAGGCGAACGCCTCGTTGATCTCGGTGATGGAGATGTCGTCCATGGTGAGACCGGCACGCGCCAGCACCTTCTGCGTGGCCGGGATCGGCGCGGTGAGCATGTAGCGCGGGTTGTCACCGGCGAGTGCGAAGTTCACGAAGCGTGCGCGCGGCGTGAGACCGAGCTGGTTCGCCTTCTCCTCGCTCATGATGAGCACGGCGGATGCTCCGTCGGTGATCTGGCTCGAGTTTCCGGCCGTCACGCGGCCGCCCTCCTCGGCGGGGCGGAACGCGGGCTTCAGCGCACCGAGTGACTCGCGCGTGGTGTCGCGGATGCCCTCGTCGGTGGTCATCAGCTTCCCCTCGGCATCGGCAACGGGCAGGATCTCACGGTCGAATCGACCCTCTGCTGTCGCGCGCGCCGCGTATGACTGGCTGCGCACGCCGAAGGCGTCCATGTCGTCGCGGGTGATGTCCCACTTGTCGGCGATCATCTCCGCCGAGATGCCCTGGGGCACGAGGCCACCCTCAGACGCGTACCGCGCGCTCACCATCGGCCCGAACGGGAAGCCGTACTTGCCTTCTGCCATCGCCGCGCCCATCGGCACGCGGGTCATCACCTCGACGCCCGAGGCGATCACCACGTCGTACGCTCCGGCCATCACGCCCTGCGCGGCGAAATGGGCTGCCTGCTGGCTGCTGCCGCACTGGCGGTCCACGGTGGTGCCGGGGATCGTCTCGGGCAGGCCTGCGGCGAGCACCGCGTTGCGCCCCACGTTCAGTCCCTGCTCGCCGACCTGCATCACGCAGCCCATGATGACGTCGTCGATCAGGTTGGGGTCGAAGTTGTTGCGCTCGACGAGAGCCTTGATCGCCTGCGCGGCGAGGTCGACGGGGTGCCATTCCTTGAGCCGGCCGTTGCGCTTGCCGAGCGGCGTGCGGATGGCGTCGACGATCACTGCGTTCTGCATGGGTGTCCCTCCGTGTTGCGGACCGGGGGAAAGTCTGCCACTAGTCCGCTTCCAGCACCTTGCCGAAGATGCGCTCGAGGGCGTGGAGGTCGGTCTCGGTGAGACTGTTCGTGAACACGCGTCTCACGATGCGGTAGTACGCGGGGTTGGCGGCACGCCACAGGTCGTGGCCGCGCGGGGTGAGCACGATCTCCACCGCCCGTCCGTCGTCCCCGGTGGACTTCTCGCGGGCCACCAGATGACGTTCCTCCATCCTGTCCAGCTGGCGGCTGAGGCTGCTGGGGTGCGTCATCGTGCGCTCGGCAAGTTCGTTGAACCTCATCGCACCCTCGTTCGCCGCGAGGGCGTCGAGTGCCTCGAACCACGGAAGGGGCAGATCGAATTCGGACATCAGCTCGCGCGAGAGCATCTTCTCCATCGCGGCGTGCGCGGTGAGGAATGCCCTCCATGCCGCGAGTCGGTCGGGATCGGGCAGCACCGTCAGCCCTGCGGCTTCCCCGTCATCTGACCGGCGAGCACGGCGAAATGAGCACGTGCCTCGTCGGCACCGGTCACGCGCATCAACAGTGCGCGGGACGGCATCACGAGTTTGGGCATCGAGACGCCCAGCACGCCCGTGAGCCTGCCGTTCAGCACGTACATCGCGCAGAAGCGGCCGTCCTCCGGCGAACCCGCGACAACCTCGACGTGTGCGTCGGGGTGACTGCGCCCGAGGAACTGGATGCGCGCGTCGAACTGGTCGCTCCAGAAGAAGGGCACCGCCGAGTACGGCGAGCGGTCGGCGCCGTTCAACTCCGCCACGAGGTTCACCGCGGCAGCGGCACCCTGCTCGGCGGCGTTCGTCCAGTGCTCCACGCGCATGTCGGCCTCGAGGTGGGCGAACATCGCGTTCGGCCAGCGCAGCAGGTCGCCCGCGGCATACACGGCGGGAAAGCCGGTGGAGAGGAACTCGTCGCACACCACGCCGTCGCGCAGCGTGATGCCGCTGCCCTCCAGCCACTGCGTCGCAGGCGACACCCCGATCCCCACGAGCACGGTGTCGGCCTCCACGCGCTCGCCTCCCGCCAGCAGCACGGCCCTCACGCGTGAGTCGTGCTCGATGCCCTCCACACTCACCCCGCAGCGCACATCCACGCCGTTGCGCGCGTGCACACCGGCGATCGCCGTGCCCATCTGTGCACCGAGCCCACGTATCAACGGCGCCGGCGCACCCTCGAGCACGGTCACCTTCACACCCATCTGCACCGCGGTGGCGGCAGCTTCCAGGCCGATGAAGCCGGCACCGATCACCACGAGCCGCGAGCCGGCGACGAGATCGGCGCGCAGAGCGTTCGCGTCGGTGAGCGTGCGCAGAACGTGCACGCCCGGAACCATCGGCACGTTGGGCAACGTGCGGGCACGGCCGCCGGTGGCGATGATGACGCCGTCGCCTGTGATGCACTCCCCAGAGGAGAGAGTGACCGTGCGGGACGCTGCATCAAACGACACGGCCGCGGACCCCCTGCGCCAGTCGAGTGCGAGCGACTCGAGCATCTCGGGTCGTCTCAGTGCGATGCGGTCCTCATCCACCTCACCGGCGAGGAACTTCTTGCTCAACGGCGGTCGGTCATGCGGCGCACCGGTCTCCTCGGTGACCATGGTGATGTCGCCGTCCCACCCGGACTGGCGGAGCGTCTCGGCCGCACGGATGCCGGCCACTGACGAACCCACCACAACGATCCTGCGCACGCACACAGGCTATTGCCGCCGTTTCCGGCGTACGTCCACTGCAACCTAGGGTGAGGAGGTGCCTCAGACCTTCAAGATGATCGTTGCCGAGGCCCGTGCCATCATCGAGGAGCGTGGCGAGAACGGACTGCGCGTGGCGGAACTCGCCGACCGTTGCAACGTTGCGGTGGGACTGCTGTACCACTACTTCGCGGACCGCCAGGCGATCATCGCCGAGGTGCGTGCGTATCAGTACATCGAGCTCACGCGCAGCGACATCGACCGCGTCGCCGACACGGTGGAGGGCCACGGCTCCGCCGGCGACCTGTTGGACGCGGCGCTGCGGAGTTTCGGGGCGTCGCTCACCGACGGTTTGCGCCGGCGCAACCGGTGGAGCCGCCTCGCAATCCTCGCCGCCGCGGAGCACAACGAGGTCCTGCGGGACCGCATCCGCGCGGAGCAGGAACTCTCCACGGGGGCATTGGTGGCACTTCTCGAACAGGCCCAGAGGGACGGATTGGTGCGCGCCGACCTCTCGGCGAGAGCAATCGCTCTGTTGGTCGAGGCGGTTCCCCTCGGCACGGTGCTGGCCGACGTGAACCCCGGCTGTGCACCGGCACAGGTCGAATGGGAGCGACTCATCGAGGTTCTGCTGACCGGTTTGGGGGCCTCGCAGACCGAGCCGGCCGTGGATTGACGCAGTCGGCTGATTGACAGCGCGGGGGAATTTCCTGCTCTCACTGAATGAAAATCGGGCGCGTCACTGCACTCGACCTGGTGATCAAGAAGCCGTCGTTCCGTCAGTTCCCGTCCTGGCGGCGGCGACGTGCCGCCGGGATGAGCAACCCGGACACAACCGCGAGACTCACGACCACAAGGAGAATCCGCGACCACGGGGCGCCTCCGGTGCCGGTGTCCGTCACCTTCACCCCGTAGGCCACGACAACCGGCTCCCCCATGGGGGTCTCTGCACGGGTGACGATGCGGCGCTCGCCCGACGATGCACCGGAAGGAACGGTTCCGCGCACGGCTCCCCTCCCGTTCGTCAGCATTGCACTGCCGATCAGCGTGTTGCCGGGCACCAGCCAAGCCTGTGCGGTGCTGTCGTTGCCGAAGCCCTCGAAGTCGACCTGCAGTGCATCACCGGCGAACACCTGCAGCGCAGAAGCGTTCGAC
>JBEGQL010000017.1:0-64659 GCA_041181005.1 Actinomycetota bacterium
GCACCCGTGAGACCGATCCACATGAACAGCGTGTAGCCGTTGTGGCCCACGTTGTCGATGATCTCGTCCTTGGAGAAGAAGCCCGAGAAGGGGAACACACCGCACAGCGCAAGAGTGCTGATGATCCAGGTGGCGAACGTGACCGGCATGAACCTGCGCAGACCACCCATGTCCTTCTTCATCTCGAAGGAGTGGTGCGACGCACTGTGGCTGATGGAGCCCGCACCCAGGAACAGGCACGCCTTGAAGAACGCATGGGTGAAGATGTGGAACACGGCCGGCAGCCATGCGCCGGCGCCGAGTCCCATCATCATGTACCCCAGCTGGCTGACCGTGGAGTACGCGAGCACCTTCTTGATGTCGGTCTGCACGAACGCGAGGAGCGCAGCGATCACGATGGTGATGCCGCCGATGATCACTATGAAGTTGCCGCCCGAGCCGAGGATGTCGAGACCGGTGAAGAACACCGGGTAGAGGCGTGCCACCAGGAACACGCCTGCCACCACCATGGTGGACGAGTGCAGCAGTGACGACACGGGCGTGGGACCGGCCATGGCGTCGGGCAGCCACGTGTGCAGCGGGAACTGACCGGACTTGCCGATGCAGGCGATGAACAGCGCAACGGCGCCCCACGTGATGGCGGCCGACGACGGACTCCCCGACAGTGCCCATGCGGAGAGCCCGCGGATGGAGAAGCCGGACACCCCGAGGGTCTTCTGGGTCCAGTCGTTGGCGGCGAAAAAGAGGATCGAGGTGCCTGCGAGCAGCCCCATGTCGCCGGTGCGGGTGGTGAAGAACGCCTTCAGGGCGGCGCGGCTGTTTGCGCCGTCCTCCCACCAGTGTCCGATGAGCATGAACGAGCAGAGGCCCATGATCTCCCAGCCGAGGATCAGCTGGATCATGTTCTCGGCAACGACCATGTTCATCATTCCCGCCGAGAAGAGCGTGAGCGAGGCGAAGAAGTGCGTGAAGCGACGGTCACCGCGCAGGTACTCCACCGAGTAGATCTGCACGAGCGTGGAGATGAACGCCACCACGCCGAGCACGGCGAGCGCCAGACCGTCGACGTGCTGGCCGAGACCGAACTGGATGCCTCCGCTCTGCCACCACGTCCAGGAACGGACCACCGGGGGCACGTAGCCCTCGCCGGCATCACCGACACGCCCGACCCACTGCCACACCGCGCCGGCCGACATGGCGAGCGACCCGAACATCGAGAGGATGCCGAACTCCGCGCCCTTCAGGGGCATCCTCTTGCCGAAGAAGATGATGAGGGCGAACGCCACCGCGGGAATGACGGGCACCAGCCATGCGTTCTCCAGGAAGAACCCCGAGGACAGCACCTTCTCCGCGGTCTCTGCTGCGTCGGCTGCGAACACGGTCAGCCCTTCATCTCTGCGAACTCATCGAGGCCGATGGAGCGGCGGTTGCGGTACATGAGAAGAACCATGGCGAGCCCCACGCCGACCTCGGCCGCGGCGACCGCGATGACGTACAGGGCGAACGTGTGCCCGTCGGCCGTGCCGTTGCGGAGGGAGAACGCGAGCAGGTTGATGTTCACCGAGTTGAGGATCAACTCGATCGACATCAGCACGAGCACGGCGTTGCGACGGGCGATGACGCCGTACACACCGACGCAGAAGAGAACCGCGCCGAGGATGAGGAACTGGTTCAGCAGCATCTCAGTCCTTCCTCGCGAGCACGATGGCGCCGATGACTGCGGCGAGGAGCACGAAGGAGAGCGCCCAGAACGGCAGGAGGTAGGGCCCGAAGATCTGGTCGGAGACCGTGGCGGTGGACACCGGCGACGAGTCCGCCGGCAGGCGCTCGTTGCCGAAGCCGTCGTTCAGTGCGGTGACCATGGTGGCGAGCATGATGACCGCGACCGGCACGCCGATCCACCAGTTGCGGTCGTTGAGGTCCTGCTCGGCACCGATGCGGGCGCGGGTGAGCATCGTGCCGAAGAGGAACAGAACCATCACCGCGCCGATGTACACGAGCACCTGCGTGACGGCCACGAACTCAGCGGCGAGGAGCACGTACTGTGCCGCGGCCCCGGCGAGCACCACCACCAGCCACAGCGCGGCGTGCACCACGTTGTTCGACGTGACGACGCGCAGCGCGCCCACCACCATCACGGCCGCGACGATGTAGAACCCGACGTTCTGGGCCACGAGCAGGTCGGTCGCGACCATCACTTCTTGCCCTTCTTGTCGGCGCCGGCCTCGAGCTCCGGTGCCTCGGGAACGGTCTCCATCCACTCCCCCAGCTTCGACTTGTCGTGGAGGAGGTCGGCGATGCGCGGCTCGGAGTACTCGTACTCGGGGCTCCAGAACAGCGCATCGAACGGGCAGACCTCCACGCAGATGCCGCAGTACATGCACAGCGCGTAGTCGATGTCGAAGCGGTCCAGCTTGTTCACCTTGCGCGGTGCGCCGCCGGCGCGGCGGGGCGGGGCGAGTTCCTTGTGACCCTCGATGTAGATGCACCAGTCGGGGCAGGAACGTGCGCACAGCATGCAGGAGGTGCAGTTGCCCTCGTGGAGCGCGATCACGCCGCGGGCGCGGACGGGTGGCGCCTCCTTCTCGTGCGGGTACTGCACCGTGGCGGCACCCTCCGTTGCCGTGCGCATGAGCGTGCCGAAGGTGACGCCGAGTCCCTTCAGCATCCCGGGGAGCTTGGGTCTGGCCATCAGAACGCCACCTTCAGGATCGCGGTCACCATGATGTTCACGAGCGAGACGGGGATGAGGACCTTCCAGGCGAAGGACTGCAGCTGGTCCTCGCGCAGGCGCGGGAACGAGAAGCGCACCCACATCACGAAGAAGACCACCACGATCATCTTGGTGAAGAGGATGAGCGGGCCCGCGAGGTTCATCCAGTTGTCGACCGCGGCGAGGGAATCCCACCCGAACCACGCGAACGGCACGCCCCAACCGCCGAGGAAGAGGATGGAGGCGATCATCGAGAACACGCCGGCCGTGGCGAACTCACCGATGAAGAAGATGAGGAAGCGGAAGCCCGAGTACTCGGTCATGTAGCCCGACACAAGCTCGGACTCGGCGATCGGCATGTCGAACGGTGTCTGGGTGAGCTCTGCCTGCACCGCGATCATGAACACGAGGAACCCGACGAGCTGCGTGAGCACGTAGGGGTTGCCGAGGCCGTCCCACCCGAAGATGGAGCCGGCGTTCTGGGCCACCACGATCTGCTGCAGGTTCATCGTGCCCGCCTGGATCACCACCCCGATCACCGCGAGCACCATCGGCAGCTCGTAGGCAACCAGCTGACCCGCCGCGCGCAGGCCGCCGAGCAGCGAGTACTTGTTCGCACTCGACCAACCGGCGATGAGGATTCCGAGCACGGACACCGACGACACCGCGAGCGCGTAGAAGACACCGGCCTCGAAGTCGGTGAACCAGGCATCCGGACCGAACGGCACCACGGCGACCAGCAGGAAGGTGCTCGACAGCACGATGAGCGGTGCGAGCTTGAACAGGAACCTGTCGGCCCGCTCGGGGTGGATGTCCTCCTTCTGCAGCCACTTGCCGACCTCGGCGAAGAGCTGAAGAGAGCCGTACGGGCCGGCCTCCATCGGGCCGAGACGGCTCTGCATGAACGACATCATCTTGAACAGGAACAGGTACACCACAGTTCCCGCGGGCAGCAGCACTGCGACGAGGCCGCCGACGACGCGCAGAATCGACTGCGTCCAGTACGGGAGGTCGGCGGCGAGGAGCGCATTCATCAGCGGTCGATGTCCCCGAGGATGAAATACAGCGATGCGAGGATCGTGATGATGTCGGGCACGTAGACGCCCTTCAGCACCCACGGCACGATGGAGATGTTGTTGAACGACGCGCTGCGGATCTTCACCCGGAACGGGCCGAGGTCGTTGCGCGACACCACGTAGTAACCCATCTCGCCGAGCGGGTTCTCGGTGCTGACCCACGCCTCGCCCTCGGGCACCTTGATGATCTTGGGCACTTTCACCATCACCGGGCCCGACGGGATCGTGTCGAGCAACTGGTCGACGATGCGGGTGGACTCACGAACCTCCTGCAGGCGCACCCAGCAACGGGCGAAGGAGTCACCGTCGGGGTGAGTGATGACCTTCCAGTCGGCCTTGTCCCACGCCATCGGCAGGCTCTGGTCGCGGCGGAGGTCCCAATCGACACCGCTGGCACGCAGGTTCGCGCCGGAAAGGCCGTACTGCAGCGCAACGTCCTTCGGGATCACACCGATGCCGCGGGTGCGGGACTGGAAGATCTCGTTCCCGAACAACAGGTCCTCGATCTCGTCGCAGAACCGGCGGAGCTTCTTCATCACGTTGTGCGTCTCGTCGATGAATCCGGCGGGCAGGTCCTCCTTCAGGCCGCCGATGCGGTCGAAGTTGGGGTGGAACCTGCCGCCCGTGGCGGACTCGATCAGGTTCAGCACGTACTCCCGGTCCCGGAATGCGAAGAACACCGGCGTGACGGCGCCGAGCTGGACACCGAGGTCACCGAGGAAGAGTGACACGTTCGCGATGCGCGAGAGCTCGAAGAGGATGGTGCGGATGTGCTGTGCGCGCGGCGTCGCCTCGATCCCCATCAGCTTCTCGGCGGCGAGGATGAACGGAACCTCGTTCGCGAAACTGCCGAGCCAGTCGATGCGGTTGATGAGAGCAGTGACCTGCGGGAAGGTGCGCACCTCGGTGAGCTTCTCGTAGCCGCGGTGCATGTAGCCCGCCGAGGGCTCGGCCCACACGACCTGCTCGCCGTCGAGCCGCGCGATGATGCGCAGGGTTCCGTGCGTGGCCGGGTGCTGCGGCCCGATGTTGAGGGTCATGCCCTCGGTCTCGAGCTCCACGTTGAGCCGTGCGTCGGCGGCCTGTGCCGCGATGTACGAGAGCTGCTGGCGGTCACCGAGCACGGTCACGACTCGTCCCCCTCCCCTGACGCGTCGTCACCCGGGAGCGGCTCCACGTCGACGATCCCCGGCCACGGCTTCACGATGCGCGCGAGCAAAGGGAAGTCCTTGCGCAGCGGATGTCCCTCGAAGTCCTGCGGCAGGTACATGTGGCGCAGGTCGGGGTGGCCCGCGAACGTGATGCCGAACATCTCCCACGTCTCGCGTTCGTGCCAGTTGGCGCCGGCAAACACCGGGACGATCGACTCCACCGTCATCGTGTCCCCGGGCACGTCACACTTCAGGTTCACACCCACCGAGGTGTACGGCGTGACGAGCCGCACCAGCAACTGGAACCTGCTCGATCCACCTGCGTAACCCTGGCGGATGGTGCTGTCGCGTTCCGGCGCCGGTTCGGTGGGGTCGTCCTCGCCGCGGCCGAACGGTGACGGCATCCAGTCGATCGCCGAGAGATAGCCGAAGTAGGAGAACCCGAGCGCACGCACCTTCTCCACGGATGCGCGCCACTGCGACGTGTCGACACGCACCCAGATGTCGTCGTTCGGCTTGAGCAACGAATCGACCGCCGCGGACCCGAGTGCGGACAGCACCCTGCCCAGTTCGGTCTCGCGCACGGTGTCGCGCGCCGACTCCGTGTCAGCCTGCGACAACGGGAACACCTCCCCGTTCGGCGGACTCGCCGTCCACGGCACCGATCGGCACGGTTCCCTCGCCGCGCCACCGCGCGCCCATGTCCTCGTTCTTGATGCGTTGCTGCAGCAACACGACACCCTCGAGCAATGCCTCGGGCCGCGGCGGGCAGCCGGGCACGTACACATCAACAGGGATGATCTGGTCGATGCCCTTGGTGACCGAGTAGCTGTCCCAGTACGGGCCGCCGCAGTTGGCGCAGCTGCCCATGGAGATCACGTACTTCGGCTCGGGCATCTGCTCGTACAGACGCTTGATGGCCGGCGCCATCTTGTCGGTGACCGTGCCGGAGATCACCACGAGGTCGGCCTGGCGCGGGCTCGCCGGCAGCGGGATGACGCCGAGACGCATCACGTCGTAACGGGGCGACCCGAACGCAGCCCCCATCTCGATTGCGCAGCAGGCCAGCCCCCACTGGTACACCCACATGGAGTACGACCTGCCGAGGTTGAACAGCGACGTCAGGGGTCTGGGCAGGCGCCCGCGGTCGACGAGTCCCATTGCGAACCCCCTACACCCACCGCAGGACGCGCTTGCGCCATGCGTACACGAGGCCGAGCACCAGGATCGCCACGAAAACGCCCATCTCGACGAGCCCGAACCCGGCGTACCTCTCGAGCTGGGTGGCCCAGGGGAAGATGAACACGGCCTCCACGTCGAAGATCACGAAGAGGAGGGCGTACACGTAGTAGCGGACCTGGCTCTGGGACCAGCCGTCCCCCACGGGATCCACTCCGCTCTCGTAGGGCATGAGTTTCTCGGGCGTGGGCCTGCTGGGGCGCAGGAGGGCGGAGATGCCGAGCAGCAGGCCGGCCACCAGGAACGAGGCAAGGCCGAACCAGACCACGGTGAGATATGACCGCAGGAAGGGGGACATCAGGCTTCGAAACTACTACGGGCCCTTCTGTGCACCCCAACTTGCCCCTGCGGACCCACATTGGTTCGCGGTCAGTTGGTGTGCGTTTGTGCCACCCGGGTGAGGAACCACTCCACGAGCACCGCCGTGCGCGGGCGGACGTCGTCCTGCATCCGGCGGGTCTCTGCGAGCAGAAGATCGCGGTCGATCCCGGCAGCACGCAGTTCACGTTCACCGTCCCCCCGCGACCAGTTCGTGGCGATCGTCTCGGTGACCTCGGGGTGGAACTGCAGCCCGAGCGAACGCCCGGTCACGAATGCCTGGGGCGACACAGGGCTGTCGGCGAGTGCCGTGGCCCCGGCAGGGACCGAGAAGCGGTCGTAATGCCACTGGAACCAGCGCCCGCCGACGGGAACACCGTCTGCCACGGCCGGTTCAAGCGCCTCCGGCACAGGGGTGACCGTGTGCCATCCGATCTCGTGCGTTTGTGAACGCTCCACCCGGCCCCCGAGCGCGAGCGACAGCTGCTGGGCCCCGAAACAGATGCCCAGCACCGGTACTCCGGCCCGATGGGCAGCGGCCAGGTAGTGCTGCTCGGCCCGCGCTGCCGCCTCGACCTGCGGCCAGTAGGCACTCCATGAACTCCCGAGGCTCACGACCAGGTCGATCCCGCCAGCTTCGGGACCGGGCCCGGACCATGACTGGTGGTCCTCGCGGTGCAGTTCCACGAACGACACTCCCCGCAGCCGCAGGTCGTGACCGACCAGACCCGGGTCCATGTCGTCGTGATTTCCGATGAGGGCCGCCCGCACGACCGTTACCGTATGCCCGATGGGTCGCAGTTCACGCAGCAACGACCCGCACGCCGACGTCTCGATCCCGCCTGACGGCCCGATTTCCATGGAGTCGGTGCTGGAGGCACGCCGGGCGGGCTCCGGCGTGGTCAAGCACACCCCGGTCACCGAGTCGGCCGCCCTGTCCGCACTGTGCGGTGGCCAGGTTGTGCTGAAGGCAGAGAACCTGCAACGGACAGGGTCATTCAAGATCCGCGGCGCGATGAACAAGGTCGCAAGCCTGGGAGAGGCCGCCGCGAGCGGTGTAGTCGCCGGGAGCGCAGGCAACCACGCACAGTCGCTCGCGTTTGCGGCCCGTCACCGCGGCGTCCCGTGCCGCATCTTCGTGCCCGCCGGTGCGTCGCTGTCGAAGATGGAGGCGGTGCGCAGCTACGGAGCGGAACTCTCGGAGGGTGGCGACACTCTCACCGACGCGGTCGCCATGGCACGCACGCACGCCGGGTCGAGCGGCATGAACTTCTGCCACCCGTTCGACGACGCGGCGGTGATCGGGGGGCAGGCAACGCTCGGCCTCGAGCTCACCGAGGACCTCGCCGATCTCACCCAGGTCGTGATACCGCTCGGCGGCGGCGGGCTCACCGGCGGTGTTGCCTGGGTCCTGAAGACACTTCTGCCGGGGGTACGGGTCGTGGGCGTGCAGGTGCGTGCCTGCGCTCCCTACGCAGGCATGCCGCCGGCCGACGGACCCATCGTCACGCTCGCCGACGGCATAGCGGTGAAATGGCCGGGCGAACTCACGAGGCCACTGGTGGAGAAGTTCGTGGATGACGTCGTGGTCGTGGAGGAGGACTCCGTCGCCGACGCAATGATGCTGCTCATGGACCGAAGCAAGCTCTACGTGGAGGGCGGAGGCGCCGTCGGTGTGTCGGCATTGATGAGCGGGGCCGTGAAGCCCACGCGCAACGGCGTCACCTGCGTGGTGCTGTCGGGCGGGAACGTGGACCTCGGCGTGGTGCCCGGCCTGATCAGGCGCCACGAAACGAAGGCCGGGCGACGGCTCATCGTGTTCGCCCGCATCTCCGACCGGCCCGGTGGTCTCGCCGGGTTGCTCTCGTTGTTCGCGGCGAACGGCGCGAACATCGTGGAGGTCGAGCACGTGCGCGAGGGTGTCGACCTCCACGTCAGGGAGACCGGCGTGCAGGCGGTGCTCGAGGTGAGGGACGCAGCCCACGCAGACGCGGTGATTGCGGCCGTGACCGCAGCCGGGTACGGCATCGAGAAAGTCGACGTGCGGTGACGGCACCCCTCGTGGCGATCCTCGGCAAGAGGGCGGAATCGGCAGAGAACGCGCGCACGCCCGTGGTGCTGGCCGGCCGCTACTACGTGGATGCGCTCCAGCGCGCCGGTGCGGTCCCGGTGGTCATCCCTCCCGGTTGTGCCGCCGATGATGCGGCCGCGGCCGTGTCGCGGTGCGATGCGCTGGTTCTCCTCGGCGGCGGAGACGTTGACCCGCGTTCCTACGGCCAGACGGAGAACGCGCGTCTCTACGGGGTCAACCCCGACCAGGACGCCTTCGAGATCACCACGCTCCTTCGCGCCCTCGAGGCCGGCAAGCCGGTTCTCGCGGTGTGCAGGGGCCACCAGGTGTTGAACGTGGCGCTCGGCGGGACGCTCGTGCAGCATCTCCCGCTCACGAGGGACCACCGCGACACAATGCACCATGTGAGCGTCGTGCCCGGCTCGAGGGTCGCACATGCCATGGGAACCACCGAACCGCTCGTCCACTCGTTCCATCACCAGGCGATCGACGCCCTCGCCGACGGTCTGTCGGTGGTGGCAACGGCTCCCGACGGGACCATCGAGGCTGTGGAGATGGACGGCGCGGGGTGGGTTGTCGGGGTGCAGTGGCACCCCGAGGACACGGCAGCAGAGGACGCGCCGAACCAGGGTCTGTTCGACGCCCTGGTCGCCGTCGCGCGCCGCTAGCGGTTCTTCCAGACGGGGGCGCGCTTCTCGGCGAACGCCGTTGCGCCTTCCTTTGCGTCCTCGCTGGAGAACACCTTCCCCGTCGCCTCGCGCTGCTTGTCAGGGTCGGGCTCACCCAGTTCGTCCCACATCAGTTCTTTCGTCCACTGCACCGCTATCGGTCCGTTGCAGGTGATCCGCGCGGCGAGAGCACGCGCGGCGCCCATCAGATCCGCGCGCTCCACCACCTGGTTGATGAGGCCGAGTTCCATCGCCCGCTGCGGGGTGATCGGGTCGCCGGTGAGTCCCATCTCGAGTGCGACAGCGAGCGGGACACGACGGGGCAACCTCGTGCCGCCGCCCGCAGCGTACAGACCTCGCTTCACCTCGGGGATGCCGAACCTCACGCCGTCGACCGACACCACGAGATCGCAGTTCAGGACCAGTTCGAAGCCGCCGGCGAGTGCATGACCGTTCACCGCGGCGATGAGCGGCTTCTTGCAGGTGCGCAGCGCGTTCATGCCCGCTCCCACCTTGGCGATGCCGTCGCCGGAAGCGAACGCCTTCAGGTCCATTCCTGCGCAGAAAATCTTCTCGCCCGCACCCGTGAGGATCACGGCGCGGACGTCATCCTCCGCGGCGCGCTCGAATGCGCCGACGAGACCGTCGCCCACCTCCGAGTTGAGCGCATTGCCCGCCTCCGGGCGGTTGATCGTGACCGTGAGGACGTTGTCCTCGAACTCCGTGTTGACTGCCATGCGCCGAACAGTATCGGCGGCCTCACGCGGCAGGCGAACCCACCGCGACCAGGTTCTTTCCCGGCCCGCGGCCGCGAGTGAGCAGCGACGCGGCACGGGACAACGGGATGATCACGCGGTCGTACAGCCCGACAGATGCACCGCCGAGGGCCGTGCGTCGCAGGACCCTGTACATCACCCAGTACGGCACGATGCCCACCGGGTCGAACGACCTGATCGCGGTGGTCCGGAGGCCCGCGGCTGCGAACACCGCGGAGAGTTCAGCGCGCCTGTAGCGACGGTGGTGGCCGGACACCTCGTCCATCGTCCCGTAGAGCGCCGGCAACGCGGGAACGAACACCACGATGTTCCCTCCCGGTGCAAGGAACGATCTCGCGGCGCGCAGCTCGTCGGCATCGTCGCGGATGTGCTCGAGCACGTTCACATACAGGACCGTGTCGAAGGTCGATCCCCGCGGAACGTCATCGAGCGTCCCGTTCACGGCCGTCGCACCGTTCGCGCCACCGATGAGCCTCGCGTGGAGCGACGGGTCGGGTTCGAGCGCCGTCACGTCCCTGCCGCGCGCCACGAGTTCCCGCGTGACGGCGCCGAGTCCGGCTCCGACCTCGAGGACACGTTGCCCGACGTGTGGCGCAAGTTCGTCCACGATGATGCGCGTCGACACGGGTGTGTTCGAGAGGAGCTCGAGTTCGCGGGACGCGTTGTACGACTCCGGGCCGGCGGTGCCGTGTGCCGCCCGGAGAAAACCAATGTCGCGGCGGCGGGCCTGCGACGCCGACGAGGCGATGCGCGGGAGGTCGGCGAGGGCATCGGCCACCTTGCCGACATCGAGATGTGATGCACCGCCGATTCGCGGACGGAACACGATCGGGGTCTCGGACACCGACAGTCCGCGTGCATGCGCGAGAGCCACGGCGGCACCGAAGAAGGAGAACCCCCCGAAACCCTCGAGGTCCCGTCGGATCGACTCGACCGTGCGGCGTGAGTAGACCCGGAAGCTCGTGGTGGGGTCCTTCACATGGGCCGGCACACCGGCACGGTGGAGAGCAAACGCACCCGCGCGGGAGAGGACACGCCGAGCGAGGGACAACCCGTGGCACTCGCCGCCCTTCGTCCAGCGTGACCCGATGGTGAGACCGGAACCTTCCGCGACGTGCGCGCGCAGCAGTCCCGGGATCTGCCGCGCGTCGTGCTGACCGTCACCGTCGAGGTTCACCACGACCTCCACGGCGGCATCGGCGAGGGCGACGTCGAATCCGTGCAGCACCGCCGACCCGAGACCGCGTCGCGGGCCGTCGACGAAACCCAGTTCGAGACCGCGTTCGCGTGCGGCGTGTCTGCAGAGGTCCCCGAATGCGGGGTCACCTCCGTCATCCACCACCACGACACGGAAGGACCACCCGTCGCGGGACGCGGCTTCGAGTCCCTCGCGGACCTCGTCGAGGACCGTGGAGATGGACTCCCGCTCGCTCATGGTGGCGAGGAGCACGAGACCGTGCCGCGGCACGCTCAGCCCTGCGGAGCGGCAACGGGACGGAACAGGTCCACGAGATTCCCCGCGTCGAGCAACCAGCCGGGGAACACGCCCACGAACAAGGTGAACGCGACCGCGACCGCGATCACGGCACCTGTTGCCCGCGGGACGCGCGGTGCGTCACCATCGTCCGCGTCCTCGAGCCACATGCTCACCATGATCCGGAGGTAGAGGAAAGCTGCGATCACGGCGCCGACCATCGCGGCAACGGCGAGGACATAGCTGTGCGCCTCGACTGCACTGTTGATCACGCCGAACTTCGCGATGAAACCGCTCGTTGCCGGCATGCCGGCCTGCGCGAGGAGCAGGACGGTGAAACCGAGGGCGAGGGCGGGCCGGCGGCGGGCGAGCCCGCGGAAGTCGGACAGGGACGTGGCATCGTCGGAATCCCCCGCCACCACCGTGACGACGGAGAACGAACCGATCACGAGGACCGTGTAGATGAGCAGATAGGTCATCGACGACGACAGACCGGGGGCGCCGTGCGACGCCGCCTCGACCCCGACAAGGACGAAGCCTGCGTGCGACACGGATGAGAACGCGAGCATCCTCTTCACGTCTGTCTGCACCACCGCCATCACCGACCCGACGAACACCGTGAGCAGGGCGAGTGCCCACACGACCGGTCGCCAGTCGTCCGCCCTCCGTTCGAGCGCAGTGGTGAGCAGACGCAGCAGCGCGGCGAACGCCGCGACCTTGCCGGCCGATGCCATGAACGCGGTGACCGGCGACGGGGCACCCTGGTACACGTCGGGCGTCCACGCATGGAACGGCACCGCCGAGACCTTGAACCCGAGACCGACGAGCAGGAGACCGATGCCGAGGAGCAGCAGTGCATCGTCCCCGGCGAGGCTCACCGAGCCCTGGAGCCGCGTCGCCACAGTCGTGAGGTTCGTGCTGCCGGTCGCCCCGTACACCAACGCGATTCCGTAGAGGAAGAAGGCCGACGAGAACCCACCGAGGATGAAGTACTTGAGGCCGGCCTCCTGGCTGCGGGCGTTGCGCCGGTTGCTCGCGGCAAGGACGTACAGCGAAAGGCTGAGCGTCTCGAGCCCGAGGAAGAGGACGAGCAGGTCGTTCGCACTCACCATGATCTGGGCACCCATCGCGGCCGTGAGGAACATCGCCCAGGGCTCGGGACCGTCGGAGTCACGTCGGGCGAGGTGGTCGTGCAGCACCGGTGCCACAAGCCCGAGCGCAACCGCAATGACCATCGTCGCGAGCACGGCGAACCTGTCCACCGCGACGGCGTCCGAGAGTGCCGTACCGGTTGGCTCGCTGCCGAGATCGGACCACTTCATCGCCTGCTGGACGGCGACGGCAACCGCTGACGCAAAGGTGACGAGCGCATAACGACCGCGCAGCACCGCAGGCACGAGCGCGCCGAGGAGAAGAACGGCACACAGGGTGCCGAGCCAGATGAGCAACGGCAGAACATCGGTGAACTCGACCGCGGGAGGTGTGAATGCGAGAGGGCCCATCAGTCACCGCCCTCGCCGTCAGAACCATGGTCAGCTCCGACCGGGTGGTCGGGGGCGACGTAACCGGTGCGTTTCTGCACGTGCTCGATCAGTCGGTCCACGCTCGGCTCGATGCGCTCGAGCATCGGCTTCGGGTAGAGCCCGGTGAAGAGGATGATGGCGATGAACACGCCGACCAGAGCGCCCTCGCGCGCGGTGATCTCCCGGAACCCGGAGTTCGCATCGTCGGGCTCGCCGTGGAACACCCGCTGGTACGCCCACAGCAGGTACAACGCCGCGAGAATCACGCCGGTCGCGGCGACGACTGTCCACCACCTCGCCGTCTCGAACGAACCGATGAGCACGAGGAACTCGCCCACGAAACCATTGAGACCCGGGACGCCGATCGAGGACAGCATCACCACCATGAACGCCGCGGCGAACACGGGCGCGACGGCCTGGATGCCGCGCAGCTCGGCAATCGCCCTGGTGTGGCGGCGCTCGTAGATCATCCCGACGAGAAGGAACAACGCGCCGGTGGACACCCCGTGGTTCACCATCTGGGCGACCGAGCCGGTGAGGGCCTGCGACGTCACCGCGAACGTGCCGAGCACGATGAAACCGAGGTGGGCGACCGACGAGTACGCGACCAATCGCTTCAGGTCCGTCTGCATGGTGGCGGCAACGGCCCCCCAGATGATGCCGATCACCGCGAGCGTGAGGAACAGGGGCTTGGCCCACAGCGCCGCCTCGGGGAACAGGTACAGGCCGAACCGCAGGAACCCGTACGTTCCGAGCTTCAGGAGCACACCGGCGAGGATCACCGAACCGGCGGTCGGCGCCTGCGTGTGTGCGTCGGGAAGCCAGGTATGGAGCGGGAAGAGCGGCACCTTCACCGCGAGCGCCACGGCGAAACTGAGGAAGAGCCAGCGCCCGGTGGAGGCGGCGAAGCCGGCCTTCTCGGCGATCTGCACGAGATCGAACGTGAGGTACCCGACGTCGCGGCGCGCGAGAACGGCAGTGGCGATGATGCCGACGAGCATGAAGGCGGACCCGAACATCGTGTAGAGGAAGAACTTCGTGGCCGCGTACACGCGTCGGTCATAGCCCCATCCCCCGATCAGGAAGTACATCGGGACGAGCACGATCTCGAAGAACAGGAAGAACAGGAAGAGATCGAGGCTGAGGAAACTGCCCATCACACCGGCCTCGAGCACGAGCAACCAGGCGAGATAGCGCTTCTCGTCGTGGTGCGGGTCCACGCCGACGATGACGAGCGGGAAGAGGACCCCGGTGAGCACCACGAGGAAGAGCGAGATGCCGTCCACGCCGAGATGCCAGGAGATGCCCCACGCATCGATCCAGCCGTGACGGGACACGAACTGGTACCCGGACTCGTGGGTGTCGAATGCCGAGAGCATCCACACGGAGATCCCGCCGGTAGCGACCGATGATGCGAGTGCCGCGAGCTTCACGAACTCGGGCCGGCGTTCGCTCAGGAGCGCAACCAGCAGGGCGCCCGCGACAGGGACGAGCACGAGCGCCGACAGGACGGGGAATGAGGACAAGGAGTGCGCTGCGCCGGCCGCGATCATCACAGCACCCCTCTCACGAGGAACCATGCGAGGAGAGCCACGACACCTACCGTCACCAACGCGGCGTACGACCGGACGAAACCGTTCTGGCCCCGGCGGAGAACCCCCGCGAGGGCCCTCACTGCACTGCCTGTTCCGTTCACCGCACCGTCGACCACGCGCGCGTCGGTGTCCGCAATCCCCTGGAACACCTTCCGCCCGGGCCCGCCGACCACGGCCGACACGGCGGCGTCGTACCGCCAGCCGGCCGCGAGCAACGCCGGTTCGACGGGCGTGCCCTTTCCGCGCGCGTACACGTTCACCGATGCAGCGATGCCTGCCGCGGCAACGACAACCGCGAGCCCGAGCAGAAGCCACTTGTTGTCGTGCGCCCACGTGCCCGCGATGTCCGCCTCGGAACCGTGGATCACGGGCTCGAGCCAGTGCTCGAGGAAATGGGTGCTCTTCGAGAACGGCAGCTGCAGCGCGCCACCCACGATGCTGAGGCCGGCGAGCACGACGAGCGGGAGAGTCATCATCCACGGGCTCTCGTGCGGCTCGTGGGCGTCACCGTGCGCGCCGTGCTCCTCCGCACGGTCATGCCAGCGGGCGTCACCGAAGAACACCATGATGACCTGGCGGGTCATGTAATAGGCGGTGAGCAATGCCGTCACGACGCCGACCGCATAGAGAGCCCTGTTGTTGGCGAACGCATACAGGAGGATCTCGTCCTTCGACCAGAACCCCGCGAACGGCGGCACGCCTGCGATCGCCAGCCAACCGACGATGAACGTGAACGCGGTGACCGGCATCACCTTGCGCAACGCACCCATCCGGCGCATGTCCTGTTCGTGGTGCATCCCGTGGATGACGGAACCGGAACCGAGGAACAACAGTGCCTTGAAGAAGGCGTGCGTCACCATGTGGAACACCGCCGCCACGTACGCACCCGACCCGACGGCAAGGAACATGAAGCCCAGCTGGCTCACGGTGGAGTACGCGAGCACCTTCTTGATGTCCGTCTGCGCGACGGCAATCGTCGCGGCGAAGAGCGCGGTGAGCGCACCCACCGTTGCGATCACGTCGGCCGCCCACGGGTACGCCTCTGCGAGCACCGGAGCAGTTCGTGTCATGAGGAACACGCCGGAGGTGACCATGGTGGCGGCGTGGATGAGGGCCGACACCGGTGTCGGACCCTCCATCGCGTCGGGGAGCCAGATGTAGAGCGGCAGCTGTGCGGACTTGCCGCACGCCCCCACGAAGAGCATGAGCGCGATGCCCGTCGCGGTGACCGCCGCGATCCTGCCGTCGTGCGCGGCGTGGTTCAGACCCTCGTAGGAGAGCGTCCCCGCCGCCGCGAAGGCGAGGAACATCGCGACCATCATCCCCCAGTCACCGACCCTGTTCGTGACGAACGCCTTCTTGCCGGCGGTGGCCGCGGACCCGCGGGTGTGCCAGAACGAGATGAGGAAGTACGAGCAGGCACCCACACCCTCCCACCCGAGGAAGGTGACGAGCAGGTTCTCGCCCAGCACGAGCATCAGCATCGAGAAGACGAAGAGGTTCAGGTACAGGAAGAACTTGCTGAACTTCGGGTCACCGTGCATGTAGCCGATCGCGTACAGGTGGATGAGCGAGCCGATGCCGGTGACGAAGAGTGCCATCGTGATGCTGAGCGGGTCGGCGAGGAATCCCATGTCGACGTGCAGGCCGCCGACGGGCAGCCAGGAGAAGAGGATCACGCTCTCGTGCCGCTCCTCTGCCGTCCGGGAGAGAAGGTCGAGGTAGACGCCCACCGTGACGACGAACGACGAGGCGGTCATGAGGGTGGCCATGACACCCGCGAGCGGCTCACCGAGACGCCGGCCGAACAGGAGCACCAGCAGGAACCCGGCGAGCGGGAACGCGGGCACGAGCCAGACGAGTTCTGCCATGTCCGTCAGCCCTTCAGCACCGAGAGGTCGTCTGCGTTCGCGGCCGTGCGGCGCCGCATGATGGACACGATGATGCCGAGGCCCACCACGACCTCTGCGGCGGCAACCACCATCACGAAGAAGACGGCCGTCTGGCCCCCTATGTCACCGTGCGCACGGGCGAAGGACACGAACGAGAGGTTCACGGCGTTCAGCATCAGTTCGATGCACATGAACATCACGAGCGGGTTGCGGCGCACGAGAAGACCGACCGTGCCGATCGAGAAAAGCACGGCGGCAAGGACGAGGAACCAGCTTGCGGTGGGTGCGATCGCCGCGAGGGTCATTCTGCGCCCCCGTCTCGACCGGCGGGGATTCGCCTCGCGAGGACGACCGTTCCGACCACTGCGACAACGAGGAGGACCGACGTGATCTCGAAGGCGAACACGTTCTCGCCGAAGATCGAGGCGGCCACCTGCCGGAGGTTCGCGTCGGGTGAGTCGACCGTGGCGGGGTTGAGCCCGCCGCCGGAGCGCACCACGGCGGAGTCCGAGGTGAGGACGGCGGCAGTGAGCAGCCCGACCATCGCTGTTCCCATCACCGCGGCGAGCAGGCGCTGCGAGGCGAGCGGCTCGACCTGCAGGTTCTCCGCCCGGTCGACGCCGAGCAGCATGATCACGAAGAGGAACAGCACCACGATCGCACCCGCATAGACGATCACCTGCACGGCCGCGAGGAAGTGTGCACCCTGCTGGACGAACAGGACCGCCACGCCGAACAACGTGAGGACGAGGCTCAGGGCCGCGTGCACCGGGTTGCTCCTCGACACCACGCCCAGAGCGCCCACGAGCGCCATGGCGGCGGCACACACGAACACGAACAACTCCATCAGTTGTCCTCCGCGTCCCGCTCGGACTGCACCGGCTCGGGCGCACGCACGCCGTGGCCGAGTTCACCGCTCCACGAGACGACCCCCTCGAAGCCCGCGTCACCCGACGGGGCGGTCGCGCGCATCCAGCCGGACGTGTGGGTGTCCTCCCCCTCGCGCCAGTCCTCCCATGGAAGCTGACGGGGGTGACCGGCGTCGTCCACGAGGAGTTCGTCCTTCGTGTAGATCGCGTCCTGCCGGTTGGTGAACGAGAACTCGAACAGCTTCGATTCCGTGATGGCCTCGGTGGGGCACGCCTCCACACACAGGTCACAGTGGATGCACCTGAGGTAGTTGATCTCGTAGACGAAGCCGAACCGCTCCCCCGGTGACGTCGGGTTGTCGGGGTCGTTGTCGCGGCCGCGCACGTAGATGCACCGCGCAGGACAGACCCCGGCGCACAGTTCGCACCCGATGCACTTCTCCATGCCGTCCTCGTACCTGTTCAGCACATGGCGGCCGTGCAGGCGCTCCGGCTTGTCGATCTTCCTGTCGCGGGAGTCATCCTTCTTGCGGCGCCACACGCGGCCGCCGGAGTACTCCGTGGTGACCTTCTTGCGGTACCCGTGCTGGCGCAGGGTGACCAGGAACCCGCCGAGATAACCCATCAGAAACCCGCCCCGTCCCGTTCACGGTTGTCACGGCTCACTTTCAGCGCCGCCTGCAACAGTGCGTACGCACCGACAATGACGAGTGCGGTGACGAGAGTGACCGTCCAGCGGTCCCAGCCGGCACGGTTGCCGACCCGCTGAGCGGCGAGCAGCATGAACCAGCCGAGCGATGCCGGGATGAGCAGCTTCCACCCGAGGTCCATCAACTGGTCGTAGCGGAAGCGGGGCAATGTTGCACGGAACCAGACATAGACGTACAGGAACACGAGAACCTTGAGGAGCAGCCACACGGTTCCCTCGAGGGCACC
This sequence comes from Actinomycetota bacterium, assembly GCA_041181005.1. Taxonomy (GTDB): domain Bacteria; phylum Actinomycetota; class Acidimicrobiia; order Acidimicrobiales; family Ilumatobacteraceae; genus UBA2093. The sequence continues at coordinate 18,302 of JBEGQL010000017.1, forward strand.
CGGGAGGAAGGGGATGTCGAGGACGGTGCTGCCGATCGACACGGGCTGCGGACCGCCGAAGAACAGGGTCACGATGAGGGCCGACATGGTGATGGTGTTCATGAACTCGGCGAGGAAGAACAGCGCGAAGCGGATCGAGGCGTACTCGGTGTTGAAACCGCCCACGAGCTCCTGTTCCGCCTCCACGAGGTCGAACGGCGGACGGTTCAGCTCGGCTGTTGCCGCGATGAGGAACACGATGAACGGCACGAACCCGGTGGTGATGACGTTCCAGTCGCCGAGTGTCACCTGCTGGCCGACGATTCCGCTCGTCGACAGGGTCCCCGCGACGAGGAGCACCGCACCGAGCGAGAGCCCGAGCGCCGCCTCGTAGGACACCATCTGTGCCGACGCGCGGACCGAGCCGAGCAGCGGGTACTTCGAGCCCGACGACCAGCCGGCGAGCATGATCCCGTAGACGGCGATCGACGAGATGGCGAGCGCGAACAGCACGCCCACCGGCGGGTCGGCGAGCTGCAGCCGGGTCTGCTGGCCGAACAGGGTGACCATGCCGGCCTTCCCGTTGCTCCAGTCGCCCCCGAGCGGGATGATCGCGAAGGCGAGGAAAGCGGGAACGAACGCCAGGTACGGCGCGAGCTTGAACACGAACCTGTCCGCGCGCTCCGGGATGAGGTCCTCCTTCATGAAGAGCTTCGTGCCGTCGGCGAGCGTCTGCAGCAACCCGAACGGTCCGGCCTTGTTCGGGCCGATGCGGTTCTGCATCCCGGCGATCACCTTGCGCTCGAACCACACCATCAACATGGTTGCGACGAGACCCACGAGGAAGACGACGAGCACCTTCACGAGCACGACGAGGAGAGGAGCCCACAGGAGACCGCCCTCGAGCATCGGGTCGACTGCAGGGAGACGCGGGGTCACTTCGCCTCGATCCTCACGTCGGTGACGTCGCTTCCCCTCGACACGAGCGAACGGATGTCGTCGCCGGGCTGGTTGAACGGGACGAGCGCCACGCCCCGGGGCACCGCACCGGAACACAGCACGGGAAGACGGACACCCTGACCCGACGCCGAGACCGTGACCGTGCTCCCCTCGGATGCGCCGATCCTCTCGGCGTCGAGCGGATGGAGCGTCACCGATGCTCCGGGAGCGAGACCCGCGAGCGACGGGCTGTTGGCGGTGCCGGCCGCACCGTCATACAGACGACGCGACACCACTAGACGGAAGTCGTAGGAGTTGCGCGGCACCGCGCCGGCGCCCGCCGGTGCCGGTGGGGCGGGCGGCGAGGATGCGAGCACCCCGTTGCGCCGCGCGTCGGGTGACACGACGGCCGCCCCGAAACTGCCGAGCGACGAGGACATCATCTGCTGCACCTGTGCGAGCGTGGTGACCCCGGAATCCTGCCCGAGCAATCTCATGAGCTCCGCCGCGACCATCCAGTCGGCCCGGGACGTCCCGCGGGGTGTGATCTTCTGCACCACGTTCGACACCCTGCCCTCGAGGTTCGTGGTGGTGCCCTCCTTCTCACCGAAGGCCGCGGCGGGCAGGACCACGTCGGCCTGCTGCGCACTCCCGGAGAGGAAGGTGTCGACAGCAACCACGAACCGCGCGCCGGACACGGCCCTGCGCGCGAGACCGGCGTCGGGCACGTCGGTAAGCGGATCGGCGCCGAGGAGAACAAGGCAGCCCACCTTGCCGTGAGACGCCGCGTCCAGGATCGCGGCGGCATCGTTCCCTGCGCGCGGTGCGAGCCCGACGGACAGTGCGCCCCTCACGTTCCCGCGCCGGAGCACCGGGAGCACCCGGGCCGACGGCGCGGCAGAGAGAACCTCGTGAACGGCCGCCACCGTGAACGAGGCGGACTCGGCGAGGTTCGGCCGGCCCGCAACAACGGTCACCGGACCGGATCCGACCTGCGCGCGCACCGTGGGGTCCGACAGGAGCGACCGGACCACGTCCTGCTGCGTCCCGGGTTCGCACAGAACGCTCTTCCATGCGTGTGCCGTGAGACCCGACTCATGCGAGGCAACCTCGATGATCCGCACGCCACGGTGTGCGGCCGCGTCGCGCAGACGGATGTGGAGGACGGGCAGCTCCTCCTTCAGGTCCGGTGCCAGGAGAACCACCGTGGACGATGCACACGCGGAGTCGATGGTGGCCTGCGGGAGACCGAACACGGATGCAGGGAGACCGTCGTCGAGCTGGGCATCGGTCATGGTGCTGCCGACTGCATCGGCGAGACGGGCCCACATGAACGCGTCCTCGTTCGTCCCGCGCGCGCCGCCGAGCACCGCGACCGACCCGGCGGACTCACGCATCGCCCTCGCCACTGCATCGAGCGCGGCCGTCCACGAGGTCTCGGTCAATGTTCCGTTCACCCTCACCATCGGCTTCTCGAGGCGGTTCGCCGAGTTCACCGCCTGGAAGTCGAACCGTCCGCGGTCGCACAGCCAGCCCCAGTTCACGGGGTCGCTGTCCACGCCCTGGTAGCGCACGATCTCGTCGCGGCTCGACTGCACGACGACCCGGCAACCGACGCTGCAGGTCGTGCAGGTGCTCTCCCGCTGTTCGAGATCCCACGGACGCGCCTTGAACCTGTACGGCTGCGCGGTCAGCGCACCCACGGGGCAGATCTGCACGGTGTTGCCGGAGAAGTACGAGGAGAACGGCTCGTCGGGGAAAGTCATCACCTGCGTGTTGTTGCCGCGCTGGGTGAACGAGATCAACGGGTCACCGGCGACCTCACGGGCAAAACGCGTGCAACGGTCACAGAGGATGCAGCGCTCGCGGTCGAGGAACACGAGGTCACTGATCGGGATCGGCTTCTCGTAGTGGCGCTTCTCCTCCACGAACCTGCTCTCGCCGGGACCGTGGCTGAAGGCCTGGTCCTGCAGCGGGCATTCGCCTCCCTTGTCGCACACCGGGCAGTCGAGCGGGTGGTTGGCGAGCAGAAGCTCGATCATTCCCTCCTGCGCACGCTTCACCTGCTCTGTGTCGGTGCGCACGACCTGGCCCTCGGCAACTGGCGTCATGCACGACACCACCATCATGGGGCCGCGCGGACCATCGACCTCCACCATGCACTGCCGGCACATCCCGACGGGACTCATGCGCGGGTGGTAACAGAACCGCGGCACGTACTCGCCCTCGCGGTCGGTTGCGGCGATGATCATCTCGCCCTTGCGCGCCGTGACGGCACGGCCGTTCACCGTGATGGACACTGCGTTCGGGTCCGAGGGGACCTCGTTCTCCGTGCCGGTGCCGTCGGTGCCCGTGCTCATTCGCCACCCCCTGCGGCCGTGACCGGGATCCGCACGCGCCTGGTCACCCGGGACTCGAACTCACTGCGGAAGAGGGTGAGCGCAGAATGCACCGGCACGTACGCGGAAGGACCGACGAAGCAGATCGTGTTCATCCGGTACGGGAACGGAACGGCAGGGATGCCGAGAGCCTCGCTCGATGCATGCGGGAACGATCCCGGGCAGATCGAGCCGCCGACCTCGAGCAACTGGTCGAGATCGGCATCGGTTCCCTTGCCGTCGACGATGCGGCTGAGGATCCTCTCGAGCCACGTGCCGCCCTCGCGGCACGGTGTGCACTTTCCGCAGGACTCGTGTGCGTAGAAACGGGTGAGAGTGAGAGCGGCACGCGGGATGTCGGTGGTGTCATCCATCACCATCACCGCGCCCGAACCGAGCATGGAACCGGCCGGCCCGACCTGGCTGGCCTCGAACGGGAGATCGAGCTGGTCGGGCAGGAACCACGGGGCGGAGCCACCGCCCGGCACGAATGCCTTCAGGGTGCGTCCCTCGCGCATTCCGCCGCAGAACTCCTCGCCGAAGAGGAGGTCGCGGAACGTGGTGGTGCCGTTCACGATCTCATAGACACCCGGGCGCTTGACGTGGCCGGACACCGCGACCATCCGCGTGCCGGGCGACGTGGCGGTTCCGATCGCGGTGTACGCGGCGGAACCGTTCACCATCAGCCACGGCAGGTTCGACAGGGTCTCCACGTTGTTCACGATGGTCGGCTTGCCGTACAGACCGACTGCCGCAGGGAAGTACGGCGGCTTGAGGCGCGGCATCCCGCGGTTGCCCTCGAGCGACTCGATCAACGCGGTCTCTTCTCCCACCACGTATGCGCCGGCGCCCCAGTGGAGCACGATGTCCACGGAGAAACGCGAACCCATGATGTTGCGGCCGATGTACCCGGCGGCGTAGGCATCATTGAGGGCCTTCGCGACGCGCTCCTGCGCGAGAGCCATCTCGCCGCGGATGTAGAGGAAGCACTGCGACAGCCCGGCCGCGTAGCAGGCGATGAGGCATCCCTCGATCAGCTGGTGCGGGTCACGCTCCATCAGCAGGCGGTCCTTGTAGGTGCCGGGCTCGGATTCGTCGCCGTTCACCACGAGGTACCGCGGCCACACACCGGCAGGCGTGAGGCCCCACTTGTTGCCGGCGGGGAACCCGGCGCCACCGCGGCCGAGGATGGTCGCAGACTTCACCTCTTCGTGCACCTCGGATGCCGCACGGCCGAGCGCCCGGCGCAGCCCGTCGTACCCGCCGGTGGCGAGGTAACGCTCGATGGTGTGGCTGTCCTCGAGACCGAAACGCGAGGTGACGACGCGCGGACGGTTGCCCTCGTAGAAGCCCGGTGCGAAGGGATTGGTGCCTCCGGCGCTCACAGTGCGGGCCTCCCGTCGAACCATTCGGGCGCGTCCCTGACCTCGTCGGGGGGGTGAATGCCGGCCTGCCGGTCGGGAGGAATGCTCTGACGCACGCGTGCCACGGTGCCGTGCGACGGAACCTCGTTGTCGAGCCTGCCGGCGCGGAGGTCGTCGACCAGCGAATCGAACGACTCGTTGGTGACGCGGAAACTGAAGCGGTAGTTCGTCTGCAGGCACGGTGCCTCGGTGCACGCGGCCTGGCACTCGGCACGCTCGAGGGTGAACATTCCGTCTTCGGTGGTGCCGCCCATGCGCACACCCAGTTTCTGTTCCGCGTGGTGCATGAGGTCCTCGGCGCCCATCAGCGCGCACGACATCGTTCCGCAGATGTTGATGACGTACTTCCCCACGGGATGGAACTTGAACATCTCGTAGAACGACGCAGTGCCGTACACCTCGGCCGGGGTTGCCCCGACCAGCTCACCGATGTGTGCCATCGCATCCTCGGTGACCCAGCCGTCCTGCTCCTGTGCGAGATGCAGCAACGGGATCATCGCAGAGCGCGGCTTGGGGTAGCGGGCAATGATCTCGCGCGCCAGTTTCGTGTTCTCGTCGGAGAGGCGCGCCATCAGCGGTCCACCTCGCCAAGAACAGGATCGACAGAGGAGATCACGGCGACCGCATCGGCCACGAGGCCGCCGCGCATCATGTGCGGCATCGCCTGGATGTTCACGAACGACGGTGCGCGCATGTGGATGCGGTACGGGTTCGCCGAACCGTCGCTCACGATGTAGCAGCCGATCTCGCCGCGCGGGCTCTCGATCGCGACGTATGTCTCGCCCTCCGGCACCTTGAAACCCTCGGTGAAGATCTTGAAGTGGTGGATCAGTGCCTCCATCGACTCGTCGATGCGTGCCCGCGGAGGCGGCGTGACCTTCTTGTTCTGGATGCGGTAGTCACCCGACGGCATCCGCTCGAGGATCTGGCGCACGATGCCCATCGACTCCCGTATCTCGTTCAGGCGGATGGCGTAACGGTCGTATGCGTCGCCGTGCTCCCCCACGACCACGTCGAACTCCATCTCGTCGTAGCGCAGGTACGGCATGTCGCGGCGAAGGTCCCAAGCGACACCGGTGGAGCGCAGGATCGGCCCGGTCGCGCCGAGCGCAACGGCCTCCCGCGCGGTGATGGTGCCCACTCCCTGCAGGCGGTCACGCCAGATCGGCTGGCCGTTCATGAGGATCTCGTACTCCTCGAGGCGACCGGGGAGCATCCCGAGGATGTCGAGCACATCGTCGCGCCAGCCGGCAGGCAGGTCGGCCGCGAGACCGCCGGGACGGATGAAGTTGTGGTTCATCCGCAGGCCGGTGACCTTCTGGAAGAAGCGCAGCACCTCCTCGCGCTCGCGCCAGCCGTAGAGCATCATCGAAACCGCACCGATGTCCATGCCGTTGGTGGCGAGGAAGAGGAGGTGGCTGCTCATGCGGTTCATCTCGCTGAGCAGCATCCTCATCCACACCGCCCGCTCGGGGATGTCACCGTCGATGCCGAGCAGCTTCTCCACCGCCATCGAGAACACGAGCTCGTTGTTGAACGGCGAGAGATAGTCCATGCGGGTGACGTTGGTGCCGCCCTGCATGTACGTGAGCTGCTCGCCGGTCTTCTCCATCCCCGTGTGCAGGTAGCCGATCACCGGCTTGCACCGCAGCACGGTCTCGCCCTGCAGTTCCAGCATGAGGCGCAGCACGCCGTGCGTGGACGGGTGCTGCGGACCCATGTTGATGATCATGGTCTGGTCCTCGTCCGGGTCCGGCTGGACCTGCGCGAGTGCGGCGGCCTCGGCCTCGCTCATCCGCAGAACGGCACCCACCTCGCGCAGAAGTTCCTTCGCGCCCATTCCTGCGCGCGGCGACAGTTCCTGTCCGCCCTCGGAGGTGCCTGCCGACACCGTGCGCTCGCGCGGACCCACATCGGCGATCGTCATGCGTTCGCCCCCTTGAACTGCACGGGGATGCGGCCCGGGTCGTAGTCCTTGCGGAGGGGGTGACCGTTCCAGTCCTCGGGCATCAGGATCCGCGTGAGATCGGGGTGACCACCAAAGACGATGCCGAACATGTCGTACGTCTCGCGCTCGTGTGCCTCCGCACCGGGGTGAACGTCGAAGAGGCTGGGCACCGTGGGGTCATCGGCCGGAACCTGCGTGCGCAGACGGATGCGCTCGCGACGCGACACCGACAGCAGGTTCGCCACCACTTCGAAACGTTCGGCAGCGACGCCCGGTGCGACGGTGCGACCGGCCATTCCCAGGTAGTCGACCCCGGTGAGGTCGACGAGCATGTCGAAACCATCCGCGACAAGGAGACGTGCCACCTCGGACCATCGGTCCCGGGGGACATGGATGACCCGCTGGCCGTTGGAAGGGACCTCGGGGCACCCGTGCACGGTGGGCACACCCGTACCCCCGGCGCTCGCCTCTGACATGGTCAGTTCGTCCCGATCGTGGACTTGGTCCCGATGGAGACCGATGCGGTCGAGCCGGCGGGGACCTCATGGATCTCGAAGTTCGCTCCGCCGCCGTTCTCCTGGCGACGGCGCATGATCTCGCCGTCCTCGATCAGCTGGTGCAGCGTCTCGATGGCGTGGATGAGCGTCTCGGGAGTGGGAGGGCACCCGGGTGCGTACACGTCGACCGGGACGATCTGGTCGACTCCCTGCACGATGGCGTAGTTGTTGAACATGCCGCCGCTCGAGGCACACACACCCATGCTGATGACCCACTTGGGTTCCATCATCTGGTCGTACACCTGTCGCAGCACCGGCGCCATCTTCTGGCTGACTCGGCCCGCCACGATCATGATGTCGGCCTGGCGCGGTGACGCCCGGAAAACCTCCATGCCGAACCGTGCGAGGTCGTAGTGCGAGGCACCGGTTCCCATCATCTCGATCGCGCAACAGGCCAGACCGAACGACGCACCCCAGCTGCTGCGCGAGCGCGCCCACTTGATGAGGTCCTCGATCTTGCCGGTGACGAAGTTGTGGTCGAGGCCGGCGAGGCCTTCATCGAGGACGTTGCGCACGGTGCCCATCAGGCGGCCTCGCCCCTGCCCTCGAGTCCCACGACCTTCACGCCGCCCGCGGCGCGGGTGGTCCTCACGAGGTCGTCGTCGGCAACCGGGCGGTCACCGGACTCGATGCTCCGCAGCGGGCCCCACTCGAGCGCGCCGCGCGCGACCACGTACACGAACGCAACGAAGAAGACGGCGCTGAACGCGACCATCTCGATCAGCCCGAACGAACCGAGATCGCCGTTCGACACCGCGTACGGGTAGATGAAGATGATCTCGATGTCGAACATGATGAAGAGCATCGCGATCACGTAGAAACTCACGGGGAAGCGCTCGGGGTTGTCCCGGCTCGGCACGATGCCGCACTCGTACGGGGCTTCCTTCGCGCTGTTCGGCTTGTACGGCGCGAGCAGACCCGACGCCACGAAGCTGAGTACCCCGAACAGGATTGCCAGCACCGTCAGGGCGACGATCGGAAGGTACTGGCCCACGGCGTGCCTACGCCTTCAGCGCGAGGTTCTGCCGGACGAACGCCTCACGACGGTGGAGCGACCATGCGAGCAGGAAGAAGATGATCCCGGAGCCGAGCGCGATGAGGAACGCGGGCCGGCGTCGCGCGCCGAGGTCGCGGATCATCACCACGTAACGGTGCGGCTGGGTGTCGTCGATCTCGGCGCGTGCGGGCGCACGACCGGGCTCGGAGCGCTGGGGCTTGAGCGCGGCGACCTCGACCACCGCATAGCGCGGATCGTGCTTGAACGCGATGAAGTCGAGCGAGTCGTTGATCTTCGGCCAGCGCTCGCCCCCGCGGTCGTACACCGCGACAGGAACGTACTCACCGACCTTGAACTCCTCCGCCTCCACGGTGAGGATCGCGTCCGCCGATGCAACGGCCTGGCCGCGGCTCGGCGCGGAGTCGGGGAGCTTCGTCCAGCCCTCGGCGAGAAGCTGCTCACCGACGATCTCGGCGGTCTCCGATGTTGTCTTGCCCTCGACCTTCGGCGCGGTCGCGAGGACCTCGGCAACGTGCAGGTTCGCCCCGTCCCTCACGAGTGCCACCGGCTCGGCGGGCTTCCATGTTGGGTCGGGGCCCTTCAGTCCGATGCCGTAGACCGCCCAGATGACCGCCATGCAGAGCATCCAGCCGGCCAGCGCGCACATCGCGACCTGGAACCCGAGGCGTGCACCGAGGTTGGTGCCGAGGATGAGGTAGGTGCCCCCGATGAGCGTGCCCACCATGATCAACAGGACGAGATAACCGCGGATCTCCGGCGACCAGCCGACGGACAGCAATGCCGACAGCATCAGAGGCTCCTCACGTAGTTGACGATCTCGCGGATCTGGGCGTCGGTGTAGAGCTGGCCGAACGCAGGCATGCGGCCGCTGCCCTGGCCCTGTGCGCCGTAGCGCTTGCCGAGCTCGGAACCTGCCTTGAGGAACGCCACCATGTCCTCGACGCTCGCGAACTGGCGAACGGACGAACCGCCGGTGAGGTTCGGGCCGAGAGCACCGCCGCCGGTGACCTGCGGGTCACCGTAGGACCAGCCCTTCGTGTGGCACCGTGCGCACGAGTACGCGCCGCCGTTGAGATCGAGGTTGAAGTACGCCTCACCCATCGACGAGTAGGTGCCGTTCGCGACGAGACGCTTCGCCTCGTCCTCGATCTCCTTGTTCTTGTCGGCCGGGAGCGAGCCGCCGGTGCAGGTGGGGTCGAACGAACCGCGCGTCTCGTCACAGTTCTCCTGGGGGATCTGGATGGACTCGAGGTAGTTCACGAGGGTGTCGATCGCCTGCGTGGTGAGCGGGCCGCCGCCGATGGTGCCCCACGCCGACATCGGCGAGAACGGACGCCCGTAGTTGAGCACGAACTTCACCTCGTCCGGGCTGTAGCGGTACAGGACGGTGTTGAGAGCCGGTGCCTTCCATGACACTGACTTCACTTCGCCGGTGTTCGGGTCGGTGACTGCGTACGGAGCAACGCCACCGGTGGCCTTCATGCCGCCGTGGCAACCGGCGCAGTTGAAGCCACCCTCCGCTGTGGGCTTGAACAACTTCGAGCCCCAGGTGACGAACCGCTTCTCGAACCCGAACTGGGCCTCTTCCTGGCGGCTCGGCTCCATGATCCAGTACAGCGGCAGCGCGACGGTGATCACCGCGAGGAACGCGAGGCCGAGCAGCTGCACCCGCTCGAGGCGGCTGCCCTCCAGCACCTCGTCGTCGTAGTACGGCTTTCGGTTCGCGGCGAGGTACTGCTCTGAACCCGCCTCGCGGCGACCGCCGCGCACGTTCACGACCGCGTAGACCGTCCATCCCGCGAGCGAGGCGAGAAGGACGATCCATGCGATCGACTCACTCGTGGATGCGACCATCGCTCAGTGACCTCCCCCGGTGGCGCCGATGCAGTGCGGACCCTCGGCCTCCTGGCCGGTGGTGTTCACGCCGATCGGCGGGCCTGCGAACACGGCCCCGGTGTCGATGGTGAGCGTGCCGTTGCTGATGGACACACCGAAGCGGTCCATTCCGCGCGGCGCCGGGCCGGCCTTCTTCTCGCCGACACGGTTGTACTGCGAGCCGTGGCACTGGCACTCGAACCACTGCGAACTCTTGCACTCCGGGACGCGGCAGCCGAGGTGCGGGCACTTCTGGTACAGGGCGACGATCCCTGATTCCATCCCCGCGAGCACCGGTGACTGGCTCCCGTAGACGGTCTTGGCCTTTGCGAGCGCGCTCTCCGGGTACTCGGTGACCCACGCACGCGCCTCGGCGAAGTAGAGGAACCCGCCGCCGGCACGGATGTTGGCGACAACGTCGCTCAGACGACCGACGTTGATCTTCGAACCGAAACCGCCCTCCGCGCCCTTCCAGAGGAACGCAAGCACCGATGCACCGAACGCACCGAGGCTCGCGCTCATCATCGCGACGGCACTGCGATTGAAGAACATGCGGCGCGACACCCCGACTGCCTCCGGGTCGGGCGCGACGAACGGAGCGACTTCTGCGGGCGGGATGACGGCAACGGCCGTGGAACGGGCTGCGGCCTCCACCTCGCGTCCGGTCGCGGCACCTGCTGTCATCCCGGTCTTGCGGTCGCGCTTGCGGGTCTCCCGCGAGAGCGCGCCGGCACCGCGCACGTCGGTCTGGCGTGCGGTGGTCACCACAACCAGTGCGCCGAGCACGACCGCCGCCACTGCGACTATCGCGATGATTGCTCCGGTACTCATGTTCGTGTCGTTCCCTCAGTCGTTTCGTTCGTCGTGTTCGTCTCTTGGCTGTTCCTGCGCGCGCCGTTCCCTACAGCTCGAAGAAGATCCCGTCGCGCCACGGGAAGATGAAGTTGAACCCCGGGCCGCGGAAGAACGACCCGATGATCGTGAGCACCGCCCAGAACATGAGGAACATCGTCATCATCGACGTCATGAACTTGCGGTCCTCGGGCTTGTTCGAGGCATTGCGATCGAGATAGGGCGCGAGCATCAGACCGAGCAGGCCGACGCCGGGCAGGGTGACGCCGGCAATCATCGGGTGGAACATGGTGAGCAGTTCCTGGAGACCGAGGAAGTACCACGGCGCCTTCGACGGGTTCGGGGTCTTGTTGAAGTCGGCGGCCTGGAGCAACGGGGCGTTCACGACCCACGAGAACACGAACAGGAACGCGAGACACGCCAGGGACGCAACGAACTCGACGGCCAGCAGGTGCGGCCAGGTGTGCACCTTGTCGACCGGGGCCGCCTTTGCCTCCTGGATGGACCCCGACTTCACGACCGTGAGGAGGCGCTGGGTGTGGCCACCGGGGCCCGCCCCGACCGGGACACCCGCGGCGGGCGCCGCGGCGACCACGGCGGCGGCGCCGTCGGCGGCCTTCGTGCGGTCGAGCAACTGGTCGGGGATGCGGTCACCGGCACCGGCGCCTGCGTCGCCGCCGCCACCGGCTGCCTTCTCGCGGGCGGCCTGTGCCCGCTTCAGGAGGTGCTCAGGAATCTCTGTCATGTCGGTGCTCCTCGATCACAGCGGCCCTGAGATGCCGCCGTCCTTTCGGACTCGCCAGAAGTGGATGGCCATGAAGATGATGATCACGAACGGGAGCATGATCACGTGGAGCACGTACCAGCGCAGCAAGGTCTCGCTGCCGATCTCGACCCCGCCGAGCAGCACGAACCGCACCTGGCTGCCCACCAGCGGTGAATAGCCCATCATGTTCGTTCCGACCGTCACCGCCCACAACGCCAGCTGGTCCCACGGCAGCAGGTAGCCGGTGAACGAGAGCAGCAGGGTGAGGGTGAGCAGCACGACACCGATCACCCAGTTGAACTCGCGCGGCGGCTTGTATGCACCGTGGTAGAAGACACGCGCCATGTGGAGGAACACCGACAGCACCATGAGGTGAGCGCCCCAGCGGTGCATGTTGCGCACCAACAGACCGAAGGTGACCGACGTCTGCAGGGTCTGGATGTCCTGCCAAGCGTTCGCACCCGTGGGTCGGTAGAAGAACATCAGGAAGATTCCCGTGACCGTCAGCAGGATGAAGAGGAAGAACGACAGGCCACCGAGACAGAGCGTGTAGGAGACCTTCACCGCGTGCCTCTTCACCTTCACGGGGTGGAGGTGGTAGAGCACCGAGTTCATGATCACGTACGACCTGTTGCGCGGGCTGTCGGTGTAGCCCTTGCGGAAGATCGAGCCCGGCCGGAAGATGGAGTTCCAGGCCTGGCTGCCCTGCATCTGCTGACCCACCTTGGCGAGCCGTTCCTTCGCGGTCGGTCGTGGGTTGTCGAGAACTTTTGCCATGTCTTGCGTACCTCAGAGCCTCATGCCGTAGGCATATCCGTGGTTGTTCGTGCGGGTGTGGGAATCACCCGCAGGATCGGGGGCGCCGGCCTTGCCGAGGATGATGACCCCGGTCGGGCAGCGGTCGACGCACAGTGCGCATCTCGTGCACACGTCGTCGTCGATGATGAAGATCACCTTGTCGGAGGGATCAGCCCCGGGCTGCTCGGTGCCGTCGGCCTCGGCGATTGCCTCAGGGGTCACCATGTGGATGCACTTCCACGGGCAGATGTCGACGCAGCCCTCGCACATGATGCATTCGCTCTGGTCGATGTGGATGAACTGCTTGGGCTTCACGGCCTTCGCGAGGTAGTCATGGTCGACCTCCACGAGCCTGTACTCCGTGGACCATTCCGGCATGGGGGGGTTCGCGTCAGTGCGTGCCACCGCGATCAACCCTTCCTGGCCAGGGGCCGGCCGTACGTCGAGGTCTCGATTGCCGGGGTGGTCTTCTGGCCCCGCTTCTGCCACTGCGCCGCGATCCAGATGAGGAGCACCATGTAGAAGCCGTGGATGCCGAGCACCACGAGGTCGCGGACGGCCTCATAGGAAATGGTGAACGGGAACGGACCGCCGAGTGCTTTCGGCTTCAGGATCCCGAACGGTCCGTGGAGGATGCTGTCCTTGCGCCAGCCCAGCTCGCGGTCGGCATGGGCGATGAACTGGTGCGGAACCACCCCGAAGGCGAGGAAGAGGGTGAAGAAGACGTAGGTCGCACCGACGATGGCCTCGCCCCACGATGTGGGACGGCCGACGGCGCGGCGCTTGCCGTACTGCGGGATGAGCAGGCACAGCACAGTGGTCAGCACAAAGGACACGATGAAGGCCTGGTTCATGCCCGGCCACCTGAGGATGTCGATCGCGGTCATTGCCTTCGTGCTTCTCCGGGTTCCTGTCCGGCCACCTGTGTTGGGGGTCGGCTGGTGGTGCCAGCCACCGAGAACACTAGCCACGGAGCCCCTTCCACGGGCCATTCCCCCGCCGTGACCTGGGTCCCGTTGCGCATGTTCACAAGGACTCGACGATCGTGCACACGTGCGAGTGACATCCGCTGGGACGCGGGATTGATTGTCTCCCCTCCCGTCCCGTTGTCTATCGTGGGACCCGAGTGACTCCCGGGTCCGCTCCGCCGCGCCACGTTGCGTCGTAGCCCCCGGGTTCCGCTCACCGCACAGCCGAGTCCCGAGGTGGCCGAGTGACCGAGATTCCCGAGCATCTGCTGAACCGCTCAAAGGCGCGCCGTGCCGCGGCCTCGGGCGAGGGCTCCGCAGACGCTCCGGCCACCACCGGTTCGGCCCCCGCCACGACCGCATCTGCCCCGGCGCGTGCCGCGGCCGCCCCCGTGGCGAAGGTCGAGGCTCCCGTGCCGCCCGTGGTGCGCACGGCCGTGGCCCGCAAGAAGATCCCGTTCTGGGCGATGTCGGCACTCGCGATGCTCCCCGTGTGGGGATTCATCTACTTCATCGCGATGAAGCCGGCAGAGAAGGTCGAGGCCGGTCCGCTCTCGATCGGTACGGCGGTCTATTCCGGATGTGCAGGGTGCCACGGTGCAGATGGTGCCGGCGGTGCCGGCCGCGTTCTCTACCAGGGCGAGGTGCTGAAGACCTTCCCGAAGATCGAGGACCAGCTGAACTTCGTCTACAACGGCAGCCAGCGCTTCGTCGCCGCCGGACTCAAGATCTACGGCGACCCGAACCGCGACGGCGGCGCGCACGCTCCTCTCTCCTACAACGGCAACGCGATGCCGATGCAGGGCGAGAAGGCGGGCGGCGCGCTCACCGAGGCCGAGATCCTCGCCGTGGTGTGCCACATCCGTTACGACCTCTCCGGCGCGGACCGCACGAGCGAGATGTGGGCGGCCGAGTACGAGACCTGGTGCTCGCCGGAATCGGAGATCTTCAAGGCCCTCGAGACCGGCGGCACCTCCTTCGACACCGTCGAGAAGGATTTCGCGGCCCTCCCGAACAAGCCGTCAGCGGTGGGCACAGAGCCCCGCGCCTCGGTCGCCAAGTAACACGCGTCACCTTGGTGCCCGCTCCGTGCGGGACGATTCCTCCCTCGTCATGCGTATCGTGACGGCGCACCGATCGACGTGACGGAACGCAGGCACATGGCAGACGCACCCGCAACCCCAGACTCCCCGCCGCGTGACACCGACGTGCTCGTGATCGGTGGTGGTCCGGCGGGGGCCGCCGCTGCGTACTGGCTCGCACGTGCCGGCCACGCGGTGACGGTTGTCGAGAAGAAGACGTTCCCCCGGGAGAAGACCTGCGGTGACGGGCTCACCCCTCGCGCGGTGAAGCAGTTGACCGACATGGGGCTCGCGGGCGGTCTCACGAGGTACCACCGTTACGAGGGCCTGCGCGCGACGGCACACGGCAAGGCTCTCGAGTTGCAGTGGCCCGAGCATTCGGTGTACCCGCAGCACGGGTACGTGGTGCGCCGGCGCGAGCTCGATGCGATGGTCGCGATGAACGCCGAGGCGGCGGGCGCCGAACTTCTCCAGGGGCACGAGGCACACGAGCCGGTGATGGAACGCGGTCTGCTGCGCGGTGCCGTCATCACCGACAAGGCGGCGGGGCGCACGTTCGAGATGCGCGCGAAGTACGTGGTGATTGCCGACGGGGCGAACTCACGGTTCGGCCGCGCGCTCGGCACGTCCCGGGCGAAGGAGATGCCGTACGGCACGGCAATCCGCACGTACTGGGAGAGCCCGCGCCACGACGAGCCGTGGATCGAGTCGGCGCTCGACGTGAAGGACCGCAACGGCAACTCGATGCCGGGGTACGGCTGGATCTTCCCCGTGGGTGACGGCACCATCAACATCGGCGTGGGCCTGCTCTCGACGTTCCGGGACTTCAAGAGCGTGAACACCACGCATCTGCTCGATGCATACGCGCACATGGTGGCCGACAGCTGGGGAATCGACCCCGCCGGCCCCACGCAGCGCGCCACGAGCGGGCGCATCCCGATGGGAGGCTCGGTGGGACCGAAGGTCGGACCGTCGTACATCGTCGTGGGCGACGCAGCCGGTTCGGTGAACCCCTTCAACGGCGAGGGAATCGATTACGCGTACGAGACCGCGCGGATGGCCGCAGAGGTGATCGGTGATGCGCTCACGAGCGGCGACCCGGCCGCGCTGCGTCGCTATCAGCAACTGGTCGACGACGAGTACGGCGAGTACTTCAAGGTGGCACGCCTCTTCGCGCGGATCATCGGCAGGCCGGCTCTCATGAGGGAGCTGTCGAGGGTCGGGATGCAGAGCCGCACGCTCATGGAGTGGGTGCTGCGGATCATGGCGAACCTCCTCCGCGACGACGAGAAGGGTCCCGCCGAACTGGCCTACGTGGCGGCAGCGCGCATCGCCCGCGCGTTCCCCAACGCCTGACGACTACTCGGAGTCGATCACCGCGAAGCTTCCGGTGCCGGTGGCGACAATCTTGCCGTCGGCGGTCGTCACCCTGGACTCGAGATGGAACACGCGGCGGCCTGGTTTGGTCACCGAGGTCTCGCACACGAGGTCGGCCCCGACTACCGGCCTCAGGAAACGCACCTGGCACTCGATCGTGGAGCACCGCTGGCCCTCGGGGAGCATCGACATGACCGCGGCACCCATCGAGGTGTCGACGAGGGTGAACACCACGCTCCCGTGCACGAACCCGTGCGGGTTGTGGTGTGACTCGTTGGCGCTCACCCGGGCGACCGCCCGGCCGGGACCGGGTCTGTCGATTGTCATCCCGATGAAGGCCGCGATGGGGAACTCCCCTGCCCCCGTGCGTGCGTTGTCGCCTGCGTCTGCCACGACCGAACGGTACCCCGAGTCAGCCGGCACACTCCACGCGCACGATCCGGTCAGTGCGCAGGTCCACGATGCTCCTTGCCCGGTCACCCGGGAAACGGGTGATGAAATCGCGCAGGTGCGGCGTGTCGGTGCCCTCGCAGACGCGCTTCGTCGGCGCGGCGAGTGGAATCACCCAGCCGTTCGTGAACACGCCTTCGTCACCGTTCTCCATCATGTCCACGATGCCGGGGAGCACGAGTTCCTCGGCAGGTTTCGGACCGGACGCCGGCACGAGAGCGAACCACACGACCGCCTCGCCGAGCATGTCCGCCAGGAGGATGCACCCGCGGGGCGTGACGAGGTCAGTGCACTGCGGCGCGATGTCATGGCGGCCGGTGTTGGTGCCCCGCGGAACGTTGAGCACACGGAGATCGTCGAGCACGAAGCTCGCATCGCCCGTTGTGACTTCACCGTCGAAGGACCAATCAGGGTCGGCCGCGACCGAGTCGACCGCGGCGACGAGGTCGATCCTGCGCAGCACCGGACCGCTCGCCGCAGGCGAACCGCGCAACGACGCGAAGAGGGCACCCGATGCCGCCGCGACAGCGACGACCGCCACGAGGACAGGCAGGCGACGGCTCACGCGCCGAGGCTACGCAACCCGGTGTCCACGCGGGTGGCGAGCTCGTCGAGCACCGGATCGTCGTGTGCCACACCGGGGAACAGCGCCTCGTAGGCACCGGGAGCGAGTGCGACGCCGGCGTCGAGCAGCGCATGGAACACGCGCGCATACAGCGCCTCGTCCGTGGTCTTTGCACCCGCGAAGTTCACGGGCGCCGCAGGCAACGCATCACCGAGGTACATGCCGACGAGGGTGCCCACCACGGGGAACAACGCACTGACGCCGTGGGAGGAGAAGACATCGCGCAGCAACGCAGCCAGCCGTCTCGCGCGCGCCATCAACTCGATGTAGACGTCGTCAGTGAGCAGGTCGAGGGTGGCGAGGCCTGCCGCGGTGGCAAGAGGGTTCCCGGCGAGGGTGCCCGCATGGAACACGGGGCCGAGCGGCGAGAGGGTCTCCATGAGATCGCGACGGCCGCCGACCGCGCCGATGGGGAGCCCACCACCGATGACCTTCCCGAAGCACGTGAGATCGGCGCGCACGTCGTACTTCGCCTGCGCCCCGCCGCGCGCGAGACGGAACCCGGTGATCACCTCGTCGAACACAAGCAACGCGCCGACGCGGTCGCACTCGACCCTCAACCCCTCGAGGAAGCCCGGTGCAGGTGCGACCACACCCATGTTCGCCGCCACCGGCTCCACGAACACGGCCGCCACGTCGTCATCAAGAACAGGCACCTCGTTGTACGGCAGCACCCACGTGTTCGCCACCGCCTCCTCGGGCACGCCCGCGGTGCCGGGCAACCCGAGCGTGGCGAGACCGCTGCCACCGGCCGCGAGCAGCGCGTCGGTCGCGCCGTGGAAGTTCCCGTGGAACGTGACCACCCTCTTGCGTCCCGTTGCGCCCCGCGCGAGGCGCACCGCGGTGCTGGTTGCCTCGGTGCCGCTGTTCATGAAGCGAACCTGGTCGCACGAAGGGACCCGCGCGGTGATCTCCTCCGCGAGCTTCATCTCGCGCGGCGTCGGTGCACCGTACGACGTTCCGTCGGCTGCGGCGCGTGACACGGCCTCGACCACCTTCGGGTGGGCGTGACCGAGGATGATCGCGCCGTAGCTCTGCACGAGATCGAGGTACTCGCGGCCCTCGACGTCCCACACGCGGGCACCTGCGGCACGCGACACCGTGTACGGACGTCCGCCCACGGAGCGGAATGCGCGGATGGAGGAGTTGACCCCGCCGGGGATGACCGTGCTCGAGCGCCCGAAGAACGCATCGTTCGAGGGCATGCCGAGCCCCCGGCACGTCACCGCTGTGCAGCCGGCGGCCGGGCACGCGGAAGCGTCGCAGTACGGGACCGACACGGGGACTCAGCCGTTCTGCTGCTCGGCGAACCAACGCGCGAGGTACGTGAGGATGATGTCGGCACCCGCACGCTTCACCGCGGTGAGCTGCTCGAGTGCAACCGTGTCATGGTCGATCCAGCCGTTCGCGGCCGCCGCCTTGATCATGGAGTACTCGCCGCTCACGTGGTACGCGGCCACCGGGAGGTCGGTGAGCGAACGCACTGCCGAGATCACGTCGAGGTACGTCACCGCCGGTTTCACCATCACGATGTCGGCGCCCTGTTCGATGTCCTCCCTCACCTCGCGCAGTCCCTCACGGGCGTTGTGCCAGTCCTGCTGGTAGCCCTTGCGGTCCCCTCCGCCCTCGATCTGCACGTCGACTGCGTCCCTGAACGGGCCGTACAGACCCGACGCATACTTCGCCGAGTAGGCCATGATCGCGGTGCCGGCGTGGCCCGCGCCGTCGAGTGCCGCGCGGATCGCGCCCACCTGGCCGTCCATCATCCCGCTCGGTGCCACGACGTGCGCACCCGCCGCCGCCTGCGCGAGCGCGGCCTTCCTGTACACCTCGAGGGTGAGATCGTTGTCGACGCTCCCGTCGGCGGCGAGAACGCCGCAGTGACCGTGCGACGTGTACTCATCCACGCACAGGTCCGCCATCAGCACCACGGAGTCGCCGTTCTCCTCGCGGAGCCGGCGCAGCGCCACCTGAACGATGCCGTCGGGGTCGTGCGCGCCCGAACCGGTGTCGTCCTTCACTGACGGGATGCCGAAGAGGATCACGCCTCGGATGCCGAGGGCGACGAGTTCCCTCACCTCGGCCGACAAGGACCCGAGCGTGTGCTGGACGACACCCGGCAGCGACGCGACAGCCACGGGGCTGTCGATCCCCTCGCGCACGAACAGCGGCGCCACGAGGTCGCTCGTGTGGAGTCTCGTCTCTGCCACGAGGTCACGGAACGCGGCGGTGGACCTCAGTCTCCTGGGCCGCGAGACGGGGAAAGTCACGCCCCGATGCTATTGGCGGCGGTGCGGATCATCGCCTCGAGCGTCTGTTCGTCGGCTGTCGCCGTGACGGAGATGCCCAGTTGTTCGGCGGCGCGGGTGGTGGACGGCCCGATGCTGACCACGACCGGAGGAGTGTCCGGGCCGAACGCATCGAACCATGCCCCCGCGGCGCTCCCGGACGCAAGAAGCAGCACATCCGCGGCGAGTGCCGGGCCCCGCTGTTCTGCAGACGGCCGCACCGTCACGGTGCGGTAGGCCACGACTTTCGTCACCGACCACCCCTTCGCCGCGATCGAGACCTCGAGTCCGTCATCGGCAAGGTCACCCTGCACGAGCAGCACCTCGCCGTTCCCGTCCGGGAACTCCGCGGCGAGCACCGAGGACCGTGCGGGTTCGGCCACGAGGTCCGCGGTGGAACCGAGCACGCGCGCCGTCGCACGACCGACAGCGGCGAGGTGAGGAAGCACCGGGGTGTCGCCCGCGGCGCGTGCGGCAGAGAGGAACGGTGCAACACGCTCCGCGCCGTTCGTTGACGTGACGACGACCCAGTCGAACTGCTCGAGCCGCTGGAGCATCGCGTCGCGCTCGCGGCCCTCGTCCTCGGGCTCCTCGATCGAGATGAGCGGCACCTCGACAACGTCGGCGCCGAGCTCCTCGAGCAACGCGCGCAGCGTGGCGTTCTGGTTGGCGGCCCGCGTGATCACGACGGACCTTCCCGACAGCGGTTCAGTCACCGGCGTCGCTTCCCGCCAGCAGACGGCGGCACCTGTCCGCCGCGGCACGGCCGACCGTGACGTGGTCCTCGGTGAGACCGACCTCGCCGGAGATCTGCACACTGTCATCGTCGTTCGCCATGAACGCCCTCAGGACACCGTCCGCACCCAGGTGGGCGGCCACCGGGAGCGTGCAGCCGGCACCGAGTTCGGCGAGAAACGCCCTCTCCGTCTCCACGGCACGACGCGTTGCCGCGTGGTCGACCGACGCGACGACCTCGAGGGTTGCCGTGTCGTCGGCGCGCGCCTCGACGGCAACACAGCCCTGGCCGACCATCGGCACCGCGGTGTCGAGATCCAGGTCCTCCGCGACGAGATGCAGGAGCCCGAGCACCTCGAGTGCCGCACGTGCCATCACCACCGACCCGCCGTCGGGCACCTTGGACAGCCTCGTCTCTATGTTCCCGCGCAGTTCCACGAACTCAAGGTCCGGCCGCACGCGCGCGAGCTGCGCCCGCCTGCGCACCGACCCGGTGGCCACTTTCGCGCCCTGCGGGAGACCGGCGAGCGGGAGACCGACGAGGACATCGTTCGCGGAACGTCGCTCGGTGTACGCAGCAATGACGAGTCCGTCGGCGTCGGCCGACGGGAGGTCCTTCGCGCTGTGCACCGCAATGTCGGCATCACCATCGAGCACGGCGCGCTGCACCTCCTTCACGAACACTCCCTGCCCGCCCATCTGGTGCAGCGGGGTGCTCTGGTTCGCATCGCCCCTTGTCTCGACCAGCACGTACTTCACGCTGATCCCGGGGACGGCCCGCAGGAGGGCATCACCGACAGCCTGTGCCTGGGTTCGGGCCTGTGTGCTGCCCCGGGTGGCGATGCGCACCGTTCTCATGCGCCGGCCTCCTCCCCGCGGGACATTCTCGACGGACAGTGGACGTCAACCAACGGGAACCGGAACAATCAATGGAGATCGAAGAGGTCACGCACCGCCGCGGCCAGTCGCTCGCCCTGCGGCGTGCCGGCCGCATCACGCAGACGCACCGACGGGTTGTGGAGGAGCTTGGCCACGATCGAGCGCGTGATGGCCTCCACCACTGCGCGCTGGTCCTCGTCGAACGTGCCGAGACGGCCCGCCATGCGCTCGATCTCGGAGATGCGCATGGACTCCACGGACTCACGCAACCGGGAGATGAGCGGCGATGCCTGCCGCTGGGCCTGCTCGAGCGCGAACCGCTCGGTCTCCTCGCCCACGATGGAGCGCACCTGGTCGACCTCGGCGGACCGCTTCTCGAGGCCGCGGTTCGCCCACTGCTTGAGATCGTCGAGGTCGCGCAACACCACACCGGGGAGCATGCCCACGGCGGGATCGACGTCGCGCGGCAACGCGATGTCCACGACGAGGAGCGGGGAGTCGGTCCCTGTGCGCGCGTCGGCCACCATCGAAGCGGACACCACGTTCGAGCCGGATCCTGTGCACGACACGACTACGTCGGCGCGGGAGATTTCCTTGACCAGAGAACCGATGCCGACCACCCTCGCCCCGACCCGGTCGGCGAGAGCCTCCCCGCGCTCGAGGGAGCGGTTCGCGACCACCACCCCGCCGGCTCCTGCTCGTGCGAGCGCCACGGCAACGCCCTCGCCCATGTCGCCGGCGCCGATCACGAGAACGTTCTTTCCGCGCAACGAACCCAGGATCTCCTCGGACATCTCGACCGCGGCATGGGAGACGGAAGCCGTGGATTTGCTGATGGCAGTCTCGTTGCGGGCCCTCTTGCCGGTCTCGAGTGCGTGGCGGAAGAGCAGGTTCAGGGTGCTGCGCGAGACTCCCTCGGACATCGCCCGCTCCCATGCGTCACGCACCTGGCCGATGATCTCGGACTCACCGAGAACGGCAGAGTCGAGACCGGCCGCAACCTCGAACAGATGGGACACCGCGGCGTCATCGTGCTGGCTGTAGAGGTGCGGGGTGATCTCCTCGGCGGGCAGGCCGCTCGTCTCGCAGAGGAAGTCGCGGATGTCGTCGTATGCGCCGTGGAACCTCTCTGCAACCGCGTACACCTCTGTGCGGTTGCACGTGGACAGCACAACCACCTCGCGCACGTCGTCCCGCACGATGAGACTGTGCAACGCCTTCGGCATCGACTCGTCGGGGATCGTCACCCTCTCGAGCAGCTCCACCGGTGACGTCCGGTGGTTCACCCCGATGACGACGATGGACACGTCTGAACCTTAGGCACTCACGGAGGCCGTGTGACCGCCCGACGGCGTGCCGGTCGCCCTGCACTGCTCGTAGTAGCTGAGGATCTGCAGCTCGAGGGCGAGGTCGACCTTGCGCACGTTCACGCCCCGGGGGACCGACAGGACGGTGGGGGCGAAGTTCAGGATCGAGCCGATCCCGGCCCTCACAAGGGCTTCGGCGGCCTCCTGGGCGTGGGCTGCCTGGGTGGCGACCACCCCGATGCTGACGCCCTTCGACTGGGCGATCTGGGGCAGCTCGTCAGCGTGCCGCACCCGGACACCACCGACAACGGTGCCCACCTTGGACTCGTCCTTGTCGACCACACCGACAACCTGGAAGCCACGCTCGTTCACACCCGCATAGTTCGCGAGAGCCTGACCGAGGTTGCCTGCTCCGACGATGATCACCGGCCAGGACTGGTCGAGACCGAGCTCGCGGCGGATCTGGTGCATGAGGTACTGCACGTCGTAACCGACACCGCGCGTGCCGTACGTGCCGAGATACGAGAGGTCCTTGCGCACCTTCGCGGCGTTCACCGCGGCGAGGTCCGCAAGTTGTTCGCTCGACACCTGCGTGGTGCCGTCGGTGACGAGGTCACCGAGGATGCGCAGGTAGACGGGAAGCCGGCCGACGGCGGCTTCGGGGATTCGGCGGCGGGGGGAGTCCGACATATGTGAGGGCAACGCTATTGGTTCGCCCGGCCCGGGCGAAACCCACCGCGCCCAGCCCTAGCCTTTCCTTCCGTGACATGGAACACCGCCCTGGCGGCCGCCTCCGGTCTCGTATCCCTGGCGTTCGGCCTGAGCACGCTCGACCGTTGGCAGCGGCGCCGTCGTCCGCACGAACTGGCATGGACCGTGGCGATGGGACTGTTCTTCGTCGCGGCGATGAGCCTGTGGTGGGCGGGGGCTCGCGGGTGGAGTGCAGCATCCTTCCGCATGTTCTTCGCGTTCGGTGCCGTGGTGAACGTTCCCTGGTTGGCGCTCGGGACGTTGTACCTGCTCGCGGGCAGGAGAACCGGTGACGCAGTGATGAGGTTCCTGCTCCTGTTCAGCGGGTTCGCCGTCGGCGTGGTGTTCTCCGCTCCGGTCCGCGGTGCGGTCGACCCCGGCACTCTCCCCACCGGAAAGGAGCACTTCGGGGCTCTGCCGCGCGTGCTCGCAGCCGTCGGTTCGTCCGTTCCGGCGATCGTGATCTTCGGCGGTGCCCTGTGGTCGGCATGGCGCGTGGTCCGTGGTTCCGTGCCGGCGTTCACCGCGTCGGCCGTCCGCAACGTGTCCGCACCCCGGCGCCTCGCGGCCGGCAACCTGCTCGTGGCGGCGGGTGCCGCCGTGTTGTCCGCCAGCGGCTCGCTCGCCGGCAGGCTCGGCGAGGACACCGCGTTCTCGGTCACCCTTGCCGTCGGTGTCTCGGTGCTGTTCGCCGGGTTTCTCGTCGCGAGCAGCGGCGCGTCGGCGGGTCAGCGCAGGCTGTAGCGCTGCAGCTTGCCGCTGATGTTGCGCGGCAGCTCCGGCACGAAGAGCACCTTCGACGGGCTCTTGTACCGCGCGAGGTTGCGACGGCAGTGGTCGACGAGTGCGTCCTCGTCGAGGTGCGCCCCGTTGCGGAGCACGACGTATGCACGGACCGCCTCACCGGTGTGCGGGTGCGGAGTGCCGACCACAGCGGCATCAGCGACCGCGGGATGGGTGCGGATGACGTCCTCCACCTCACCCGGGTACACGTTGAAGCCGGACACGATGATCAGGTCCTTGATGCGGTCCACCATGAACAGGTTCCCGTGCTCGTCGATCACTGCGATGTCGCCGGTGCGCAGCCATCCGTCGGCAGTGAGGACGCGGGCCGTGGCCTCGGGGTCGTTCAGGTACCCCTGGAACACATTGGGGCCCCGCACCCAGATCTCGCCGGGGTCGCCGACGAGCACGTCATCACCGTTTTCGTCGACGACACGCACCTCTACCCCCTTCAGGGGACGGCCGATAGAGCCCGGCATGAACGGCAGGTCGATCGCGTTCGTGACTGCCGGGGATGCCTCGGTGAGGCCGTAGCCCTCGGACACCTCCACGCCGAACTTCTCCACGAGTGCGTGCGCGGTGCTCTCGGGGAGCTTGGCCGCACCGGACAGGGCCAGACGCACGGTTGCGAATGCGCCCGGATGATCGTCGGTGATCTGGCTGAATGCCATCCACATCGTGGGCGCACCCATCACCACGGTGATCCCCCGCGTCTCGATGGTCTCGAGTGCACTGACTGGGTCGAACCTCTGCACGAGGACCACGCGGGCACCGCCGGCCAGCGTGGCGCACAGCATCACGTTCAGTCCGAAGATGTGGTACGCCGGCAGCACACCGAGCACGACGTCATCGGCGGAGATGTGCTCCGACTCGAGCGACTGCTCGATGTTCGACATGAGGTTGCCGTGCGAGAGGACCGCGACCTTGGGTGACCCCGCCGTGCCGCTCGTGAAGAGGTAGGCCGCGGGGGCAGCGGGCTCGAGATCGACCACGGGCGCCGAGCCTCCGGAGGCGAACACCTCGTCGAGGGTGTGTGCACCGTCGATCCCGTGACCCTCGGTGGCCATCACGGCCCGCACCGACACCTTTGCGCCCGCCCCCACGGCACCCCACGCGGGCATTGCGGACGGCTCGAGCACCACGATGCTCGGCCTGAGCGTGCCGATCTCCCGCTCGATCTCCGGTGCGGGGCTGGTGGGGTTCAGGGGCGCGACGACCGCACCCACACCCACTGCGGCCAGATACGAGAGCACGAAGTACGGGGTGTTGCTGCACAGCAACGCGACGACCTGGCCCCTCCCGACACCGAGAGCCGAGAACTCGGCACGCAGCGCCGCGGTGCCGGCGCGCAGTTCACCGTACGTGGTCTGCCGGCCGTGGCTCACGAGGGCCACACGGTCGGCCGGGTGCGATTCGATGATGGTCGCGAGATTCACGGGCTCAGAACCTCAGGAGGTTGATGATCCCTGCAACGAGAATCGCGCCGAGCAGCAGGGCAATCGTGAGGGTGGTCGCCGGACGCACGGTTCCACTCTAACGACGGACCAACTACGGGCTAGCGAGGGCCGCCCCGGAGCGTCACCGGACTGGTCGGCGCGGCTCCGTCCTCGCCGCGGAACAGACTCACCTCGTCGCCCGCAGCAAGCCGGAGTTCCGACGCGGCCGAGCCCCTGTTCACCGCGAGGGCGACCATCCCGTAGGAGTCGATGACCGCCCCTATCGCACCGTCGGCAAGTGCGGCGAAGTGATCCTCGAGTCTCGCGCTGCGGACCTCGTCTCCCACGACGACGCGCAGCACCGGCGCAAAAGGTTCGATGTCGGCCGGACCGACATTCAGCTGGCAGTTGCCGTAGCGATCGACCCACGTCACCTCGCACCGCAGTCCGGTGCCGCGCGATGCGTCGTTCAGTTCGGTGGGCAACGGGACGAGACCGGGCATCAACATCGATGGATCGATCGGCTCGCCGACGTCCTCTATCGATCCTCCGTTGCAGAGGAACGCCGCCACGGGTCCGAACACGTCGCGGCCGGCGAACGTGGTGCCGGGTGCCTCGAGATGGAGTTCGGTGTTCGAGAGCACGAAGGCGCGCTCCGCTCCCCCGGCCATCGCGGCAGCGGAAGGAAGCAGACCGTTGTCGGGGCCGACGAGAACGCCCTGGCCGCCCGCCACCTCGATCGCAACTGCGCGCCTGTCGGACCCGACACCGGGGTCGACCACAGCAACGATGACGCCGGCGGGCAGGTACTGCACCGCGCGCGCGAGCGCAAGAGATCCCCAGCGGACGTCGAAAGGCGGCACGCCGTGCGTGATGTCGGTGATGCGCACGTGCGGCGCCATGTCGGTGATGACGCTCTTGAGCACACCCACGAACTCGTCGTCGAGCCCGTAGTCGGTGAGGAGCGCGACATGGTTGTGCACTCCGCCACGATAAGGCTGCACCGAAACGCACGAAAGGGGCCGGTGCCAACCCCCCGACGGCACCGGCCCCTTCGGCGCTGCCCGGCATGCCGAGCGCGTCTCCCGGAGAAGGTTTCCCGGCTCCGGTGACCTGCGTCACAGACTACATACCGCGGTCAGCGAAACGAAAACTTCCCTGCGGAAATATCCCCCCGCGCACGAGGAACGGCCGGATCCCCCGGTCAGCCGGTGTGTGGTTTCGACGCAGTCTCTGCCGCCATCTCGGCACTCCTGCGGGCGGCTGCTCTCACGGCTTTGTGAACCGTCGCACGAAGTCCGTCGGACTCAAGGACCGACAGTCCGGCGAACGTCGTGCCGTTCGGTGATGTGACCCTCTCGCGCAGCACCGACGGCTGGTCATCGGAGGCCGCAAGAAGTATCCCCGACCCGCGGAACAACCTGCGCACGAGGATCTCTGCTGTCGCACGGGGGAGACCCTCAGCAACGGCGGCGTCGATCATTGCCTCGGCAAAGAGAAAGAGGTAGCCGGGTCCGGACCCTGCTACGGCGGTGACGGCGTCCATCTGTTCCTCGGGAACGCGCACCACCTCGCCGACGGCTCGCAGGGTCGACTCTGCCCATGCGAGGTCATCCTCGGTGCACACGGCGCCGGCCGCAACTGCGGTGACACCCTCGCCCACGAGCGCGGGCGTGTTCGGCATCGCACGCACCACCGCACATGACGCGCCGGCTGCGTCCTGCAGTACGGCGAGAGTCACCCCCGCGGCGATGCTGAGCAGACGTGGCGTTCCTGCCGCGGCAAGGGCGGTCGCGGCAGCAGGTGCATCGGCCGGCTTCACCGCGATCACTGCCCCGCGCCCGGCAACGACCCCGGCGGAAGTGACGACACCGAACCTGGTGGCCAGGTCGGACCGTTTCGCCGCGTCGATCTCGACCACGGTGATGCTCCGCGGGTCCATCCCCGACGCAACGAGACCGCCCACGAGTGCCGAACCCATGTTGCCGCCCCCCACGAGGACGAGTTCGGGCGTGCTGCTCATGTGCCGAGACTAACGGTGCGAGAAGTACTCAACCGGCGAAACGACTCGCGAACCCGATCCTGATGATGGACGGGAACACCTGCTCCACCGTGGACCACACGGTCCCGATGATGCGGTCGAGCTCGTTCTCGTTGATGGCATGGTTGGGCAGTTCACCCCGGAGGAACACGGCGTCCTCCACACCGATCGCGAAGTGGAGTCCCGTGAGCCTCTCGTTGCGGCGCAACAGGTTCTCGTACAGCACCGGGGCGTTCTCCTCGGGCGCCGGCATCACGTACGTCTCGTGACGGAAGGTTCGCTGGCCCAGCGTCAACCACACGGTGGTGAACTCCTTCTCCACGCCGCGCATGCGCACGTACCACCGGTGCTCGTCGGGTCCGCCACGGTCGATCGCGACTATCTGCCCGTCGCGTGCGGCAAGGGCGGCCAGCCACTCGCTGATTCGCCGGTCGAGAAGCTCCAGCTCGGGATTGCCGAACAGTTCGCTCACGGATCGCTACCGGCAGACGACGCGGTCACGCGCGGCGAGATCCGCGTACACGCGGCGCAGCCTCGCGGCGGCAAATGCCCACGTGTACCCGCGGGCCTTCGCCGCCGCCGCACGCGACATTGCGTCCGCGACCGTGGCATCGGCGAGGATCCTCGAGGTGTGGGCCGCGAACACCGTGGGGTCGCGGTCGGGCACCAGGAACCCGGTGCGTCCGTGCTCGACGATCGTGAGCAGCCCACCCACCGCACTGGCAACCACCGGTGTCCCGCACGCCGCCGCCTCGAGGGCGACGAGCCCGAAGCTCTCGCTGCGGCTCGGCACGAGCACCACGTCGGCAGCGCGGTAATAGGTGGAGAGGATGTGGTGCGGCTGGGGCTCCACGAAACTCACGCGGTTGCCGAGCCCGAGTGACTCGACGAGGGCCTGCACCCTGCCCATCTCGGTGTCACCGTCGGAACCCGACGCACCGCCCACCACGAGCAGGATCGCCCGCGGGTCGGAGAGCCCGGCGAGCGTCTGCACGGCGACGTCGACACCCTTCAACGGCTGGATGCGCCCGACGAACAGGAGCACCGGCCCGTCGCCGAGCCCGAGAGCGGCACGTGCACCGCGGCGGTCACCGGGTGCGAAGAAAGCGTGCTCCACACCGGGTGAGACGATCTCGATCTTGCCCGGGGGAGTGCCGTAGAGCTCCGTGAACTGGCGTTCCTCCTCGGTGCACGACACGCAGATGGCGTCGCTGCAACCGATGATCTCTGTCTCGGCGCGCTCGCGGAGCGCGGACTCGGGGTCGCCACCCGCTGCCTTGACGCGCGCGAACGTGTGGAAGGTGTTCACGAGCGGAACGCCGAGCTCGTGCTTGATGGAGTGCCCCGCAACTCCCGACAGCCAGTAGTTCGCGTGCACGACATCGGTGCCGCCCGATCTCTTGATGTGGTCGGTGACCCTGTCGGTGAACTCGGGAACGACCGACACGAGGTCGTTCTTCGGGATGTCGGGGTCCCCCGCGGGGATGTGAACCACCCGATGGTTCGGCTCCACGGTGATCTCGGCAGGGAGGTCATTGCGCCAGGCGCGCGTGTAAGTGGTGCAGTCAACGCCCGCGTGTGCGAGAGCGGACACGAGCTCGCGCACGTACACGTTCATGCCGCCGCCGTCACCCACCCCCGGCTGGGCAAGCGGCGACGTGTGCATGGAGAGAACCGCGACGCGCTGCATGGGCTGTTCAACCTATCCAGCGGGGTTCGGATTCCCCTCCCCGGCGGGTCCCCCGCCTGCATCGTTCGCCGACACGAAGGACCTGTACACGGACAGAAGGCTCTGCTTCTGCTCGGCCGTGAGCCGCGGGTCGTTCGCGATGGACTCCGGCACGGAACTCGTCTCGGGTGGCGTTCCGTCGAGGATCCCCGCGCGCACGTACAGACTCTCGGACGAGATCTCGAGCGCCCGCGCGATCTGCTGGAGGATCTCGGCGGACGGACGGCGGATGCCACGCTCGATCTGGCTCAGGTACGGGTTCGACACTCCCGCGGCCCGCGCGAGGTCGCGGATGCTCTTCTGTGCATTCTCGCGTTGCTGGCGGATGAACTCACCGACCTCGTGCAGTCGGTCGGCTGGCGTGCGGCTCATGAGTCCTTGATCACCGCTCCGGCGCCGCCGGACTCTCGGACGCGCCTCACCACCTCGGCTGTGAGCGCGTCGATCTGCTCGAACATCTCGTGCCGGAGCCTGCTGCACTCCCTCTCGAACATGCCGAGTGCGTCCGACAGCGCTGACAACTCGCCGACGGGCAGGTTCTCCATGTTCTCGAACCCGTGCGACTCGCACAGCTCGTCGAGTTGCCGGAGCAGTTCGTGGTCGGTGGGCACCTCGGTCTCGCGCGGCGGGCGCGCGCTGCCTCCGCCCTGCTGCTGGCCGAACACCTCGGCGAGACGTTCCCCCAGCGGTCTCGCCGGTTCGTCCCCGCCGCCGGCGCGGCGGCGTTGCTCGTCGGAGACGAGATCGAGGCGGCCCTGGGCCACACGACGCACGAAGGAGACGATGTCCTCCTCGCGCTGGAGTGCCGTGCGCTCGGCACGCACCTCCGCGAGCGACCTGTTCCCCTCGGCCATCACGAACCTCCACTGACGGGCGGCAGCACCGCCACCTCATCATTGTCCCCCACAGTGTGCGAGTGGGGCACCTCCTCGCCGTTCAACCACACCTTGCTCGAGTCGAGCACTGCACAGAACGTGTCGCCGTACTCGCGGCGCGCCCATGCGAGCACCTCGGCGACGGTCTGTCCGGGGGCGTCGGCCCTGCCCGTTCCCGCTGCCTCACGCGCCGCGGCGAACAATCGGAGCACGGCCACGGGCGAATCGTACCGTCGCCCGGTCGGCTGGTCGCCCGGTCAGCTGGTCGCCCGGTCGGTGTGGTCAGGCGAGCATGACGCCGGCGGTGCCCGCAGTGAAACCACCGATCAGCGTGAAGCCGGCGCTCACGAGCGCATCGACAGCCGCAGGGTCCACGGCAGCAAGCAGGCCGCCCGAGGTCTGCGGGTCCATGCACACCGCGACCGCCGTCTCTCCGCACATCGCGACAAGGTTCGCACCGACATACTCGCGGTTGCGGGGGTCGCCGCCCGTTCGCGTGCCGGCAGCGGCGATGCGCGCGGCTCCCGGGTACAGCGGGAGCAACGAGGTGTCGATGCGGAGGTTCACTCCCGAGCGGTCGGCCATCTCCCACCCGTGGCCGGCAAGTCCGTACCCGGTCACGTCGGTGACTGCGTGCACCGACGTGCCCGCGTCACGAAGTGCGGCAGCCGCACCCCGGTTCACCTGTCTCATGCCGTGGATGGCTGACCTCTTCTCCCCCTCTGTGCCGGCGGCGGTGACGAGACCGGTGCCGAGGGGTTTCGACAGCACGGCTGCGTCGCCGGGACGCGCCCCCGACTTGCGGAACACACGGTCGGGGTGCACCGTGCCCTGCACTGCGAGACCGAACACCGGCTCCGGGTTGCGGATGGTGTGCCCCCCTGCGACCGTGCCGCCGGCCTCGCGCACGGTGTCGGATGCCGCGGCGAGAATCGCCGTGATGGCCGAGCGCGGCATGTGCTCGGGGAACGCGGCGATGTTCACGGCCAGCACCACCTCGCCTCCCATCGCGAACACGTCGCTGCACGCGTTCGCAGCCGCGATCGCGCCGAAGTCGGAAGGGTCATCGACAAGCGGCGGGAAGAAGTCAGTGGTGCTCACGAGAGCGAGATCGTCGGTGAGCCGGTACACCGCGGCGTCGTCGAACGGTGCGAGCCCCACGAGCAGCGAACGGTCGACCCCGGGCGGCAGCTCCGTGACGAGACCGGCAAGGAGGCTCGCTCCCCACTTTGCGGCGCATCCACCGCACGACGTCCATTCGGTGAGCCGTACCGTCGCGGTTCCCTGCGTCTGGCCCTCGCCGCTCATGCGCGCACGGTACTAGTTTCACCGAGATGGGCACCACGACGGACGCCGCGGGTCGTCCACCCTCGGTTGATTCCCTCGCACGGGACCTCGCGCGATCCGTTCCGCTCCCGCACGCCGTGCTCGTCGACTGTGCGCGGTCGGCAATCGCCTCGGGGGCGGCGGACCCGCACGCGGCGGCGGCAGCGGCGGCGCTCGCGTTCGGGGACTCGCTCGTCGGGGACGTCGTGAACGCCACAGGGGTTCTGTTGCACACGAACCTCGGCCGCGCACCACTGCCGCACGTCTCGAGCGGGCGTGCATCAAACATCGAGTTCGACCTGGATGACGGGTCGCGCGGGTCCCGGCACTCCGCCGTCTCGGGCCTCGTCCGCATCCTCACCGGAGCGGAGGACGCGGTGGTCGTGAACAACAACGCCGCCGCGGTCATGCTCGTGCTCGCGGCGCTCGCGCGGGGACGAGGCGTTGCGGTGTCCCGCGGCGAGAGCGTGGAGATCGGCGGCGGGTTCCGTGTGCCCGAGGTGATGGAACAATCGGGCGCGCACATCGTCGACGTGGGCACCACGAACCGCACCAACGCGGCCGACTACGCGGCGGCGGTTCGCGAACCGCGCAACGATGTCGCGCTGGTGATGAAGGTGCACCCCTCGAACTTCTCGGTCCGGGGATTCGTCTCGTCGACGGACGTCTCCGAGCTGCGCGACCTCGGCGTTCCCGTCGTGTCCGACATCGGGTCGGGCCTGCTCGACAACACATCCCCGTGGCTGCACGGGCACATCGACGTGGTTCCGCAGTTCCTGCGCGACGAACCGGCCGCCCGCCAGACGCTCGAGGCCGGAGCCGACCTCGTCGCCTTCAGCGGCGACAAGCTGCTCGGCGGACCGCAGTGCGGGATCATCGCCGGGCGCGCCGACCTCGTCGCGCAGTGTGCCCGGCACCCCCTGATGCGTGCACTCCGGCCCGGTTCCCACACGCTCGTGATGCTCCAGGCAGCACTGATGGCTTTCGCCTCGCGGACCGCGTGCGAGAAGCTCCCGTTCTGGCGGATGCTCACGGCCCGCACCGACTCGCTCGAGTCGCGCGCTCACGAAGTGGTCTCCGCGTCGGGCCGGGGGCGTGTTGTCGCATCCGGGGCACTGGTCGGTGCCGGGTCCGCGCCGGGCACGACGATCGAGTCGAGAGCGGTGGAGCTCCCGGGCGACGTGTCGGCGGCGCTCAGGCGATCCGCATTGCCGGTTGTTGCCCGGGTCGTCGGGAACTCCACCCTTCTCGACCTGCGGACCGTCGACCCGCAGGACGATGCCGCGGTGATCGCGGCCCTGCGCGCCCTCGCATGACCGTCATCGCCACTGCCGGGCACGTCGACCACGGGAAGTCCGCGCTCATCACGGCCATCTGCGGCACGGACCCCGACCGTCTCGCCGAGGAGAAGCGGCGCGGGATGACGATCGAGCTCGGGTTCGCCCACCGCGTCGCGCCGGACGGGACCGTGCTGAGTTTCGTCGACGTTCCCGGCCACTCGGACTTCGTGCACACGATGGTTGCCGGTGCCAGCGGTGTGGGGGTGGTGCTTCTCGTCGTCGATGCGGGCGAAGGCTGGAAACCGCAGACAGAGGAGCACCTCGGCATCATCGGTGTGCTCGGTGTGCGCAGCGGCGTCGTCGCACTCTCACGGTGCGACAGGGTGGACGCCGGCACGGTGGTCACCCGCACGCGAGAGATCATGGAGCGGCTCCGGACCGCCCGGGAGGAGGGCGTCAACGTCGGGTGGAACGGCATCGTCACCACTTCTGCGGTCTCCGGGGAAGGCATCGATGCGTTGGTCGATTCGCTCGCTTCCGCGGTTCGCTCCACGAACACGGAGGTTGATGCACTCGGCAGACCGCGCCTGTTCTGTGACCGGGTCTTCACGATGGCCGGCGCCGGCACGGTGGTCACGGGGACACTCGAGGGTGCATCCGTCGGCCGGGGCGACACGTTCGTCGTCCACCGAACCGGGGACGAGGTGCGGGTGCGCGACCTCCGCACCCACGGTGATCAAGTGGAGAAGGGACTGCCCGGGACGAGGTGCGCCATGAACCTCACCGGCGCAGGGACCGATGACCTGCGGAGAGGTGACGTTCTGGTGAGGCGTGACGAATGGTGGGACACCACGGTGATGGACTGCCGTGTGGACGTGCTCACGGGCTCGATGCCGCTGAGGCGCCGCGCGGGATACACGCTCCATCTCGGCACGGCCGAACAGTTGGTGTCGGTTCGGCCGCACGACGGTGACATCTCCGCCGGTGCAGCGGGCAACGTGCGCGTGAGACTTGCGCACGCGCTGCCCGTCACGCCGGGTGACCGCTTCGTGCTGCGTGACCCCGGCACGGGCACCACGCTCGGCGGAGGAACAGTCCTTGATGTGGACCCTCACGCGAGACTCTCCCGTGCCTCCCCTGCCCCGACGGTGGAGGCACAGCTTGCGGGCCGCGGGTGGATCGACGTCGCGGATGCCCGCAGACTCACCGGTGCGGCTCTCGAGCCCGTGACGGGAAGCTGGTACGCAACCGCCGACGTGGTGGAGAGAACTCTCGCGTCGCTCCGCAGCCGCGTGTCAGCCGGTTCGTTCGACGTGGCGGAACTGGAACCTCACGAGCGCCTGCTCCTGGCGAGCCACGTCGGTGCGACCGCCGACCACGGGACCGTGGGCGGCGCAGACTCCCTCCACAACCACCCCGTGTCGCTCGAGGTGCTTGCGCAGGGCCTCACCCCGTCGCCGCGGACCGAGCGCGACATCGTGCGGCGACTCGTGCAGCGCTCGGTGCTGTTCGAGCACGACAACATCGCGTTCCACAGGGACGTTCTCGACGGCCTGCACGGGACCCTCCTCGAACTGTGGGCGGTGCACCCTGGCGGGTTCACCGTGTCTCACCTGCGCACCGCGCTCGGGATCTCCCGCAAACACGCGGTGCCGCTCGCGGAATGTCTCGACCGCAGGGGCTGGACGCGCCGCGCGGGCGACCTGCGTCTGCCCGGCCCGTTGGCGCGCGCAGGAGAGTGATGGCGGAGGCGGACGGGAATCGAACCCGCCGGACGGGGATCGCCCGTCCCGACTGTTTTGAAGACAGCGAAGCCCACCAGGTGCTCGCACGCCTCCGCCACGGACGCTACCCCCGCACTGCACGACTACGGTTCGGGCATGCCGAACGGCCGCCCTGCCCTTCCCGACGGACTCGTGCTGGTGATGAAGCAGGAGTGCGCCACATGCAGGCTCGTGGAACCGTTGGTCGCGCGCATCGCCGGTGAGGCCGGGCCTCTCACGGTGTGGGTGCAGGACGACCCTTCGTTCGTGGGCGGTGCGACTGCACTGCACGACAGCGACCTCGCGGTGTCGTGGCACAACTCGATCGAGACCGTGCCCACACTCATGGTCGTGCGCGAGGGCAGGGAGACCGAGCGCACCGTCGGATGGTCGCGCGAGGACTGGCGCAGGATCACCGGGATCGCCGACCTCGGCGGGGACCTCCCGCCGGTTCGGCCGGGCTGCGGCTCGATGAGCGTGGACCCTGATCTCACGGACGAACTGCGCGTGAGGTTCACCGGTGACACGTTGACGGCGCGCCACGTCGAGTTCTCCTCGGCAGAGGACGAGTTCGAGGCGATGTTCGCGCGGGGCTGGACCGACGGCCTGCCGGTCGTGCCGCCGACCCGTGAGCGGGTGCTCCGGATGCTGTCGGGCACGACCCGCGCGCCGTCCGACGTGGTGGCGCTCTGCCCGCCCGATCTCGTGGAACTCACGGTGGAGAAGATCGCGATCAATGCGGTGATGGCGGGTTGCCTGCCCGAATACATGCCGTGGGTCATCGCCGCTCTCGAGGCGGTGTGCAACGACACCTTCAACATGCACGGTGTCCTCGCCACCACGATGCCCGTCGGACCGGTGATCATCTGCAACGGTCCCGGGACCCGTGCCATCGGGATGAACAGCGGGATCAATGTTCTCGGCCAGGGCAACCGTGCGAACTCCACGATCGGTCGTGCGGTGCAGCTCACCGTGCGCAACGTGGGCGGCGGCCGGCCGGGAGAAGTGGACCGCGCGACACACGGCAACCCGGGGAAGGTGTCGTTCTGTTTCGCGGAGGACGAACTGAACTCGCCGTTCACCCCGCTCGCACAGTGGCGCGGGATGAAACCGGGAACCGACGCTGTCACAGTGTTCGCCGGCGAGGGGCCGCGCGGCATGGTCGACCAGCTCGCGCGCACACCCGACGAACTGTGCCAGTCGCTCGCAGCGTCGCTCCTCCCGATGCAGCACCCGAAACTCGTCATCGGCTTCGATGCGATCCTCATCATCAGCCCCGACCACGGCCGCATCTTCCGTGAGGCCGGCTGGGACCGCGACCGGGTGCTCACCGAACTCACCGCACTCACCACACGCCACGGATCGGGACTGGTGCGCGGCGCAGGCGGCATCGCCGAGGGCATCCCCCCGCACCTTGCCGACGCGATGCTGCCGAAGTTCAGGGCCGGCGGCCTGCTGATCACGTACGCGGGCGGGGGCGCAGGACTCTTCTCCAGCATGGTGGCGGGATGGGCGAACGGCTCGGTGGGCAGCGAACCGGTCACGAGGGCCGTGGCGTCGTGACAAGATGACGGGCGTGAACGACCGGACCGCGG
This sequence comes from Actinomycetota bacterium, assembly GCA_041181005.1. GTDB lineage: Bacteria > Actinomycetota > Acidimicrobiia > Acidimicrobiales > Ilumatobacteraceae > UBA2093. The sequence continues at coordinate 54,125 of JBEGQL010000017.1, forward strand.
GCAACACCGTGCTCGACCCCACGAACGAGAGCCGGCCGGCGGTGCGCACGCTTCTCGAACGGCCCGACTCCCTGGAGGGGCTCGTGGTCGGTCTGCTCGACATCTCCAAGCCCCGCGGCAACGTGTTCCTCGACCGCATCGAGAGCCGTGTCACCGCGATGGGCGCCACCGTTCTCCGCTACAGCAAGCCCACCTTCACGAAGCCGGCCCCGGTCGACCTGCGCCACGAGATCGCCACGCACTGCAACGTGGTGATCGAGGCACTTGCTGATTGAGGAAGCTGCACGACGTGCAGTGTGCACGACATCGCAGATCTCGAGACACGCGGAGTGCCGGGGGTGTTCGTCGCGTCCGATGAGTTCGTGACCGCCGCCGACGCACAGTCGGTGTCGCTCGGCATGCCCGACGTCAAGCGGGTGTTCGTCACCCACCCCATCCAGGACCGCACCGACGACGAGATGGTCGCACTCGCCGACAGGTTCTTCGACGAGATCATCGCCGGCATCACGCGCAGACCGATCCCCCGCACCTGACGCCCCGGCCGGTTGTGGCTGCTCCGTTAGTCTCGTGACCCATGTCCCCGTGCCGTCTGCTCGTCCTGCGCCACGGGCAGAGCGAGTGGAACGCAGCCCGTCGGTGGCAGGGACAGGCCGACATCGACCTCACTGACCTCGGCCGTGACCAGGCCCGCCGCGCCGCGGAGAGGCTCTCGGGATACGCCGTGGTCGCGTCGAGCGACATGAAGCGGGCACGCGAGACCGCCTCGATCATCGCGGCCGTCACCGGGGCCGCGCTCGCCGAACCCGACCCGCGGCTGCGCGAGACCGACGTGGGCGAATGGCAGGGCCTCACCCATCATGAGATCGAGTCGCAATGGCCCGGATATCTCGACACCCACCGCAGGCCGCCCTCGTTCGAGCCCGACACTGCGATCGTCTCGCGTGTGAGCGCGGCCTTCTCCGACATCTCGGCGCGACACACCGGCGGCGAGGTGCTGGTGGTGTCGCATGCCGGGGTGCTGCGCGTCATGCGCCGGCACCTGGGCGTCGCCGACCAACGGATCGCGAACCTCGGCGGTTCACGTTTCACGGTCCACGGTTCGGGGACGTCCGCACGCATCGAGGCAGGAGAACTCGTCGACATGCTCGAGCACGGCGAGGTCGGCGAGGAGCTCTGACGGTGTTCTCCCGGTTCGTGTCGGCCGACCACGGTCCGGTCGTCGTCGGCACCCTCGACAGGCTCACTGTCGCACGGCTGGTGTCGAACTCCTGCTACCGGTTCGCCCCGCCGTTCGTGGCCGTCATCGCGCGCGGACTGCATGTCTCGGTCGGCGAACTCGGAGTGGCGCTCATGTTCGCCGAGTTCGCGGGCCTTCTCTCCCCCGTCATCGGCCGCGTGGTGGACCGCGCGAACAGAAGGTCCGCGATGGCACTCGGAATGTCGGGGGTCGCACTCTCGGCAGGCGGCGCGGCGCTCTCCGCCGGTCCCGTCACACTTGCTGCGGCGCTGTTCGTGCTGAGCGCGTCGAAGGTCGTGTTCGACACCTCGCTCATCGTGTGGGTGAACGACCACGTTCCCTACGAGAGACGCGGCGAGGTCGTCGGCGTGATCGAGACCAGCTGGGCACTCGGTCTGTTCCTCGGCGTGTCCGCGATGGGCATCGTCACCGCTCTCTCGGGATGGCGGTGGGGATTCGTTCTCGGGGCCGCGGCGATGACCGTGAGCGGCGCGGCGCTCGTGCGCGGTCTGCCCGCCGACAGCGCCCATGCGCCCGTGCGGGAGAAGGTGCGGGGCCCCATCCCACGGGAGGGATGGCTCGTCGTGGCGTCGTTCTTCACGCTGCTCGGTGCGGCCCAGGCGGTCGGCATCGTGTTCGGGCCGTGGTTCGAGGACAGTTTCGGGTTCGGGAGCGGGGCGCTCGTCGCTGTCGTCCTCGCGACCGGTGTGGTGGAACTCATCGGCAGTGTCGGTGCGAGCAGGGTGATGGACCGCTGGGGCAAGGAACGCAGCGTGCAGCGCGGGTCCGCACTCATGGTGGTCGCGTGCGCGGGGATGCTTCTCGGCCGCGGCACGGCCTGGATGGCGGTGCCTCTCGTGGTCCTGTTCTTCCTGGGCTTCGAGTTCGGCATCGTGTGCCTGCTCCCCGTCGCGGCGAACATCGTGCCGTCCGCCGGTGGTGTCGGTCTCGGCACGGCGGTCGGCGCGGGCACGTTCGGCCGCGCCGTGATGAGCAGCGTCGCCACCGCTCTGTACGAGTCCAGTGGACCGGCCGCACCTGCACTCCTCGCCGGGGCACTCTCGGTGTGTGCGGGCGCGCTCGTGCTGCGCTACAGATCCGTCAGCGGTAGCCGGACGTGATCGGCATCCGGCGGTCCTTGCCGAACGCCTTCTGCGAGAGCCGCACCCCGGGCGCGCACTGACGCCGCTTGTATTCATTCACGTCGACGAGCCTGCTGATGCGCCGCACGGTCTCCTCTGCGTGCCCGGCGGCGACGATCTCGGGCACGGTCATGTCGCCATCGACGTACAGACGCAGGATCGCATCGAGCTCGTCGTAGGGCGGGAGACTCTGGTCGTCGCGCTGGTCGGGCCTCAGTTCTGCCGACGGCGGCTTGTCGAGCACGGACTGCGGGATGATCTCGCGGCCGGCGCGCTCGTTCACCCGTCGGGACAGTTCGAACACCTGCGTCTTGAACACGTCCTTGATGACCGAGTAACCACCCGCGGAGTCCCCGTAGATGGTGAAGTAGCCCACCGCGAGCTCGCTCTTGTTCCCGGTGGTCAGCACCATCCACCCGAACTTGTTCGACAGCGCCATGAGGGTGGTGCCGCGGCAGCGGCTCTGGAGGTTCTCCTCGGTGAGGTCGGGGTCGCGGCCCGTGAACGACGGCTCCAGCATCGACAGGTACGAGGAGAACGACGGCTCGATCGAGATCACCCGGTGGTCGATGCCGAGGTTCGCGGCAAGTGCGGCTGCGTCGTCGAGCGAACCCTGGCTGCTGTAGCGCGAGGGCATCGCCACTCCGTGGACGTGGTCGGCGCCGAGGGCGTCCACAGCGATGGCCGCCACGATCGATGAGTCGATTCCGCCGGAGAGTCCGATCACGACGTCGGTGAAACCGTTCTTGCGCACATAATCGCGAGTACCGGTGACGAGTGCAGAGTGAACGCGGTCGATGCCGTCCGTGTGCGGCTCTATGCGTGACGGCGCGACAGTGCCGTTGTCGGTGTCGATGTCGACCACCTCGAAGTCCTCGTCGAACGCGCGGAGACGGCATGCAACCTCTCCCCGGGAGTCGAGCACGACGCTCGACCCGTCGAAGACGAGCTCGTCCTGGCCACCCACCTGGTTGACATACACGATCGGGGCGCGCACCTGCCTCGCGCGGTCAGCGAGCATCTGCTCGCGCTCCTCGTGCTTCCCGCTGTGGAACGGGGAGCCGTTCACGTTCAGCATCACGCGCGCATGTGCCCTCGCCTGGTCCTGCACGGGGCCGTTGTCGGTCCAGATGTCCTCGCAGATCGTGAGCCCGGTCTTCACCGACCCGAGCAGCACCACACCGGCTGTGATCCCGCCGACCGTCCCGGGACCCGGCTCGAAGTACCGCTGCTCGTCGAACACCGCGTAGTTCGGCAGAAGACGCTTGCGGTAGACCGCGAGCACCTCGCCGTCCCCGCACAGAGCGACCGCGTTGTAGAGGCGGGCATCACGTGCCTCCACGAAACCGGCGACGGCCCGGCACCGCTTGCCCGCGGTGGCAGCGGCGAACCCGGCGAGTGCGTGCATGTTGTCGCGCACGAACTGGGGCTTCAGAACGAGATCCTCCGGCGGGTAGCCGGTGACGGCCAGTTCGGGGAACACCACCACGTCGGCGCCGGCGGCCTCGGCCCGCTCGAGATGGCCCCGCATCCGGTCGGTGTTGCCCGGCAGGTCGCCCACTGTCTGGTTCAACTGCGACAGCGCGACCCGCACCCGAAGGAGGCTACCCACCGCCCCGCGCAGGCTCCCGGGGCGATTTCCACAGGCACGAACCGACCCGGATGGCTGCCCGTTTCACACAGCGTTCACAAACGGCACACGGCATCGAAACCGTGTCCAGCCATGCTGGAAAGCGTCAATTCGGGACCGAGTCCCCCGACCCAAAGGAAACCACAGTGCCCATCCAGGCTGAGTACATCTGGATCGACGGAACGCAGCCCACCCCGCTGCTCCGCTCCAAGACAAAGATCATTCCCGACTACGCGGGCGCACTGTCCGACATGCCGATCGACGAGTGGGGCTTCGACGGCTCCTCCACCGAGCAGGCAACCGGCGAGTCCTCCGACTGCATCCTGAAGCCGGTGTTCCACTGTGCCGATCCCATCCGCGGCGGCAAGAACATCATCGTGATGTGCGAGGTGCTCCTCGCCGCCACCGGTGAGCCGCACCCGTCCAACACCCGCGCAGCGGCAGCGGCCGCCCAGGCGAAGTTCAATGACCAGGAGATGTGGTACGGGATCGAGCAGGAGTACACGATGCTCCGCCTCGACGGAACTCCGTACGGCTTCCCGGTCGGTGGCTACCCGAAGCCCCAGGGCCCGTACTACTGCGGCGTCGGCGCGGGACGCGTCGTGGGTCGCGAGATCATCGAGAAGCACACACAGGCGTGCATCGACGCAGGCCTCCGCATCTCGGGCACCAACGCCGAGGTGATGCCCGGCCAGTGGGAGTTCCAGATCGGACCGGCAGACGCCCTCACGGTGTCCGACCACATGTACGTGGCTCGCTGGCTGCTGCACCGCATCGCCGAGGACTACGACGTGGTCATCTCGTTCGACGCGAAGCCCGAGAAGGGTGACTGGAACGGCGCCGGCGCGCACACCAACTTCTCCACCCGCTCGATGCGCGAGAGCTACGACGCGGTCATCGCCGCGTGCGAGAAGCTCGGCACCAGGGTGATGGAGCACGTGGAGAACTACGGCCACGACATCCAGAGCCGTCTCACCGGCAAGCACGAGACCGCACCGTGGAACAAGTACTCCTACGGCGTGTCGAACCGCGGTGCGTCGGTGCGCATCCCCTGGCAGGTCGCCCGCGACAAGCGCGGCTACGCCGAGGACCGCCGCCCGAACGCGAACTGCGATCCGTACACGGTCACGCGCCTCATCCTCGAGACGGTGTGCGGCTGACCGCCGCCACCCATGTCCAGACAACCGACCAGACGGGGGGCCAATGGGCCCCCCGTCGCAATTACCCAGCAAACACGCGGTCCCGGAACCGCCCGTAGCCCCTGCCGGGTCCGCTCGGCAGACTGAGAGGATGTCCGACATGCTGAACCAGCAGCGCGAGTACGTGCTCCGCACCGTGGAGGAGCGCGGCGTGCGCCTCGTGCGCATGTGGTTCACCGACGTGCTCGGGAACCTGAAGTCGTTCGCGATCAGTCCCGCCGAGCTCGAGGGGGCCCTCGAGGACGGCATGACGTTCGACGGTTCCTCCATCGACGGGTTCAGCCGCGTGCAGGAGTCCGACGTCCTCGCGATTCCCGACCCGAACACCTTCGAGATCCTCCCCTGGGTCGACCCCAAGTCCGCCGAGGCCCGGATCTTCTGCGACATCCACGACCTCGAGGGCCAGCCGTTCGACGGTGACCCGCGCCAGGTGCTGCGGCGCAACCTCCGCGCCGCGCAGCGCGAGGGCTTCGAGTTCCTCGTTGCCCCCGACATCGAGTACTTCTACTTCGCGCCGCCGGTCGCCGGGCAACGACCTGTCCCGCTGGATGAGGGCAGTTTCTTCGATCTCACCACCACCGACGTCGCATCGTCCCTGCGCAAGGAGACGATCCGCACCCTCGAGACGATGGGCATCCCGGTGGAGTACTCGTTCCACGAGGATGCACCGAGCCAGCAGGAGATCGACCTGCGCCACACAGATGCACTCACGATGGCCGACAGCATCATGACCTTCCGCATGATCGTGAAGGAGATCGCCGCGATGCACAAGGTGCACGCCACGTTCATGCCCAAGCCTCTCGAGGGCGTGCAGGGTTCCGGCATGCACCTGCACCTCTCGCTCTTCGGCAACGAGGACAACGCCTTCTACGACGCGGCCGACCCGTACAACCTCTCGCCCACCGCGAAGTCGTTCATGGCCGGTCTCCTGCACCACGCCGCCGAGATCACCGCGGTCACGAACCAGACCGTGAACAGTTTCAAGCGCCTCGTCCCCGGCTTCGAGGCACCGGTGCACATGACCTGGGCGCGCAACAACCGCAGCGGCCTGATCCGCGTGCCGGTGCCGAAGAAGGGCAGCGCGTCCGCGACACGCATCGAGTACCGCTCACCCGACCCCGCGTGCAACCCGTACCTCGCCTTCTCGGTGATCCTCGCGGCCGGCCTGCGCGGCGTTCGCGAGGGCTATGAACTCGCACCCGAAGCCGACGCGAACCTCTTCGAGATGGACGATGCGTCGCTTGCCAAGCTCGGCGTTCAGCAACTGCCGCAGTCGCTGAACGACGCGCTCCGCACGATGGAGGAGTCCGCTCTCGTGCATGAGGCCCTCGGCGAGCACATCTTCGACTGGTTCCTGCGCAACAAGCACCGTGAGTGGCGCCTGTACAAGACCCAGGTCACCCCGTTCGAGCTCGACACCTACCTCAGGTCGATCTGATCCGATGAACGACCGCGCCGGGAACCCGCTCGACATGGTGGTGCTCTTCCCCGCCGCGCCATCGCCTGACCTCGCCCGCACCCTCGACCTCGCCGGTTTCCGCTGGAAGGCCGTGGGGTCGGTGGACGAGGCGAACAAGACCGAACCCGACGGGGGCTGGCGAGGGGCCGTGGTGAGCCTGGACGAGGACCAGGAGGCCGGCTGGGCGTTCCTGCGTGCAGTGCGCAAGCGCGACAACGCGGTCGGCTCCGTGCTGCTCCTCCTGAGCGGTGCTCAACTCGGGGATCTCGAGCTGCGCGACGATCTCTTCGACGACTTCTGCCTCACGCCATTCCACCCGCGCGAGCTGGAGGCGCGTCTCCGCCACATGTTCTCGCGCGCCGGCACCGGTCCGACGAGAGAGAACATGGTGGAGCACAGCGGGCTTGTGCTGAACCTCGAGACCTACCAGGCCTCGTTCAACGGCGCACCGCTGGATCTCACCTTCATGGAGTACGAGCTGCTCAAGTTCCTCGCCCAGAACCCCGGGAAGGTGTTCACCCGCGAGACGCTGCTGTCACGTGTGTGGGGGTACGAGTACTACGGCGGAGCCCGCACGGTCGATGTGCACATCCGGCGTCTGCGCGCCAAGCTCGGGGAGGAGCACGCGAACCTGATCCAGACCGTGCGTTCCGTGGGTTACCGGTTCGGCCAGTCCCGCTGGGGCAACTAGAGATACCCGGGGAAGTCCCGGATGTCCGCCGGCTTCGGCTGCACAGCCACCAGGGCCGGTTCGGGAACGGCGGCCATCGCGATCGTGCGCATGTCCTCCTCCGTGAGGCTCTCACGGTCGGCGACGAGCACCGCCTGGTTCAACTTCAGCGTCGCCGCGAGACGTCGCATCTCGCGCGCATTGCCGAAGCCCCTTCCTCGCGGGAAGGTGCGTACGAGGTTGTAGGCCTTGTGCTTGGCTCCCTCACCGAACACGAAGTCCTCCGCAGCGAGCATCCCGATGAGGATCTCCATCAGTTCGGTATCCGAGTAATCGGGGAACCGTACCGTCGTGTCGAACCTGCTCTCGAGTCCGGGGTTCGAGGCGATGAACTGCTCCATCTCCGCCGGGTACCCCGCCACGATCACCACGAAGTCGTCCCTGTTCGCCTCCATGAACGTGAGCAAGGTCTCGATCGACTCCCGCCCGTAGTCCACGAGGCCGCGGTTCCCCACCAATGAGTACGCCTCGTCAATGAACAGGACGCCGCCCTTCGCCGACTCGCAGATCTTCTTCGTGCGGCCGGCGGTCTGGCCGACATAGTCCGCCACGAGGTCGGCACGCTCGGCCGTGACGAGGTGCCCCTTGGACACGAGACCCAGCTCCTTGTAGAGGCGCGCCACGATCTCCGCCACGGTGGTCTTGCCCGTGCCCGGGTTCCCCGTGAACACGAGGTTCGGAGAGATCGGCTTGGTCGAGAGACCGGCCTCCCTGCGCATGGCGGCAAAACGGTGCGATGCAACCAGGCCTTCCACCATCGATTTGACCGGCGCGAGACCGACAAGACGTTCGAGGTCCACCCGGGCCGAGCGCGGGAGACCGACGCGCGCATGTGCGTCCGCCACCTTCTTCGCGTTGCGCGATGCCTCGATCCTGTGTTGCGCCTTCAGGTTGACGTACTCCTTCCTGGCCTGCTGCCAGAGCTGCAGAACCTCGCCCATTGCGGCGAGAACCGACTCGCGGTTGACCTCATCCCCGGCGAGAGTGCGCCGCACCACGATCCGTCCCTCGCCGATTCCAGTGCCCTCTGAGTCACTGCCCAGAACCTGGATGCGGCCCTGTCCCGCCACCTGCGGGACGGAGCGCACCCGCTGCCTGAAGCGCCTGAGATCGATGTCCTCGGTGAAGGAACCGACGTACGCGTGGAGCACAAAGACTGCGTTTCCCTTGTGCTCGTCCGGCCGGATGTGCACGATCACGCCACGCGGACCCGAGGGGTCCGGATACAGCGCAGGCCGGAACGTCATCGGGCGGGCGGGGGAGCCGTCTGCTCCGGCCAGCCGCCCCATGGGCTCGAGGATCTCGGCGATCAGGGTCTTCAGGGTCAAGTGTGCTCCTTTGGTCGGTGGACAGGTCGGGAGGAAAAACAAACCCCCCACTTATGCAGTGGGGGTGACGGACAACGAGAAAGGGCAAGTCAGCCGTACGAGGGGCAGTTGCCGTCATCGTCGTGACGGCTCTCCGGATGCCCGCAGGAGTCGCACTCCGGGTTGTCTTCCGTGTCGTCCACCTCGGGGCCGGACTGAATGTCTTCCCACCATTCCTGGCGGGCCCGGCGACGTGCGGCCTTTTTCTTTCCGTGGCGGTAACCGAGGTAGTAGGTGAAGAGTCCCATGCGTTCAGGTAGGGCGCACAATATAGCAGTTGCCCCTCAAACCCTTTGTAGGAAATAAGTTGCGTGACGCGACTGACGCCGAGCGACCCGGGAGGAGCGTCAGGCTCCGCGGACGAAGGCCGTCACCGAGTCGGCGATCATCTGCACCGCCACTGCGGCGAGGATCATGCCCGCGACCCGCGCGAGGAGGATCACTCCGGCCGGGCGCACCACCCGCACCACGATCCCGCTGAAGCGCAGGGCCACCAGTGACACCGCGAGGGCCGCGGCAATGCCCCCCAGCACGCTGAACCACTCCCCGGTGCCCTCGGCCTGCTGGAAGAACACGATGGTGGCCACGATGGTGCCCGGCCCGGCGAGCAGCGGTGTGCCGAGCGGAACCATGGCCACCGACGTGCGCTGCTCGGGGGCGGCCACCTCGTAGGTGTTCTCGTGGCCCTTGCCGTACAGCAACTGGAGTGCCACGAGCAGCAGCAGCAGACCACCGGCGCCCTGGAGGGCCGGCACCGACACGTTCAGGTAGTCGAGGATCGACTGCCCGCCGATGGCGAACAGGGAGATCACGAGGAATGCGGTGCCGATGGCGAGCCAGGCCGCACGGTGACGTTCCTTCGCCGAGAGGCGCTGGGTGACCGCGAGGAAGATCGGCACGTTCCCCGGCGGGTCAAGGATGACGAGCATGGTCACGACAACTTCGCCGAACAGGGTCACGGAACGAGGCTAGTGAGGTGGGTCGGCCGGACGGGCCACACTCGGGTGATAACAAGGCGTGGTCATTGCAACGGAGGCAGACGCATGGACTTCATGAACGACCCACGGCACCAGCTGCACTACGCGCTCGGCCACCAGGTGATCCCGAACCTCGTCGAGGAGCAGGGCACCGCGTTCGTGCTGCGTCTCATGGCCGAGGGCGGCGGTTTCCTCGCCGATGGATGGAGGCACCTCGCCGCGGACGGCGGCTTCGACCCCGGGCTGCGCGAGCAGGACTTCTCGGTGGTGGGACCCACGCAGGACGAGGAACTCTGCCTCGTTGCCGACGGTGACCGCCGATGGGCGGTGGTGTTCCTCATGATGCCCGAGGTCATGGCGCCCCTGGAGAGCGAGGTGGGCACCTTCGTGTGGGACATCAAGGAGGGCACGGTGCGCTACTTCACGCTCGAGGTCGGGATGTCGTTCGACGGCACGGTCGGCCCGGAGAGGATCCTGTGCGAGTGGAACGACGGCAACCACCTGAACTTCGGCGGGGTCGACGTTGCCGACTATGCGCAGTTGCGCGACGCCGTCCTCAACGTGGTGGGTTCCTGACGGTCAGACCGCGTCCAGCAGCATCAGCGCGCCGAACGCGAAGAATGACACTGCGGCGACGATCTTGATGGTCCGCTCCGGCAGGCGGTCGCCGAGAACCTTGCCCACCCAGATGGCCAGTGCATCGGCGGCCACCATTCCGAGTGTGGATCCTGCCCATGTGCCGACCAGGCCATTGTCGGTGGCGAGCGTGACCGTGGCGAGCATGGTCTTGTCAC
>JBEGQL010000018.1:0-25277 GCA_041181005.1 Actinomycetota bacterium
AACAGGTTGGACAACTTCACGTCGATGGACGAGGGCTGAACGCACGCGGCATCGAACGGCTCGATGACGATGTGCCCCGCGTCGATCTCCGCGCGCAGGTCCTTGTCCGAGAGAATCACGGCTCAAACCCTACTCGCGGGCCGATTCGGGGCATCGTTCGATATCCGTCGTTCATCCCGCACGGGATGGCCGCTCAGCGGTCCGTTGATAGCCTTCGGTGCGTTCTGCGGGTGTAGTTCAATGGCAGAACATCAGCTTCCCAAGCTGAGAATGCGGGTTCGATTCCCGTCACCCGCTCCATTCGCCTCACCCGACGGTGAGCGTGAGCGTCCTCGACGATTTCTTCCTTCCGGTCGTCACTGTCACCGTGACCCGGCATGACCCGGCCGCCTTCGCCCGGAGACGTGACCCCTGCACGGCGCACACTTTTGTCGATGCCTTGAGAACCTTCAGCGAGACACGGCTTGTCTTCGACATCTTCAGTTTGGCCCTCGTCGCAAGCGACTTGGCGGTGCTTGTTGCCCCGACCGCAACGTCAGGGGGTGCCACCTGGGTGAGCTTTGCCTTCACCGTGGGAGACGAGAACGTGAACCCGCTCGCACTCAGCTTCAGCCAGCCACCCGCCTCGGACACCGAGGTGACCGCCGTCTTGGTCTCACCACCCGTGTCGGTCACCGAGATCGACATGCTCACCGGGGCATTGGTGAAGCCGTAGATGCACCTGGCCACGCTCGACTTCATCACCAGGTTGTAGTCGCCCCCGAGAACACGGCCGCCCGAAGTCAGGTGCGGGGCCGCCACCTGGTAATCGAGGGTCCCGGTCGCCCGCACGAACGTGGGCGGCCCAGCCGAGTACTGGGTGGCGTTCGTGGTGACGATCCCCGCCACACCCTTCTCGTTCGTGATGCACGTGGCCGCCCCCGACATCTCGGTCTTGGAGAGGGTGCGCACACCCCAGGTGGTGACGTTTGCGGAGGCTCTATCCCCCACCAACGGAATCCAGGCCTGGAGTTCTTCGATGCCCGGCTTGCCTGATGCCGAAGGCAGAAAGAGGATGTTCCGTCTCGGAGGATCGGTCACGGTCACGTACTGTCGTGACATGTCGGTGCCTCCAGCCTCACGAGAACCCGGCCACGAACTCTTTGCGTACACGGCCTGAAGAGAAGCAGGCAGTTCTGACCAATCCATGCCCTTGACCACGACGGGGACTGGGATTGCCCGTCCGACCACGTCGATAGTGGTCACGCCGTTGTCCGTCTTGTTGATGGAGACTTCCGGCGACGACAAGCGACCATGAAGCCATCCGACCGGAGTCTGCGAGAGTCGCACTGTCACGTAGAAACGCTTGTCGGTCGGTATTGCCTTTCGTTCGAGACATGTCCCTAACTTCGAATTCACCTCGGCTTCGCCGAACGCAACACATGTCCTGCTGAACTGTGCACCGTCACCAGGGCCCTTGTTGTACTCCCACGACTTCATGACTTCGTTGTAACCAAGCCCGTTGACGCAGTCACGATCACATTCCACATACGTCGACTTCGTGGCATAGAGACCGATGTCAAGTGCTGAGTGCACGAATTTCCCTGCCGACGTTCGTGATCCCGTGACCCGCACACGCGTGTAGTACTGGTCACCTGCAGCATGCGATGCGGAGGCAAGTTGCCACAGTTGTCCGGTTGCTCCACGAGGAAGGTCGACGGCACGTTCTGCAGCGAAGTCAGAGAGGCCACTGGTCGGCACAGCTCTGGTGAACGTCGCAGGGGTCCGATTTCCGCCATCACTGACAGTTCCAAAGCCCACCAAACAGTTGACATCCGCGGCATCTACGCAGACCGGTATTACCGCGTTGAACACCTGCTCGGGGGTGTCGGCGCATCGACCTTCTGTCGTCGAGGCGCACGGCTTGCCATGGTAGGTCTCGAGTCGCTTGAGATGAGAGAAAGCATCTTCTGGCCCCGCACGGTCGGCGAACTTGATGCCGTGCCAGCCCGCGGTGTCCGGCTGCTCGAAGAACCACGTGTCATCAATGTCGGCTGACTCCGCCGACACGTTGCCCACAGCAGGCACCAACAACCCCGCCAGCGCGACGACCAGCACGGACCATTTCAACCCGGACATGCCCCGATTCTCCACGCTCACACAACGTTCCGATGCCACGACGTGACGTGGCGGTCTGTTTCCCGTCCTTGAACCGCGGACCAATCCTGCGAAGGAACGCGCAGATGTGCGCGGTCTGCACGAACATCCGCTCGGATACCGTGAGCGCCACCCGCGACGACCCCGGCGGGTCCGGCACGCGATGGGAGGTGGCACCGTGGTCGACGAAGACCTCCTCGCCGGGCTGCGTCGCAACGACAGGGCCGCGTGGGCCGACTTTTATGATTCCCTCGCCGGCGAGATCCGCGGGTACGTGTCCCACATCGGTGCGCGCAGCCCCGACGACGTCCTCGGAGAGGTGATGGTGCAAGTTGTTCGCGACCTCCCGCGGTTCACCGGCACCGCGTCCGAACTGCGGCCCTGGGTGTTCCGCATCGCCCGCAACCGTGTGATCGATGCCGGACGCCAACGCTCCCGGAGGCCCGAGGAGGTGCCCCTCGACGAGCATGCCGGGTACATGCCCCACCAGGTGGACCGCGAACCCGACCTCGACGAGCTCTCGGACCTGCTCGTCAGGTTCACAGACGACCAGCGGGAGGCACTGTGGTTGCGCTACGGCCTCGACCTTCCGTTGGCCGAGGCGGCACGGATCATGGACCGCGAGCCGGCGGCCGTGGCGGCCCTCACCGCACGGGCCATGAACCGTCTCAGGCGCCTCCTCACCGACGACTGGGTCTGAAATCGACCCGGGACACCCGTCATGAACAAGCCTCCTCCGACGCTGTAAGGAACGTGGCAGACAACCAGACCCCCCAGCCGGACGCCTCCGAGTCCCGCATCATCGCTTCGTTGCGCAACCTCGCCCGGCGAGAGTCCGCGGCCCCGCCCGCCTTCACCCGCCGGCGCCACCTGAAGGCGATGGAACGTGCCGTGAACCCGCCGCGCCGTCTCCCGGCAATCGCGGTGGCGGCCGCGCTCGTCCTTGTCACCGCAACGGTGGCGGTCCGGGGCAACTCCGGGTCCGATCCGCAGCGGAACCTCGCGTTCGACAGTCAGCCGCTGCGCACAGCACCACAGCTCGACACGGTTCCGCTCGAGCGTTCGGAGGAGTGGGTCATTCTCCAGGTGTCGGCCGACCGTGCCGCGTCCGTGAAGTCGGAACTCTCCGGCATCACCGGCGCCGACCCTGTCACGGTGGGCAAGACGTCCTCGGGTGTCACGTACGTGGTGCCGGCGTCGGCGGCACGCTCGCTGGTCGACACCTCCGGCATCGTGGCGACACCCGACACCCCGGTGAAGGCCACGGGTGACCCGGTCCGCCAGGACCAGGTTCCCTCCTGGGGCCTCGACCGCATCGACGGCGCCGCCCTCGACAACTCGTACTCCTACATCAGCACCGGCAGCGGCGTGTACACCTACGTGGTCGACACGGGCGTGTACGCCGGCCACTCCGACTTCGGCGGCCGCGTCCGGTCGGGATACACCGCGGTGTCCGACGGAAACGGCACGAGCGACTGCAACGGTCACGGCACGCACGTGGCAGGAACCATCGCGGGCACCAAGTACGGCGTCGCCAAGTCTGCGACGGTTGTGGCGGTTCGGGTGCTCGACTGCAACGGCAGCGGGTATGTCTCGTCCGTGGTCGCCGGCATCAACTGGGTCGTCGCCAGCCATCCCGGTGGGCCCGGCGTGATCAACCTCAGCCTCGGCGGCAGTGCCAACACCGCACTTGATGCAGCGGTCGCGAGTGCCACCGCAGCGGGTCTCGTGGTGGTGGTCGCGGCCGGCAACTCAGCCGCCGATGCCTGCTCGTACTCACCCGCACGTGCACCGAGCGCGCTCACCATCGGTGCGATCGACTCGGGCGACGGACGGGCCGCATACTCGAACTACGGCAGTTGCGTGGACCTGTGGGCCCCCGGCTCGCAGATCACCTCCGCAGGAATCAACGGGTCAACTTCGTCGGCGGTGCTCTCGGGCACCTCCATGGCCACCCCGCACGTCGCGGGTCTCGCTGCACGCATGCTCCAGGCACGTCCGTCGAGCACCGCATCCTCCATCGCCACCACCTTGTCCGAGCGCAGTGCCGCCTCGAACCCCCAGGGTGCGCCGGTCGTTGAGTTCGCCGAGGATCCCGGCTTTGCCGACCCCACGACCACCACTGCTCTCGAGACCACCACTGTCCCCGAATCGTCCACCACGGTCGACACCGTTCCGGCCCCCACAACCTCCGCGCCGGCACCCACCACCACGGTCGCCGCCACCACCACCCTTCCCTCCGTGACAACAACTCTCCCGGTCACCACCACGTCCACCACGGTGCCGAAGAAGCGCAAGTTGATCGCACCGCCGAAGGACTTCCAGCTCCGGTTCGGCACCGGCGACGACCGTGCGGTTCTGTCCGCATGGTGGAAGGACGACGGCACAGCCGACTCATGGCGCGTCGGGTGCGCCCGGCTGTCGGCCGGGGCGGATGCCGAGGCCGCCACCACGATCGTGATCGACAAGTCCACGGTGCGAACCGTTGACGGCCGCAGCACCGCTCCGCTCGCGGTGACACCCGAACCGGGCACACGGTGCTGGATGGTGTCGGTTGTCGGATCATCCGTGAGCCTGCGCAGCAACCAGGCAATCGTCCCGCCCGGTCCGCGCAAGCGCCGCGACGACGACAGCCCCACCACGACGACACCCGCCACCAGCGTTCCTGCCACCACAACGACGGCGACCCCAGCGACCACCGTCGCACCCACCACGACAACAACGGTTGCCGTCACGACCACCACGGATGCACCCGCGACCACCGTCGCCGGTTCATCCCGGGTGACGGTGCCGGCACGCACCACGGTGCCGCCGAAGACTCCACCGACAACGGCGGCGCCGAAGAAGAAGCCCTGACCGGGCGGCGGTGTGCCTAGCTCGTGAGGCTGGCCACCGCCCACACGGCGGCAACGAGCCCGACCGCGGCCATGAGCAGACTGCGTGCGAGCGGCGCCTTCTCGAGGTCGCCCTCACCCTGACGGGTCGTGGGCGGACGCACCACCGCAAGAAGGTTGCCCGCAAAAAGAGCACCGCCGAGCGCGAGAGTGAGCCACGCGAGCAGGTTGTCGCCGAGGAACACGCACCTACCTCGCGGGGTTCTGGAACTGGGTGAACTGGCTGAGGAACACGAGTTTCAGCTGCCCGATCGGGCCGGCGCGGTGCTTGGCGAGCGTGACGTCGGCCCAACCACGTGCCTCGAGATCGAGGTCGGGGTTGCTCACTTCCTCGCGGAAGAGGAACATCACCGTGTCGGCGTCCTGCTCGATCGCGCCGGACTCGCGCAGGTCGCTCAGCTGGGGTCGCTTGTCTGCACGCTGCTCGAGGTTTCGGCTGAGCTGCGAGAGGGCCACGACCGGCACGTTGAACTCGCGCGCCAGGAGCTTCAGGTTCCTGCTGATCTCGCTGATCTCCACCTGGCGGCTCTCGGTGCTCGTCTTGCCGGTGCCCATGAGCTGCAGGTAGTCCACCACCACGAGCGCGGGCTTCAGGGCCTCGGTCGCCTCGACTCGGCGGATCTTCTGGCGGATCTGCACCACGGTGATCTGCGGCGTGTCGTCGATGTAGAGGGGGATGTCGAGCCGCCCGGTGGCATGCACAATCTTCGACCAGTCGTTGTCGGTCAGCTTGCCGGTGCGCAGACGGTCGGACTCCACCTGTGCCTCGGCGGAGATGATGCGCTGGGTGAGCTCGGTGGCGCCCATCTCGAGCGAGAAGAACAGCACCGGTCGGCCCGTCTTCTTCGCCACATTCACGGCCATTCCGAGCGCGAACGCCGACTTGCCCACCGCGGGACGCGCACCCACGATGTTCAGCGTGCCCGGCTGCAGGCCGGCAAGCAGACGATCGAGTTCGTAGTAGCCGGTGGGCACTCCTGTGATGTCGGCCTTGTTCTCGTAGCGCGCCGTGAGGATGTCGGTGACCTGCCCGGTGAGCGAGTTCAGCTTGATGAGCGTCTCGGACATCTTCTCCTTGCCGAGGTCGTAGATCACCTGCTCGGCGCGGTCGACGGCATCCGTGACATCGGCCGGCGCAGAGAACCCGATGTCCGCGATCTGCGTGGCACCAAGGATCAGCCGGCGCAGAAGCGAGGTGTCCTTCACGATCTGCACGTAACGGCGCGCACTCGTGACTGACGGTGTCGCGTTCTGCAGCTCGAGCAACGTCTCGAGGCCGCCCGTCTCGTCGAGCATGCTCGTGCGCCGCAGTTCGTCGGCAACGGTTACCGGATCGACGGCGTGACCGCTCGAGGCGAGCGCGCGGATCGCACCGAAGATGTTCTGGTGCGCCGGCTTGTAGAAGTCGGCGGGAAGAAGCTGCATCTCCACCGCGTGACCGATCGGTTCGTCACCGAGCATCATCGCCCCGAGGAGCGACGCCTCGGCATCGATGTTGTGCGGGGGGACGCGTGCGTCCTGGCGCGAATCGCGACGGTCGCGGGAGCCGCGCTCGGGGCGCGTGTCGGTGCGTTCGTCGGAGAGAGTCATAGGGGCTCCACCATGCCTGCAATTCCTTGTGAATCGCTAGTGGACAACTATGTCAAATGGGTGTGGACAGTGCTGGGGACAGTGCCCCGGAACTGTGGACAACCTGCCGGACCCTCGGGGCCCGTGGTGGCGTCGGTCAGGCGACGACGTTGACCGTGACGGTGCACTCCACATCGGAGTGGAGACGCACGGTTGCTGTGTGCTGGCCAGTGGTGCGGATGGGCTGGGTCACGATCTTCTTGCGGTCGAGGGTGACCCCGGCCTGGGCGGCCAGCACCCCCGCGATGTCGGCCGCGGTGACCGACCCGAACAGACGTCCCTCGCTGCCGGCGCGGGCCTTGATCGTGAAGGTACGCGAACCCAGCTCGGCAGCGACCGTGCGGGCGGAGTCGCGGTCGGCGGCCTCGCGCAGGTCGCGGCGGCGGCGCATCGCCTCGGCCTGTGCCACGGCGCCGTCGGAGGCGGGGATGGCGAGACCGCGCGGAAGCAGGTAGTTGCGGGCGTGTCCGTCGGAGACGGACACGATGTCACCGCGCCTGCCGACGCCGGCGATGTCCTGGCGGAGAATCAGCTTCATGGTCAGGCCTCCGTGCCCTCGGTGGTCTCGACAACATCGTCGCCGGCCTCGAACTCCGCATCACCCTCGAACAGAACGCTTTCGGGTGCCGCAGGCGTGTTCTCGTCGGGCTGGAACACCGTCTCCTCGTCGCGACGGTCGGCGCCGGGCCGTGGGGCCCTGGTGCTCACCGTGCGCTTGGTGTACGGCAGGAGCGCCATCTCGCGGGCGTTCTTGATCGCCGTGGCGATCTCGCGCTGGTCCTGCACCGTGGTGCCGGCCATGCGCTGGCCGCGGATCTTCGAGCGGTCGGTGATGAACTTCTGGAGGAGGTTCACGTCCTTGTAGTCGATGTACTCGAGGTTTTCACCCTTGAGCGGGTTGGCCTTCTTCTTGAACTTGCGGTTCGTGTCACGCGCGCTGCGTGCCTTGTTGCGCTTGCTGGTCATGTCGGTTCCTCTGTGAACGATTCTCTTGCTTGTTGTCTCTGTGCCGGGTACGGATCAGAAGGGCTCTTCGTCGCCGTCGACGGGCTCGGGGGGACGGCTGCCGCCGCCGCGATTGCCGCCACCACCGCCACGATTGCCGCCGAAGTCGCCGCCGTCGCGCGGGTTGCGCTCCACCTGTGCGGTGGCATAGCGCAGGCTCGGGCCGATCTCGTCGGCGTTGATCTCGATTGCCGTGCGCTTGTCGCCCTCACGGGTGGTGTACTCGCGCTGCTCGAGCCGGCCGGTGACGACCACGCGGGTGCCCTTGGTGAGGGTGGCGGCCGCGTTCTCGCCCATCTGGCCCCAGGCCACGATGTTGAAGTACGAGGTCTGCTCCTGCCACTCGCCGTTCTGCTGGTACCGGCGGCTCACTGCCAGACCGAACGAGGCCACGCCCCGCCCGCCCGTGGTGAACCTGAGCTCCGGATCGCGGGTGAGGTTCCCCACGAGAGTCACTGTGTTGTCTGCCATGTCAATCGGCTCCTTTGTGTGTCGGACAGGTCTCTAACGGATGGGTGTCCGAAGTTGATGGGGGCGGTCAGGCCGCCGAGGTCATGCCGCGGCGCGCGGCCTCGTGATCGGGAAGACGAAGAAGCTTGTGGCGCAGCACGTCATCGGAGATGCGGAACCCGCGCTCCACCTCGTCAAGCGCACCTGCGGGCGCCTGGATGTTGAACACCGCGTAGAAACCGTCGTCCTGCTTCTTGATCGGGTATGCGAGACGGCGACGGCCCCACCAATCGGGGTTGCCGTGGATCGAACCGCCCACCTGGGCGACGGAGTTCGAGATGGTCTTGAGATAACCGTGTGCGGCGTTCTCGTCCAGCTGACCGCTGAGGATGACCATGAGTTCGTAGGCACGCATTGCGTGAAACCTCCCTTCGGACCCGGCCCTCTCTGACCGGGGCCCCCGAGGGGGCAGGGCGAATATGACCCTGTGAGCGTATCGGCGCACGGGGGAAGCACCACCGGGCCGTGGGGACACCGGATCAGGCGTTGGTCGCGGTCAGTCGGCTGGTTCACGGTTCCCATGTGGGACTTAGGGTTGGGCGCATGGCACGGGGCACCTGCAGCAGTTGCGGCGCACCCGACGAGGACCTGCAGCAGGTGCAGAGGGTCTATTTCGCTGACGGCGACAACGGCACCGACCAGCTCGACGACGACATCGAGTCGTGGTGTGCGTCGTGTCTCACTCTCTACCCGCACACGCCGGCCGGTTGACACCGCCCGACACAGGCAGTGTGCTCAGCGCGCGATGCGTGTGCGTCGCTGGCCGGTGATCGGCAGCATGCGCAGGAGATGGTGCCACCTGCACGAAGGGCACACCTCCACGACATACGCGGCGTAATCGTGGCCGGTGCGCTGGAGCTTGATGATCTCCGCGCGGCTCGTGATCAATCGACCGTGGCGGGGCAGGCCGTGGCCGAACACGTACGTGAGCAGCACGACATTCGATTCGTTGCACACCTCGCACATGTTCGAGGTGGGCTCACCGAGGTTGCGCGCCGCCCGGATCAACTCGGGGTGCGCATCGCACACGGACTCCCTGTTCACGCGGCCGCGTCTGTACTCGTTCAGCAACGCGCGACGGGCGAGACGATGATCAACGACACCCGTGTCGCCGCGGAGCATGTCTACCGAGAAGCCCATCGGTCGTCACGATACTTCTATGATGAGGAGATGACCGATGCACACGGACTTGTGCGCGATGGTCTCGGGATCTCCTACGGCACGGACGTGGCCGATGACCTCGAGCTGCGCGTGTGCGGCGACGTGCGGGGCAAGCGCGCCCTGGAGCTCGGCATCCACGGTGCAGGCCCGAACGGCGTCATCCTCGCACGGAAGGGCGCCCGGGTCGTGTCCGTGGACCCGCGGCGTGATGCCATCCAGCGCGCACGCCATGCGGCCGCTGCGCACGAGGTTGCAGTCGAGTTCCACGAGTCGGACCCCGCGGACCTCGGTGCGGTGATGAGCACCTCCGTCGACATCGCAGTCTCGGTGCACCAGATCGGGCCCGACACCGACATCGCGCGCCTGTTCCGGCAGGTGCACCGCGTGCTGCGGCCAGAAGCCGGGTTCGTGTTCGCGCTCGTGCACCCCGCCGCCGCGATCTTCGACGGTCACGATGCATCCGTGCGTCACCGCTACGGCGAGACGGGTCCCACCATCGGTGAGCTCGCAATGGCGCTCCAGCGCACGAACTTCGCGATCGACGTGGTGCACGAACTGATGCCGGCGAACCGGCCGTCGGCCGTGGTGCCGAGCACACTCGTGGTGCGCGCCCGCAAGCTCGGCAGCTGACTCAGCCGTTGCGGCGGCGGGTGCGGCGCAGGTTCCCCACGGAGTCCTTGTTCTCCCCCCACCACGTCATCAGGCGGCGGGTGGCCTCCTTCTCGCCGATGAGACCCTCCTCGAGGCGGATGTCCATGAGGAACTCGAGTGCGGCACCGACTGCCGGTCCGGCGGGAAGACCCAGCAGTTCCATCACCCGCACACCGTCGATCTCGGGCCGCAACGCGGCGAGCTCCTCCTGCTCCCCCAGCACCGCGATGCGCTCCTCCAGTTCGTCCATGCGCCTGGCGAGGATCGCGGCCTTCTTCTCGTTGCGCGTGGTGCAGTCACACCGCGTGAGCACGTTCAGTTCGGCGAGCAGCGGCCCGGCGTCACGCACGTAGCGACGCACGGCTGCATCGGTCCATCCCATCTGGTACGTGTGAAACCGAAGGTGCAGGTTCACGAGTTCCGTCACCGCCTGGACGTCGTCGTTTGCGTACTTGAGCGCCCGCATGCGCTCCCGCGTCATCCGCGCACCCACAACCTCGTGGTGGTGGAACGTGACACCCTTGCCGTCCTTGAAGCCGCGCGTCTTCGGCTTGCCGATGTCGTGGAACAGCGCGGCAAGACGGGTGATACGGAAGTCGAACGACGGGTGCGCGTCGGGCCGCACGTTCTCCACCACGGCGATCGTGTGCGTGAGCACGTCCTTGTGACGGTGGATCGGGTCCTGCTCGAGGCGCATCATCCTGATCTCGGGGAAGAACCTGTCGACAAGCCCCGTGTCGATGAGGAACCAGAGGCCGGTGGACGGTCGGTCGGTCACCATCAACTTGTCGAGCTCGTCGCGAACGCGTTCTGCGGACACGATCGAGAGACGGTCGGCCATCGCGTGGACGGCCGCAACGAGTTCGGGAACCGGGGTCACACCCAACTTCGCAATGAAGCGCGCAGCGCGCATCATGCGCAAAGGGTCGTCGCTGAAGGATTCCTCGGGCGACAACGGCGTGCGGAGCGTGCCCGTCATCAGGTCGGCGGCACCGCCGAACGGGTCGACCAACGTCGGTTCGTCACACGTCACCTCGAGCGCCATCGCGTTGATCGTGAAATCGCGGCGCGACAGGTCGGCGTGCACGTCGTCGGCGTACTGCACGTCCGGCTTGCGTGAATCGGGGTCGTAGGCCTCCGCGCGGTGCGTGGTGATCTCGTAACTGCGGTCACCGATGCGGAGCCCGATCGTGCCGAACCTCTCGCCCTGGGTCCACACCGCGTCGGCAAGGCCTGACACAAGACGCTTGGTCTCCTCCGGACGGGCCGTGGTGGTCGCGTCGAAATCCATCCCCTCCGGCCGGTGCTCGTCGCCGCCGAGCAGGAGGTCCCGCACCGTGCCGCCGACGAGATAGAGGCGGTGTCCCGCCTCCCTGAACCGGGCGGCGAGGGGTTCCATCTCGCGGAGAACGGGGGTGAAGCGGGCGGGAATCATCGTGTGCGGCATCCCCTGAACGGGTGTCCCAAGGCTAGGAGGGCGCGGGTCATGAGGGGTGTTCCGTATTTCGGGTGCAACGGCCCACCACTACGGTTCTCGGATGCCCGACGCACCCGAAACCATCCGCGCCGTGCTTCCGGCCCCGCGCACGTTGTGGGCAGGCCCTGTACGGGTGTCGGTGCGTCCGTGGCCCGGGTCGTCGACCCGTGCGAACCTCACGTTCGCCGCCGGTCACGGCGATGCGGTGGCTCTGCCCCCTGCGGACGAGATGGTCCGCTGGGTGAGCTCGATCAGGGCGATGGGCTACCGGTCGGTGCGCACCGGGGCAGTGGGACCGCACGTGACGCAACAGCTGCTCGCGCTCGGGTTCACCGTGATCCAGGACCTCGTGCTCCTCTCGGCGGACCTCGAGCAGGCCGCCTCCCTCCACCCGGGTTCACAGGGGGCTGTCCGGCCCCGACGCATCCGGGTGCTCGGCCGGCGCACCACGGGGCGCATCATCGAGGTGGACAGAGCCGCCTTCCCGGAGGGCTGGTCACTCGATGCCGGCGCCCTCCGTGAAGCACGCGGCGCAACCGCACATCACGGAGTGTGGATGGTCCGCGACGGGCGCAACCCCGTGGGGTTCGTGCTTGCCGGCGCAGACGGGGCCACCGGCTACGTGCAGCGCCTCGCGGTGGAGCCGCGGGCACAGGGACTCGGGACCGGCGCGCTGCTCCTCGACCGTGCCCACGCATGGATGGACTCGCGGGGCTGCTCCTCCGCCTATGTGAACACCGAGCCGCACAACGAACGCGCGCTCTCGCTCTACCGACGGTTCGGATACTCCGCCCTGCCCTACCGTTTGTCGGTGCTCGAGATGGACCTGCACGCGGAGATCCGGCCATGAGAAATGCCCCGGGCAGGCGGCGCAACGGCGGCGTAGGTGTACTCGGTGCGTTCGCCCTCGTGGCCCTCGTGGTCCCGACCGGCGCGGCATCTGCCGGCGCCCTGTCGGCCGGGCGCGCGCCGCGCGCGTTCGAGGCAACCCCCATCGGCATCGTGTCGCAACCGTTCCACGTGCTCACACCGGTGAACGCGCGGTTCACCCTGCGGTTGCCGGCCGGGGTGCCCACGAACGCGACCGTGCGGTTCTCCCTCCACCGCAAGGTGGCGAACCGGGACTCCTTCAGGGCGATTGCCGACCACTTCGCCGAGCCGGCGGTGATCGACCAGGTGACTGTCCCCCTCCGCCGCGGCGTGAGGGATGCAGGCACCACCTCGTTCGACGTGTTGATCACCACCGCGGAGTCCTCCCGCAACGACCTGTACCTGGCACAGGAGGGCATCTACCCCCTCACGATCGATGCCGTGACGACCGGCGGGGAGGTCGTCGGCACGACCCTCACGTTCCTCCACCGACGCGCCATCGACACCGCGACCGCCGTGCCCGCGTCGGTCGTGGCCTCGCTCACGGCGCCGCCCTCGCTCGTGCCCGACGGCGTGTTCTCCCTGTTGAACTCCACCCGTGCGAGCGTGCGGGCCTTCTCCGACTTTCTCGGCAGCATCTCCGAGCCGGTGACCGCACAGGTCCAGCCCGAACTGCTCACGGCGCTCGCCACCTCGGCGGAGCCCGGCGATGCGGAACTGTTCGCCTCGCTGCGGACCGCTCTCACGGGCAGGAGGGTGGCCCTCGCGCCGTGGGTGCCGGCGGATGTCGGGGCATTGGTTCACGACGGGCTCGCCACGCAGGTCACCGACCTTCTCACCCTGTCCATGGACACGTTCGCCACGTACCTCCCCGGGGTCGTTCTCCAGCCCGACGTCTGGGTCGCGCGCGACCCGCTCGATGATGCGTCGCTGGCACTGCTGCGCAACCTCGGGGTGACCACCGTGCTCCTGCTTCCCGCCGCCGGAGCAGGAGTGGACCGTGAGGCGGACTCATCCCTGCTCTCGCGTCCGGCCGGCAAGTCGAACGGTTCCATTGCCGTCATGAGCGCCGACGAGGCCGCGGCGACGACACTCGACGGCGCGGGCGACGACCCCGTGCGCATCGGCTACCGCATCGCGGCCGAGGCCATCGCCCTCCGTGACGATCTCGTTGCCGCGGGTGGTTCGGCGGGGAACGTGCGCATCATCATCTCCTCGTCATCGGGCGAACTCGTCGACGGGGCCACGCTGCGCACGGCTCTGCGGGCCCTTGCGTCCGCACCCGGGATCGAGCTGCGCGAGGTGACGGGCGCGGACACAGTGAACGGGACGGAACCCGCGACCGTGTTCCCGGCCGGGTCCGGACGCACCCTCGGCGGGGTGAAGAACGGCCTCGTGCAGGCCCGTCGTGAGTACGAGGCGGTCATCTCGATGCTCCCGGAGGCCGACCCGCGCTCGGTCCTGTGGGCGGAACAACTTGCCGTGGCGTCGACGGGTGGCGAGAGTGCACCGGCACAGGTGGACGGCGTGCGCAGCGAACTTCGCCGCCTGACCGGTGCTGTGAGCCTGGCGACCGCGCCCGACATCACACTGTCGAGCCGCAACGGGTCGATCCGACTCCAGCTGCGCAACGACGAGGCGACCACTCTCTATGTGCGCGTCTCGGTGAGCAGCCCGAAGATCACGATCGGGAGCAGGGCCGACGTGGTGGAACTGCTCCCGGGAAGCACCACAGACGTGAAGGTCCCCCTGCGGGCCCGCTCGAACGGCTCGTTCCCCGTCACGGTGCGCATCACCACTCCCTCGGGACGGGTGCAGGTCGTGCCCCCCACGGTGATCACGGCTTCCGTGCGGGCGGTGACCGGCCTCGGCCAGGTGGTGAGCGTGACGCTCCTTCTCATGCTGGTCGCCTGGTGGTGGAACTCCTGGCGCAAGAGGAGAGCCGCGGCGGCACCAGAAGGTACGGTTTCGGGTCAATGACAGTCCGCATCGTCACAGACAGTTCGTGCGACCTCCCCCAGGACGTCGCAGACGCCCTCGGGATCGCGATCGTTCCCCTCTCGATCCGGTTCGGGGACGACGAGTTCATCGACCGCACCACCATCACCAGCACCGACTTCTGGCGGAGATGCCACGAGTCGAGCGAACTGCCCCAGACCGCCGCCCCGTCACCGGGCCAGTTCGAGGAGACATACCGTCGGCTCCAGGCAGAGGGCGCCACGGGCATCGTCGCCGTGTGCCTCTCCTCTTCTCTCTCCTTCACCATGCAGAGTGCCGAACTGGCCGCCAAGGCCGTGTCGGGGAGCATCAGCGTGCGCGTGGTGGACAGCCGCAACGCCTCCCTCGGGGTGGGTCTCATCGCCGTGGAATGTGCCGAACGGGCAAAGGCCGGGGACTCCCTCGACTCCATCGAGGCCCTCGCCCGGTCCCTCGTGCCCCGTACCAAGGTGTTCGGCGCCCTCGACACCCTCGAGAACCTCAAGAAGGGCGGCCGGATCGGCGGGGCGAAGGCCATGCTCGCGAGCGCGCTGTCGATCAAGCCCCTGATCGAGGTTCGCGACGGCGAGGTCGCCGAGGCCGGCAAGCAGCGCACCCGCAGCAAGGCCCTGCAGTCGCTCGTGGAGACGCTGAGAAACGCCGGCACGGTCGAGCGGCTCGGTGTGCTGCACGCCCAGTGCGACGATGTCGACCAGTTCGTGGCCATGGTGCGCGAGGTGTACCCGGGCGAGATCATGGTGGGTGACATCGGAGCCGTGATCGGCACGCACGCCGGCAAGGGCACGATCGGCATCGCGTTCCGCACTGCCGGCTGACCGGTCCGGCCCCTCACGCATCCCGCCCCCGGGCATTCCGCATCCGGCGGGTTATCCACAACTACCGTTTGCGGTCGCGATGGTTGCGAACTTTCATTCCGACGACATCATCGGGGACCGCTATCGCCTCGACACCCTGATCAACAGCGGCGGCATGGCCGACGTGTGGCGCGCCACCGACCTCCAGTTGCAGCGCGAGGTCGCCGTGAAGATGCTGAAGAAGACCGTCGCGGACGACCCCACCACGGTGGAACGTTTCCGTCGCGAGGCGGTCGCGCTGGCGCGCGTCGACCACCCGCACATCATCCCCGTGTACGACTGCGTCGACGAGGGATGGCGTGTTGCTCTCGTGATGCAGCTGATCAACGGGCAGAGCCTGCGCGAGCTTCTCGACTCCGGCCGCGAATCGAACGACGGCCAGCCGCAGAGACTCAGCGTGTACACCACCGTGCACATCGGCCGCGCCATTGCGTCCGCGCTGTCCGTGGTGCACGAACAGGGCATGATCCACCGCGACATCAAGCCCGCGAACATCATGATGGTGCGCAGCGGCGAGATCTGGCTCACCGATTTCGGAATCGCCAAGGGCGTGAAGTCGAGCGAGAACGACAACACCGACCTGACGAACGCAGACCTGATGATGGGCACCGCGAAGTACCTCTCCCCCGAGCAGGTGCAGGGCCGCGAACTCGACGGGAGGGCCGACATCTACTCGCTCGGTCTCGTGCTGTACGAGTGCCTCGCCGGGAAGGTGCCGTTCAAGGGGGAGAACGACCAGCAGGTCGCGATTGCACGGCTCCAGCGCGACCCGACGCCGCTCGCCGGCATCCGCAACGACGTCCCGACAACGGTGCTGCACGTGATCCACAAGATGCTCCGGCGCAAACCGGAGAACCGCTACCAGACGGCGCAGGAGGTGGTGGACGCGCTCGACGATGCGATGACGCACATCCACGACGCGGTCACCCCGCCGAGCGGACTGCCCGGCGCCGGAGCCGCACCCGGCGGGGGCGCACGCACGACCGAGCCGCTCGACCCACTGATGCGCGAACGCGTGGAGAAGGCCAAAGCCGCACAGGCCGGCGCCTCACCGACGTCGGCCGAACCCGGCGCAAGTGGCACACCCGACGGGCCACGAACCAGGGACAACGGCGACAACACGCCCCCGTCGACCACGCGGTCGAGAACCGGCCTGCCCCGTCGCCAGCGCACCGCCACCGGTCGAAAGATGATCCCGGTGGCGATCGTGGTGGCGATCGCACTCGTGATGGCGGTGATGCTGTGGAACGGACTGCGCAACACGAGGTCGGTGTCACCCGGCGGCGAGGTCACCGCAGGCCCGCAGATCGAGGCAGTGTCGCTGAAGGCACTGCGCAGCTATGACCCGAACGGTGACGACGGCAGCGAGAACGAGTCGCAGGTGCCGGCGCTGCTCGACGGAAACCCCGCCACCGTGTGGACCACCGTGTGTTACGGGGACCGTTACTTCGGGTCGAAGGGCGGCGTGGGGCTCGTGCTCGAACTGAGCGGCGTGGGCATCGGCACGATCACCGCGAACTTCGCGAACGGTCCGTGGCACGCCGAGGTGTACACCGCCGACACGCAGACAGTGCCCGCGCGATTCGAGGACTGGGGCCTGCGCGTCGCCGATCAGTACGGAGAGAACCCCGGCATCGGCACGTTCGACGTGAAGACACCGGGCCGCTTCATGCTGCTGATGCTCCGCGAGGCAGGCCAGAGCTCGGGTTGCAGCTCGTCGAACCCGTTCAAGGGTTCACTCTCCGAGCTGTCGTTCACCTCCGCCCCGTGAACCGCGACGCCGACGGTTACGGTTCGGCGCGGATGTCCGAAGAAGGGGAACTGATAGCGCGGGCACAGCGCGGTGACCGTGCCGCCACCGACCGGCTGCTGCGCCTCCACTACGACACGGTGCATGCCGTGTGCCGGCGGATCGTGATCGACCCGCACGGCGCAGAGGACGCCACCCAGGCCGCGTTGATTGCGGTTGTGCGTGCCCTCCCCCGGTTCGACGGTCGGGCCAAGTTCTCGACATGGCTGTTCCGCATCGCCACCAACGCAGCAATCGACGAGGTGCGCAGGGTGCGGCGCAGACCGGTCCCGGTCGACCACACGACCGTGCAGGACACAGCCGACCCGGACGGGACCGACTGGGTGAACGAACGGCTGGCGTTCGAGGAGGCCCTGGCCACCGTGTCGGAGGAATACCGACCGGCACTCGTGCTGCGCCACGTTGCCGAGCTCGATTACGCCGAGATCGCAGACGTGCTCGGCCTCCCCGTGGGCACGGTGCGCAGCAGACTGGCACGGGGTCGTTCACAACTGGTGGAGGCGCTGGGGAACCGGGGCGGGGTCGGGACTCGTCAGAACCCGACACGGGAGACGAACGACAGCGGAACGGAGGGCAAAGGATGAACGACCACAACGACACACCCGACGACCTGCCCGGTGACGTCGCGGCCCGTCTTCGTGACGTCCCGCGGGCGTCCGGTTCCCGCAGGGACGAACACATCAACGCCGCCCTCGCGGCCATCCCCGCGCCCGAGGCGACAGTCCTCCCGTTGCGCATGCGCATCGTGCCGCGTGCAACTGCAGCCGCCGCGGCGGTCGCCCTGTTGCTCGGTGTCGGGCTCGGGTGGATGGTGCGCGGCGGTGACGCACCGCAGATGGCGGTGGAGATGAGCGACAGCACCGACATCACACGAAACGGTTCCGCGGACCCGGCCGGGAACGCCTCCGCGCCGGCCGGCACGGACGTGAAGGGCGCCACCGCCACCACTGGAACACCATCGACGTGCGACTTCACCGACATCGCCGGAGCGAAGTGGCTCACCGACATCACGTCGAAGGGGAAGCGGTACGCGATCTTCGTCACCGACGCCGCGGTGCAGTGGTACGACCTCGACACGTGCGCGAAGCTTCAGGACATTCCGCACCCGGTCGCCACAACTCCCTGAAGCGGGCCACCGTTAGGCTGGACGGGTGCCGACGAACCCCTTCACTGACCCCGACTGGGCCACGCGCACCGTTGATTTCATCGACCGCAACACCGCGAGGGTGCGCCGGTACACCACGCAGCCGGTGGTCACCACCGCCCGCGGGATCGTGTTCGGCACCATCGCAGCGTTCGGCATCGTGGGGATGGTCGTGCTCCTCGCCGTCGGACTCACGCGCGGGCTCCAGGCGGCCCTCGACGCGGCGTTCAGCAGGGACACCGCCGTGTGGATGTCGTATCTCATCCTCAGCGCACTGTGCACGGGCATCGGAACAATCCTGATGCGCAAACGGTTCAACAAGGGCGAGGAGTGACCCATGGCAGAGGCGCGCAACACCATCATCATCGGCTCGGGGCCGGCCGGGCTGACAGCAGCGATCTACACCGCGCGCGCCAGCCTGGCACCGCTCGTGATCGAGGGCGAGCCGTCCTCCACCAGCGACCAACCCGGCGGCCAGTTGATGCTCACCACCGAGGTCGAGAACTTCCCCGGGTTCCCTGAGGGGGTCATGGGTCCCGAACTCATGGGCAACTTCCGCGCCCAGGCCGAGCGTTTCGGGGCCGATTTCCTCACCGAGAAGGTCACCAAGGTGGACTTCGCGGCCCGGCCGTTCCGGGTGTGGGTGCGAGACCAGGAGTTCACTGCGCGGTCGATCATCGTGGCGACCGGTGCGCAGTCATTGATGCTGAACCTGCCCCGCGAGTCCGAACTGATCGGCCGCGGCGTGTCCACCTGCGCGACCTGCGACGGCTTCTTCTTCCGCGGCCACGAGATCGCCGTGGTGGGCGGCGGTGACTCCGCCGTGGAAGAGGCCTCGTTCCTCACCAAGTTCGCGAGCAAGGTGTACCTGATCGTGCGCCGCGACGCCCTGCGGGCCTCGCGGATCATGCAGCAGCGCGCACTCGACAACCCGAAGATCGAGATCATCTGGAACAGCCAGGTCACCGCGATACACGGTGAGACCTCTCTCTCCGGGGTGACCCTCACGTCCACCGACGGGTCCGCGAGCGAGCTCCCGGTCACAGGCCTGTTCATCGCCATCGGCCACAGGCCCAACACCGGCATCTTCACCGGCGTGCTCGACATGGAGGACTCCGGGTACCTCCTCACCCGCGAGGGCAGCACGTACACGAATGTCGAGGGCGTGTTCGCCTGCGGCGACGTGCAGGACCACACCTACCGCCAGGCCATCACGGCGGCGGGCTCGGGATGCATGGCGGCCATCGACTGCGAGCGCTGGCTCGAGCACCAGCACTAACATCAGGTTTCCACGAAAGGACCCACACCATGGCAGACGGAATCGTGACCCTCACCAGCAGCACCTTCGACGAGGCGGTCAACGGATCGTCCCTTCCGATCCTCGTGGACTTCTGGGCCGAATGGTGCGGGCCGTGCAAGCAGATCGCCCCGATCCTCGCCGACATCGCGAAGGAACAGGCCGGCAAGATCACCATCGCCAAACTGAACGTTGACGACCACGGTGACATCGCCGGCCGGTTCGGGGTCATGAGCATCCCCACTTTGCTCGTGTTCAAGGACGGCGAGATCGTCAAGGAGATCAGGGGGGCAAAGCCGAAGAGCTCGCTCCTGGCCGACCTCGCCCCCGTCCTCGGCTGAGGACCGAGGGAACGAGGCCCGGGATTTCCGCCGGCCTGAGGATCGCTCCCGGCCACCGTGGCGACACGGTGCGCGAACTGCAGCGCCGCCTCGCAGCGGCTGGTTTTCTCGCCCCGGGTGCGGCGGAGGACTCCAACTTCTGCGCCAGGACGCATGCCGCGGTCATCGCGTTCCAGGAACAGTTCGGCCTGCGCGCCGACGGCGAGGTGGACGATGTGATGTGGTCGGTTCTCATCGAGGCGTCATGGTCGCTCGGGGACCGCATCCTTTACCTCCGCTCCCCCAACCTGCGCGGTGAGGATGTGGCGGAACTGCAGGCATCGTTGAACAGGCTCGGTTTCGACTGCGGCCGGGTGGACGGTGTGTTCGGTCCGTCCACCCAGGGGGCCCTGAAGGAGTTCCAGCACAACATCGGGCTGACCCCGAACGGGATTGCTGCCCCCGATGCGGTGCAGGCCCTGCGACGGGTCAGCTCGCAGTCCGGCACCGGACCCGGGATCGCCCTGGTGCGCGAACGCGAGCAGATGAGCAGTTCCACTCCCGAACTCACGGCCCGGGTCGTGATCGGCGGCTTCGACGGTGTCGCCGACCTGGTGCGCGCGACCCAGTTGCGCGCGCACGAGTTGTTCCCGCTCGCCACGTCGGTGCAGTCCGACGCGATGGCGCAGGCGCAGGCAGCAAACCTGTACGGCGCGCACGTGTACGTCGGGTTCGAGTCGTCGGATGACGACGCGTGCGCCGTGCACTACTACGAGGTGCCGGCGTTCCACAGTGTGGGAGGAAGAGCGCTCGCCGAACGCATCGCGGCGGCCATCAACGAGCGGATCCCCGAACTGAGCGCGCGGACCGCTGGGGTGCGTCACCCCGTCCTGCGCGAGACCCGCATGCCTGCCGTTCTGTGCGCGATGGGCCCCACAACGCTCGTGCATCTCAAGACCGACGCAGTGTCACGTGCCGTGGTGGCATCAGTGCGTGACTGGCTCGCGGATCCTCTTGAATCCTGAGCGGTGTGCGTTGCAGACCGTTTTTCCACAGCACATCCACAACTGTTGATAACACTGAACCTCACCCCGCACATGAGGTGGAGAGTTCTGTGGAGAAGTTACGCCGTTGTGGTTCGGCGTTCTGACACAGCGTGTGGTCAGTCCTGTGCTTCGGTCATGCGCCGGTAGATCCGCTCGAGATCCATCAGGTCCGCAAAGTCGATCGAGATGCGTCCACGCCGACCGGCCATTGACACGCCCACCCTCGTGTCGAGGAAATCCGCAAGCATCTTCTCGAGCTCGAGCAGGCCGGCTGGCTTGAGCGGCAGCGGTTTCGCACCACTCCCGCCGCCGGTTCCCCCGGTGGAACCCGCGCGGCCGCCTGCCTTCACCGCATCCTCCACTGCGCGCACCGACCATCCCTCGCGCACGGCACTTGCGGCGAGCGACTCCATCACTGTGTTGTCGTGGCAACCGAGCAACGCGCGTGCGTGTCCGGCCTGCAGCCGGCCATCAGCCAGATAACCCTGCACTGCCGCGGGCAACTGCAACAGGCGCAATGCATTCGTGACGGCTGCACGACTCTTGCCGACGCGCTTGGCAACCTGCTCGTGCGTGAGCCCGAAGTCCTCGGCGAGCTGCTGGTAGGCGGATGCTTCCTCGAGCGCAGTGAGATCCTGACGGTGCAGGTTCTCCACCAGTGCCTGTTCCACAGACGCAAGTTCGTCAACCTCGCGCACGACCACGGGCACGGTCTTCTGCTTGGCGAGCTGCGCAGCACGCCAACGCCGTTCGCCCGCGATCAACTCGTAGCGACCCGCCGACACCTCGCGCACGAGCAACGGCTGCAGCACGCCTATCTCCTTGATCGACTTCGCGAGATCGGAGAGCGAGTCCTCGTCGAAGTGAACGCGCGGTTGGTGCGGGTTCTTCGAGATCGACTCGACAGGCACGTCACGAAGCGCCGAGTTCGGCAACTCTGCTGCCGGTTCTGCAGACTTCTTCGTGGCGGGCTCAACCGGTTTCTTCGGTGCCGGAGGCGCCGGCTCGTTCTTGGGCTTCTGTGTGGGGATGAGGGTGGAAAGTCCCCTACCCAGCCTGCGGTTTTCGGCCACTGCTCAACTCCTTTGCGACGGCGCGGTACGCCTGGGCTCCGCGCGATGACGAGGCATGCTTGAGCACCGACCGTTCGGTGCTCGGCGCTTCGGCCAGTTTCAC
Organism: Actinomycetota bacterium; assembly: GCA_041181005.1. Lineage (GTDB taxonomy): Bacteria > Actinomycetota > Acidimicrobiia > Acidimicrobiales > Ilumatobacteraceae > UBA2093. The sequence goes on from JBEGQL010000018.1 coordinate 21,979, forward strand.
GTTGTAAGGAATAGAAGTCCTAAACACTTTCTTGCCGAAAGCCTGGCGGAGTTCCTGCTCGACCTCCACCGACAACTTCTTGGACCCCTCAGACATGGTGAGCAGATAGTGGCCGATCTCCAGCTTTGGGTTCAGTGCGGCCCGTACCTGGTCCACCACCACCGTGAGGTCCCGCAGACCCTCGAGCGCGAAGTACTGGCACTGAACCGTGGCAAGCACGCTGTCGGCTGCCATGAACGCATTCACAGTGAGTCGCCCCAGCGTGGGCGGACAGTCCAGCAACACGTAGTCCCACTCATCCCGGCACGAATCAATCGCGTCCTTGAGACGGGGCTGCGGGAACATCTCGGCGACCAACTGTGCCTCCACCTCGGCCAGCATCTGTCCGGTGGGTGCCGGTGCGACGAACAAGTTCTTCTCTGCGGTGGGTTCCACAATGGACTCCAATGTGGCCTCGCGCCGGAGCACCTCGGCAATCGTGGGGGCGTCCTCCGGCGGGTGTACTCCGAGGCCGGAGGATGCGTTGCCCTGGGGGTCGAGGTCGATGATCAGAGTCCGAAAGCCAATCTCGGCCAGCGCAGCGCCCAGGTTGATGGCCGTGGTGGTCTTGCCCACGCCACCCTTCTGGAGCGAGATTGCGATGACCTGTGCGCTCATGTCGGTGTGCTCCTTTGACCCGTGGTCGTACGGGGGTGACTCGTCCGAAATCTAGCCCGAGGGTGTGGATAACGGGTGGATGTGAGTCGAGAGTATGCCACGTGAAACCTTTCCCGAAGTCCACCCCGATGTTTCACGTGAAACGTCTGATCCTTAGAAAACCTTCCGATGTTCCACGTGAAACATCCCAAACCCTTGCAAACAGTGGGTCAGAGGTGTTTCACGTGAAACACGGCCACCCCTGGAAACCCCTGGACCATCTCCAGCCCCAGCTCCTCAAGCAGACCGGAAGGCCACCGCGGAGGGCTGCCTGCGGGGGGCTCAGAGATGACGATTGTCCCTCCGTCTTTTGCCAAGCCCCGGGCAAGCCGCACGGTGAACTCCGGGGGTCCGAACCCTCGGCTCACCACCGCCCCGTACCGACCCCGGTGCGAGAGGTCCCTGACCATGTCCTCTACATCCGCCGTCAGGACCGTCACCCGGTCTTCAAGGCCCATGGCCACCACTCCCCGTCGAAGGGCGTCGGTGCGGGTCGCGCGCCGGTCCACCAACACCAGTTCCAGGTCGGGTCGCGCGTCGGCAATCACAAGTCCGGGCACACCGGCCCCCGTCCCAAGGTCAACCACCGGACCGCCGCACTCCTCAAGGGGTGCGAGAAACTGTCTGGCGTGGTCAATGACCCCGGAAATTGCACGACGCCCCAGGGTTCCCCATTTCTGGGCGTCCCCCAGGACGTCGTTCAAGGTCTTGCGCGGGCCGGTCACCGGCCCTCACGGTAGTTACTCGGCCGCTGCGGGCTCCACCACCACACGGCGCTTCGGATCCTCGCCCTCGCTGCGGGTCGACACGCCGGACACCTCCATGAGGGTGTCGTGCACGACCTTGCGGTCGGCCGAGTTCATCGGCTCCAGGCGGCGGGACTCGCCTGTGGACAGCACTTCCTCTGCAACCTTCATGGCGAATCGGCCAAGAGCTGCCTTGCGGCGCTCGCGATAGCCGGAGATGTCGACGCGCAGGTGGGTGTCCTGGTCCCCCAGGCGGCGCTGGCTGGCAACCCGGGTGAGATCCTGGATGGCCAGCAGGGTGGCACCCCCGGGCCCGACCAACAGGCCGAGCTCGGTGCCGTCAACCCGCACCTCGATTTCGTCACCGTCACGGTTCACGCTCACCTGGCCGGTGGTGCCGAAGGCATCCACGAGACCAGAGAGGAAATCCGAGGCGGCCTGACCCACGAGTGCAGGATCAACGTCGACTTTCTCACGGGGCGGACGGTCCTCGCGGGGGCGCTGCTCGCGCGGGCCGCGGTCACGGTTCTGGCGGTTGCCGGAACGCTCCCCGGAACGACCGGAACGCTCGCCACCACCGGAACGGTCACGACGGTTGCGGTCACGGTTTTCCTTCGAGCGGGGCTGGTTCGGCTTGATCCTGGCTCGCACCCTCGCCTCACCGCGGGTCCGTCCGAACAGGCCCGGCCGGGGCTCATCGAGGATCTCGAACTCTGCTTCGTCTGCCGCCACGCCGAGCTGGTCAAGTGCGGCGTTCTGTGCTTCTTCCAGGGTCTCGCCCGTGGTCTCTACCCATTCCATGGATGTGTCTCCTTACGTTTTGTGTTCTGGATTGGTCGGTTGTTACTTCTTGCGCTTGCTCGGAGGAACCGGGCGCGCCGGTCGTGGACCAGGAGCAGGGCGGTCCTTCGACGGCGTCACCCTGCGACTCTGGATCGGAACATGCATTTGCTTTTGTTCACTCTTCTGCTTGCTGGAGTTATCGGGCTCGTCACCGATCTCGCGGGCCCGACGAGATGCCTCCTGGGCCTTTTGGCCCAGTCCGTCCTCACCGTAGAAGCGACGAGTGATGTACCACTGCTGGAGGATGCGCACGATCGCCTGCACCAGGTAATAGATCACGAGGCCGGTCAGCAGGAACACCTGGAAGATCGCGAACGCGACCGGCAGGTACTGCATGACCTTGGCCTGACCTGCCGACATGGTGGCGTTGGAGGCCCGGTTCGCAATCATCTTTTGCTGCACGAGGAACAGCCCACAGAGGATCACGATGAGAAACGCATACGGGAGACCCTTCACGAAGCTGCCCTGCATGGCCTGCAACGGCGACGTGGCGAGGTCGAGTCCGAAGGCCCTCATCTCGGTCTTGCCCTTCAGGGACTTGTACAGCTCTGAGGTGACGGAGAGGTACTTGGGCGCAAATCCAGCACCGGGGCTGGTTTCGTACGTGAGACCGTGGATGACCCGGAACATGATGATGAACACGGGCATCTGAGCAAGGAGCGGCAGGCAGGAGGCCAAGGGGTTCACCTTGTGCTCCTGGTACAGCTTCATCATCTCTTCGTTCAGCTTCTGGCGGTCGCCGCGGTACTGGTTCTGCAGCTTCTTCATTTCAGGCTGCAGACGCTGCATTTCCAGCATTCCCTTGGTGCTCTTCAGGGTCAGCGGGGTGATGAGCAGCATCACCGCGAGCGCCACCAGGCCGAGGGCAATCGCGTAGTTGTGGGTCCAGCTGTAGAACGTGTCGATCAGCCAGGCAAAAGGAGTAAACACGGGGGTTCCTTTCTAACGACCCGGGCGCGGGTCGGGGACAGGGTCAACGCCCGATGGCCCGAACGGGCGGCAGCGGGACAGTCG
>JBEGQL010000019.1:0-77251 GCA_041181005.1 Actinomycetota bacterium
GCCCGTCCATGTTCGAACCCGTGCACGGCTCGGCGCCCGACATCGTGGGCACCGGGAAGGCGAACCCCGTCGCGGCGATCCTCTCTGCCGCGCTGATGCTCGACTTCCTCGGTGAGAACGCAGCGGCAGACCGGGTCCGCGCCGCGTGCAGTCCCGCACCGTCGGGCACCACCGTGGAGGTCGGCGACGCAATCGCCGCCCGAGTGGCCGCCAAGTAACCTGCCCGAACCGAGAAAACAGGAGCAAGAGATGCCCACCCTCGTCCCCACACCGAAGATCTGGATGAACGGTTCGCTCGTCGACTGGGACAAGGCCCAGGTGCACGTGCTCACCCACACTCTCCACTACGGCACCGGCGTGTTCGAGGGCATCCGTGCCTACGAGACCGCGGACGGCCCCGCCGTGTTCCGTCTCACCGAGCACATCGACCGGCTGTTCCGCAGCGCGAAGATCCTCGGGATGGACCTGCCGTACACACCCGCCGAGATCGTGCAGGCCACCAAGGACACCGTGCGCTCCACCGGCCTGCCCGGCTGCTACGTGCGCCCCATCGCGTATTACGGCTACGGCGAGATGGGCCTGAACACGATCCCGTGCTCCGTCGACGTCGCGATCGCCTGCTGGCCATGGGGTGCGTACCTCGGCGACGACGCGCTCACGAAGGGCGTGCGCATGAAGATCTCGTCCTGGCGCCGCATCGACCACAACACGATGCCGCCCGCCGCCAAGACCACCGGCAACTACGTGAACAGCTCGCTCGCGAAGGTCGAGGCCCTGAAGGCCGGCTACGACGAGGCGATCCTGCTGAACACCGAGGGCCTCGTGAGCGAGTGCACCGGCGAGAACCTGTTCGTGGTGCGCAACGGGCGCGTGGTGACCCCGCCGGTCTCGTCGGGCGCTCTCGAGGGCATCACCCAGGCGAGCGTGATGCAGATCATGGCCGACATGGGCGTCCAGGCGGGGTTCGGCGAACTGGCGCGCTCTGACCTCTATGTCGCCGACGAGATCTTCTGCGTGGGCACGGCCGCCGAGGTGAGCGCCATCAACTCGGTTGACGACCGCTCTGTGCCCTGCCCGGGTCCGGTCACCAAGCAGGTCGCCGAGACCTATGCGAAGGCCGTGCGCGGGCAGGTGCCCCAGTACCGGCACTGGTGCGAGCTGGCCTGACCGGGGTCGCAGGCGGGCCCCGCCGCCCCGTCCACAGCACAAACCGCCGCCCCGTCCACAGTCAGGGCTCCCTCCCCCACAGGGAATCCGACGGTTTCCACAGGTTCCCCCACAGGCGGGGTTGACGACAGGGGACAACCCCCGCCACACTGAGGGACGTGATGACGACTGCCGCCCTCCGCCTTGCCGGCTCGGCTGCCGCCATCATCATTATTCGCTAGCGCATGCCGGCCCCGGCATGCGCGGACTCGCCGCCCCTCGGGCGGCTTTTTCGTTCCCGCACGCAGAGGCCGGCAGACGCCGGAGACAAAGGACAAGGAACATGAGCACGACGCGAGAGATGGTCGAGGTGTTCGACACGACCCTGCGTGACGGCATGCAGGTCGAGGGCGTGTCCGCCACCGTGGAGGACAAGCTGCGCATCGCCGAGCAACTGGACCACCTCGGAGTGCACTTCATCGAGGGAGGCTGGCCGGGCGCGAACCCGAAGGACGTCGAGTTCTTCGCCCGTGCCGCGACCGAGCTCACGCTCCGCAACTCGGTGCTGGTGGCGTTCGGGTCCACGCGCCGTCCGCGCGGCAGGTCGGATGACGACGCCACGCTGCGCAACCTGCTCGATGCGGACACCTCCGCGGTGTGCATCGTCGCGAAGTCCTGGGACTACCACGTGAAGGAGGCCCTCCAGACGACACTCGAGGAGGGCGTGGAGATGGTGGCCGACTCCGTGCGGTTCCTCACCGGCAACGGCCGGCGAGTGCTCGTGGACCTCGAGCACTTCTTCGACGGCTACGGGAACAACCCCGAGTTCGCGCTGCGCGTGGTGGAGGCGGCCCTCATGCAGGGCGCCACCCATCTCGTCATGTGCGACACGAACGGTGGTTCCCTGCCCCACGAAGTGGAGGAGACCGTCGCCCGCGTGAAGGCGATGGTGGGCAACGACGCGGTGCTCGGCATCCACTGCCACGACGACACGGGCTGTGCCGTGGCGAACTCCATGGCGGCGGTGCGGGCGGGGGTGCGCCACGTGCAGGGCACCCTGAACGGTCTCGGCGAGCGCACCGGCAACACCAACCTCACCACGGTGATCCCGAACCTCGAGCTGAAGATGGGCTTCGACTGTCTCCCGGCGGGCCACATGAACAGGCTCACCGCCGTGAGCCACCACGTGGCGGAGGTGCTGAACCGTCCGCTGAACCCGCAGGCCCCGTACGTGGGCGCCTCGGCGTTCGCGCACAAGGCAGGTCTGCACGTGTCGGCGATCAAGCGCGCGAAGGACGCCTACGAGCACGTCGACCCCGAGGTGGTGGGCAACGGCACCCGTTTCGTGGTGAGCGAGATGGCAGGCCGCGCCACAATCGAGGTGAAGGCCGAGGAGCTCGGTCTCTCCATGGACGGGCCGGCCGTGAACCAGGTGATCGACGACCTCAAGCGACTCGAGCACGAGGGCTACCACTTCGAGGCCGCCGACGCGTCCCTCGAGATGCTCATGCGCCGTGCCGCCGGATGGTCGCAGGACCAGTTCCGCGTGGAATCCATGCGCGTCATCACCGATGAGCACCCGGACGGCCGCTTCACCACCGAGGCAACCGTGAAGGTGTGGGTGGGGGAGGACCGTTACGTCCACACCTCGGAGGGCAACGGCCCTGTGAACGCGATCGACGCGGCGCTTCGTGCCGCCCTCGAGCCGGTGTTCCCGCAGATCGGCCGGATCCACCTCACCGACTACAAGGTGCGCATCCTGGACGCGGGCAGCGCCACCGGCGCGGTGACGCGCGTGCTCATCGACGCCACGAACGGTGAGCGTTCGTGGACCACCATCGGTGTGTCGGCGAACATCATCGAGGCCTCGTGGCAGGCCCTCGAGGAGTCGCTCGTCTACGGCCTGCTCCACGCGCCCGCCTGAGTCCGGCGCGAATAGGCTCTGCCCGATGGCAGCCCCCCGATTCGCCCCGGTCCCGCCGGCGGAGCCCGCACGCTCCTATGACTCCCCAGACCACGTCCCCGATGCGTGGGCACCCGGTCGCCCCGGGGAGATCCACGGGCGCCAGCCCGCGGGGGAGCGTCTCGGTTACCAGGGTCCCGACCAGGGGTATGTGATCACCCTCGCGGAACGTGCGCGGCCACGCATCCGCGTTCATGCCGGCGAGAGTGTGGATGACGCGCTGAGCGGATGCTCGCTCGTCGCGCTGCGCCGCGCGTCGCTGTACGGGCGTGCCCCGGTCGTGCATGACCTCGTGCTCGCGCTCACCGTGTGGGGATTCCTCGACGATGCGCCACCGGCCGATCTGTTGTCCGCACGACGCGCACTGTTCGCGGGTGTGCACCACGGCCACCACTACGCCGAGGGAAGGCGCATCGCCGACATGGTTCCCGAGGCCACCCTGCGCATGACTCCGACGGCCGCGTCGGCGCGCATGCCCGCCGCGTGGCGCGAGCTCACCGGGTTCGCGGGATGAGCGGCTACCGCGCCCCGCTCGGGGACATCAACTTCGTGCTCCGGCGGTTCTGCCGGCTGGATTCGCTCATGGCGATGCCCGCGTTCTCCGGCGTGGACTCCTCCGTGGTGCCCCACATGCTCGCGGAGGCGGCCCGTTTCTTCGAGGGCACGTTCGCCCCGCTGAACAGGATCGGCGACGAGCAGGGCTCGCGCCGCAACGACGACGGGTCGGTCACCACGCCCGACGGGTTCCGCGACGCGTACCGCGCGTACGTCGATGCCGGTTGGGGTGCCGTGGGGTTCGACCCCGGTCTCGGCGGAGGTGGTTTCCCCTGGGTGGTGAACATCGCCGTGCAGGAGGTCATGAACTCGGCGAACATGGCGCTCGCGATGGCGCCCCTCCTCACGCAGGGCGCGATCGACGCGATCCTCCACCACGGCGACGAGGTGCAGCGCATGACATGGCTGCCCAAGATGATCTCAGGCGAGTGGACGGGCACGATGAACCTCACCGAGCCCGACGCAGGCAGTGACGTGGGATCGGTTCGCACGAAGGCGGTGCGCCGCGACGACGGCACATACCTCATCACCGGCACGAAGATCTACATCACGTTCGGTGCCCACGACATGGCCGACAACATCGTGCATCTCGTCCTCGCCCGCACCCCTGATTCGCCCCCTGGGACGAAGGGCATCTCGTGTTTCATCGTGCCCCAGTTCCTCGTGAACCCCGACGGCTCCCTCGGTGCGGAGAACGACGTGAAGTGCGTGAGCATCGAGCACAAGACCGGGATCAAGGCGAGCCCAACGTGCGTGCTCTCCTACGGCGACAACGGCGGCGCGGTCGGTTACCTCATCGGCGAGGAGAACCGCGGCATGACCTACATGTTCACGATGATGAACCAGGCCCGCCTCGGTGTCGGTCTCGAGGGGCTCGCCCTCGTGGAGCGCGCCTACCAGCAGGCACTCGAGTACTCGGTGCAGCGCCGCCAGGGCAAGGCTCCGGGCGCCGCGGGCGGCGGCAGCTCGCAGATCATCGACCATCCCGACGTGAAGCGGATGCTGCTCACGATGAAGAGCACCGCCGAGGCGCTGCGCAGGCTCATCTACTGGAACGCCGCCAGCCTCGACATGGCCGCGCACCACCCCGACCCCGACGAGCGCGTGCGCGCCGCCGACCTCGCGGCGCTGCTCACGCCGCTGTCCAAGGGGTGGGGCACCGACATGGCGGTCGACATGACCGGCATTGCGGTGCAGGTGCACGGCGGCATGGGCTTCATCGAGGAGACCGGCGTCGCCCAGCACTGGCGCGACTCGCGCATCACCACAATCTACGAGGGCACGAACGGCATCCAGGCCATGGACCTCGTCGGGCGGAAGCTCGGCCTGCGCGGGGGAGCGGTGGTTGCGGGCCTGTTCGACGAGATTGCGTCCCTTGACGCGCGACTCGCCGCGCACGCGGAACTCGCCGGAGTGCGGCGCGAGCTGTCGGTCGCGCTCGCGACCGTGCGACGCACCACGCAGTGGATCATGGAGCACTCGGGCAACCCCGTCGAGGTTCTGTCCGGTGCCACCCCGTATCTCCGCCAGATGTCTGTTCTCGTCGGCGGGCACTGCATGGCGCTGTCGGCACTGATGGTGCTCGAGGAGGGCGGGCTCGACCCCGCGTCGGCCTCTGCGAAGGTCGGTTCGGCACGGTTCTTCTGCGAGCAGCTGCTGCCGCAGGTTCACGGTCTCGAGGGAGCGGTCACCGGCGACAGCGCGCTGCTCATGTCGTTCGACGCGGACGCGCTCGCCCGCTGACGGTCAGTCCCCGTCGACTGCGTGGCGCCTGAGCGCCTCGACGTCGCAGAACTCGGCCGCGGCAATGTGGGTGGAGGCGAGCCGCACGCGCGGCGCCATGCCCGCCTCGAGCGCCTCCTGCCAGCGCGGTGCGCACAGGCACCACATGTCGCCTGCCTTCAGTCCGGGGAACCCGAAGTGCGGCGCCGGGGTGCTGAGGTCGTTGCCGACGCCGCGGGAGAACTCGAGGAACTCGTCGGTCATCACAGCGCACACCGCGTGCACGCCCACGTCGTCGCCGCCGACCTCGCAGCAGCCGGTGCGGTAGAAACCGGTCATCGGGTCGGTGCAGCAGGACTCGAGCGGCCCGCCGAGAACGTTCAGCTGGTCGGTGAGGGAACGTTCGCTCACGAGATCTGCGTCCCGAGTAGCTTGCCGACGAGCCACGTGGCGGCGGTGGCCGCAAGGAGGATGCCGACCTGCCGAACCGACGAGCGCAGCACCGAGCGTTCGGTGGAGCGGCCGAGCGCGGCGCCGACGACCGCCGCCGAGACGACACCGATCGAGACAGACGCGACCGCGGCTCCGCTGCCGGAGGAGACGAACCACGGCACCACCGGCAGCAACGCACCGAGGACGAACATCGCGAAGGAAAGCGAGGCGGCCCCGATCGCGGACGGCATCTCGTTCGGGTCGATGCCGAACTCCTCCTTGGCGTGCACGAGGAGCGCACGGTCGGGGTCCTGCATCACCTCGGTGGCGCCCGCAATCGCCTGGTCGCGGGTCATGCCGTGCGCCTCGTAGAAGGCGGCAAGCTCGAGGGTCTCCTTCTCGGGGTTGCGGGCCAGCTCGCGCCGCTCGATCTCGAGCTCGCGCTCCACCAGTTCGTTCTGCGCCGACACGGAGATCCACTCGCCGGCGGCCATGCTGAACGCACCGGCCACCGCGCCGGCGAGACCGCCGAGACGCACCACGGAAGCGGCCACGCCGCCACCCGCGAACCCGAGCACGAGGGACACATTCGAGGTGAGACCGTCGCTGATCCCGAACACCGCGGCCCTCGCGAGTCCTCCCGCAACCGACCTGTGGTCCTCGTTCGCCATCACGTGTGCCATGGAGCAAGGCTAGACGGACGGGTGATGTGAGGTTCCCCTCACTAACCTCGACTGCGTGAGTGCCGTCCCGAGATACAGGTTCGCGCCGTCACCCACCGGCTTCTTCCACGTGGGTGGCGCGCGCACCGCCCTCTACAACTGGGCGCTCGCGCAGCGCACCGGAGGCACGTTCGTCCTGCGCATCGAGGACACCGACGAGTCCCGAAACAGTCCTGAATGGACGCAGGGGATCATTGATGCACTCTCGTGGCTGGGGATCGACTCCTCCTCCCCGCAGTTCGAGGGTCCGTACTTCCAGAGCGAGTACGCCGCGCAGCACGTGGACGCCGCGATGCGCCTGTGGCGCCAGGGCGATGCGTACTGGTGCGACCTCACCCCCGAACAGGTGCAGGCGCGCAGCAAGGAGACGGGCCGTCCCGGCTACGACGGGTACTCGCGCGACCGAGGCCTCGAGCCCGGGCCGGGGAGGGTGCTGCGGTTCCGCGTGCCGGAGGGGGCCACGGTGGTGGGGGACCTCGTGCGGGGCAACGTGGAGTTCGCGAACGACACCATCGAGGACTTCGTTCTCCTGCGCGGGAACGGAACGCCGATGTTCCTCCTCGCGAACGTGGTCGACGACATCGAGATGCGCATCTCGCACGTCGTGCGTGCCGAGGAGCACCTGCCGAACACCCCGAAGCAGCAGATGCTGTGGCGCGCGCTCGGTCACGAGCCGCCGGTGTGGGCGCACGTCCCGGTGCTGGTGAACGAGCAGCGCAAGAAGCTGTCCAAGCGGCGCGACAAGGTGGCGCTGGAGCAGTACCGCGCCGAGGGGATCCTCGCCGACGCGATGGTGAACTACCTGATGACGCTCGGCTGGGCGCCCGCCGGGGACACCGAGATCGTGCCGTGGTCGCGGGTCGTGGAGGAGTTCCGCCTCGAGGACGTGAACCATTCACCGGCGTTCTTCGACGTGAAGAAGCTGGCCGCCTTCAACGGCGACTACGTGCGGATGCTCACTCCCGGTGAGTTCCTCGCCGCCGCCCGCCCGTTCCTCGGGCCCGGTGCGCCGTGGCCGGCCGGCAACTTCGACGAAGCGGTGTTCGAAAGAGCAGCACCGATGGTCCAGACCCGCGTCGGGACACTCTCGGAGATCCCCGCAATGGTGGACTTCTTCTTCCTCGACTCTGCGCCCGTCGACGATGACGCGTGGAACAAGACAATGACATCGGACTTCGCCGCCGACGTGCTCGCGCACATGGAGTCCGCGCTCGCGTCGGTGGAGTGGGACCACGAGCGGATCAAGCGCGCGCTCGAGGAGTTCACCGAGGCACGCGGGCTGAAGCTCGGAAAGACCCAGGCGCCCCTGCGCGTCGCGGTGACGGGGCGCACCGTGGGGCCGCCGCTGTTCGAGAGCATCGAGATACTCGGCCGGGACGCCACGCTCGCGCGCGTGAGGACGGCGCGTGCCCGGCTCGGCTAGCCGCCTCCGCACCGCGGTCACCGTGCTCGCGGTGGTCGTGTCGCTCGCGTCTCTCTATGTGGCGGGGAACTGGGTGCAGGTCCGCGCGATGGCCGACGAAGTCCCGGAGGGCACGGCCGACGTGATTGTCGTGATGGGCGCGGCACAGTATGACGGCAGGCCCTCGGAGATGCTCGAGCAGAGGCTCGAGACGGCGCTCGCACTGTGGAACGGTGGCCGCGGGGATTGGCTCGCGGTGACGGGCGGAAAGCAGACCGGCGATCGCTTCACCGAGGCGGCGACGTCTGCTGCATGGTTCGTCGAGAGGGGAGTGCCCGTCACGAGGATCCTGCGCGAGGAGACGGGGTCGTCCACGTGGGAGTCGTTGTCGGCTCTCGCTCCGGTGCTGCGCGGCAAGGCCGTGAAGTCCGCGTTCGTGGTGACCACCGACTGGCACGTCGCACGTTCGGTGATGAGCCTCGAGGAACTCGGCTTCGAGTCGAGCGCGGCCTCGGCGGGTGAAGCCCAGGAGTCGCTGTCCCGATGGGCGCGCGAGACCCTCGCCGTTGCGGCGGGCCGCATCATCGGTTTCGGCCGCCTGCACCGCATCACCGGCTGAGTCGTTGCCGCCCCGAACGGGCCGGCGGTAGCATCGAAGGCGCACTGGGGAATGGTGTAATTGGCAACACAACTGGTTCTGGTCCAGTTATTCAGGGTTCGAGTCCTTGTTCCCCAACTGAAGTGACCGCCGATAGAGTCGGTACCCGCCACCAGCTCCCATCGTCTAGTGGCCTAGGACACCACCCTCTCAAGGTGGCGGCACGGGTTCGAATCCCGTTGGGAGTGCCAGTTTTCTCTGCGTTGTGCGTGTCAGCCCTGTGCGGCGACGCGGCAGAGCACCGGTGACACCTCGCGAAGGATTCCGTCGTCCTCGGACAGCACCTCGAGGCCGCGGTCCCCGCCCCAGCCGACGATCATCGCGGTGAGCCCGGAGAACGCATCGTCGAGGAGCTCCACGATTGCGCCCAGGAAGAGCGACACGCCGTCGGCATCCATGAGGTCATCGGGGAAACTGCTGTCCGGTGTCGGCAGGTTCGGTTGGTTCATGTTCACACCCACCCTCCGCGGTCCTCGAACTCGGCAAGCTCATTCTCGCTCAACTGCTCGAGGTCGACGGGAACCCTCGTGATCTCGCGTGCCTTCGAGAGGTACTCCGCATGGAAGGAAGGCGCAATCGTCGCGACGCTGTCGTCCACCATCCAGCACAGCCGGGCGAACGACGAGCCGTCGAGTGCGACAAGATCCTCGTCGCCGTCCGCAACGGCCCTGTGCACCCTGTCGGCGTCGATGTCGTGGGAGAGGCCGGCCTGCGCCGCGTCCCAATGAAGCGCATCGAGCCACGCACCGGGGTCCACGAGTCGGCTGGCTGCGTCGGTCGGCAGTCCGGGGAAGATCTCCGCGACATGGGCGGAAATCGCCGCACGGAGCGGCCCATCGGTGCCGGCGGGCACCCGGGCACGCTGCGGAACACCGATCGAGGCACACCAGAGGCGGAACACGTCCGTCATCCGGCCGCCCCCGGACAGTGCGCGCGTGACCGACTCGGAAAACTCCTCGTTCGCGAGGTCCCTGTCAGCCCATTCGTCGATTCGTCCGCGGCGGTCCCGGGTCCCGTCCATCGGGCGGTCCCCGAGAACATGGAGGAGCAGTGCCTCGTACGCGGGCCAGAACGCCCGCTCACACTCCTGTGCCGTGCAGGCGTGGCGGGAGCGAGAGCGCGGTGGCATGCGGTGCGCGATCTGGTTGCAGTACCGACGCGCCCACAGCACGAACACCGGGCTGAATCTGCGGTGGAGTTCGTCCCACGCCGGCACATCGAGGGCGACTGCCAGGCGGGCGAGTTCGGTGGCGCCCAGCGAGCGCATCGAGTAGGTCCGGCCGCCATCGGTCACGCGTCGACAGTACAGCCGCTGGCTCAATCGGCGAGAGACGCGAACAGGAACGCGACAGCAGCACCGAGCACTGCGATCATCAACGCGACCGCAACCAGCCAAGCAGTGATGATCAGCGCGACGGTCCAGCCCGCAAGGGCGACGGTCACCGATGCCACCCGCAGCCAGGCCGGTCCACGGGTGGCACCGAACGTGGTGACGAACAGCACGCAGCCCGTGACGATGATCCATGGTTCGAGGGTCGAGACGATGGCGTGCAGGCGGGGCTCCTCGATGCCGACGACTGCCGGGACGATGCCGGCCGAGTTGACAACCAGGTCCGGTGCGAAGACCCACAGAATGCACATCGGCAGTCCGAGCCGCGCGACGACCGCGAACATTGATTCCCATCTGTCGCCGGATCGCCACCTGCCGCGCGCCGCACCGGACGGCCCGGACCATCGTGGAGCCGGCCCACGGAGAACACGACCCAGCACCCGCGCGGCCGGGTTGCGGCGTCGCACCGTGAGCCTGAGGGGCAACACGTGAGCGGTGCCGCCCACATCCAGGGTGATGGTGTCGGTGAACGAACCGACGGTCGACGTGTCGGCCTCCACCCGGATCTCGAGCAGGGCGTCCCCCTTCCGCGGGACCTCGACCGTTGCAGACCACCACGTTCCGTTGATCCTGTCGACGTGCACATCGTCGGTCGGGACGGCACAGTTCACGGTGACCGTGGATGTTGCCCGTCGTCCCTCGGCCTTGTCGCCGAAGTCGACTGCGGTCGGGACGAAGGTGATCCCGTGGTCGACCGGTGGGACTGTCGAGTCGTAGCCCGACCGCAGGAACGGGTCGGTGAGCACCCGCACGGCCTCGTTCAGTTCGCGCATCACCTCTGCCGCATCGTGCGAGGGGTTCACGTCCGGGTGCCACCGACGGGCCGCCGCCTTGTACGCACGGCGGATCTCCTCTTCGCCCGAAGCAGGATCCACACCGAGCAGTGCGTACCAACCCCTGTGGTCACCGACGGTGCCCGTGGTGGTCATCGGCCGGCTTCGAGCGCCCTCAACCGCTGGGGCGAGCCGCCGGCGGTGAGCACCTTCCGTGACCGGGCCGCAATGTCGACACCCAGGCGCCTGAACATTGCGGCGATCGCCGATGCATCGACACTGTGCGAGATCGGGATGAACTCCCCACCGGTGCGCTCGGCCATGGTGCGGTAGTACTCATCCCGGGTTGCGATCGTGTACACGAGAACGTCGTCGCGCACCAACCGGTCGACGATCTCGCGGGCACCGAATCGTGTCTGGTGCGCCGGTTCGTCGGTGATGAGCACGAGCACGCGCAGAGCCGTGCGGCTGCCCTGCTTCCGGAGCGCGGCATCCACGGCTTCGAACGCGGACTCACCGCAGTTGCCGCCGCCGGAGTTCCTCCGCAGGCCCAGGAACATCCGCCGTGCGGGTTCCACGGAGTCATGCCACGGGAGCGAGTCGTCGATCGTGTCGCCCTGGACCTCGAGGTCCCCGAACGGCACGGCCGTGACGCGCCATGCAACAGACACGCGCCCGAGTTCCTCCACGAGTCCGGAGGTGCAGGAGACGAGACCGGGGAGCTTGTCGGTCATCGACCCGGTGGTGTCGAACACGAACATCACCTCGACTTCGCTCGCACCACCGATGCGCCCGCCCGGCCCCAGTGCCTGTGCGGGTCCCTCACCGACCGACACGTTCACCTGCCGGGCGGGAACCGCCGGCCCGTCGCCGTTCCTCCCGCGTCTCACGAGCCCCATCCTGCGTACCTCCGTCTGTCGGGGTGGACTGACGGACAGACGGTCCCGGGAGGGGCACTAGGTTCGGCCCCGGGGACGAGGGGGAGCAGATGTTCGCGAGGAAGTACGCACAGGCCACGCCGGACCACCCGGCTTACGTGATGGCCTCCACGGGCAAGGTGGTGACCCACCGCGAGCTCGAGGAGCGGGCGAACCAGTTGGTGCATCTTCTGCGGTCCGTCGGACTGGAACGCGGCGACCATTTCGCGCTCTACATGGAGAACAACGACCGCTTCATCGAGGTGTGCAGCGCCGGCGAGCGCTCGGGTCTCTACTACACCCCGGCGAACTCGTACCTGAAGGCCGAGGAACTCGCGTACATCGTGAACAACAGCGAGTCACAGGTTCTCATCACGTCCCGTGCCCGCCGCGAGGTGGCAATGGAGGCGGCGCCGATGTGCCCGAACGTGAAGCTCTTCCTCATCGTGGACGGCACCGGTGACGACGGCCCGTTCCGCGACTACGCCACCGAGACATCGCGGTTCCCCGTCACCCCGGTGGCCGACGAGAACCTCGGCATCGCGATGCTGTACTCGTCAGGCACCACGGGGAGACCGAAGGGCATACTCCGGCCGATGCCCGAGTCGCGTCCCGACGAGCCTCTCCCGTTGTGGGGGTTCCTCGACAACCTGTGGCACTACCGCGAGGGGATGATCTATCTCTCGCCGGCGCCGCTGTACCACTCGGCACCCCAGGCCGCCGTGGGTCTCACCATCCGCAGGGGCGGGACGGTGATCGTGATGGAGCACTTCGACCCCGAGGAGTACCTCGCGCTCGTCGAGCGCCACCGCGTCACGCACAGCCAGCTCGTGCCCACGATGTTCAGCCGGATGCTCAAGCTCCCCCCCGAGGTGCGCGGCCGATACGACCTGTCGTCACTCGAGATCGCGGTCCATGCGGCCGCGCCGTGCCCCGTGCCGGTGAAGGAGCAGATGATCGAGTGGTGGGGGCCGATCATCCACGAGTACTACGGGGCCACCGAGGGACTCGGGTTCGCCGCGTGCAACTCCGAGGAGTGGCTCGCCCACAGGGGAACGGTGGGCAGGATCGTGCTCGGGGACCTGCACGTGCTCGACGACGAGATGAAGCCGGTGCGGAAGGGCGAGTCGGGGACTCTCTGGTTCTCGTCGGGCGGCGTGTTCACGTATTTCAACGACCCCGAGAAGACCAGGGAATCCAGTTCGGCCGACGGCACGATGACAACGGTGGGAGACGTGGGGTACGTCGACGACGACGGTTTCCTGCACCTCACGGACCGGGCGACGTTCATGATCATCTCGGGCGGTGTGAACATCTACCCGCAGGAGTGCGAGAACCTCCTCATCACCCACCCGAAGGTGGCGGATGCCGCCGTCTTCGGTGTGCCGAACGAGGACCTCGGCGAGGAGGTCAAGGCGGTGGTGCAGCTCATGCCCGGCGTGGAGCAGGGCAAGGAGGTCGAACGCGAACTCATCGAGTTCTGCGCCGCACACCTCTCGCGCCAGAAGGTGCCCAGGTCCGTCGATTTCGAGGCGGAACTCCCGCGGCTTCCCACGGGCAAGCTGTACAAGAAGGCTCTCCGCGAGAGGTACTGGGAAGGCCGTTCCTCCAGGCTCATGTGAGTCTGCGTCGCGGTCGCGGCACGAAATAACCTGACGCGGTGGCACGCATCGTCTTCATCGGCGCGGGGAGCACCGTCTTTGCCCGCAACCTCATGGGTGACATTCTCTCCTGGCCCGAGCTCGCGGACTCCACGATCGTGCTGCACGACATAGACGAGGAGCGGCTGCGCACCTCCGAGGTGGTGGGCCGCCGGATCGTGGAGACGCTGGGAGCTCACGCAACCGTCGAGGCCACCACCGACCGTCGCGCAGCGCTCGTGGGTGCCAGCCACGTGGTCACGATGTTCCAGGTGGGCGGGTACCGGCCCTCCACAGTGGTCGACTTCGAGATCCCCAAGCGTTACGGGCTGCGCCAGACGATTGCCGACACGCTCGGAGTGGGCGGGATCATGCGCGGGCTGCGCACCGTGCCCGTGCTGCTCGACGTGTGCCGAGACATGGAGGAGCTGTGTCCCGACGCGCTGCTGCTGAACTACGTGAACCCGATGAGCATGCTCTGTTGGGCCGTGTCCCGTGCGTCCAGCATCCGCACGATCGGGCTGTGCCACAGCGTGCAGCACACCGCCCATCAACTTGCGGGTGATCTCGGCATCGACCCAGCGGAACTCGACTACGAGTGCGCCGGCATCAACCACATGGCGTTCTACCTGCGCTTCGGGCGCCGCGGTCCGGGTGGGTTCGAGGACCTCTACCCGCGCCTTTCCGACCACGCCCGCACGATGCCCGCACCGCTCCGCGGCGAGGAGAAGCGCAGCGACGGGGGAGTGGAGGGGCTGTCCGACGCCGTCCGCTACGAGATGTTCCGGCGGCTGGGCTATTTCGTCACCGAGTCGAGCGAGCACTTCAGCGAGTACGTGCCGTGGTTCATCAAGCGTGACCGGCCCGACCTGCTCGACGAGTTCGGCATCCCCCTCGATGAATACCCGCGCCGCTGCGAACGACAGATCGAGGGATGGGAGCGGTTGCGCGACCGCATGGAGGACCCCTCGCGCCCGCTCCGGGTGGTGCGCAGCATGGAATACGGAAGCTCGATCATCCGCGCCAACGTCACCGGCGAAGCCGTCACCGTGTACGGGAACGTGCCGAACGCGGGGCTCATCACGAACCTGCCGGAGGGGTGCATCGTGGAGGTGCCGTGCGACATCGACGCCACGGGGATCCACCCGCGCGCTGTCGGCGCACTTCCTCCCCACCTCGCGGCACTCATCCAGACGAACGTGAACGTGCAGTCGCTCACGGTGGAGGCGGTGTTGACCGGCCGCCGC
Source organism: Actinomycetota bacterium (assembly GCA_041181005.1). Taxonomy (GTDB): domain Bacteria; phylum Actinomycetota; class Acidimicrobiia; order Acidimicrobiales; family Ilumatobacteraceae; genus UBA2093. Next base: position 14,568 of record JBEGQL010000019.1, read on the forward strand.
GACCACGTGTACCACGCGGCGATGCTCGACCCTCACACCGCCGCCGAACTGTCGCTCGGGGAGATTTGGGCACTCGTGGACGACCTCATCGAGGCGCACGGGGACATGATCCCTCAGTCCTTGCGGGCCGGGGCAGGATGAACGAGCAGAAGATCATCAATGTCCTTAACCTGATCCGGGTGCAGTCCTTCCGTCGTCTCGGTGTCGCGCTCGTCGTGACCCTCCTCGCCGTGCCGGGGTCGCCGACGCGGGTCGAGGCGGCGGCCGCCTCCCGCCCCACCTCGGTGCGCGTCTACAAGCTCGCCTCCAACGACGGTCGGTACGAAGCAGGCAACGGACCGGAGTGGGTCGCGAGCGTGAACGGATCCCTCCTCCCCGTCAACGGTGGCGAGCCCGACGGGCTGGTGTCCGGCCAGGCAGTGAGCATGGGGAACGGTGAGGTCGCCCGTGCCACCGCGTTGCGCGCCGGTGTCGTGAGCCGCGCACCGCTCGCCGGTGACGTGCGCAAATGGGCCGTCACGCCGAACCGCCGCGTCACGGTGGTGCCGGTGCAGTGGGCCGGCGCCGCGTGGACGTCGCAGGATGCCGTGAACGCCCAGGAGAACATCGCACAGCTCGTGCCGTGGTGGAACGCGATGTCGGCCCGTCAGGAGACCCTGTCGATGAGGGTGCTCGACGTAGTGAGCGTGGCCACCGGCGGGTGCAGCATCACCGCGATGGCGGACGCCGCGCGGGCGGAGGTGAAGAAGAAGGGACTCGACACGGCCACCGAGCACATGATGGTCATCTTCACCGCGGGCACCAAGGAGTGTGACTTCGCCGGCCTCGCCGAGGTGTCGGGCACCACGGCATGGGCGTACTCGTCCGCCGGGTACGCGGGCGTGTGGGCGCACGAGCTCGGCCACAACCTCGGCTTCCCGCACGGGAACGCGTGCAACTCGGGAGTCACGCTCTCCTACCTCACGCCCTGCACGGATGTCGAGTACGGGAACAACGCCGACGTGATGGGCTCGAGCATGCTCTCGTCCTTCTACGCACCGACGTTCCTCGCGTCGGTGGGGTTCCTGCCGTTCGCGAACAGGGCCGTGTACGCGGGGGCGGCCGCGACGTACACGATCGCCCGGGCCGACCGACCGGAACTCGGGGTCACCGCGGTGAACATCCCTGCCACAGATTCGGTGAACGGTGACAACGCGTACTGGCTGCAGTACAACCCGAACCGGATCGGGGCGGTGCCCCAGGTGTCGACCCCCGCGAACGGTGGCATCGCCATCACCGTGGAGCCGTCCGAGTCGTTCGCGGAGAACGTGATCGCGGCCGAGGGGGTCGTGGGCAAGTCGAACAGCACCGCATACATATGCGACCTGACCCCGCCCACCGCCGATCTGGCCGAGCGCGACACCACGACGGACCCGCGCCTCGCCGTGGGCGCCTCGTGGACCGACCCGCGCAACCGTTTCAAGGTGACACTTGTGTCCGCAGACGGCACGAACGCCGTGGTGAAGGTGGAGCCCGTCGCGGTGCAGTCCGTGTGGGCCTACAGCACCGTGACCGTCACGCCTGATGCCTCCGGACTCACGAACCTGAACATCTCGTGGGCTCCCGTCACCTCGAACATCGGTGCGAACGAACCCACCGGATGGGAGGTCACAGCGGCCGAGGACCCGACCAAGTACTGCATCACGCAGATCTACGTCACGACCTGCGCGTTCACCGGGGTGAACCGTTCCGCCACGTACACGGTGCGGGTACGGGGGACGAACGGCCAGACCGGGTCGGCCTATTCGGTCGCGGGCCAGGCCACGGTGCCCGTCGGGCCGCCGACGTTCTCGCTCACCTACACCTCCACCGACACCGACGTCACCGCCGTTGTCACGGTGGGTGACGGTGGCAGCCCGGTGACGGGCGCCCCCACGCTCACGCTCGCCGGCCTCCCGCCGTGCACGCTCGCGCCGACCGGTGCCACCACCTGTGTCTTCGCCGGTCTGCCGCGGCGCGCCACGCACACGCTGATCGCGAGCGGCACGAATGCCGCCGGTACACGGACGAAGTCGTTCAACGTGCGCACCCTCGCCGGTCTCCCGGAGTCCCCCGAGCTCACTGGCAAGATGTCGGGTTCCGAACTGGTCGTCACCATGGCACCGTCGGCGAACGACGCCGCAAACGTTGACTACTACTACCTGCAGTGCTCCGTGGGCGGGAAGACGTGGTCCAAACTCGAGGCCGCCGACCTCGAGCACCGGCCCCTCGGCACGTACAGGGTTCCCGACGTGAAGGGCAAGGCCACGTGGTGCTACGCCGCGGTGGTGGCCATGGGCGCCACGAAGCAGTTCACGAGCGACTTCGGCTCGGTGAAGGTCGAGGCGAAGGGCAAGGTCACCGTCGGCAGGCTGTCGCTGAATGCGATCGCGGCGAGCGCGAAGTCCGGGCTCATCTCCTTGAAGTGGTCGGTGAAGGACAACCTCGGCAAGAACGTGAAAGTCGATGTCAAGACGTCGCTCAAGAACTGCGCGAAGGAATCGAATCTCTCGTGCGCCATGAAGAACCTGCCGTCGGGCACCCAGGTCACGCTGCGGCTCACGGCGCGGGGTCAATCGGGCTCGAGGACCATCTGGAAGACGGTGATCGTGAAATGACACACACAAGGACTCTTGCGCTCGCGGTCGGGGCGGCTCTTCTGCTCGGTGCGTGCGGGGGCGAGGAGGCCGTGCCGACGACGACCACGCCACCTCCGCCGACCGTGACCACCTCGACGACCTCCACCACCACGACTTCGACCACAACCACGATCCCCATTGCGCCACCGGCGACCGACGTGGTGCTGTCGGTGCCCTCGACCCTGCCGGAGTCGAAGAACCAGGGATACGGCCCGTGCGTGGACCCCGACGGCGCTCAATACTGCATATGGGGCACCCAGCCCGTGGAACTCACCGTGAACAACAGCCGCAAGGTCACGATGAACGAGAAGGTGCGCCAGGGCTTCACGCCGGTGGGCAAGTCGATCGAGACCATCGAGCTGCTTCTCGAGAGCACGTCGATCGGCGCGCTCACGCCGGCCGCCGAGACGACCACACTGGACGAGATCTGCGTGCGCGTGTCGCTCACCACCGACATCGGCCTGCCGATTGCCACGACCGGCCTCGTCACTGCGTCAACGAAGGGCAAGCGTCAGCAGATCATCGTGCCGCTCGAGTCGGCTCTGGTGCCGGGCGCACTCCACAAGGTGCAGATCGAGAAGGGCCCGGCGTGCGCCACCCGTGACCTGTCGACCTACTTCGCGATGTCCACGAACTACAAGTACCCGCGCAAGTACGGGCGCGCCTCGGTGGACGGCAAGGCATCCGACGGCTCGCTCTGGGCGCGCATCGACTGACCCGCAGAACACGCGCGCCGCGCTGACGGTCCGTGTCAGAGGTGGGGCATCACCCGTTCTGCAACGAGCGCGAGGTGGTCGGTGTCGGTGAGATCGAGCACCTGCAGGTACACCCGCTCCGCGCCTGCCTCTGCCCACTGCCGCAATCGTTCTGCTGCCTCGGCGGGCGTGCCGCACACCCCGTTCGCGCGAAGTTCGGCGGGTTCGCGGCCGATTGCCGCCGCCCTGCGCGAGATCTCTGACTCGTCGGAACCCACGCACACCACGAGCGCGGTGGAGTAGACGAGCGAGCCGGGGTCGCGGCCGACCGCGTCGCATGCGCCGCGCACCCTGTCGCATTGTTCACGGAACCGCTCCATGGACTGGAACGGCATGTTGAACTCGGCTGCGTACGTCGCGGCGAGCCGGGGGGTGCGCCGTGGACCGCCGCCGCCGATGATGATCGGCACCGGCGACTGCACGGGTTTGGGAAGGGCGGGGGAATCCTCGACCGAGTGATGCCGGCCGTGGTGCGTGAACGTGCCGCCCTCGGGCGTGGACCACATGCCGGTGATGATTGCGAGCTGGTCCTCGAGCATGCCGAAGCGTTCCCCGAGCGGCGGGAACGGGATTGCATGGCTCGTGTGCTCCACCCCGTACCAGCCGGCACCGAGCCCCAGTTCCACGCGGCCGGCGGACATCTCGTCGACGTTCGCCACCTGTACCGCGAGCACCCCGGGGTGGCGGAACGTGGCGGAGCACACGAGCGTGCCGAGACGGATCGTGCTGGTCTCGCGCGCGATGCCCGCGAGCGTGACCCACGCGTCGGAGGGCCCGGGCAGCCCGGAGACGTGGGTGCCCATCTTCTGGAAATGGTCGGAGCGGAAGAAGGCATCGAAGCCGAGCGACTCGGCGGTCTGTGCCACCCGGAGAAGGTCGGCGTAGGAGGCACCCTGCTGGGGTTCGGTGAATATGCGTAGTTTCACGCCTGCACGCTAACCACTGCGGTGGCCCCGGCCAGCCAGTCGGCATGTGCGGTCTGCAGTGCGACGGGGAGCCGGGCAAGGTGGCGAGCGGGCAGCACCGGCGCGTGGGTGCGCACCTCGAGAGCGCGCGGCGCCGCGGGCGGGCCGAACTCGCGCATCAGGCCGAACATGATGCAACGTCCCAACCCCCGCGAGAACGGGTTGTGCCGGCCGGCGTGGTGCGCAAGACCGAGCGACGCGGCGAGCACGCCGAGGTCGAGCACCACGGGGGCATCCGTTCGGTCCACCTCCGCGGCGCACCGCCGGAGCAGCCATGTGGCGGTGGGTCCGAGCACGCCCAGCCAGAACTGTTCCACGTACTCGCCGCGGACGGGATGTCCGGACCGCTCGACCAGGGGGTCGGCCCAGCGTGCGAGGGTGATCTTCCCGTCGGCGGGAAGGGAGACTGGAGAGTTCATGGATGCCCCGTTTCTGTCGGCGGAAACATGTGTGCGGCAGGGCATACTTCGCGGGGCATGTACGAGGAGAACCTTCCGCAGGACGTGGTGGCGGGCATCGGGGCGATGCTTCGCGGGGCGCGCCGCGTGGTGGTGTTCACCGGTGCCGGCATCTCGACGGACTCCGGGATCCCCGACTTCCGGGGACCGAACGGTGTGTGGACGAAGAACCCTCTTGCAGAGAAGACATCAGACATCCGCTACTACCTGGGCGACCCCGAGGTGCGGAAGGCGGCATGGCGGGGACGTGTGCGCAACTGGGGCCGTGAGCTCGAGCCGAACGGCGGCCATCTCGCGGTCGCCGACATCCACCGCATGGGCAAGCTGCATGCCGTCGTCACGCAGAACGTCGACGGGCTCCATCAGCGCGCGGGTGTTCCGGACGACATGGTGTGGGAACTGCACGGCACCGTGGTGACGGGTCACTGCTGGGACTGCAAGGACCGTCGCCCGATGGAGGAGTTCATCAGCCGCGTGAAGGCAGGCGAGGAGGACCCTCGTTGCGAGCTGTGCGGCGGCATCGTGAAGAGCGACACGATCCTGTTCGGAGAGGCGCTCGTGCCCGAGGTGATCAACGGCGCGTTCGCGGCGGCCGAGACGTGCGACCTCATGCTGGCCGTGGGCAGCACCCTCGCCGTGTCACCTGCGAACCAGGCGGTGTACCGGGCGCGCGCCGCGGGAGCGCAGGTGGTGATCGTGAACGGGGGCCCCACCGAGATGGACCGCGTGGCTCACACGGTGCTGCAGGCATCGATCACGCCCGCACTGCAGGCCATCGTGACAACAGCGCTGGGCCCGGCCTGAGTCAAATCCCGACCTGGTCGGTAGGGTTTCGGAATGGCATCGTTCCGCGATTTGCTGGCCCAGGCAAAGGGCCAGATCACCGAGATCACCCCCGCCGACGCCGAGACCCGCATCGCCGCCGGCAACGTGCTCGTGCTCGATGTGCGCGAGCCCGACGAACACGACCAGGGTGCGTTGCCCGGGGCCCTTCACATTCCGCGCGGGCACCTCGAGGCGCAGATCGAGGGCAAGGCCACCGACCGCGACCAGGAAATCATCGTGTACTGCGCCGGTGGCGTGCGCAGTGCGTTCGCCGCAAAGACGCTGCAGGAACTCGGCTACACGAATGTCCTCTCGATGGCCGGAGGGTTCGGCAAGTGGAAGGACGAGGGCCGCGCATGGCGCCAGCCGGTCACCCTCACTGCCGACCAGCGCAACCGCTACCAGCGACACCTGCTGCTGCCCGAGGTGGGCGTGGAGGGCCAGGCGAAGCTGCTCGAGAGCAAGGTGCTGATGCTCGGCGCAGGTGGGCTCGGCTCGCCCGCCGCGTTGTATCTCGCCGCGGCCGGCGTGGGCACGATCGGCATCGTGGACATGGACGAGGTTGACGAGTCGAACCTGCAGCGTCAGATCCTCCACAACCTCGACAGGGTCGGCCTGCGCAAGGTGGAGTCGGCACGCCAGACGATCTCGAGGCTGAACCCCGACGTGAAGGTGAACACCTACGACACGCGACTCGATGCATCCAACATCCTCGACATCATGTCGGGATACGACGTGGTGGTGGACGGTGCCGACAACTTCCCCAGTCGTTACCTGCTGAACGATGCGAGCGTGAAGCTCGGCATCCCCGTGGTGCACGGCAGCATCTTCCGCTTCGAGGGCATGGTGTCGGTGTTCCACCCGAAGGAGGGCCCGACGTACCGCGACATGGTGCCCGAACCGCCGCCGGCCGAACTCGCCCCGTCGTGCGCGGAGGCGGGTGTGCTCGGCGTGCTGCCCGGCATCGTGGGTTCGATCCAGGCACTCGAGACCCTGAAGATCCTGCTCGGGCTCGGCGACCCGCTCATCGGCCGGATCCTGTCGGTGGACACCACCGAGATGTCGTTCCGCGTGTTCAAGTTGAGGCCCGACCCCGCGAACAAGGTCACGTGGGAGAACCGCGAACTCATCCAGGTGCGTGACCTGGACGGACTCTGCGCACCCTGGCTCGCCCACTAGCGTCGGAGGGGTGAGCGCCCCCATCGTCATCGTCGGAGCGGGGTTCTCCGGTGCCGTTGTGGCCCGTGAACTGGCCGAGGCAGGCATCGCCTCCACCGTTCTCGACCAACGAACCCACGTGGCCGGCAATGCCCATACCGAGCGTGACCCGAACGGCGTGATGGTGCACGTGTACGGCCCGCACATCTTCCACACCGGCGAGGCTCGCGTGTGGGAGTGGGTGAACAAGTGGGGCGAGATGGTGCCCTACGACCATCGTGTGAAGGCGACCGTGCAGGGGAGGGTGTACTCGCTGCCGGTGAACCTGCTCACGATCAACCAGTTCTTCGGTGCGACCATGTCGCCCGCCGAGGCGGAGAAGTTCATCCGCTCCAGGGCCGACGCCTCGATCGGCACGCCGGTGACGTTCGAGGACCAGGCCCTCAAGTTCGTCGGTCGCGAGCTGTACGAGGCGTTCTTCAAGGGCTACACGCAGAAGCAGTGGGGACTCGCCCCCACCGAACTGCCCGCATCGATCCTCGCGCGGCTGCCTGTGCGGTTCTCCTACGAGGACAGCTACTTCAACCACCCGTGGCAAGCGATCCCCCGCAACGGCTACACCGCGATCGTGGAGCGCGTGCTCGACCACCACCTCATCGAGACGAGGCTCGGGGTCACGGTGAGCCCCGCCGACCTCGCCGGTGCGGAGCACGTGTTCTGGTCCGGCCCGATTGACGAGTGGTTCAACCATGCCCATGGCCGGCTCGGCTACCGCACCCTCGATTTCGAGGTCGAGACGGCCGGGGGCGACTTCCAGGGGTGCCCCGTGATGAACTACTGCGATCCGGGGGTGCCCTACACGCGCATCACCGAGCACAAGCACTTCGCGCCATGGGAGTCGCATGACGGAACTGTGGTGTACCGCGAGTACAGCCGTCTGGCGGAGGGCGACGACATCCCGTACTACCCGATCCGCCTCGTGCGTGAGAAGGAGCAGCTGCTCGCCTACGTGGAGGCGGCCCGCCGGGCCGAGAAGGTCACTTTCCTCGGCCGGCTCGGCACCTACCGCTATCTCGACATGGACGTGACCATCAAGGAGGCACTCGAGACAGCCGATGCCTTCCTCCGGGCCCGCCGGGCCGGCGCCAGAATGCCCTCTCTCACGATCGAACCCCTGTGAAACTAGGGGGATGACCTCGAACCTGCTGGCCCGCTTCAGGGTTGCGCCGGCTGATTTCCCCGAGCCCACGCTGTACGTGCGAAGCCCGGGCGGGGTGCTCGACGACCGCGGACTGCACCTCAAGAAGGACGACACAGCGACCTTCGACACCACGTTCGCGGTGTTCCCTGCCGGACGTTGGTGCCGCCTCACGAACGTGGCCGACGTGCATGCGCGTCTCGACGCAACCGGACGCGTGCGTGTCGATCTCGTGTCCCACACCGACGGCGTGGACACGGTTGTGGCCTCCTCGGAGCACGGTGAGCCCGTCGCCTGCGCGGACCTCCGTGGCCTGAACGCCGAGTCCCTGTACGTCACCGTCACGGCCCTCGAGGACAACGTCACGGTGCGGGGCGGGGAGTGGCGCACGATGTCGCCCGTGCTGCGCGACGTGCGGCTGGGGGTGGCCATCACCACCTTCAACCGCCAGGAGTACGTGCTGCGCACCATCGACCGTCTGCTCGCCCTGGAGTCCGGTGTTCCCGAGATCACCGGGCACGTGAGGGTGCTCGTGGTCGACAACGCGCGCAATCTCTCGCCGCAGGTCCCGGCGGGTGCACCGTTCCGTCTCGTGCCGAATCCCAACCTCGGCGGTGCAGGCGGCTTTGCACGCGGTCTGATGGAGTTCCGTGACGAAGGGTGGAGCACGCACGTGGTCTTCATGGACGACGACATCACGCTCGAGCCCGAGGCGATCGCCCGCACCGTCACCTTGCTCTCGCACGCGGTGTCGGAGGAGTTGTGCGTGCACGGGGCCATGATGAGCGAGGAGCAGCCGTGGCTCCAGTTCGAGGCCGGATCCCTCTACGAGTACCGGGCGGTGTACCCGCTGCGCGCGGTGGGCCGCGGTCTCGACATGCGCAAACGTGCCGAGGTGCTCGGTGACGCCCTCGAGGAGGACCTGCACTACTCGGCGTGGTGGTTCACCGTGTTCCCGATGCATGTTGCCAGGGAGAACCCGCTCCCCGTGTTCGTGCGCGGCGACGATGTGGCGTTCGGCCTGATGCACACCGGCGAGCACACCGTGACCTTGCAGGGGATCTGCGTCTGGCACGCCGACTTCGCACTCAAGAACAACCCGTCGTCGCTGTACTACGAGGTGCGCAACTTTGCCCTCATCGACACGCTCGTGTTCGATGACCACAAGGCCCGGCATCTCGCCTGGCGCTACCTCGGGTTCGGGTTCCGGAACGCCTACTCGCACCGGTACGCGAGTGCGGAGTACATGATCCGCGGGATGACGGACTTCCTCGCCGGGCCGGAGTCGTGGATGAAGATCGATCACGCCGCCAGGCACGACGAGGTGCGGAAGGTGGACGAGGAGAAGGCCGCACCACTCGGTCAGGACATGATTGCCCTCGGCTTCAGCGCACCGCGGCCGAAGATCATCCGGCTCGGCGGCTATCTGCTCACGCCGTTCCTGGGCGCGGGGCGGTACCTGCCGCGGTTCCTTCGGTCCGAGTCCGTCGGTGTCGCGCAGATCGACGTGCGCGCGGTGGGTCTCGCCATCCGCCACGAGCAGATTCTCTACCGTCACCCCCGATTCGACGAGGGGTTCGTGTGCCGTCGTGATTATGCGCGGTTCCGCCGCATCCGCCGCGAGGTGTTCCTCACGACGTTCACGCTCCTGCGCACCTACCGCAGGCTCAAGCGCGAGTACCGCGCCGCGTACCCCGCGATGGTGGGTGACGCGTACTGGCGCGACCAGTTCTCCCGCGGCTGACCGAGGGTCACGCCCGCGCAGCAGCAGCCATCAGCACCGACCACGTCGACGGTCCGACGCGGCCCGACTGGGGCAGCCCGGCGCGCGCCTGGAACGTCTTCACGTGGCGGGCGAGGGCGGGACCGAACACGCCGTCGTCGGCGATCCTCACGCGCAGGACCTTGGCGAGCGCCCTCTGCACCGTGCGCACGGCAGGGTGGCGGGTGCCCGACTTCAGCACGGCGAGCTCCGGACGTGCGGTGAGCCCGAGTGCGTCCCACGTTGCCCGGTCCACCGAGCCGGTCGCGGGGAGGCTGACCGACGTCTGGAACGCGATGACCGCGTCGGCGGTGGCACGCCCGAACACCCCGTCAGTGGCCAGTTTCTTCCTGCCCGTGAGCCCGAGCACCTTGTTCAGGGTCTTCTGCACGCTCTGCACCATCACACCGCGGTTCTTGGTTGCAAGGGGGAGGCCGGGCACCACCGGAACCGGTGCCGCGGCCGCAGGGAGCAGCCCCTTCGTGCGCAGGTCATCGAGCTGTGCACGAAGGAAGAGCGCGAACTCGGTCTGTCCGGTCGCGTTCAGGTGCACCCAGCAGCACAGCGAGTCGTTGTCGAACAGGCGCCACTGGTTCGCGGCACCGCTGGCGGCGTTCCAGTCGAGCACGGTGACGGCAGGGTTCGCGGCCGCTGCGGCGAGCAGGGCCGCGTTCGTCTGGGCGAAGGCGCGGGTGGTGGAACGGGTGGAGAGGTTCACGAAGATGATGCGCGGGACGCCCTTTGCCACGAGGGCGCTCAGGACCTGCTGGACCTCCGTCGCGGCCGACGCGGGGTCGTCGTTGTAGCCGAGGGCGATGATCGCGATGGTCGGTGTGTCGACCGCATTGATCACGCCGATGCCGTCGGTGTCGATCTGCGGGGCCGTCACGTTGTTGATGCACGTCGCCCCCACGAGACCCCGGCCGGAGCACGCGTGCCACACCACCCCCGGGTATGCGGGGGTCACCACCGCGGCGAACTCGGTGGCGATGCTCTCGCTCACGGAATCGCCGACGAACAGGATGGAACCGACCGCCGGGGCTGCATCGTCGACCACGGGTGCGGGGGACGTGTCGAACCAGGGGGAGTTCAGGTCCCAGTCGCTGCGGAAGTCCCACGCCTTGCGCACCACGGAGCCCGCGGTGCCGGTGATCGTGACCGACGTCGCATACCCGTTCCACTCGCCTCCGAGCCCGTCGTGCGCGGTGACCACGGATGTGAGAACGCCGATCGAGGGGTACTTCTTCTGGATGTCGGAGGCCGAGAGGGTGCGGGCCCACGTCTGCAGCTGTGCATCGGCTGCGAGGTCCCCTTCATCGGCCTTCGCGGCGAACGTTCCCGACGCGGTGCGGCCCCCGTTCGACGAGGTGAACTCGGTGCGCGCCACTGCACCTGCCCTGTTCCGGATCACGAAACCTGCGGTCTCGGCGACCGCGCGGTCGCTCTGGGGTGCCTCGAGTATGGCGGGCGTGCTGCCGCCCACCGTGCGCGATGCGGCGCCCCAGTACACCTGGCAGTCCTGGCTGTCGCAGGTCTTGGCGAACGAGTAGCGCTTCTCGGAGAGCGAGTAACTGCGCGCCGCCACTGCCTGGGCGCGCAGTGCGTTCATGCCGAGGCCACCCGCGGCATCGCCCCAGCCGGCCGGCGACTCGCGCGGGACCACGCCGCGCACGTAGGAGTCGAGGGGAACGACGTTCACCGTGCGCTTGTTGCCCTTCAGGTCGTTCACTGCCCGCACGGAGCCCCGGTAATAGCGGATGCGTCCCTTGCGGTAAGTGGTGTCAGCGGGCACGCACACACCCACGAGGTCGGTGGGCACGACGGCTGTGGCCTGAGTGCCGTTGGCGGTGGCGAACTCCACCGGGCCCGCCACGTTGTCGGCCAGCTTCGTGAACCCCGCGGGCACCAAGGACACCGCGCATGCCGGGGTGGTCGCACCCCACACCGAGTAGATGTTCTGTCCGCTCGGGACCGCGACGAGTGCGGAGTATGCGCCGGGCTGGCCGACCCACTGCAACGTGCCGTTGTCGGAGATCACCGACGTGTTCACGTTGTCCTGCGCCTCGAGCCTCACGCTCATGTTCCCCGACGGGTAGAGGGCCGCGTCCGTCTCGACGAGGGTGGACAGGGAATGGCCGGAGTCGTAGTAGAAGGCGAGGATGTCCTGCCACGGCTTCGAGAACTTCGTTGCCCAGCCGAACGCACCCCACTGGCTCAGGCCGCGCCCGTGGCCCGAGCCGCGGCCGCGGACGATGACCGCAGACGGCGGCAACGGCTCGGCAGAAGCGACCTGTGGGCCCGGTGCCACGACGGGCAGGGCGGTCACCGCGAGGACCATGAGCGCCGCGGCGAGACGCCACGCACGGGAGATTCTGGACGGGCGCATCGCCCCGACACGCTAGGTGGCGTCGGGGGTCCGGGGGTGGCGCTCGATCACCTCGCGGTCCTGCACGGCAACGCCCGTCAGGACGAGCACGGCGCCGATGAGGTCGACGAACGTCGGTGTCTGGCCGAGGAACAGCATCCCGAACACGAACGCAGTCACCGGCAGCAGGGCGAGCATCACCGAGAAGCGGCGCACCGGGATGCGTCTCAGCGTGGACTGGTCGATCCCGTAGCCGATGGCGCTCGAGAGGAGGCCCACGAGCGCGGCGAGCATGATGACGTGCGGTGTGCCGGCGGCGTCGACAACGTCGGCGAAGCCGAACGGAGCGATGACGAACGCACCGAACACGAGTCCCGTGCCGAGGCCGGCAACGCCGCGGTCGGCGAGCGCAACACGCGAGCCGAGCACCACGTACCCGGCCCACATCGCAGATGCGAGGAGGATGAAGAGGAGACCGAGCGGTTCGGACCCGAGTTCCACGCCGCCCAGCACCGTGACCCCGACGGTGGCGAGAACCAGTGCGAGGAGATTGCGCCTGTTCCGGGTGCGCGCCGCCGCCACCGCCACGGGACCGATGAACTCGATGGTGACACCCTTCCCCAGCGGGAGACGCTCGATGCCCACGTAGAAGAAGAGGTTCATGAGCGCGGTGGCGATGCCGAAGAGAGCGGCCCATCCCAGGTCGTGGCGCGTCCAGCGGGCGTGGGTGCCGCGACGCGGCACCGCGAGGAGGATGAGTGCCGCCGCGGCGACGCGCACCACGGCAACGGCCGACGGTGACGTCTCGTCGAAGAGGTTGATCGCGATGACCGCGCCCGAGTACTGGGCGGCCGCCGACACGAGGAAGAACACCTCCGGCGGGGCGCGGTGGAGCAGACCGTCACCGGCCGCTCTGTTGTCGCCGGGCAAGGAACTCAGTCGAAGAGGTCGGGGTCGGTGCGGCAGATCTCCTGCCACAGCGGCTGGAAGTGCATCCAACCGGTGATCGCGTTGCCGGCGTTCTCCCGCGTGTACGCGGCGAGGTCGTGGGGGATGTGCTTCGGGGTCCCCGCTGCCATTGCGGCGAGCTGGGCCTGGGCGCAGCGTTCGAAGCAGACGTACCAGAACACGGCCTCGTCGATCGTGGAACCCACCGTGAAGTGGCCGTGGTTCTGGTGGATGGCGGCACGGTTCATGCCGAACGCCTTCGCGAAGTCACGGCCGGCCTCCACCTCGAACACCACGGCGCCGCCGTGGTCGGAGATGACGGTGTTGTTCTCGTAGAACGCGCACGAGTCCTGGGTGAGGGGGTCGAGCGGTATGCCGAGCGAGCTGAAGGCCTTGCCGTACACCGAGTGGGCGTGCGCTGCGGCGACAACGTCGGGACGGGCCTCGTGCACCGCGGAGTGCAGCACGTACGCAGCGCGGTTCACGGAGTGCTTGCCGTACACCACGTTGCCCTCGTGGTCGACGAGGATGAGGTCGCTCACCCGCATGTGACGGAACGAGAGACCGAGCGGGTTCACCCAGAACAACTCGGGGAACTCGGGGTCACGGACGGTGATGTGGCCGGCGACACCCTCGCCGAATCCGAAGCGACCGAAGATGCGCAGCGAGCCGGCGAGCTTCTGCTTGCGGCGGAGGCGCTCCTCCTCCACGGTGGGCTTCGGCGCGAGCTCCTCCATGTAGAGGGTGGTGACATCCTTCGGGACGAGGGGAACCCCGTCGATCATGCGGACGGTGCCCGGTGCATCTGGCGTGATGGTCATGGGGAGAGAATACGGCACCGCGCCGCCGGTGGGTACACCCCGGACGGGCGCGGCTTGGGGGACCGGTGGCCCTGCCTCCTAGCCTTGCGGAATGGCTGACGACGCGATCAGGACCGACTCGGGGATCGAGATCGCCCCCCTCTACACCGCGGAGTCACTCGGCGGATTCGATCCCGCGGAGCGTCTGGGCACGCCGGGCAAGCCTCCCTACACGCGCGGCGTGTACCCCACGATGTACCGGGGGAAGCTCTGGACGATGCGTCAGTACGCGGGCTTCGGTTCCGCCGAGGCAACGAACGAGCGCTTCAAGTTCCTGCTCGGAGCCGGCCAGACCGGCCTCTCGTGCGCGTTCGACCTGCCCACCCAGATGGGATACGACTCCGACCACCCGCGCGCCGAGGGGGAGGTGGGCAAGGTGGGAGTGGCGATCAGCAGCCTCGACGACATGCGACTTCTGCTGAAGGACCTGCCGCTCGACAGGGTCTCCACGTCGATGACCATCAACTCGACCGCGGCGATCCTGTTGCTGATGTACGAGCTGGTGGCGGAGGAGCAGGGCGTGCCGTCCACCGCCATCAGCGGCACGATCCAGAACGACATCCTGAAGGAGTACATCGCGCGGGGCACCTACGTGTACCCACCGAGACCGTCGATGCGGCTCATCACCGACATCTTCGACTACTGCTCGCGCAACGTGCCGAAGTGGAACACGATCTCCATCTCCGGGTACCACATCCGCGAGGCCGGCAGCACCGCCGTGCAGGAGATCGCGTTCACTCTCTCCGACGCCATTGCGTATGTGCAGGCGGCCGTCGATGCCGGCCTCGACGTCGACGACTTCGCGCCGCGGCTCTCGTTCTTCTGGAACGGCCACAACAACTTCTTCGAGGAGGTGGCGAAGTTCCGGGCCAGCCGCCGCATGTGGCACCGGATCATGACCGAGCGGTTCGGCGCGAAGAAGGAGGCGAGCAAGCTGCTCCGCTTCCACACCCAGACCGGCGGTTCCACTCTCACCGCCCAGCAGCCGCTCAACAACGTGGTGCGCGTGGCGGTGCAGTCCCTCGCTGCCGTGCTCGGCGGCACCCAGTCCCTCCACACGAACGGCTACGACGAGGCGCTCGGACTTCCCACCGAGGAGGCGGCGCGCATCGCGCTGCGCACCCAGCAGATCATCGGGTACGAGAGCGGCGTGGCCGACACCCCGGACCCGCTCGCGGGCTCGTATTTCGTGGAGGCGCTCACCGACGAGGTGGAGCGGCTCGCATGGGAGTACATCGAGCGCATCGACGCGATGGGCGGTGCGGTCGCGGCAATCGAGTCCGGGTTCCAGATGGACGAGATCGGCGACAGCGCGTACGAGTACGCGAAGTCGATCGACGACGACGAGCGCGTCATCGTGGGTGTCAACAAGTTCACCGTGGACAGCGAGCCGGAGCCCAACGTGTTCCCGATCGACCCGGGCCTCGCCGTGAACCAGGTCGCACGCCTGAGGAAGTTCAAGGAGAACCGCGATCAGGCGAAGGTGCAGGCCTGCCTCGGTGCCGTCCGCGACACGGCGAAGGGCACCGGCAACCTCCTCCACCCGATGAAGGAGGCGCTGCGTGCGCACGCCACCCTCGGGGAAGTGAGCGACGCACTGCGCGAGGTGTTCGGCACCTACCAGCCCCGCTGACATGGCCGACGTTCTCGTGCAGCGCCACGGTGGGCGCGTGAACATCGTGCTCAACCGGCCGGACCGAAAGAACTCGCTCACCGCCCCGATGGCCGAGGAGCTCCGCGACGCGCTGACGGCGGTGAACTCCGACCCCACGGTGGGCTGCGTCGTGCTGCAGGGTGCCGCAGGCAACTTCTGTTCGGGAATCGACCTGAAGGCGGCAGGCGACGGCAAGAAGCCGGCACCAATGACCGCATGGCCGCTCGTGCACGCCGCCCTGTACCGGTGCCCTGTTCCGGTGGTGCTGGCGATGGAGCGCTATGCGATCAACGCCGGGGCCTCACTTGTCCTAGCCGCGAACGTGGTGGTGGCGGGGGAGACTTCGTTCCTGCAGGTCTCGGAGATCCAGATCGGTGTCGCCGCGCCGATGAACCAGGCCTGGCTGCACCTGCGCCACAGCCCCGCCGTTGCGGATCACCTCACGCTGCGCGCCGACCGCATCGACGCCGCGGAGCTGCTGCGTCTCGGTGTGGTCACCGAGGTGACTGCAGACGCGGACGTTCTCGCCCGCGCGAACGAGATCGGTGACCGGATCGCGTCGTACCCGGCGTCGGGACGCGACGGCGTCGCGGCCGTGTGGCGCAGGCTGCGGGGGTCACTCGATGATCCCGAGTCATGGTTCGCGGGACTGTCGCGCCCGTGACCCACGTTGTCATCGGCACGGTCATGCAGGCGCCGGCCCCCGGCACCCTCGAGGTGACGCGAGATGCGGTCGTGGTGGTGGATGACCACGGCACCATTGATGCCGTCCTCGAATCAGGGACCCGGGAGGCGCAGGCAGCTGTTGCGGGGGCCTCGAGAGTCACGAGGCTCGCCGGTTCGCAGCGACTCCTGCCGGGACTGATCGACACCCACATCCACGCCCCGCAGTGGCCGCAGCTCGGGACCGGCCTCGACATCCCGCTCGACCGCTGGCTGTTCGAGTACACCTTCCCGCTCGAGGCACGGTACGCCGACACCGGGTTCGCGCGCACCGTGTGGTCACGGATGGTCCCGGTTCTGCTGGCCCACGGCACGACCACCGCGGTGTACTACGGCACCGTGCACGAGGAGGCCACGCTCGCACTCGCCGAGGAGTGCGCCTCGCAGGGCCAGCGTGCGTTCGTCGGCCGTGTCGCGATGGATCACCCCGATGGCACGCCCGCCTGGTACCGCGACGAATCAGCTGCCGCGGGGTTGGCGGCGAGCGTGCGTTCGGTCGAGGCCATCCGTGCGCTCGGGTCACCGTTGGTTAAGCCCGTGGTCACCCCGAGGTTCGCTCCCGCGTGCACGGACGGTCTCCTCCGTGCGCTCGGTGACCTGGCGGCGGGAACGGGCGCGCACGTCCAGACCCACTGCTCGGAGTCGGACTGGGAGCACGGCCACGCACTCGGGCGCTACGGCACCACCGACACAGAGGCGCTTGCGTCGTTCGGTCTCGTGCGTCGCGGCACGGTGCTGGCGCACGGGGACCACGTGACCGACTCCGACCTCGAGCGCATCCGTGCGGCGGGGGCCGGCATCGCGCACTGTCCGCTGTCGAACTCGTACTTCGCGAACGCCGTGTTCCCGCTCCGTCGCGCCCTGTCGCGCGGCGTTCTTGTGGGTCTCGGGAGCGATGTCGCCGGCGGTGCGCACCCCGGGCTGCTCGCGCAGTGCGGCCACGCCGTCACCGCGTCACGGATGCTCGAGGACGGCGTCGACCCCGCGCATCCTGCAGACCGGCGTGGTGTCCCCGGGTCACGCGTGGATGCCGTGACGGCATTCCACGTGGCCACCAAGGGCGGCGCAGACCTCCTCGGCATCGACGCTGGGGTTATCGCACCGGGAAAGTCGTTCGATGCCTTCGTGGTGGACTGCGAGCGGCGACCCGGTGGACTCGATCTCTGGGAGGGAATCGACGACGAGGAACGCCTCTTCGAGAAGATCGTGCGTCTCGCGGGTCCCGCCGACATCGCCGACGTGTGGGTGGCAGGCAGGCGGGTTGCCGGCGACTAGTCGCCGAGCCAGTTCACGACCGGTGCGGGGCGATCGCGCGGGGGAGCGGGCCGCGTTCCGTGGCCGAGGTACACGAGGCCGATCATCGTGGCGTCCGGCTCGAACCCGCAGAACGAGTTCATCTCGGTGCCCGCCCCGCTCATCGGGGTGCTCCACAGCGCCGTGAGCCCGAACGCCTCGGTCATGAGCAGCATGTTCTGGATCCCCGCCGCCACCGAGTAACGGTTCTCCTCCGTCTCGAGGGCCGACTCACCGGGGCAAGAAGCCACCGCGAGCACCACGGGCGCCCTGCCGTACTTCGTGCGGGTCTTCTCCACGCGTGCGGCGTCCTCGCCGTTTCGCTCCATCACCGCGGCCACGGCCTGCCCGAAGGCGAGACGCGAACCGCCCTGCAGCACGGCGACCCTGAGCGGCCTCGTCTTGCGGTGGTTCGGCGCGGCGACGGCTGCATTCACGATGCGCTCCACCCAGCTGCGCTCCACCGGACGTTCACGGTCGATCGTCATGCCGCTCGCCCTGCGGTGGATGAGCTGCTCGAACGCGTCGACGTCCATGCTGGCTGTCGGTCCCTCTCGCTCGTCAGTTCCTGTGGAGGTCGGCATTGAGGCCGCCCCACGAACCCTTGCGCATCGACGTCTCCACGGCTCCCGTGCGCGAGTTGCGCCGGAAGAGGAGCCCGGGCTGTCCCGAGAGGTGCAGTGCCTTCACGTGCGAACCGTCGGGCGCCTGCACCACGGTGCCCGCCGTGACGTACAGGCCCGCCTCGACCACGCAGTCGTCGCCGAGGCTGATTCCGATCCCTGCGTTCGCACCGAGGAGGCAGCGCTCGCCGATCGTGACCATCTCCTTCCCGCCGCCCGAGAGGGTCCCCATGATGGAGGCACCGCCGCCGATGTCGCTCCCGTCACCCACGATCACGCCCTGAGAGATGCGCCCCTCCACCATCGACGTCCCGAGCGTTCCCGCGTTGAAGTTGCAGAATCCCTCGTGCATCACGGTCGTGCCGGCCGCGAGGTGCGCTCCGAGGCGCACCCGGGACGCATCCGCGATGCGCACACCGGAGGGAACGACGTAGTCGACCATCCTGGGGAACTTGTCGACGCCGTGCACGACGAGATGGCCCCCGTTGCGCGCGATGTTCCACTGCACGCTCTCGATCGCCTCGACCGGCACGGGCCCCCGGTCCGTCCACGCGACGTTCTGCAGGTGGCCGAAGATGCCGTCGAGGTTCATGCTGCGCGGCTTCATCAGCCGGTGCGACATGAGATGCAGACGCAGGTACGCATCGGCCCCGTCGGCCGGGGCGGATGCCGTGTCGACCACGAGCGACACCTCGCGGAATGCGACCGCCCGCCCGGGGTCGGTGTCGCGCAACGGTGCGCCATCGGGAGCGTCCGCGGGCACGGAATCTCCGAGCCCGATTCCCCTGAAGCGCACGTCGAGAACAGCGCCGTTCGCGTCGAGGGTTGCGACACCAGTGCCCCATGCAGCAGTCATGACTACATCACCTCCGGTCGAAGAGTGGGAAAGAGCACGACGTCGCGGATCGTCTGTGTGTCGGCCAGGAGCATCGCGAGCCTGTCCATCCCGATGCCCAGGCCACCGGTCGGCGGCATGCCGTACTCGAGCGCGCGCAGGTAGTCCTCGTCCACCGTGCCGGCCTCGGCGTTGCCCGCCTCCTTCGCGCGTTGCTCGTCCTCGAACCTCGCCCGCTGTTCCAGCGGGTCGTTCAGTTCGCTGTAGCCGTTCGCGAGCTCGCGGCCGCCCACGAACAGCTCGAACCTCTCGGTGAGGTGCGGGTCGTCGCGGTCAACACGCGCGAGGGGGCTGATCTCCACCGGGTGGTGGGTCACGAACGTCGGCTCGCGGAGTTCGTCCTCGCACAGGTTCTCGAACAACTCCTCGATGATCTTGCCCGTGCCGAACCGGTCCTCCACCTTGACCCCGTGCCGGGCGGCAAGGGCCGCGAGTTCGGCACGTGGCATCGACGGATGCACCTGCACCCCGGTCTTCTGTGCCACGAGGTCGACCATCCTCACCCTGCGCCACGGCTTGGAGAGGTCCACCGGGGAGCCGTCGATGCGCACCACCGACGTGCCCGTGGCATCGAGGGCGGCCTTCGTGATGAGCAGCTCGGTGATGGCCATCATCTCCCGGTAGTCACCGAAGGCCTGGTAGAGCTCCATCATCGTGAACTCGGGGTTGTGCCGGGTGGAGATTCCCTCGTTGCGGAACACGCGACCGATCTCGTACACGCGCTCCATCCCGCCCACGATGAGTCGCTTCAGGTGCAGCTCGAGCGCGATGCGCAGGTACAGCTGCATGTCGAGGGCGTTGTGGTGGGTGAGGAACGGGCGGGCGTGAGCGCCGCCGGCCTCGACGTGAAGGACGGGGGTCTCCACCTCGATGAAGCCCTGTCCGCGGAGGGTCTCGCGGAAGCTGGCGATCATTGAGTGGCGAACCTCGAACATCCGCCGTGACTCCTCGTTCACGATGAGGTCGGCGTAACGCTGTCGGTAGCGGGTGTCGGTGTCGGTGATGCCGTGCCATTTGTCGGGCAACGGCCGGATCGCCTTGGCGAGAAGCTCGCACGAGGAGACCTTCACGGACAGCTCGCCCTTGCGGGTCGTCATCACGGAGCCGTGGGCGCCCACCCAGTCCCCGAGGTCGAGGTTGTTCACGGTGTCGAACACCGCATCCCCGGCGACGGCGCGGGAGACGAACAGCTGGATCGTGCCGGTGCGGTCCTGCAGCGAGACGAAGATCAGTTTCCCCTGGTCGCGCTTCAGCATCACGCGGCCGGCAACGGCGACTGCCTCGTCTGTCTCCGTGCCGGGCCCGAGCGAGTCGTGCGCGGCGCGGATCTCGGCAAGGGTGTGGGAACGGTCGAAGCGGTACGGGTACGGGTTGGTGCCGGATTCCCGGAGATCCTCGACTGCGGCGACACGGCGGGCCTTCTCGGCCTCCAGCCCACCGCCCGAGGGGGAGTCGTCCACGTCGCTCACAGTGTCCTCACGCTAGTTCGGTGCATGCTCCTTGCCGAAAGTGGTTCGGCGATTACCGTGTCACGGTGCCCGCGCCACGGACCCTCCGCGTTGTCGTGGTGGCGTGCCTCGTGGCCGTTGCGTCCGCACCGGCGGTGCACGCCGGCCGCACGCCCGGGTCCGCTGCTGACGCGATGGCCGTGATCACCATCTCGTCGAACACGAACCTGACGTCCGCGGAGGTGTCGCGGATCTCGGCCGCGGCGAGGTCGGCCGGGGCAACAGCCCACGCCGTCCGCTACGCGACCCTGGCGATGACCGCCTACCTGCGCGGGGACAACGTGCTGATGCAGCAGCCGAAGGGCTGGCGGGTGCCGATGAGCACGCGCGTGGTGCCCGTCGACTACGTGCGAGTCCGGGCCGGGGAGGAGGCCGCGTCGGTGGTGGACTCCGGGCAGGTGCTGATGGGGTCGAACTCGGCCCGCATCAGGGATGCCAGGGCCGGGGACGTGGTGAGTCTGCGGGACTCGCGCAATGCGGTGCACAGGTTCACGGTGGGAATGATCATCCCCGAGTCGTTCGCACAGGGCGATGACCTCATCATGTCGGCACCTGCCGGTGCATTGCTCGGGGTCACCGGAGTGTCACGGATGGAGATCGTCGGCTTCTCGAGACCCGACGACGTTCTGTCGGCCCTGCGCGCGAGAGGTCTCGCACTCGGGAGCACCTACAGGGTGAGGCGGTCGTGGGACCCGCCGAACCCCGACGGGACGCTCGGTCTCGCCACGATGAAACTGATGCTCGGGGAGTTCGCGTTCAGGCCCACCAACTCGGCGGCCATCACCATCGAGGACGCGTGGCGGATGTCCAGCATCTCCTGGCTCCATCGGTACTCGGCGATACCGCTGCGCAACAACTGCCACAGGAAGGTGGTCGATGCGCTCGAGGGTGCGTTCGGTGAGATCGTGGCGGCGGGGCTCGCGGGGCGGATCGATGTGCGCGTGTCGCAGCGATACGGCGGGTGTCACGTCGCCCGCTACAACCGGTTGGCGGGGATGTTCGGCTCGCCGTCGAGGCACGCGTTCGGTGCCGCCATCGACCTGAACACGGTCACCAACGCGCAGGGGGCACGTCCGCAGATGGACTGCCGCATCGTGAGAATCTTCCGCAGATGGGGGTTCGCGTGGGGCGGGAACTTCTGGCCGGCCGATGGGATGCATTTCGAATGGGTGGGGGAGCGCCGCGACACCTTCGGCTTCCCGAGCAGGTACTGCCCGAACAACGTTCCCGTGCCGACGACGAGCGTGCCGACAGGAACTCCGGGCACCGGCACGAGCACAACCAGCACGACCACGACCACATCGACGACAGTCGATCCGAACACCACCGGCACCTCGTCGACTTCCAGCACTTCGTCTACTTCGAGCAGTTCATCAAGCAGCACGACACCGTGATCGGGTCCGCGCGTGCCGCACGGCGTGATGGATAGCCTGAGAGCGTGTCCAAGCGCATCGTGATCCTCGGCGGCGGGCCGGGTGGAAACTCGGCCGCCACATGGGCCGCGCGCCTCGGGGCGGAGGTCACCCTGATCGAGCGCGACATCGTGGGCGGCGCGGCCCACCTGCGCGACTGCATCCCCTCGAAGGCAATGATCGCCACCGGCGGTGCGATGAGCGCCACCCAGAGGTTCGCCGGGATGGGGGTCGACCAACGGGACGTCGAGATCGACGTGGGCGCTCTCGCGGGACGCATCGGCGGCATCGTGGAGAGGATGCGCGCGAGCACCACCGATCTTCTCGACAGCCAGGGTGTGCGCATCATCATGGGCGAGGCCCGTTTCACCGGGAGCCACGAGGTCACGGTGAACGGCCCGGACGGAGAGACGGTTGTGGAGGGCGACGCCTTCGTGATCGCCACGGGGTCACGCCCCCGCATTCCCGCCTGGGCAGAGCCCGACGGTGAGCGCATCCTCACCACCCGTGACTGCTACCCGCCGCGGGAGTTCCCGCGCAGCATCGTGGTGGTGGGTTCCGGAGTGACCGGGGTGGAGTTCGTTCACATGTTCTCCTCGTTCGGTTCCGAGGTGACCCTCGTGGTGAGCCGCCAGCAGGTGCTGCCCGGCAAGGACGCCGAGGCCGCAGCGGCGCTCGAGGACCGCTTCCTCGAGCGCGGAGTGCGTCTGCTGAAGGGCGCCCGTGCCCAGTCGATCGAACACGACGGTGACGATGTGGTGGTGAAGTGCGACGACGGTCGCCAGGTGCGCGCCAGCCACGTGGTGCTCGCGATCGGTTCGGAGCCGAACGTGGAGGGTCTCGGTCTCGAGGCGGCCGGGGTCATGCTCGACAGCCGCGGCTACGTCGCGGTCGACGACCACTGCCGCACCAACGTGGGGCACATCTACGCGGCGGGCGACGTGAGCGGGAAGCTGCCGCTCTCCTCGGTGGCATCGATGCAGGGACGCAAGATCGCCGCCCACATCATGGGCACCGCCACCGAGGGCCGCATCCTCGATTACGACAAGGCGGCGTCGGCGATCTTCACCCAGCCCGAGATCGCCGATGTGGGCCTGGCCGAGGCCGACGCGTTCTCGACCGGGCGGAAGATCCGTGTGACCAAGGTGCCGTTCTCCACCACGGCGAAGGCACTCATCCACAACGACCCGCGCGGGTTCGTGAAGCTGATCTCCGACCCGAACACGGGTGTCGTGCTCGGGGGAACGATCGTGGGACGGCACGCCGGGGAACTGATCAGCGTGGTGGCCCTCGCGGTCACCGCTCATCTGAAGGTGGGCGACCTGCTCGACAGTCTCCTCGTGCACCCGTCACTTGCGGAGGCACTCACCGAGGCCGCCGAGTAGCGCGATCACTCGATAACGACCACCACGTCGCCGGCACCGACGGTGTCGCCCGGCTTCACGTTGACGGCCTTCACGGTGCCCGACTTGTCGGCCTCGATTTGGTTCTCCATCTTCATGGCCTCGAGCACCACGACGCTCTGTCCGGCCTCGACCTTCTGGCCGACCTCCACGAGCACCTTCACGATGGTGCCCTGCATCGGCACGGCAACCTGGCCGCTCCCGCCGCCCGCGGCGCCAGCGCCGCCCGACGCGGCACGCGGGGCCTTCTTCTTCGCGGGTGAGGCCGCCGCGACTCCCGCGGACTCGGGCACCCACAGCTTCACGTCGAAGCGCCGGCCGTTCACCTCCACCGTCGTCGTGCGCTGCACGAGCGGAGCGTCGTCGTCACCGGTCGGTGGCGCCGGAGGTGCCGCATCCACGCCCGACAGGTCGAGCCGCTCCTCGACCCACTTCGTGGAGTGCTGCCAGTTCCTGAAGTCGGGGTGGCGCAGGATCGCGAGGTCGGCGGGAATTGTGGTCGCAACGCCCTCGATCACGGTCTCCTCGAGTGCACGGATTGTGCGTGCGATCGCGGTGTCGCGGTCCTTTCCCCACACGATCAACTTGCCCACGAGGTTGTCGTAGTACTGGCTGATCGAGTCTCCGCTCTCGTAGCCGCCGTCGAACCGCACGCCGAACCCGTCCGGGGTGACGAGCTTGTTGATCG
Organism: Actinomycetota bacterium; assembly: GCA_041181005.1. Classification (GTDB taxonomy): domain Bacteria; phylum Actinomycetota; class Acidimicrobiia; order Acidimicrobiales; family Ilumatobacteraceae; genus UBA2093. The sequence continues at coordinate 38,718 of JBEGQL010000019.1, forward strand.
GGCCGGGGGACGGGAGAAACTTGCCGCCCGCCGGGTTCTCGGCGTTGATGCGCACCTCGATGGCATGCCCGCGGCGGGCCGCCAGCACCTGCTTCTGGGTCATCGGCAGCTTCTCGCCCGACGCCACCTTGATCTGCCACTCCACCAGGTCGACCCCTGTGATCGCCTCGGTGACGGGGTGCTCCACCTGGAGACGGGTGTTCATCTCGAGGAAGAAGAACTCGCCGTCCTGGTAGATGAACTCGACGGTGCCGGCGTTGTGGTAGCCGACGGCCTTCGCCGCTTTCACCGCGGCCTCGCCCATCGCATCCTCGACGCCGTCGGGGAGGGCACCCGCCGGGGCCTCCTCGATCAGCTTCTGGTGGCGGCGCTGCGCCGAGCAGTCTCGCGTGCTGACCCACACCACGTTGCCGTGGGTGTCGCCCACCAGCTGCACCTCGATGTGGCGCGGCCAGGTGAGGTACTTCTCGACGTAAATCTCGTCACGGCCGAAGAAGTTCTTGGCCTCGCGCTGCGCGGAGTCCATCGCGTCCTGCACCTGGTCGGCGGAGTGCACGACCTTCATGCCGCGTCCTCCTCCGCCGTAGGCAGCCTTGATGGCGACCGGCCACCCGAAGTCGTTGCCGAACGAGATGATCTCCTTCGCACTCGTCACGAACTCGGTGGTGCCCGGCACGATCGGTGCGCCGCCCCTCAGGGCGGCCTTGCGGCTCGACACCTTGTCACCCATCTCGTCGATCGCCTCGGGCGGCGGGCCGATGAAGGCCACGCCCATCGCCGTGATGGCGCGCGCGAAGTCGGCGTTCTCGCTGAAGAACCCGTAGCCGGGGTGCACCCCGTCGGCCCCGCTGCGGCGGATGGCATCCAGGATCGCGTCGGTGTTCAGGTAGCTCTCGGCGGCGGTCTGGCCACCCAGGGCGTAGGCCTCGTCGGCGAGGCGAACGTGGAGGGAGTTGCGGTCGAGCTCCGAGTAGACGGCGACGGTGGCGATTCCCATCTCCCGGGCGGCGCGGATCACCCGCACCGCGATCTCGCCGCGGTTCGCAATCAGGATTTTCTTCAGCACAGGTGACAATCTTGCCCCAATGGACACGGCGGGGAAGAACCAACGGGCCGGCTGGACCATCCGTCGGGTGGAAAGCACGGGCAGCACCAACGCGGACCTCCTCGCCGAGGGGTCGCAGGGAGCCCCCGACCGCACTGTCCTGCGAACCGACCACCAGACTGCGGGTCGCGGCCGGCTCGACCGGCGGTGGGAGGACGTCGCCGGGAAGAACCTGCTCGTGTCGTTCCTGTTCCGCGACGTGCCGGACGCACCGCACGTTCTCACGCAGGCAGTGGCGCTCGCCGCGGTCGAGGTCGCGCGTGGTGTCGGTGTCGAGGCGGTGCTCAAGTGGCCCAACGATCTCCTTGTCGGTGACCGCAAGCTCGCAGGTGTTCTCGCCCAGGCCGGGCCGGTCGTGAAGGGCGACGACGACGCCGGCCGTCCGGGGTTCGTGGTGGTGGGAATCGGATTGAACATCGGTGCGGCACCCGACGGGGCGACGTGCGTCCGTGAGCACGTCCACGGGGACGTTCCGTCACCTGATGACTGGATGCTGCGGATGCTCCCCGTCATGGACGACCTGCTCGGCGCCGGTCCGGGTGTCCTTCACGAGCGGTACCGAAGCCGTCTCGCCACGCTCGGATCGCGCGTGCGCGCCGAGCTGCCGGACGGCAGCCGCATCACGGGCCGGGCGATGGATGTGTCGGCAGACGGCAGGCTCACGGTGCTGGACGAGTGTGCGGTGACACACCGCCTCGACACAGCCGATGTGGTGCACCTGCGCGCAGCCGACTGACAACTACCGTTGACACGTGCCCGACGACGCGCAAGTCACGCGACTCTCGTCCGCCCCGAGGTGGACAATCGTGCTGGCCACCGCCGTGGTGGTCATGCTCGGCGGTGCAATCGGTCTCGTGCGCGCGGTGAACGCCGGCATGGACGGGGTGGCGCGCGTCGACTCCGTCGGTGCGGTTCTCTCGCCGCCGACACCCGGGGTGGAGAATTACCTGTTGGTCGGTTCCGACTCGCGTGAGGGCGCAGACCCGTCCGACCCCGACTACGCGAACGTGGGCTCCGAGGCGAAGAACCCGGGCCGCCGATCGGACACCCTGATGGTGCTGCGCCTCGACAAGTCCACCGGGAACGTCGCGCTCATGTCGGTGCCCCGCGACCTCTATGTCCGGATCGGTTCGGGCGAGAAGATGGACCGCATCAACGCCGCATACCGGTCGGGCCCCGACACGGTTGTCACGACCGTGCAGCGCGCCCTGAACATCCCGATTCATCACTACCTGGAGGTCGACTTCCAGGGCTTCAAGCGCATCGTCGACGCAGTGGGGGGCGTGGAGGTGTGCGTGGACCGCGCATCCCGAGACAGGTCCACCGGGTTCTTCATCGGACGACGGGCGTGCAAGGTGGTCGGCGGTGCCCAGGCCCTCGCATACGCCCGCTCGCGTCACTTCGAGCAGAAGTACAGGGACGAGGGCTGGAAGATGGACGCCACCGCCGACATCGGGCGGACAGCGAGGCAACGCAGGTTCGTTGCGTCGCTGCTGAAGTCCTCCGCCCGGTACGTCGCACAGCACCCACTCGCCGCCGCCTCCGTGATGCGTGAGGCAGCCTCGGCACTCTCCGTGGACTCCGGGCTCGATCTCGTCGATCTCGCCCGCAAGCTGCGCCCGGTTGCGGACGGCGGGACGGTGTCGCATGCCCTTCCGGTGGCGAACGACATGGTCGGCAACCGTTCGATCGTGCGGCTCACCGCCGATGCGACCCCGCTGCTCGCGTGGTTCGCGGGCACAGGTCCCGAGCCGCAGCCCGCGGGCTAGACGCCGGCCCCGTCGCCGCTGCGGCGGCGGTTGATGCGTGCGGTTGTCTCGTCACGGGTCGCCGCGGAGCCGATGCGGTTCCCCTGCACCATGTCGCAGCCGAGCAGCCGCAGTCGTTCCAGTTGGTCCTCCGTGGTGACCCACTCGGCACACACGCTGAGGTCGAGCGAATGGGCCAGCTGGATGATGGAACGCACCATCGGGTCGTCCCCGCTGCCGGGGGAGCCCACGTCACGCACGAGCGACCCGTCGATCTTGAGGATGCTCGCCGGGAACGTCCGGAGTGCGGCGAGCGACGACGAGCCCGACCCGAAGTCATCGACCGCGATGCGTATCCCTGCCCGGCGCAGCGCATTCACGGTGCGCAGCACCGCAGGGTTCTGGTCGAGCAGCGTGGACTCGCCGGTCTCCATCACCACCCGGGTGGCATCCACTCCGCGGCGCTCCAGCACGGCGAGCGTGCGTTCCACGAACGTGACGTCGGCCAGCTGCCGGCGCGACACGTTGACGTGAAGCGAGACGTCCCGCCCGATGCCGCCGGAGTCGATCCAGCCGCGCAGGTGCCCGCACGCAGTGTCGAGCACCCAGTCACCGATCGGTGCGATGAGTCCGGATTCGTCCGCGAGGTCGAGGAAGGAGGCCGGCTGGAGCTGGCCGCGGACGGGGTGGTTCCAGCGGAGGAACACCTCGAGCGCGACGGTGCGGCCCGAGTGGGCCATCTCGACCGGCTGGTAGACGGTCTCGAACTGACCGCCGGCGAGAGCCTGCTCGAGTTCCGCAGCGAGACCGGCCCGTTCGCGCGCCGCGGCGCGCATCTTCTCGCTGTAGATCTCGCTGCGGCCGCGGCCGCGTTGCTTGGCGAGGTACATCGCGGTGTCCGCCGAGTGCAGGAGCGACACCGCGGCATCGGCCGGTGACCGCCCGTCGAGCAGGTCGTCGGTGGCCATCGCGATGCCCACGCTCGCGCCGGACTCCACCTCGACGCCGCCGAGCATCAGCGGCCCGGTGATGGACTGGCGGATCCGCTCCGATATGTCGAGCGCGACATGGTCGTCGAGGACACCTTCGCAGAGCACCACGAACTCATCGCCCGAGATTCGCGCCACGGTGTCGCTCGGGCGTGTGGCGGCTGCAAGACGCCGCGCGACCGTGAGGATCAGCTGGTCGCCCACCGCGTGACCGATCGTGTCGTTCACGTGCTTGAGCTTGTCGATGTCGATGAAGAGAACCGCAACGTTCGACCCGGTCGTGACCGAACGCTCGAGAGCCTCGGCAGTGCGGCGCAGGAAGAGGACCCTGTTCGGCAGGCCGGTCAGCGCGTCGTGCGTGGCGAGCCGGTCGAGCTCGGCGCGTTCCTGGCGCTCCTCGGTCACGTCGCGTGCGATCGTGGCCCAGTGGCTCACCGTGCCGTCGGCGTCGCGAACCACCTGCACCGTGACCGAGAGCATCCGCGCGAGACCGTCGGGGGAGCGGAAGGTGATCTCGCCGTGCCAGCGCGGGTCGCCGTCGGTGCCGGTGCTGCGCGGCTCGAGCATGTGCCGCGGCATCTGGTCGCGCACGGCCTGCATGTAGGACCGGGCCGCGGTGCCGGGTGCTCCCGGGTGGGCGGGGTCGACACCGATGAGCGAGCGTGCGCCGTCGTTCGCGAACGTCGGTGCCCCGGCCCGGTCGAACACCACGACGGCATCGCCCGCGACGTCCAGCAGGGCGACGAGTTGTTCCGAGAGTGACGATGTGCTCACAGCCGGCGTGACGTCGACCGCGGTTCCGACGTGGCCGGTGACGCGTCCGCCCTCCACCGCAGGAGTGGTGGAGATGCGCACCCACACTGTCTCCCCGGCCGGCCCGGAGAGGCGGACATCCACGCTGAACGGGGTGCCGTCCCTGCGGTGCGCGAGCCACTGGTGCTCGCACTCGGTGCGGTCGGCGGGCGAGGCGTGGGCCCACGGCGCCGTGCCGCGCACCAGAGGAGCATTCCCGAGGGCGATCCGGCGGAACGCATCGTTGGCCTCGAGCAGACGGCCGTTCTCGTCGGCCTCGAAAACCCCGATGGGGAGAGCGGCAGTCAACGCATCGATGGGGTCATTGTCTCAGGTCAAATACGGTCAGTGGTGGACTGAACCCAGAGAGTGACGGATGAGCACGCTGCGTGTGCGGGGTCAGCGCGAGTAGGTGAACTCGGAGGTGGCCACTTCGAGAGCTGCCGACTCGATCGCCGCCCGCATCGACGCGGACGGATCGCCGGACTGGGCCTCCAGCACCTGTCCGAGCGCATAGACGGACAGTGAGTAGCGGTGGGTCGAGCCTTCCGGCGGGCACGGGCCGGTCCAGTCGGGTTTCGCGTCGCTGTTCATGCCCGCGACCGCGAGGTCGGGCAGTTGTCCCTCGGCAAGCGCGGTGGTGGCGGAGTCGATGTTGGTGACCGTCCAGTGGGCGAACTCCGGTGCGTCGAGGTCCGTGAGGATCATGGCCCATGCCGATACCTCTTCGGGTCCGCCCGACCACGACAACGGGGGCGACACGTTGTTGCCGTCGCAGGTGAACCGCGGGTCGATCGCGCCGCCTTCCTTCCACGGGACGGTGAGAAGAATCGGCGAACCCGCCGGGCCGGGCTCGACGGTGGTGGCGGGGGCGACTGACTCTGTCTGTCCGGCACCGGGCGGTCTCATCGTGCGGCCGTCGTCCGTTGAGCACGATGCCAGGAGGAGGCACACGGGGATGACCGCACCGACGGTCGCGCGCAGAGCCGTGCCCGGGGCGTTCGGATTCCTCACTTCGGCAACGTTACGTCCTCCCTGACAACACGTCCGTGCAGTTCGTCCGCCTTGTCCCTCGTTAGCCTCTCCCGTGTGACGAACACACCGCTGGCGGCCGACGGCAACCCGCTCTGCCTGCTCGCGATCCACGCGCACCCCGACGACGAGGCATCAAAGGGTGCCGCCACGGTTGCGCGCTACGCGGCAGAGGGTGTGCGCACGGTCCTCGTGTGCTGCACTGGCGGCGAGGAGGGCGACCTGCAGAACCCCGCCCTGCGCGAGGCGGGCCGGCCGTTCCATGGTCTCGCCCCGGAGCAGGAGAAACAGTTGCTCGCCGAGGTCCGCCCGCGTGAGCTCGCCGAGTCAGTGAGGATCATCGGGTTCTCCGCACTGCACATGCTGGGCTACCGCGACTCCGGGATGGCGCAGTCCGAGGCGAACAACCATCCCGGGTGCTTCCACCAGGCCGACCTCGACGAGGCAACGGGCAGGCTGGTCGCGATCATCCGACGGGAGCGGCCGCAGGTCATCCTCACCTACAACGACGACCAGCGCGGTTATCCGCACCCGGATCATCTTCGTGTGCACGACACGAGCGTCCTCGCGTTCGAGCGTGCCGGCGACCCGTCGTGGTACCCCGACGCGGGGGAGCCCTGGCAGCCCTCGAAGATGTACTACACGATGTGGTCGAAGGAGCGGGTGCTCGCGGTCCACGAGGCACTGCTCGCGAAGAACGGCGAGTCACCGTTCGACGAGGCGTGGCTGAACCGGCCGTCGCAGGACCATCGCATCACCACGCGTCTGCACCTGCCCGGGTTCCTCCCCGCGCGCAGCGGCTCGTTGCGCGCGCATGCCACCCAGGTGGACCCGACCTCGGCGTGGTGGTTCGGGCTCGATGACGACGAACTGGCACAGGTGTACCCGTGGGAGGACTGGATCCTCGCCCGCAGCGCCGCTGACGTGCCGGCCATCGAGGGGCACGAGGACGACCTCTTCCACGGTCTGCGCTGAACAGGCTCGCGATGTTGCGTCAGGGGGCGCGCATGGCGTCACGCAGTTCGCGGTAGCCGATCAACACCGCGCCGCTCCCGCGCACCGCGGCGGCGAACCCGGCGTCGGTCGTGACGAGCGCAAGGTCGTCGATCCAGCCTGCGGCCGACCCGCCCAGCGCGCGCACCTCGGGGGTGTCGAGCGCGGGCTGCACGTGGATCTCGGTGACGCCCGGCTGCAGGTTCGCGAACGCCTCGAGTGCCCTGTCGCGGCTGCCCGGGCTCCAGTCGTGGTCGAAATGGTCGGGGAAGAGCACCCCCTCCTCGGCGGCGAGCCTGCGGAACGGGAACCCTGCACGTGACTCGTCGATGGTGGAGGGCAGCCGCACCGGGAGACGGAACTCGCACGCGAGCTCGAGGTACACGTCGAAGAACTCGGGCCGCAGGGTGATGGCGCTCAGGTGCGGGGCGAGGTGGGTGACGTCGATGCCCCAGGCAATCGCGCGCTGGACCTGGGCGCGGCACTCGCGCAGCACCTCGGAGGGGTCGGCGTGCTCCCACAGGTCGTCTATCGACCGCGGGAACCCGCCCTCACCCGAGAGAAGGGACGGCGCGTGCGTGAGCGGACCCCACCTGTAGTCGGGGTGCTCGGCGTTCAGGGTGAGGTGCACCCCGATGTCGTCGCCGGGGGAGTACATGCCGGCCGCGTGGCGTGCCCACGGTGCGGGGACCATGAGCGAGGCGCACGTGGCGAGACCGTCACGGATCGCGGAGTACACACCCAAGTTCGCGCCGTGACAGGAGCCGAGATCGTCGCAGCTGAGTATGACGAGCCGCGCGTCGTCGGGGTGGCCGAGCCGCGAGTTGAGCGTGGCGCCCTGCATGGACGGGAACGCTATCGGGGGCACGCTCCCCACAGCCCGAGGCCGAGCTGCTCCGCCTCGTTCGCCGCGTCGGCGAACTGCGACGCGAACGATGTGTTCGGCGGGTACGGGAGCGGCACGGCCCACCCGCCCTTCACGAGGTCGAGGTTCACGAACAACCCGTCCTCGACCCGTCGCACGTAGAGAAGGAGCCGGCGGTACCGGTCGCGTGACTCCTCGTCGCCCCACACCTCGACCGCCGTGCCCGGAGGGAGCAGTTCGGTGGTGTGCGCGGATGCCTCGGGGCCCCAGCACTGGACCGGCTTGGTGGGGTGCTTGGTCTCCGGAGTGTCCACCCCGATGAGGCGCACCTTCTCCTTCCGGCCCGCGATGCGCAGGGTGACGGTGTCGCCGTCGGTCACCGAGATCACCGTTGCCGTCAGCGTTCCGTCGGCTGACGGTGCGGGGGAGGCCCGGGAGCAGGCAGCAACGAGCGCCGCGGCGCAGACGAGGAGAGTTGCGGGACGGGCGTTGATGCCCGTCATGTGTGCGTCAGATGCGCTCGATCAGCGTGCCGGTGCCGAGACCGCCGCCACAGCACATCGACACGAGGCCGTAACGGCCACCCGAGCGCTCCAGCTCGTAGAGAGCCTTCGTCATCAGGAACCCACCGGTGCCGCCGAGAGGGTGACCGAGCGCGATGGCGCCGCCGTTCGGGTTGGTCCTGTCGAGGTCGGCACCGGTCTCCTTCGCCCACGCGAGGACGACGGACGCGAACGCCTCGTTCACCTCGAACACGTCGATCTGGTCGATCTTCATGTTGTTGCGCGAGAGGAGACGCTGCGTGGCATCGATCGGACCGGTGAGCATGAACACGGGGTCCACACCGACGTTGCAGGAGTCGATGACCCGCGCACGGGGCGTGAGGCCGAGCTTGTTCGCCTTCTCCTCGGTCATCATCAGCACCGCCGACGCGCCGTCGGAGATCTGCGAGCTGTTGCCGGCGGTGTGCACGCCGTTCGGGCGCGCGACCGGCTTCAGCGTGGCGAGCTTCTCGAGCGTGGTCTCGCGGATGCCCTCGTCGCGGCTGACCGTGTGCGTGGTCTCGAGCAGGTTGCCCTCCTCGTCGGCATCGGGCGCGGTGACCTCGAGGTACTGGCCGGCGAAGCGGTCCTCGGCCCATGCGCGGGCGGCGCGCTGCTGTGAGGCGAAACCGAACCGGTCGGTGTCCTCGCGGCTGATCTTCCAGTTGTCGGCGATGCGCTCGGCGCCCTCGAACTGGGATGTCATCTCGTAGCGGCCGAAGTACGTCTTCGGGATCGGCACACCGAGGCCGAGCTCCTTGCGGCTGTTCGACCCGATCGGCACCCGGCTCATCACCTCGACGCCGCACGCGAGGGCGACGTCGACGACGCCGGCGCCGATGAGCGAGGCGGCGAGACCCGTGGCCTGCTGCGAGGAGCCGCACTGGGTGTCAACAGTGGTCGCCGCCGTGGACATCGGCAGTCCGGCCGCGAGCCACGACGTGCGCGTGACGTTGAACGACTGCTCGCCGACCTGGCTGACACAGCCGCCGACGACCTGCTCGATCTCGGCGGGGTCGATGCCCGTGCGCTCGACGATGCCCTTCTGCACGAGGCCGAGGACCTCGGCGGGGTGGAGGGTGGAGAGACCGCCGTTGCGGCGCCCGACAACTGTGCGGAGCGCGTCGACAATGACGACATTGGAGGATCTGGTTGCCATGGGCTCATCCTAGGCACCCCGTCGCGAACTACGGTCAGTCGGATGACCGGCGGCACACCCGGGTTCGTCCCCTCGATGCATGCGAGTCCCGACGCGCGGGCCCACAGGTATGTGCATGTCATCGGCGCGAAGGTGTTCACCGACGACAGGCCCGCCGACGACACATGGGAGCGTCACTTCCTCGGGATGCACGGCGACGTCGCGGTGTGGGGGATCGACGTGCCCCACGGCGAGGACCCCGCGTTCGGGGCCGAGACCGATCTCTTCTCGTTGTTCGGCAGGGTCAGCGACGAGGAATGGTTCGTGGCCGGGAGGGCCGTGCAGCTGGTCGAGTGGGCCCGCACCCACCGGTACTGCGGGAAGTGCGGCGGGCCCACGGAGCTGTCGCGCAACGACCGCGCGTACAACTGCCCGTCGTGCCGCATCCCGTTCTTCCCGCGGCTCTCTCCGGCGATCATCACGCTCGTCACGAGGGGCGAGGGTGACGACGAGGAGGCACTGCTCGCGCGCGGCACCAACTTCCGCGCGCCGCTGTACTCGTGCCTTGCCGGTTTCGTGGAGCCCGGCGAGAACCTGGAGCAGGCAGTGGTGCGCGAGGTGCGCGAGGAGGTCGGCATCACGGTGGGTGAGGTCACATACGTGGCGAGCCAGCCGTGGCCGTTCCCGAACTCGTTGATGCTCGGCTTCACCGCCCGCCACGTGGAGGGTGACATCGAGATCGATGAGACGGAGATCTCCGATGCGCAGTGGTTCCGGCGCGGTGACATCCCGATGATCCCCGGGAACATCTCGATTGCCCGCCGTCTCATCGACGGCTGGCTGCTCGCCCGTTAGGAACCCCGCACCTTCGCCCAGCGCGAGGCGTTGCCGGCGGCATCCACCAGCCTCACCCACACTCCCTTGCGGGCCGGCACGGCGAACGAACTGTTCAACCGGGTCGATGCGGAGATGCGGTGGACGACCGTGCGCCCGGCGGCACGGAACTCCACGCGCACGATGCCCGAGCGGAGATCACGACCCGCCACGGTCGCTCGCGGTCCGCGGGCGGTGGACCCGGCACCGCTCGCGGATGCGCCCGTGATCCGGGCGGTCGAGAGTTCGGGGGCGGTTTCGTCGCCATCATCGGCCGGAACGTCACCGTCCGGCCCGGCCAGAACTATTGAGTCGCTCGACGTGAGGAGCACGCGTCCGTCTGCCGAGAGGAACTGCACCCACACGGTGCGGGTCGCGCGCGGCGAGTCCGCACCGTCGAGGGTCCAGTTCACCGTTCCGGCGAGGGGTAGCACCCGTGCCCCGTCCATCGAGGAGGAGTTGGCGACACGGAGCATGTCGGTGCCCCGCGGTGCAGTGACAGTGAGCACGACTGCCGGGTCGGATGTCTCCTCACCGTCCTCGTTCACGAGCACCCCGACCGGGGTCGCCGTACGGAAGGTGGAGGCCGGGCCGACCGCGGCCCCGAGCATGTTCGTTGCCTTGGCGCGCACGTTGTAGGTGGTGCGCGGGGCGAGGCCCTTCACAAGGTGGGTCCGCCGCACGGTCACATCGCCCGTGACGGTCCCGAGGTAGTGCTCGGTGACTCCGTCGCGGAAGCCGGGGTCGGTGGAGACCTGGAGCACAACCCTCGTGGCGATGCCACCCGGGTCGACAGGGACCGTGACGAGGACGTTGTCGGTCCCGGGCTCACCAGTTTCCGGCAACCCGGGCGACGGCACAGCGCCACGCGTGGTGACGGGCCCGGCCGGGTGGGTGGACGCGCCGAGGGCATTCGATGCAGTGACAGAGACCAGGTACTCCGATGCCGGAGAGAGACCGGTGAAGACGAAACTCGCTCTGTCCCGCGAGCCGGCCCCGAGGTCGACGGTGCGAGTTTCCAGCACCCGGGAAGGTGTGTCGGCGGCGGCAATGGATGCGCTGACGACGGAATCGAGGCTGCCCGTGTCAACGGTCGCCGACACCTCCACGGAGTCAACCGCCGGCGTGACAGTGACCCCGGTGACCACCGGTGCATCGCCGACGGTCTCGAACGCCGTCGCCGGACCGGTGACCGTGCCGAGTCTGTTCGTGGCGATGACCCGCACCCAGTGCCGTGTGCGCGGTGACAGGGCAGTGATCACGCCGGTGCGGTCCACGGTGCCCTCATCGGCCCCGACTGGCGCGACCCGGAGCGACTTCGGGTCCGCGAAGTCGGCAGATGCGGACCACTCCAGGCTCACGGTCGTGTGCAGCAGCCCGGGGTCGACCGACACCCGCACGGTCGCCGAGGTGCCCGAGACGGACTCGACAGTGAGGAGGCCGGGAAGGGGTTCGGAACCGAGCGTCACGAACTCCCGGGGCTCGCCGACTGTGGTACCGAAGGTGTTGACGGCAGTGACGCGCACCCAGTGCCGTGTGCGCGGCGCGAGCCCGCCGAGGGAGAGGCTCACGGGCACCGACGTCCACCCGGAGGTGACAGGCGTCGAGGACGAGACAACGGTCGACGGCACGAACGACGGGTCGGTGGAGACCTCAACCGACCACGCGGTGGGCGCGCCGTTCGGGTTCACGAGAACGCGCACCGTTGCCCGCTCGGCGCCGACTCGTTCGACCGCGGTACCCGCGACGGTGGGTGAGCCGATCTGGGCGATGAGACGCGGGAAGAGCGACTTGGTCGCGTCACCCGTGCCGGCGACGCCCCAGTCGCTCCCGGTCCAGCACCACACACGCCCGGTCGTGTCGATTGCGCACGTGGTGGCAAGACCCGCCGACAGCGTGGTGAACACGGTGCCCGCGGGAACGACGGGGCTGCGGAAGGTGCGCCCGCCGAGCGTGGTTCCCGACCCGAGTTCCCCGAAGCCGCCGCGGCCCCAGCACCACGTGGTGCCCGACACGGAGATCGCACACGTGTGGTACCACGCGGTGTCGATTCGCGCGAGGCGCTCGTTGCCCGGTGTGACCACGGCGACCGGCGACGATGAATCCGTGTAGGTGCCGTCACCGAGCGCACCCTCGTAATTGTCGCCCCAGCACCATGCGCGGCCACCGTCCGAGAGTGCGCACGCACGGTCGAGGCCCACGGTGACGGCGGATGCAACCGTGCCCGGCGGAAGCGTGACTCTCGCCGGCAGGACAACCTTCGCCGTCCGGTACCCGATGCCGATCTCGCCGTCGTCGTTCGTGCCCCAGCACCACACCGCGCCCGCCGTGGTGAGTGCGCACGCGCTCGCCGGGCCCACCTGCACATCGGCAACGGGGGACCCGTCGGGGAGCGGAACGAGCTCGGGCGTGCGGGTCGCCTCGGTGCTGCCGTTCCCGAGGTCGAGCACGTCGCCCCAGCACCACAGTTCGTTGTGTGCGCTCACCGCGCAGGCGATCGAGCCGCCGTTCGAGAGACGGGTCGCACGGGTGCCCGCGGGAAGCTCGACTCTCACCGGGTGGGTGCTCGTGGGGGTGAAGTAACTGCCGAGATGATGCTCGCCCCAGCACCACACCCCTCCGTCGGTGTCGATCCCGCAGGTGGTGGCGTACTCGCCGGCCTCGATGGACGAGAACCGCGCCCTGCCCGGCAGGACCACGCGCGAGGGGGAGAGGACCTTCTCGTCACGGTTCTCTGTGGCGAGAGCACCTGAGCGGTTCCATCCCCAGCAGAGAGCGGTGCCCTCTGTGGTGACGGCACATGCCGCGTGGTATCCGGCCGAGATGCCCGAGTACGTGAACGGGTCGGCCGATGCAGGCGACGCCGTGACGCCCACGGTCAGGAGAGACCCGATGAGTGCGGCGACCGCCGCAACAACAGCTCGCAACGAGCCCCCGGAGTTCAGGGCATGACGAGAACGGGCAACAAGAAGGTGACGGGCCATGGGCCCACCGTAACGACGCCCTGCGACAGGTGCGGTGGGTTGTGCCCTGCTACCCATTGGGGCGCAGGGTCAATGTGGTTGCGCCTATTCGGCGATCCCGACCGGCGAGCCGTCGATGATCTGGTCGAGGTACTCCGACATCCCCCAGCCCTCGCGCCCTGCATGGTCGCCGGAAGTGATCGTCCACTTCGTCATGCCCTCGCTGATGCGCGTCATCAGCCAGTTCCCGTCGGGATCCTGGCGGCGGTTGCGCAACGGGATGAGACTCTCCACCTCGCCCTCGAACGACCACTCCCTGCCGGAGCGTGACGACGAGATCACGCCGGTGACGCGCTGGTGGTAACTGTCCTCGCCCTCGGTCACAGTGGAGATGCGCACGTCATCGCACAGGTGGATCTGCCCGCCGTCCCACACGAATCCGCCGCGCGAGCCCGGGCCGTCCTTCTTCGCGACGCGGCTCGCCATGAAACCGAGGTCCTCGCCGAAGTTGGCGGTGAGCCAGCGGTAGTACCACGGCGCCTGCCAGTAACGCGGACCCCACGAGTGGTCGCGCAGGCCGAAACCGTTCATCTCGAACTCCTCGTCACCGACGCGGATGGTGCCGGTGGCGCGCACGAGCTGTTCGTAATGGCCCCGCGCGAACTCCTCGCCGGGTGCCTCGTGCGGCGTGTCGGGCTCGCCGCCGAACATCGAGTCGCGGCCCTGCCCGCTGAAGGTGACGTGCACCTCGCACCCGGCGAACGGGTTGTTCTTGAACGCGGTGCGCGGGTCGGACATGTCGTGCGGGTCGTCGAGCACGCACACCTTGCCCGCGTAGTCCACGCGGAGTTCCTCGAAGGGCGTGACCATCGTCCATGTGAGGCCGCCCGCGTCGAGGCGGTCGTTCGAGTCGATGTCGGGCCGCTTGAACATGAATCCCACGCGACCGCCCGGCAGGTAGATGCAGATCGTCATTTCGGCGTGGCCCTCGTTCGCCCTGTTGCCCATCCGGAACCAGCCGCCCATGCGCGACGCAGGGTCGAAGCAGTTGATGTACATGCTCTCGTTGAAGTTGGGCTCGGGGCCCAGTTCGTGCATGTACTCATCCGAGGGATCCAGTCTCACGCCCATCGCGGCACCTTCTCTTTCGTGTTTCTTCTCAGCCGCCCAGCACCTTGGCCTGCAGCCGGCGCATCCCCGACAGCCATCTGTCACGGTCCTCGACCTTGCGCTTCTCGTAGGTGTGGACCTCGGTGTGGGGCATGATCAGGAACCGCTCCTCCTGGATGTGGGAGTACACGATGTCGGCGACCTCCGAGGGCTCCAGAACCTCGCCTGATGCCTTCACCACGTCGCCGCCGGTGCGTGCAATCGCCCCAGAGGGGTCCTTTGGCCGGTCGGGAGGGTTCAGCATGTTGGTGTTCACGCCCTGCGGACACAGACAGCTGACACGCACGCCCCTGTCCCCGTAGGTGATCGACAGCCACTCGGCGAACGCCACCGCCGCATGCTTCGACACGCTGTAGGTGGCGCTGCCGATCTGGGAGAGGAGACCGGCAGCGGACGCGGTGCTGCAGAAGTACCCCTCACCGGCGGCGAGCCAGTCACCGACAAGGTGCTTTGCGGCCCAGCGGTGCGCATGAAGGTTGATGTTCATGATGGTCTGCCACTCGGCCTCGCTCGTCGATGCGAGGTCGGTTCCCATCGCGACGCCGGCATTCGCGAAGAACAGGTCGATGAACCCGAACTTTGCCCGCGCCGCCTCGATGAGCTCGATGTTCCCCTGCTCGCTGCCGATGTCGGCGGCCACGGCGAATGCCGAGCCGGGGCGAACGGCGTTCAGTTCGCTCTCCACTGCCGCGAGGTTTGCCGCATCCCGGTCGGCGACCACGACCCGGGCGCCCGCCGCGTGGAACCTCCGCGCGAGCGCCGCCCCGATCCCGTTCGCCGCGCCGGTCACCACCGCCGTCTTGCCGTTCAGGTCCATGTGCAGAACCTAGGTCACGGACCCGCGACGCATGTCACCGACGGCCCCAAGGCATGCCCGCCCGCGGGCACCCCCCGTCTGTACCATGAGCCCACGGGCGGAGGGGCCGCATGGTCCCGTGCATCCGCCCCGACAAAGGAGCACGAGATGATCGAGACCCGCGAACCGGTTGTCACCGAGGCGATTGCCGTCATCGACAAGGCGCTCGCCGAGATGCTCCGTCGCGAGCTCATCTCCGCAAACGAGGTCGCCGACCTCCTGCTCGACCTGCGGTCGTTGCTCAGCTCCGGCGCCTGAGCCGGTCCCGCCACCGCGGCTTCTGACGAACAGTCGACGCACCGGGAGTCGTCACGGTCAGGGGTGCCGGTGCCAATGCCACAAGTTCCCCGAACGCCTCCTGCAACGAATCCCTGAGCAGATCGGGGTTCTCGACGGCCGCCTCGTCGATGTTGATCCCCACGTCGAGCGAACCCATGTAGGACAGAAGGGTCATGTTGAAGGCGACCCCAGCCAGCGGCCCGACTGGGTAGTTCCCGAGCAGTTTCGAGCCCGCCACATAGAGGGGTGTGCCCGCACCGCGCACGTTGGACGTGGCGAAATCGACCGTCTGGGACTGGGCGCGGGCGAGGCGGGTGATCACCGAGGTCGGGAGCACCGTGGCGATGGTTGCCACGGCATCCACGGTGCCGGCCGAACCCGACGACCGTGTCGCGGCGATGATCTCGTCCACGGCCGCGAACCGGTCAGCGATGGGCATCTGCGCCGTGGGCACGAGCATGCGCGCGAGCGAGAACGCATTCGACTGCGATGCGTCGGTGCGTGTGCTGATCGCCATCGACGCGCGCAATGACTCGACCGGGGTCCCCATCAGGTCGTGGTAGCGGCCGGCGGCGTGCGCGGCGGCCGTGACGAACGCGGTGTTCAGGGTTCCGCCGAGCATCTTCGAGACGGCCCGCATCTCCTTGTAGGGGACCCGCGCGGTCTCGAGGCGCCGGCGCAGGCTGCGGTCGGTCCACAGCGGGGAACGTGCCCGGTCGGTGTCCTGCAGCTGGGTGAGCACGTTGCGGACCGTGACTGATGTGGACGAGCCGATCCGGGCGATGAGGCTCGGGTCGGCGAGAACGTCGCGCACCTGCTTGAGCACGGCGACCGGCACGCGCAGGGTGTCCGACATCGCGCCGCGCAGCGCATCACCCGGGTCGGGCTCGCGCACGTTCGCGGCGGCCATGAGCACCTCGGGGTCGATCGGTGGCAGTGGTGCGGGGTCGCGTTCCATGTCGAGGTAGTGCAGCGACAGTTCGACGCCGCCCTGGCCGTCGGTGATCGTGTGGTGGAGCTTGAGCACCATCGCGCTGCGGCCGCCCTCGAGACCGTCGACCACGATGAACTGCCACAGCGGCCGCGAACGGTCGAAGGGGTCAGCGATGAGAAGTGTGACGAGGTCCTGCAGCTGCCGCATCGATCCCGGGGCGGGGAGAGCGACACGTCGCACGTGGTGGCGGATGTCGAACGCAGGGTCGTCCACCCACATTGGGTTCCCGACGTTCGCCGGCATCAGCTGCACCTTGCGTCGCAGCCGCGGGAAGAGGATCGACGTGCGCTCCATGCGCGCGACCAGTCGGTCCATGTCCGGGGGACGGTCGAGCACCGTGATGTTGGCGAAAGTGGAGGAGAGGTACGGGTCCTTCTCGAGGCGCCACATCAGGGCCTCGGCGTCGGTCATCCTCCGTTCGTTGCCGGACATCCCGGCAAACCTACATGGGGACCGAAGTGTGCTTGAACTCGTTGAGCACGGGCCAACGGATGTCGTCGATGATCCGCTCCACCGTGCGGCGTGCCACGGCAGCGTCTCCGTGGGCGTGGTCGAGCAGGCGCACGAAGACGGCCTTGTCGCCCATCACGAACGTCGGCGTGCCCCACACCTGGTGGGAGGAGACGTAGCGCGTGTGCTCGTCCTTCACCACCGCGAGCGGACGGCCGGTCGCAACATCGGCAAAGGCTGCATCGCTGTCGCCGCCGTTGCGCGAGATGAGGCCGCGAAGGATCTCCCTGTCCCGCAGGCTCCCGCCCCCGTTGTGACGATGGTTGAAGAGATCGTGGTGGAAGCCGAGGAACGCGGCCGGCTGGTTGTCGCGCAGGCTGATCGCGGTCTGGAGCGCGAGAAGACCGCTGTCGTCGTCGGGCCGGTCCCAGATGTCGGGGTCACCCTCCTCGACGTGCGCCTGACCGAGGCAGAAGGGCAGGAACGTCACGTCCCACGGGGCACCGTCGCGAAGTGCCGTGACCACATGGTCGTGAACGAGCCGCGCAAACGGGCACCGGTAGTCGAACGTGAGCCCGAACGATGCGGTCGGGGAGGAATCATTCATGACGCAGAGGAGAACACCCTCCGTTCGCGCCTTATTCCTCGTGTTCCGTGTACCTCGTGTTCCGACCCGAAACGGTTGCCAGTAGTGTCGGGCGCTCATGACTCCGCGTGTTCGCCGCCGGGCCCTGGGTGCTGTGCTGTGCCTCTCGTTCCTCCTCCCGGCACTGACCGTGCCCTCGCCGGTGTCGGCAGAGCCGCCGCAGTCGTGGGACCTCGACCCGTCCACCGGCAGGCCCTATGACTTCGGGTCCTATCCCGCACCCGACGGGTGGCAGCAGAACCCCTCGGGTCCCACCATGTGGGCGTTCTGGCCGGTGTGCACAGGCACGACCCTCGATGACGGCACCACGTACACGGGGGGTCGCGCGAGGTACTGCATCCGGGCAATCTCGACCCGGCGCATGGGTGACACCGAGTGGAAAGCGATGACCCCCCGGCTGCAGGGCGCCGCGCCGAGGCCCCCTGCATGGAGCACCGATTGGTCCGCGAACGGCGGCCGCAACGGCCTCGGCGGCCAGGTGGGGCCGAGCGCCCGCATCGTGAACGGTTGGTTCGGTCTCGATCTGTGGGACGGCAAGAACGAGCTCGACGCAACGGTGGAGTACCGGGCGGAGCTGAACATCGGTGCCTATGACATGGTGGCGATGCGGTCCGTGGGTGCGGGCGGTGCGTACTCACAGACGAAGAACCCGGCCGGGGACAACATCCTCTCCGTGTCGGCGCGGCCGGGTGCCAACAGCGTGATGATCCCCCCCACCGACGTGTGCACGAACCCCACGGCCCGGGCCACCCAGAGCTTCAAGGCGGCGTGGTCGGTGACCCTCTTCGACCGGACTCGGTTCGCGAGGTATGCCCCGTACGAGGGTGCGGTGCTGGAGTCCGACGCATATCCGTCGTCGAACGACTACTTCCCCGTGTTCGACGCAGACACGGGCTCGTTCAGGATCAAGGTGTGTGCCCCCCACTACAGGGACGACGGCACGCTGAACGTGGGCTATTACCGCCTCGTGCTGACACGGGCGATGCTCGAGAGCTCGGGCTACTACCTGTCCGACACCAAGGGCAGGCCGCTGACCGACGGTCGCACTCTCGACGCGGCAGATCGCGACGCAATCGCGGAGAAGGTGTCAGGTGACTTCCTGCTCTCCTCCAGCACCCAGTCGGGGCTCTCGGGGAAGGTGAAACTGCTCGTCGCCGGTGACGGAGCGATCAGCGTGGAGATCTCGGCCGACGTGAGCTACTCGGCACCGACCATCTCGCTGGCCCGCAGGGGCCCGGCTGTCTGGCGGGCTCTCGACAGACCCGAGAGCGGCGGAGTGGTCACCGTGCGCTACAGGACCGCGGCCAAGGTCTCGGGCACGCTCCACACCGAACTGCGCACGAGTTCCGGCCGGCTCGTGGCGAGTTCGACCAAGGTGGTGAGATCCACGACGTCGGGCGGCACGACCGTCGACGTGCCGAAGTCGGCCAAGGCCGGCAAGTACGTGCTCAAGGTCTACATCGCAGGGAGCAAGATCAACGGCAAGGCACGGATCACCCAGGTGCAGAGTCTGCCCGTGTCGATCACCAAGGGCGGCTAGCCCAGCAAGGCCCCGGCGGCCGCACGGGCCACGGCACCGAGCACGGTGCCGACCGCGACACCCCCGATGATGTCGGACATGTGGTGGATGCGCACGACCGCGCGGCTGAGTGCCACCACGGACCCGACGGCGACGAAGAGCCACGACAGCGGCCACCCGGCGAATCCGGCGAGCACGATCACGGCGAACGTCGCCGACGACGCGTGACCGCTCGGGAAGCTGGAGGTGCTCGGAGTGCGCACGTCGAACCTCTCGTCCCCCGACTCGGTCGGTCTCTCCCTGCGGAACATCCGTTTGATGCCCTGGTTCACGACCAGGCTCTCCGCACCGAGCGCGCACGAGAGGAACACCGCCTCGCGGAGCCGCGTCGTGGAGCCCACCGCCCGCGCAAGCCCGGTCACGTGCCACACCACGCTGAAGTCGCCTACCCGGCTGGCCGCCCCGAACACGGCCGCCGATGCCCGGTTCGTGCGCAACGGTTCGAGTGCACGGTCGGCCGCGCCGTCGAGACGGGCGATGCGTCCCTCTGTCATCGATCGAGACCCGACAGCGTCCGCTCGACGAATGCGGCCACGGTTGCGGGATGCTCGAGCGGGCCGAAGTGCCCCATCTCGTCCCACTGCACGTACGTGGAGTTGGGCAGCCGCTCGGCAACCGTGCCGGCGAAACTCGAGGGCTGGAACGGTGCGGGTGCGCCGGCCATCACCCATACGGGGGTCTGCACCTCGGGGAGCCGGTCGAACATGCCCGAGGTCGCGCCGGTCTCGTAGGTGCGTGCCTCGTGTTCGGGGAGACACTTGAGCGTCACGCCGCCGCCCGCGATGGGCGCGAACCCGTGCCGCACGTATGCCTCGCGGGCGGCCGGGTCGAACGAGTTCATCGGTGGCTTGGCGGTGAAGTTCTCGAGCGCCTCCTCAAATGACGCGAACTCGGCGCGGCGCTTCCTCGCGCCGGCGGGCAACGGACTCGCC
Organism: Actinomycetota bacterium; assembly: GCA_041181005.1. Taxonomy (GTDB): domain Bacteria; phylum Actinomycetota; class Acidimicrobiia; order Acidimicrobiales; family Ilumatobacteraceae; genus UBA2093. Next base: position 58,664 of record JBEGQL010000019.1, read on the forward strand.
GCGCGCGGTGCGTCATCGGCGGGCGGCGGGAACACGATCGGCTCGAACACGAACAGTGCCCGGAACAACGATGGTTCACGGAGTGCGGCCATGAGGAGCGATGCGCCGCCCATCGAGTGGCCGACCCCGGTGACCGGTGCACCGCCGCATGCCGCCGAGAGGTGTCCCGCCGCGGCAAGTGCGTCGTTGCCGTAGGGGAGCCACTCCACCGTGGCGGGATCGATCGTCTCGGAGTCCCCGTAGCCACGGTGGTCGAGCCCCATGCAACGGTGCGTCCGCGAGAGAACGGCCGCCATCGGTTCGAAGCAGTGCGCGTGGAAACCCGTGGCGTGCGAGAGGAGCACGGGACTTCCGTCGCCGCCGAAGTCATGCACCGCGATGGTGAGCCCGTCGGTGGACGGAATGAGCGTCGCGTCGTCGCACGCGATGTGGCCGATCACCGGCGCACCGTCACTTCGGTTCCCGCGGGAGACCGAGAAGTCTCTCGCCGATGATGTTGCGCTGCACCTGGCTGGAGCCCCCGGCGATCCGTCCGCCCGGCGCGGCGAGCATCCCCGCCGCGTCGGGTCCCGACAGCATCGCATCCGCGCCCGAGATGTCGCCGCGGATCATCGCGACGTCGAACATCATCTCGGTGATCCCCAACTTCATGAGTGACGACGCGGTGGACGCGACCGGACCCTGGGTCTGTGCCATCGCCTTGAACGCGATGCCGCGGGACAGCTGCCGTGCGAGGTCCTGGCGGCCGGTCGCATCGAGCCCTGCCCCCCGCCCGAGCTCGGCCATCGACTCGATGCGCCGCTCGAGGCCGATGATGCTCGCGCCGATGTGTCCGCGCTCGTTCGTCAGCACCGCCATGCCGACCCCCCAGCCTCCGTGCAGCGGGCCGATGAGGGATGCGGCGGGGATCTGCGCGTCGGTGAAGAACACCTCGTCGAACTCGGCCTCGCCGGTCATCTGGCGCAGCGGCCGCACCTCGATGCCGGGGGTATCCATGGGGCACAGGAAGAACGAGATCCCCTCGTGTTTCGCGCCGTCGGGGCGGGTGCGGGCCATGAGGATGCCCCAGTTGCTGCACCTGCCTCCGCTGCACCACACCTTCTGTCCGTTCACGACCCACCGGTCGCCGTCGAGTTCCGCACGCGTCGACAGCGACGCGAGGTCACTGCCCGCACCGGGCTCGCTGAACAGCTGGCACCACACGTGCTCCGCGCCGAGCGTCGCCCGGAGGTGGCGCTCTTTCTGCGCATCGTCACCGAATGCCATCACGGCGCCACCGGCGAGGACGAGGCCCACCATGTTCAGCACCGGCGGAACCGCCGCCTTGGCGCACTCCTCCACCCACACCCCGTGGTGGGCCGGTGAGAGACCGCGCCCGCCGTGCTCCGCAGGCCAGTGCAGACCCGCCCAGCCCGCGTCGAAGATGCGTCGCTGCCAGGCAACGCCGGCATCGATGAGGTCGGGCGGGCAGATGGCGCCGTAGTCCCGCGGAGCGTGAGACTTGTTCGCCGCGATCCAGTCTCTGACCTCCGCCCTGAACTCCTCCAGCGTGCCCGTCATGTGAAGTGGGACCTCCGTCCGTGCATCCGCGTGCAACCGGACCAACGGTAGTCGCACCTCCCTAAGGTGGGCCCATGGAGGACCTGCTCCCGGGCAACGACGACCCGCGCCGCGCCGCGGTGAGGGAGTGGCTCCGAGCGAACCCCGCACCGTCCCCCCGCGACCTCGCGCACTCCGGCTACGTCGCCCCGCACTGGCCCGAACCGTGGGGGCTCGGTGCCGACCCCGTGCACCAGCTCGTCATCGACGACGAGTTCGCGCGCGCGGGCGTGAAGCGCCCGTCCAACCAGATCGGCATCGGCTGGGCCGCGCCCACGATCATCCACGCGGGTTCGGAGGAGCAGAAACAGCGGTACGTGATCCCCGCGCTCGCAGGCGAGGAGATCTGGTGCCAGCTGTTCAGCGAGCCCGGTGCGGGAAGTGACCTCGCGTCGCTCTCGACGCGCGCGGTGCGGGACGGCGACGAGTGGGTGGTGAACGGCCAGAAGATATGGACGACCGGGGCGCACTATTCGCAGTTCGGGATTCTCATCGCCCGCACTGACCCTGACGCGCCGAAGCACAGGGGGATCACCTACTTCATCTGCCCCATGGACCTGCCCGGCATCGAGGTGCGCAACATCCGCAACATCGCGGGAGCCGACAGTTTCAACGAGGTCTTCTTCACCGATGTGCGGATACCGCATGCGAACGTCGTGGGTGAGCCTCACGACGGATGGCGGCTGGCGAAGGTGACACTGGGGAACGAGCGCGTGTCCCTCTCGTCGTCGGGTGTCCTGTGGGGAGCGGGCCCGAAGGCCACCGACATCATCGACGAGGCACGTGCCCTGGGCGTCACCGACCCCGTCATGCGCCAGCGCCTCGTCTCGCTCTGGATCGAGCACACCGTGCTCGAGGTCGTCCGCCTGCGCACCCTCGCGGCGAGGCTGAGGGGCGAGCAGCCAGGTCCGGAGGCGAGCGTGCGCAAGATCATGTCCGACGAACACGGCCAGAGGGCGATGGAGATCGCCCGGGACCTGATCGGCGCGGACGCGATGCTCACCGGGTCCCGCGAGGGGGAGAAGACCCTGAGGTCGCGCAGCTGGTACAGCGGCTACATGTTCTCGCGCGCGCTCACGATCGGCGGTGGCACGGGCGAGGTGCAGCGGAACATACTGGGGGAGAAGGTGCTCGGCCTGCCCGCGGAGCCCGACGAATCGATCACGAGACCCTGGTCCGGGGTGGCCAGGGGCACAGCACGGGGGGTGCACTGACATGGCGGCTTCTGGAGGGACGGTCACCCGGCGGCCCGAGGCCGACCTGCTCGATCCCGAGCTCTACAGATCGAACCCGCACGAACTGTGGGCGTGGATGCGCGAGAACGAACCCGTGTACCGCGACGAGCGCAACGGGCTGTGGGGCGTGACGAGACACGCCGACGTGATGGACGTGGAGCGCCGCTCCACCGTGTTCGTCTCCGGCCGCGGCTACCGCGCGGTGTGGTCGGCGGAGGAGGCGAACATGATCGCCCAGGACGACCCGCGCCACCGCCAGCAGCGGATGCTCGTGCAGGGTGAGCTCACTCGCGCGGCTGTGTCGCGCAGGTCAACCGAGATAGACGCGCTCGTCGGGGAACTCGTGCGGGGGTGTCTCGAGAAGGGGACGTTCGAGGTGGTGGAATCGGTGGCGGCCCAGGCCGCTGCGCGGCTCACCACCCGACTGCTCGGTTTCCCCGAGGAGATGTGGCCGGAGCTCAAGTCGTGGAGCGAGCGGCTGATGCGCACCGACATGCGCGAGCGCGACCCCGCGGTCATGGCCGAGTTCTACGACGCGAACCGCGAGTTCCTCGCCGCGATGGCGCCGATCCTCCAGGAGAGGTCGGCGTGCCCGGTGCACGACTTCATGTCGATCTGGGTCCACGCAGAGATAGACGGCGAGCGTCTGCCGGCCCCGTCCATCTTCCACGAGGTGGGCCTGTTCATCGCCGGCGGCGCCGAGACCACCCGCACGGCCATCTCCCACGGGCTGCGTGCGTTCTGCGACCACCGGGACCAGTGGGAGGCAATGTCCGCCGATCCGTCCCTCGTGGAGGGAGCCGTGGAGGAGGTGCTGCGGTGGGTCACCCCGCTCAACAACTTCTTCCGCACAGCGGCATCCGACGACAGGATCGGCGGTCAACCGGTGCGCGAGGGGGACAGGGTGATCATGCTCTACCCGTCCGCCAACAGGGACGAGACGGTGTTCGCCGACCCGTTCCGCTTCGACATCCGTCGTTCGCCCAACCCGCACCTCTCGTTCGGGTTCGGCACGCACCTCTGCGTGGGTGCGAACCTGGCGCGTGCCGTGCTGCAGTCGGTGTTCAGGCAGATGTCGGCCACGATGACGGATCTCGTCCCGGTGACGGAGCCCGACGTCGAGGCGAACATCTTCGCGCGGGCCGTGCGCTCGTTCACGCTGCAGGTCACGCCCCGCTGAACGGGTGACGCCCGACCCGAACCGAGCGGCGGGCGTCGGTAGCCTGCACCGTGATGAGACGCACCGCCGCCGCACTTCTCGTGTCGTTTGCCCTCCTTGCGGGGTGCTCCTCGGGCCAATCCGCGCCGACGTCGACCGTGTCACAGCCCGAGACCGACCAGTTCAGTGACCCGTTCGCCGACGACCAGTCCGACCTCAAGGCGAGTCAGCAGTGCGCATCCGGCGAGAAGATCGACGGCAGGCCGGTCCGGGTCGTCACGACGATCGGTCCGATCACGAACCTCGCCGGTCTCATGGCGCAGGGCACGCGTCTCGAGGTGACCGGACTGGTGGCGCCCGGGACCAACTCGCACGTGTACCAGTCGGACCCGGCAGCGGTCGAACTCATCTCGCGGGCCGATCTCGTCATCACGAACGGGCTCAAGCTCGAGTCCGCCGAAGTCGCCCTGCAGAAGGAGGCGCTCAGTGACTCCACGGTCCTGTGTGAGGCGGGAGAGGTTGCTCTGTCCACGGCGGCCCAGATCTACACCGACTCGTACCCGAGCGAGGGCGGACTGCCGAACCCGCACGGCTGGATGTCCACGAACGTCGCGGCGCGGTACCTGAACGCCATCCGTGACTCGATGTCGGTCCTTGCGCCGGACGCCGTCGATGTTCTCGACGCGAACTACGTCAAGTTGACGAACCTGGTGTGGGCCATCGAGGCGGCGATGAAGACCGCACTCGAGACGGTCCCGGCACGTTCCCGGCAGCTCTACACGTACCACGACGCCTTCCCCTACATGACGAGGTACTTCAAGTTGGTGTATCTCGGTGCGGCGCAGCGCGCCGACATGACCGAACCCGACCCGACCGCCGTCCCGGGAATCGTCGATTCATTGAGGACGAAGGAGCCACCCGCAATCTTCGGGAGTTCCGAGTTCGATTCGCCCGCGTTCGCTGCGATCGCGTCGCAACTGTCCGTCCCGGCGCCGGTCATCCTGTCCGACGAGACGTTCCCGGGGTCGCCCGGCGAGGCGCGCCACTCGTGGGCAGGGATGATCGTGGAGGACTACACGAGGATCATCGAGGCGCTCGGGGGCGATGCATCGGCTCTCAAGGCGGTGAACGTGGACATCGGCATCAAGGACTCGGCGGTCTATCCCGCCGGCTGATCACTGCCGCAGGTTCCACTGCGGGCCGTCGGGTGTGTCCCGCACCTCGACACCCAGTTGCTCGAACGAGTCCCTGATCACGTCGCTCAGGTCGTAACGCTTCTCCGCGCGCACGACCCTGCGGACCTCGAGCATTGCCTCGACGAACGGCCCGACGATTTCCGCCGGGTCCTGCACGCCGCCCACGGCCGCGTCCCCGAGCGCGCTGATCATCGCCCTCAGTTCTGACCGTGCGGCCGCGGCCTCGTCGCCCGCAAGTTCGGGGAGGTCCTGCTCGAGAGCGAGTGCAGACCGCACGGCACCGTCGGCATCGCGCGACCCCAGAGCCCTGCGGAACTCCCCTCCGTGACGCTCGACCGGGGAACCCCCTGCGTCGTCCGCGGGTTCGTCGGCCGGTGTGTCGGCAACCCGTGCGGCCGTGCCCGCTGTTGCGGTTCCCGACGCGGGATCGCGGAGCAGGGATGCGGGAACCGTCTCGCCCGACCCGATGATCTGCGAGCCCGATCTTGTGCGCAGCGTGACGGTGCCCTTTCCCGAGACGGTGGCCGTGTCGGCATCGAGGTCGATGACGAGCGCGGTGTGCTCGTCGATGCCGAGCACGTAATGGCCGGCCGGCAGGTCGTTCTCGAGTCGCACCAGGCGCCGCTCGCCGAGGTAACAGAATCGCGTGTCGTGGTGGCCGCCCTCGGCGTTGTCCCAGTGCGGAACCACCGCCGCGCGGATACCGAGCCCGCCGAGGAGGTCCAGCCCGTCCTCCCAGCGCGGCTCCTCGCCCACCTTGTAGATCTCGTACACGGGGACGGTGTGCGACCCGACCGTGAGCGCGGCGGCAGACGCGAACGTGACCACGCCGCCGGTGCTCAGTTTCTCCGCAAGCAGGTCGTGCACCGCGGTCCCGCGCCACTGCCGCAGCGCATAGGTCGGCGAACCCGGGCCGGCGAACACCCAGTTCGCCGCGGCGAGATGCCGCAACCCGCGCTCCACCGACACCGGGTCGTGGCCATCGCCCGACATGCGGGTGAGGCCCGCCACGGTCACGTCGATGTTCACGCTGCGCGAGAAGTACGTCACCGCTCGCTCGGCGAGTTCCGGTGCGTTCTCCTGGAACCCGTACGGCGTGTCGACCACTGTCGCGTTGACCGTGCCGCCGAGCCTCGCCACGAGCGAACGGTGGGTCGACACCATGGTCGGTGCCGTCTCGCCGCTTCCCATCAGCGCGAGGATTCTCGGCACGCTCACGGGAATAATCCTTCCACGATGTTGCGGTGGACCGTGGCGGCGAAGCGGTCGGGGTACTGCGCGTGGAGGTCGTGGTCGGCCGGCTCGAACCACTCGACGCGCGCACGGGGCACCAGCTCGAGTGCGCGCGCGTGACTGGCACGCTTGGCCTGGGTGTGCGCGTCGTCGGACTTCGCGGCCGGCGTGAAGAGGACCGGCACGTTGATCGACGGGAAGAGCGAGGTCGGTGAGTGTTCCCACAGGCCGCGCAGCACGGTGATGTGGCGCTCGAACGTGAGCCACGGCGCGATCGTGCCGTCGGGGAAGTGCTCCATGTTCGCCATGGTGCCGTCGATCGCCTCCTCGCTCCAGTCCGGGTGCGCCCCGCGCACGAACCCGCGCAGGCGGTCCCCGCTCATCCCGGCGAGCCGCGGCGGTGCGAGCGTGCGGCTGCACTCCTCCCACTCGGGGAACGCCTTCGACAGCTCGATCGTCCCGCCGTCGACCGCCACCACACCGCGCACCCGGTCTGCATGGTGCGCCGCGAGTTCCACCACGATGTTGCCGCCCCACGACTGGCCCGCGACGAGCGGCCGTTCCCACGGGGTGTTGCCCTGCGACAGCACCCCGATCACATCGGCGACATCGGCCGCCACTTCGGGCACCGAGTATCCATGATCGGGTTTGTCGCTGCGACCGTGCCCGCGCAGGTCGAGCGCCACGACGTCGTGCCCGAGGGCGACGAGGGCCTTCGCTGCGCCGTCCCACAGGCGGCAGTTCGACGCGAGTCCGTGGATGAGAAGCACCGGGATCCCGCCGGCGGAACCGTTCCCCCAGTGCAGCGCACGCAGCACCGTTCCGTCGCGTGTCGCGATGCGCAGTTCGGCCGGTGTCACCCCGTCAGTCTCGCGTCCGCACGGGGGATTCGCTCCGGGGCGGGCCCCGTGCCCGAATCGCCCGCTGTCGGGGGCGGGTCCTAGGGTGGGTCGGGAAACAGGAGGGGAATCGTCGTGAAACTGTCGATGGGAATCAACTACGCAGGTGGCTTCAAGGAGGCCGTGGAGCGCGTGGTCGCACTCGAGAAGGCCGGGCTCGACCAGGTGTGGGTCGCCGAGGCGTACAGCTTCGACGCAATCTCGCAGGTCGGCTACCTCGCCGCCAGGACGAGCCGCGTGGAGATCGGCACAGGCATCGTGAACGTGTACTCGCGTTCCGCCGCCCTCATGGCGATGACGGCCGCCGGCTGTGACTACGTGAGCGACGGCCGATTCATCCTCGGGCTGGGCGCGTCGGGCCCGCAGGTGATCGAGGGCTTCCACGGCATCCCGTACGAGAAGCCGATGCAGCGCATCAAGGAGTACATCGAGGTGTGCCGCAAGGTGTGGGCCCGTGAGGAGGCGCTCTCCTATGACGGCAAGACCGTGCAGGTGCCGCTGCCGGCCGGTCAGGGCACCGGGCTCGGCAAGCCCCTCAAGATCATCAACCACCCCGTGCGCAAGGACATCCCGATCTGGTGGGCGTCGCTCAAGGACAAGAGCGTGGAGGCCACCGCGGAACTCGCCGACGGCTGGCTGCCGATCATGTTCTACCCCGAGAAGTACCACAACGTCTGGGGTGACCAGTTGAAGGCGGGTCTCGCGAAGCGCGACAAGGGCCGCAAGCAGCTCGACATCTCCGCGGGCGGCATGCTCGCGATCGACGAGAAGCTCACCGGTGAGGCGCAGACCAAGATCCTCGACAACGCGCGCCCGAGCATGGCGCTCTACGTCGGCGGCATGGGTGCGCGCGGCAAGAACTTCTACAACGACGTGTGCCGCGACTACGGCTTCGAGAAGGAGGCCGTGGCCATCCAGGACCTCTACCTCGAGGGCAAGAAGGAGGAGGCCGCAAGGAACATCCCCGCCGAGTGGATCCTGAACGCGAACCTCGTGGGCTCGCCCGGCTTCATCAAGGAGCGCGTCGCCGCGTACAAGGAGGCCGGTGTCACCGTGCTGTCCGTGAACCCCGTCGGCCCGGACCCCGTGCGCGAGATCGAGAAGCTCCGCGCGATCATCGACGGCTGAGCGGTCGTCCATCATGGGACTCGGGCTCTCCGTGGATTCGGTCGCTCCCGGTTGGGAGCCGGTGCGTGACGCACTGCTGGCGAACCTCGAGAGCGGCATGGACCGCGGGGCCGGTGTGTCGGTGTACCACCGCGGCACGTGCGTGGTGGATCTCATGGGCGGTCATCGCGACAGGAACGGCGAGGTGCCCTACGGGCCCGACACCCTGCAGGTGGTGTTCAGCACCACGAAGGGGATCACCGCGCTGTGCGTGGCGATGTGCGTCGAGCGCGGGCTCCTCTCCTATGACGCCCCTGTTGCCGACTACTGGCCGGAGTTCGCCGCGCGCGGCAAGGGCGCGATCACGGTGCGTGAGCTCATGTCGCACCGGGCAGGTCTCTACACCGTGGACGGGCCGATCACGCTCGCGGAGGCGCTCGACTGGGACACCGTCACGCAGAGGCTGGCCGACACCGCTCCGTTGTTCGAGCCCGGCGCCGCGCACGGGTACCACGCACTCACCTACGGGTGGCTCGCGGGCGAGCTGGTCCGCAGGGTGAGCGGGCTGTCGCTCGGTGACTTCGTGCAGGAGAACATCTCGCGTCCGCTCGGGATCGAGCTGTGGGTGGGGCTGCCCGCAGAGCACGACCACAGGGTGGCCCATCTGATGGCCCACCCTCTCCCGGTGTTCCCGCCGGAGATCGCGAAGTTCATGCTCGACCACAGCGGCCCCGGTTCGCTGGGGGAGAAGGCTCTGTCGTTGAACGGAGCCTTCGGGCAGGGTGCGTTCAACAGGACCGACGTGCGCGCGGCGCAGATCCCCGGGGCCAACTGCATCACCACTGCACGGGCACTCGCCAAGGTGTATGCCGCGGTGATCGGGGAGGTCGACGGCGTGAGCCTCCTCGGGCAGGCGACCCTGCGCGAGGCGACGACGCCGAACACGCCGGAGGGCGAGCCCGACGTGATCCTCGGCCATCCGACAGTGTTCGGAATGGGGTGGATGCTCCACAGCGAACGGAACCCGTACGCGGGGCCGGGAAGTTTCGGTCACGACGGCGCCGGTGGTTCCGTGGCGTGCGCGAGCCCGTCACGCGGGCTCGCCGTGAGTTACGTGATGAACACGATGCTCACTTCCTACGACGGTGACCCCCGTCGGCAGGGCTACATCAACGCCGCTGTTCGCTGCGCAGACGCCGCCTGACGGGGGTCGTGAGCGAGAGGTAGGTGGCCGAGGCCGCCGCTGCCGCGAGCGAGAACACCACGATGGTGGGTCGCACGCCGGCGAACTGGGACACCGCGCCCGCGAGCAGGCTCGTGCAGGCGATCATGGTGTTCACGAGCGCCATGTCGCCTGCCAGCACGCGCCCGCGCACGTGGTCGGGCGAGCGCAACTGCAGGCCGAGCGTGGAGAGCGTCCACTGCGCACCACCGCTCAGGTGGGCGAGGGCCACGAACACCGCCGCCACCCAGATCACCGGGCTCATCGCCGCCCCGAGGTAGCACACACTGAAGATCATTCCCGCAACACCACACACGTGCAGCAGGCGCGGCAGGTCGCGCCCGGCGATGCGCGCGCCGAGGATCGGCCCGAGTCCGGAGCCGATTCCGCGCACACCGATGAGCAGGCCGCGACCCGAGTCGCCGGTGTCGAACACCTGCGACGCGAGCACGGCCAGCTGGCTCACGATGCCTGCACCCACCGCGAACGTGAGCTTCGACGACATGAGCGCAAGTATCACCCTGTCCTCCCGCGCCACGTGGATCGCCTCGCGCATGTCCGCGAGCGGTCGTGCACGGCGGCCGCCCCCCGCGGTGTCGTGCGACTGCATCGGGCGCCGCACGCCGGCGAACAGGAGTGCAGCAACGAGGAACGACACTGCATCGGCGACGAACGCGGCATCACGGCCGAATGCGGCGGAGAAGAGCCCGCCGAGCGCCGCTCCGACCGCGAGCATGATCCCCCATGTGCTGCCGAACATCGCGTTCGCGGTGCGGAGGTCGTCCTCGTTGTCCACGAGGTTCGGCACAGACGCGCTGGATGCAGGACCGACGAATGATGCGAGCGCCGCGATCAGCATCTGCGACACGAACGTCACCCAGATGCCGACGGCGTCGTGGAGCAGGAGACCGAGCGCCGCCAGTGACGCAAGGAGCGATGCGGAGACGAGGATCCTCCGCCTGTCGAACCTGTCGGCGAACGAGCCCGCCACGGGCGACATGAGCAGACCGGGCAGGGTCATCGACACGAGCACGAGCGACACGAGGAACCTGCTGTCGGTCGAGTCCTCGACGAGTCCGGCCATGGCGACGAAGGTGAACCAGTCGCCGAGGAACGACACGACCTGGGCGGCGAACACGAGCCTGATGTCGCGGTTGCGCCGCAGAAGGGAGAACACGGATCGACCCTACGGCCTGGTGGCGTGGGCGGAGAGCACCAGCGACATCGATGCGGTGAGGCGCTCGGCGGTGGCGATGTGCATGAACTCGTTCGGTCCGTGCGCATTCGAGCCCGGGCCGAGCACGCCGGTGACGACGAACTGGGCGTTCGGGTAGCGCGAGCCGAGCATCCCCATGAACGGGATGCTCCCGCCCTCGCCGAAGTTGCGCGCAGGGGCGCCGAACGTCTCCCTTGAGGCGGCGTCGAGGGCGTCGGTGAGCCACGGCTCGGGTGCCGGGGCGTCCCACCCGTCGGCGGCGTCCGCATCCGTGAACGAGACGAGTGCCCCGTGCGGTGGCTCGTGGAGAAGTGCGCGGGTGATCGCGGCGAGCGCGGCCGAGGAGTCGCATGTGGGGGGCAGACGGAACGAGAGACGGAGGGCCGTGTGGGGTCGCAGCACGTTGCCGGCCCGTCCGGTGGGCGGCATGCCGTCGGCGCCGGTCACCGAGAGGGCGGGTCGCCACGTGCGGGCGAGCAACTGTTCGGTTGCATCGTCGACCATCGGTCGAGTGCCGCCGGCGAACGGGAAGTGGCTCGAGACCGGCTCGGGGAACTCGCGAGCGGTGAGTCGTGCCTCCCCGGCCCGGTGGGCCGGGACGTCCACGTGGAGCTCGGGCAGCAGGATGCGGCCGGTCGAGGAGTCCTCGACGCGTTCGAGAAGCGCACGGGCCACGCGGAACGACGACGGAACCACGCCGCTCGCGTCCCCGCTGTGCACGCCCTCGTCGAGGACGTCCACCCGGAGCACTCCGCCCGCAAGACCACGCAGCGAGGTGGTGACCCACATGCGCCCGTAATCGAGGCAGCCGGAGTCGAGGCAGATGACGAGCGACGGGTTCCCCACACGGTCGCCGAGGATGTCGAGCCATGAGGGCAGATCGATGCTGCCGCTCTCCTCGCTCGCCTCGATGAGCACGACGCACCTCGCGTGCGGCCGCCCCTCGTGCTGGGCGGCCTCGATGGCCGCAAGCGACGCGAACGTGGAGTACCCGTCGTCGGCCCCGCCCCTCCCGTAGAGACGCCCGTTCTTGATCACCGGTTCCCACGGTCCGAGCCCGTCGCGCCAGCCCGTCATCTCGGGCTGCTTGTCCATGTGTCCGTACAGGAGCACGCTGTCCTCACGGTTGGTTCCGCGTGCCGCGACGTCGATGAGCAGCAACGGGCTGAGCCGCTCGTGCGTGAGCAGTTCCACGGTGATCCCCTCGATGCGGCGGGAGGCGCACCAGTCGCGGATGTGGGAGGCCGCGCGCATCATGTGGCCGTTCTCCCGCCACTCAGGGTCGTACGCGGACGAGACGTTGGGGATGCGCACGTAATCGCACAGCGCGGGCATGATGTCTCTTCGCCAGATGCCCTCGCACCGGGCGAGAGTGTCACTCACCTGACGAGTTTCCCGAGCCGGTCGATGGTCTCCCGACAGCCGGTCATGAACTCCTCGACGACCCGGCGCGCGGGGACGATCTCCTTGATGGCGCCGGCTGCCTGCCCGCATGCCATGAATGCACGGTCGGTGTCGAGCGTGACGGTCGGTCCGCTGCCGAGCTGCTGGATGCCGTTCTGTGCGGCGAGCATGACCTGCTCGGGGAACTTCTTCAGTCTCTCGGGGTGCTCCTCGAACTCCTGGGTCCACTCGGTGCGGATCACGCGGCAGGTCTTGCCCGTGTATGCGCGGCTCACCACGGTGTCGTCCTCGTTGATCTCGACGATCTTCTCCTTGTACCCCACACCGGTGTGGGCCTCGTGGGTGGCGATGAACCTCGTGCCCACCCAGATGCCGTCGGCGCCGAGAGCGAGGGCCGCGGCAAGACCGCGTCCGTCGAAGATGCCGCCCGCAGCGACCACCGGAACACGGTGGCCGACTGCATCCACGACCTGCGGCACGAGCGCGAACGTGGCGACGGTGCCCGTGTGCCCGCCGGCCTCGGTGCCCTGTGCGACGACGAAGTCGCAGCCGGACTCGACCGCGGCCACCGCGTGGCGCACCTTGCCGCACATCGACCCCACGAGGATGTTGTGGCGGTGCAGCTCGTCGATGACCTCACGCGGCACGCCGAGCCCGGCCACGTAGATGCTGGCGCCGCCCTCGATGACAGCCTGGATGTTGCGCATCACGGAGTCGGGTGATGCGGTGAGCAGGTCCACGCCGAACGGCTTCTTCGTGAGTGACCGCACCCGCGCCATCTCCTCCACGAGCAGCTCCGTGGACATCGGTGCCGCGCCGAAAGTGCCGATGCCTCCCGCCTCCGACACGGCCGCCACGAGGTCGCTGTAGGAGACGCCCCCCATTCCGGCGAGCATGACCGGGAGTTCGATGTCGAGGAGTTCTGTCAGGCGGGTGCGCATGCGCACAAACTAGTGAGGTGCCCGGCCGGCGAACGCACCCGGACGGGACAGGAACCGCCTGTGCCAACGGCGCGGCGTGAACAGCACGGCACGGGGCTCGTCCTCGAACATCCATCTCGCGAAGTTCCGTCTCGTCCAGCCGTTCGAGTCCACGGTTCGCAGGACTGCCTCGGTGACCCTCCGGCCGGAGAGGAGACGGCCGAGGAGCGCCGACATGCGGTGGTCGGCGAGGAACCGGGAGTCGAGAAGTGCGGAGTAACGGGCGCGCACGTCTGCCGGCGTGCGTCCCTCCTGGATCGCGCGAGCGGCGAGACGGCCGGTCTCGAGTGCTTGTCCGATGCCCTCACCGGTGAGGAGATCCGTTGCACACACCGCGTCGCCGACGAAGAGCACGCAGCCTGAGGACCTCACCGCACGGTCGACTCTGGCCGGGATCGGCCATGCGGTGCGGCGCCCTTCCATCCGGAAACCCTCACCGAGCGCGGCGCGGATGTGCGGGCGCGCGAGCAGGTCGCGCCACTTCGTCGCCATCTGCCTTCCCGATGTCCGGTCGTCGCGCAGCATCCCGAACCCGACGTTCGCCCTGTTGCCGGGAAGGGGGAAACTCCAGGCGTATCCGGGAAGGAGATCCTCCTCGAACCACACGTGCAGTTCGTCCGCTGCGGGGCCGGTGACGTTCGATGCGTACTGGCGGAACGCGTGCCACTCGCCGAGGTAACCCCGCTCGTCGAGCCCGAGCAGTTTCCTCGTGGGAGACCACATTCCGTCGGCCGCGACCACCCGGTCCCACCGTGAGGTGGACCCGTCCGACATGCCGACCAGCACGCCGTCCGCACCGTCGTGCGCGACCGACACGACCTCGCAGCCCTCGCGCACCTCCACGCCGAGCGACCTGCAGTGTGCGACGAGTGCCGCGTCGAGCTCGATGCGCGGAACAACCACCGCGTACATGCCGTCCCGTGGGAGAGCGAGCCCGATCGTGCGTCCCGACGGAGCGTGGACCCGCACTTCTGTGGTCGAGCGCATGCCCGGAAGTGACGGCAGGTCGAGGCCGAGTTCCTCCAGGTGACGCAGCGCCGAGGCGGTGAGCCCGTCGCCACAACACTTGTCGCGGGGGAACACCGCCCTGTCGACCACGACAACATGGATGCCGACCCGGGCGAGCTCGACGGCGCACGCGGTCCCTGCAGGTCCCGCGCCGACCACAAGAACGCGCGATTGAATGCGCGGTGCGGGGTCACTTGCGGGCACGCCCCGAGGCTAGGGGCGGTCCGTGCGCGACTGTCCCGTGACTAGCGTCTCCGCAGTGACCGACAGACAGCCCCGCATGTCGATTGTCACCGCGGTGCATCCCCGCGACGCCGGGTTCCTCGCCGACGCGCACGGATCGCTCGCTGCACAGACGATGACCGATTGGGAGTGGCTGGTGCAGGGGGACGGGGACGCGCTCGGGGAAATCGAACGCATCTCGCACCTCGACCCGCGCGTGCGCCCCGCGATGTGTCCACCGGGCTCAGGGGTGGCGGCGACCCGCAACGCGGCAGTTGCCCGTTCGCGCGCGACCGTGGTGCGCAACCTCGATGCCGACGACATGATCGCCTCGGCCGACGTCCTGGAACGCACCCTCGGGCTGTTCGGCGACTCATCCGTGGGGTTCGTGCTCGGTCCGGTGCTCGACCTGCTTGCCGACGGAACTGTGCGGCCGTTTGCCGAGGTGCTCGGCGGCGGGCGGATCTCCGCCGGCACGCTGTACCCGATGTGGGAGGCAGCGGGCCGGGTTCTTCCCGCGCACCCCACCGCGCTGGCGGTGAGGCGGGAGATTCTCGACGAGCACGGTGGCTATCCACTTGTGCCCCATGGTGAGGACACCGCCTTTCTCCTGCCGATGTCCCAGACGGTCGATGGATGGTTCGCGGATTTCCCCTTGGCGTTGCACCGCAAACGGGAGGCCAGCATGACGGGCAGGCTGACCGACGCCGACCGCGCGATCCTCCGTCGCACGCGCGATGAGACCGCCCGCAGGGCCCGGGGGTTTGCCGGAGGGGAACCGGGAACGCCCGCTTAGGTGTCCGGACTGAACGATTCCTAGTATCGGAGCCCGCGGCACCGTCAGGTGCCCCCGAACCCCAGGAGCAGTCATGTCGAAGATGTGTGAAGGTCGCGTCGCAGTGGTCACAGGAGCGGGGCGCGGCATCGGCCGCGAGCACGCACTCAGCCTCGCCAGCCAGGGTGCGAAGGTCGTCGTGAACGACCTCGGCGGCAATGTCGACGGTTCGGGCGGGGATCTCTCGCCCGCCCAGCAGGTGGTCGAGGAGATCAAGGGCATGGGCGGCCAGGCAGTCGCGAACGGCGACGACATCTCGAGCTGGGAGGGCGCACAGCGGCTCATCAACACCGCGGTCGAGACCTTCGGCGACATCAACATCGTGGTGAACAACGCGGGCATCCTGCGCGACCGCATGCTCACCAACATGACGGAAGAGGAGTGGGACGCCGTCATCAAGGTGCACCTGAAGGGCACGTTCGGTCCGAGCCGCTGGGCGGCCGCGTACTGGCGCGAGCAGTCGAAGGCCGGCAAGGAGGTCTACGGACGCATCATCAACACCACCTCGGTGTCGGGCATCTACGGCAACCTCGGCCAGACGAACTACGGCGCGGCCAAGGCAGGCATCGCGTCGTTCACGATCATCGCCGCGCTCGAGCTCGCCCGTTTCGGCGTCACCGTGAACGCGGTCGCGCCGGTTGCGCTGACCCGTATGACCGAGGGTCTCGGCGCCGCGCCGGAGACCGACGAGGAGCGTGAGATGCGCTCGCCGCGCTGGATCGCCCCGATCGTCACCTGGCTGGCGGGCAGCGAGGCCGGTCACGTCACGGGCCGCGTGTTCGAGGCCTCCGGCCAGACGCTCGCGATCGCCGAGGGCTGGCACCGCGGTCCTTCCACCTCACCGGTGGACGACCCCACGAAGATCGGTTCGGCCGTGGCCGGTCTGCTCAAGGACGCACGCCCGAACGCCGGCATGGACGGCCGCGACGGCTCGTACCCGCAGAACACGCTCAACAAGAAGTAACCAAACACGCCCGTACAGGACTCGAAAGAAAGAGGCTCACCATGGCACTCAACCCAGCAGCAGTCGGCAGCGTCGGCGAACCGTACGAGATCAGCTGGACCTCGAAGGACTCGCTGCTCTATGCCGTGAGCCTGAACGTGAGCTCCGACCAGCTCGCGTACGTCACCGAGAACTCCACGGGCGTCAAGCAGAAGGCCCTCCCCACGATGCCCGTCGTGCTCGGGTCCGGCCAGGGCGGCGCGGCATCGAACCCGATGCGCAACGTGGGCGAGTTCGACTTCGCCAAGCTCGTCCATGCGTCACAGGCGATCACCCTGCACCAGCCGCTGCCCGTCGAGGGCAGGGCCACGGTGCAGAGCAAACTCGTCGCGATGTACGACAAGGTGAAGGCCGCGGTCATCGTGACCGAGGCTGAGGCCAAGGACGCCTCCGGCAAGCCTCTGTACTCCACCCGTTCGTCGGTGTTCATCCGTGACGCCGGTGGGTTCGGCGGCGAGCGCGGACCGAGCGGGGACCAGAACGTGCCGCCCGCACAGTCGCCCGACCACGAGCTGACCCTCCAGACCACGCCCGACCAGGCGCTGCTCTACCGCCTGAACGGTGACCGCAACCCGCTCCACTCGGATCCCAATCACCCCGCGGTGAAGGCCGGCCTCTTCCCGAAGCCGATCCTCCACGGTCTGTGCACCTACGGCTTCACCGGCCGGGCGCTTCTCAACGCACTGTGCGGTGGTGACGCGGACCGCTTCAAGCACATCGAGGGCCGTTTCGCCTCGCCGGTGTTCCCCGGTGACGCGCTCACGGTGAAGATGTGGGAGACCGCAAAAGGCGAGGCACTCTTCGAGACCTGGGTGGGGGACCGCAAGGTCATCGACCAGGGCCTCGTCCGCTTCGCCTGACCGTCACCTGCGAGCGGTCGAAGCCAGTTGCTGATCGTCAATGCGACCTTCCGTCTCGTCCCCGGAGCGGACGAGGAGAAGTTCCTGGCCGCCGACGCGCGGTTCCAGGAGGAGTTCGCCTACCAGCTGAAGGGCCACCGTCGCCGCACCACGGCCCGCGGCGAGAACGGCGCATGGCTCGTGACGTCGTGGTTCGACTCGGCCGAGTCGTTCGCCGCGGCAGGCTCCGCAACGGTCGGTCTAGACGCGGTGGAGGAGATGCACCGCTTCATTGACTTCGACACCCATGAGGTCACTGTGTGGGAGACCCTCTGACCGTCTCACTGTTGCACGAGCACCAGTGAGTTCCCCTCCGGGTCGGTGATGCCGGCGATCATCGCGCCGCCGGGAATCTGGAACGGGTCGTGCACCTTCGCCCCGCCGAGTTCCTCCGCGCGCGCAAGTGATTCGTTCACGTCGCGCACCTGCACGTACAGCACGGTGCCCGGCTTGTCGGCCTTGTTGATGTGGCCGCCCACGCCGATCTCCGGTCCGCCGACACCTGCGGGAATCTGCATGAACGGTCCGTCACCGATGTCCCAGTTGAACATCGCCGAATAGAACGCACGCTGACGCTCGGGGTCGACCGCCGAGACGGAGAAGTACACAACGGGCCGAGCCCAGTCAGCAGAGGTCATCCGGGCACACTAGGGCAGTCTCAGCCGAAGAGGGTCCAGTCGTCGGGCTTCATGCCGCGCAGCGCGTCATAGTCCACCTCCACGCACACGATCCCGCGTGACTCCGCGAGAGTGCGTGCCTGGGGCTTGATCGACTGCGCCACGAACATCCCCCGGATCTCGCCGAGCGTGGGGTCGTTCGCGAGGTCCGCGAGATAGCGGGTGAGCTGCTCCACACCGTCGATCTCCCCGCGGCGCTTCACCTCGATGACGACGGTGCGGCCCTCCCCGTCGCGGCAGATGATGTCCACCGGGCCGAGCGCGGTGAAATGTTCGCGCCGCACGAACGTGAGACCCTGCTCCATCACGTGTGGCATCGCGGCGAGCAGCTCCTGCAGGTGCGCCTCCACGCCGTCCTTCTCGAGGCCGGGGTCGCTGCCGAGTTCGTGCAGCGAGTCGCTCATCACCTCGTGGAGATGGATGGTCATCACCTCGCCCTTCGAGTTGCGGACCTCCCAGCGGTCCCCGAGCTCCGTGAGGGTGTTGGGGGCGTTCATCCAGTTGAGGGGCTTGTATGCACCGCCGTCTGCATGGACGGCAACGCACCCGTCGGCCTTCACCATGATGAGCCGGACGGCCTCGGCGAGCTTCGTCTCGAGCCTGCCCGTGTACACCACGCTGCACCGCGCGACGAGGAGCCTCACGAGCGGATGTGGTCGCGCATGCGCCGGTTTATGAGGTCGCGGCGCTGCTG
>JBEGQL010000020.1:0-11613 GCA_041181005.1 Actinomycetota bacterium
GGCGGCGAACCTGCCGACCCCTAACGAGATCGACGCTCCCGGCCTCTGGCTCGCCCGGCTCGAGGTGCAGTGAGCCTGCGGTCGCGCAGGAGAACGAGCACCCCCACAACGCCGACCACCCCGATGCACCAGCTCCCCGAGGGGCCGTCCAGTCGGAGCACGACGGGCACGAGACCGCCCGCGACCCATGCGAGCTGGTTGTGCGTCTCGAACCGTGCGAACGCACCCACCTTGTCCGCATCCGGGGCGCCGGACTGCACGGTCGCCTCGAACGCAACCCGTCCGATTGCCGCGGCCGCATTCACGACCGCCGTGAGAAGTATGCCCGCGATGAACACGCCGCTGAACCCGGCTGCTATCCCGCCCGACGCAACCAACGCGATCGAGAGAGTGAGCATCGACTGCGTGCTCATCCGCGAGCGCACGGCCGGCGCCACCCAGTTGGCTGCGAGTATCGACAGGTTGCCCACCGCGATCGCGAACGCGAACCACGCGGTGCCCGCGATCTCGGACCGCAGCCAGAAGGCGAGATGAAAGAACATGAACCCGACCGCGGCGCGGAGGAAACGCATCGTGTTCGCGGCGTGCACCACCGACACCGAGTGGAGCTCCCGGAACTCGAGCTCGGGATCGGCGGCCGGTTCCGCATGCGAGCCGGGCAGGTGCCAGGCCTGCACCGCGGCGAGGAGGAACAGCAGCGTCCCTGCGTACAGCGCCAACGAAGGATCGATCATCTGCAGCACGAATGCAGGGACTCCCGCGGCGAAGCCGACGATGCCGGCGATCTTGGCGAGCCTGCTGTTCGCCTCGACCAGCCGGGAGTCCCCCGTGACGAGCAACGGAACCGTGGCGCTCTTGGAGATGGAATAGGTCTTCGAGAGCACGAGGGCACCGAAGGCAACGGGGAAGAGCAGCACGGAGCGGATCGCGCTGTCGACGGCAACCATCAACACCGCGCGCATGAGGCACACGCCAAAGAGCACCACCCGTTGACCGCCCCCGAATCTCTCCACGATGGGGCCGACGAAGCGGGCGACTACCACGAACGGCGCGAAACTGAGCAGGAGGAAGAACAGGACCCTCGGCCTGGCGTCGGTGGGGCTGATGGACAGGAACATCGAGTCGGCGAGCGACACCGCCATCGCTGCCTCACCGGCGACCACACATGCGTGCAGCCGCGAGAGTCTCGTCAGCGGCGACGGCGCGGGGAGACCGGTCCCCCGGGGTGAGCCATCAACACCGTCCACGGGGCGATGTTACGCACCGTCGGCCGCGGGTCAGCGCGGCTTCTCGAACTTGTAACCGAGACCCCTGATCGTGACGATGCGTGTGGGGTTGGAGGGGTCGTTCTCCACCTTCGAGCGGAGCCGCTTCACGTGAACATCGAGGGTCTTCGTGTCGCCCACGTAGTCGGTGCCCCACACACGGTCGATCAGCGTCTCGCGGGTCAGCACCCGTCCGGCGTTCGCCATGAGGATGTGGAGCAGCTCGAACTCCTTGAGCGGGATCGTGGACGTCTCGCCGCGGATGATGACCTCGTGACGGCCCGGATCGATCGAGATGTCGCCCACCGTGATGCCGTCGCGGTCCAGCTCCCCGCCCCTGTCGGTGGGAGTGCGTCGCATCACGGCGCGAATCCGCGCGACGAGCTCCCGCAATCTGTAGGGCTTGGTGACGTAGTCGTCGGCTCCCACCTCGAGACCGACCACCGTGTCGATCTCTGCCCCCTTGGCCGTGACCATGATGATCGGCACCTGGGAGCGCTTCCTGATCTGGCGGCACACGTCGATTCCCGACATCTTCGGGAGCATCACGTCGAGGAGGACAAGATCGGGGCGCACCACGTCGAACATGTCGAGGGCCGCCTCGCCGTCGGTGGCAACCCTCACGTTGAAACCTTCGCGCTTGAGCCCCACCTGGAGGGCATCCACGAACGAGGCCTCGTCCTCGACCACGAGGATTGTGGGGGAACTCACGGTCACGATTCTGCTCCCGGGTCAGCCGAGTGCCAACGGAATCCGGAGGGTGAAGGTGGAACCTTCACCCGGGCGTGACCTCACGTTCACCTCGCCGCCATGGTTCGTGGCGACATGGCGCACGATGGCGAGGCCGAGACCGGTGCCGCCGGTCTCGCGGGACCGTGCGTCGTCGACCCTGTAGAAGCGCTCGAAGACCCTGTCCATGTGCTCCGCGGGGATGCCCGAGCCCGTGTCGTGGACGACGACCACGAGCGACCCCTCGTCCGTCCGGGCCTCCACGCCCACCGAACCGTGCGCGTCGGTGTACTTGACCGCGTTCTCCACGAGGTTCCCGATCGCGGTCTGGATCTGTCGCGGGTCCACGAAGGCCGTCACCGGCTCCTCACCGAGGACGAGGTTCAGCGCGACGTTCTTCGCGCGTGCGACGTGCTCGAAACGCGACACGACCTCGCGCACGATGTCGTCGATCACCATCTGCTCGCGGCGGGACGTACCGACGAACTCGATGCTCGCCAGTTCGAGCAGGTCGTCGATGATCCTCGCGACCCGCGTTGTCTCGTCGACCATGCGACCCGAGAGGCGCCGAAGGGTCTCGTCTCCCGCGGCCAGTTCTGCACCGATCGTCTCGGCAAGAAGGGAGAGCGCACCGATGGGCGTCTTCAGCTCGTGGCTGATGTTCGACACGAAATCAGTCCTCACCTTGTCGACGAGATGTCTCTCGGTGACGTCCTCGATGAGGACCATTCCCCCGCCGTTCACCATCGGGAGGCTGCGCATCAGCAACGCACGCTCGGGAGGTCCTGCAGTCTCGACCTCGCGCCTCGACTTCCTGCCGCGCACCGCGGACGCCGAGAGGTCCGCCACGGCACGTTCCGCCTCGTCGGTCGCTCCGGACCCGCCGAGCAGTTCGTAGACGCCGCGGTTCCTCCACGTCTCCGCCCCGTCAGGGTTCACGAGAACGACCCCGAACGGCACGGCATTCAGCGCGGTGCGGAACTGCTCGAGTGCCATCGCCTCCGCGGCGGGCGTCGCACCCGCGGTGCCCGTGTCGGGTCGGGCGCGCCGTCTCAACACGTCACCAGCCTGTCAGTCGCCGTCGAAGGACTTCCAGCGCGCGAGATGGTCCGCCCAGGACAGGAGCCCGAGCACGATGTAGCCGACCCCCATGATCTCGCCCACCCAGCGGAAGTCCTCGGGACAGGGCCAGATCAGCACGAAGCACACCACCGAGAAGCAGAAGAAGACGATGCCGCGGCGGTCAATCCATGTGTTCACGACAGCACCGCCACGATTGCGTATGTTCCGGCCGCAACGAGTGCAGATCCCGGGATGGTGAGCACCCACGCCCACACGACCCGCCTCGCCACGCCCCACCGCACTGCGCTGAGCCGTCGGGATGACCCGACCCCCACGATCGCACCCGTGATCGTGTGCGTCGTGGACACGGGGATGCCCTTTGCCGACGTGAAGAACAACGTGACCGCCGCCGCGGTCTCGGCGGCGAAACCGCCCATCGGCTGCAACCGGGTGAGCTTGTTGCCCATCGTCTTCACGATCCGCCAGCCCCCGAACATCGTCCCGAGCCCGATCGCGGTGTGGGCCGAGAGCACCACCCACAGCGGCACGTCCGCGTCCTTGCCGAGCTTCCCCGCGCCGATCAGCAGCGCGAGGATGAGCCCCATCGTCTTCTGCGCATCGTTCGCGCCGTGACCGAGACTGAAGGCGGCCGCGGAGAGCAGCTGCAGCCGCCGGAACACACGGTTGGTGCGCTCCAC
The DNA here is from genome assembly GCA_041181005.1 of Actinomycetota bacterium. GTDB lineage: Bacteria > Actinomycetota > Acidimicrobiia > Acidimicrobiales > Ilumatobacteraceae > UBA2093. The sequence continues at coordinate 3,755 of JBEGQL010000020.1, forward strand.
ACGTTTGAACACCGACGCGCCCCACATCACGAGGACGATCAGCGCGAACCCGAGGCCCACGCCCACGAGGGGTGAGTACACGATGAAGACGCCCGTCTTCTTCAGCCCCTCGAGCAGGACCACGTGCCCGCCCGCCTTGGCGACACCCGCCCCGATCATCCCGCCGATGAGTGCGTGCGACGACGAGCTCGGCAGACCGAGCCATGCGGTGAGCACGTTCCAGAAGATCGCTCCCACGAGCCCCGCGAAGATCACCCCGATCGAGATGATGTCCGGGTTCACCACGCCCTTCGCGATGGTCTTTGCCACCTCGGTGCCGAGAACCGCGAACGCGATGAAGTTCCAGAACGCCGCCCATGCAACCGCCTTGACGGGGCTGAGGACGCGCGTCGCCACCACCGTGGCGATCGAGTTCGCCGCATCATGGAATCCGTTCACGAAGTCGAAGAGCAGCGCGAGGCCGATCACCGACCACAGGAGAACGCCTGCCATGACTACGCGTGCTTCACCGAGATGGCCTGCACGAGATCGGCGGCATCCTCCACCGCATCGATGGCACGCTCGATGGCCTCGACGATCTCCTTCCAGCGGAGGATGTCGAGTGCATCGTGCCGGCCGGAGAACAGCTCGCCGGTCACGCGGCGGAACACCTTGTCGGCGGAGGACTCGAGCTGGTCGATGGCGTCCACCATGTCGCTGATCCCGCGCATCGAGGAGAGACGGCCCACGAGCGCGACGTTCGACTTCGTGATCTGCTCGAGGATGTCGGCGAGCTCGAACAACCCGGGAAGTTCGGCGGTGACGCGGTGCAGGTACACGAGGTCGGCCGCCGCGAAGATCTCGTCGGTGACGTCATCGAGGCTCGTGGCGAGGAGCTGGATGTCCTCCCGGTCGAACGGAGTGACGAGCGAGCGCTCGAGCCTGCGGTTCACCTCGCGCACGACCTCGTCGGCCTTCCGCTCGGCGACGAGCAGCGCGTCGACCTCGGCCTCCGCAGGCGGGAGCGAGTGGAGCATGCCCACGAGGCGTGCGGCGCACTCGTGCGCGATGGTCGCGGCCTCGCCGAACAGGGGGAAGAACCCCTCGTCCCTCGGGATGATGCGGAATGCCATGCCGGCTCCCTCACGTGTCTGGTTGGCAGGGCCAACTCGGGGTGAACACCCAGGAAACTACGCCCCCGGACCCCGCACCGACATGGTCGAAAGTGAACCCGAGGTGAACGAGAAGGGTGTGCGAGGTGAAGGAAACGGCGGCGGCGTCAGTTCTCCGGGAGAGCCCGGGGGACCTCTCCCGACGCGTCCTGTCCGGTCTTGGCCCGGTGCCGTTCGGCACCCTTGGACTCCGGCCGCCATCCGTCCACGAGGAACCGCACCCGTTCGCCGATGTTGACGGCATGGTCACCGATTCGCTCGTAGAAACGGGCCACCACCGCCAGCTGTATCGCGACCTGCAGCTCGATCATCCCTGCGGAGTGGCTCTCCAGCACGGCCTGCACGAACTGGCGCTGGAGGTCGTCGAGGAAGGAATCCATGTCGTCGAGGGCTGCGGCCTTCGCCACGTCGTCAGCAAAGAACGCCGTCATCGCGGCGTCGAAGAGCTGCTGGGACTGCTCGCTCATCTTGCCCACGAGGTCCGACAGGTTCCCGGGGAGCCGGTGTCCGTAGATGCGCCGGGACGCCTTCGCGATGTTGACCGCGAGGTCGGCCGACCGCTCGATCTCGCCGATCATCTTGAGGACCGCGATCAACTGGCGCAGGTCACCCGCGACGGGCGACTGGAGGGCGAGGATGTGGTAGCAGCGGTCCTCGAGGTCGATCGAACGTGCGTCCACCTCGTCGTCGTTCAGGATGATGTACTCGGCACCCTCGAGGTCCCCGGCCAGCAGCACGCTGGTCGCGCGGTCCACGATGCCCACAACGGACCGGCCGAGTCCGAGCACCTCCGCCCTCAGGTCGGCAAGATCCTTGTGGAAGCCCTTGCGCAGTTCCTCCATGTCAGCTGTCCTCGTTCCCCGCGGACCTCGGGACCGGGCTCGGTCGCCCGGCGGGCCGCGCACGCCGAGAATGTAGGGACGGCACGTTCACCGTGGCGGAACCAGGGGTGAACTGGGGGTGAACTGCGACGGGTCAGCGGCGCTCTTCGGCGAGCTCGATCACGAAGTCGGGGTCCCCGACCTCCCATTCGATCGAGATGCGCTCGCGTATGGCGTCGCGGATGATGCGCTGGGCGTTGCGGTGGAACTGACGGTCGTCACGGCGGGGAGGGAGCAGCACGAGCCGGGCCAGCACCCGGGCGCGGAACTCCTCCAGCACGGAACGGTCGCCCCAGTCGCCGTACACCTCCCAGTGCGGCGCCACCGGGCCGAGATACACGATGCGGGCGTGCGCGCGGGGGGCTTCCGAGATCTGGGCGTCTGACATGTTGCGAACCTCCGCGGCACGGGAACTTGTGCGATGCATGCTATCGGCGTACGCAGAGAACCGGTTTTTTCGCACTGTTTCCCGCGGTTTCCCACGTGTTCCCGAACCAACACTGTGGAAACCGGGAAGTCTTGACGAATCTTTGACGATGGTGACAGACATACCCCGCGGTTGCGTGTTTGACTCGGGATTGCGGGAACTTCCCGCCATGACACCGGCGTCATACGTGATACCGGTCCGACAGCCGGCAGCCACTGCGGGCGAGGAGGAAGCCATGAATACGACACTGAGAATCACGGCACAGCCGGCAATGCCGAGCAAGCCGTTCGACGACTCACCCACCGCGTGGATGGCGGACGGCAACTGCCGCAACTATCCGCCCGCAACGTTCTTCCCGTCCGACGGAGTCGGCGTGGAGCGTGCGCGTGCAATCTGCAAGGGGTGCCCGGTGGGCGAACAATGCCTTGAGTACGCGCTCGAGGAGCGGATCGAACACGGCGTGTGGGGCGGCTGCAGCGAGCGCGAACGGCGCCGCATCCTGAAGCGCCGCAAGGCGCTGCGGGCCTGACCCGACGGGGACCCTCGTTACTTCGGGTCGGAGGGCTTGTCGTCTGACTTGCCCTCCTCCATCGCCTTCTTGAGTTCCCTCTGGGCCTGGCCCAGGTTCCTCGCCATCTTCGGCAGCTGCGCGCCACCGAAGAGCACGAGGATCACGACAGCAACCATGATCAGCTCGGGAGTTCCCATGCGCGCGACCCTACCACCGTGCCCTGTGCGGGTGGTCGCGGGGCGGTAGGAAAAGGACCGTGCTCGAGTGCGTGGTGAACGTGAGCGAGGGCCGCGACGGTGCCGTCCTTGCCGATCTTGCCGCATCGTGCGGTGCCGCGCTCCTCGACGTGCACAGCGACGCCCACCACAACCGCAGCGTGTTCACACTCGTGGGCGAGGATGCGCCGCGCAGGCTCGCGCAGAGATGCGTGGAGGTCCTGCAGCTCGGGATACACGAAGGCGTCCACCCACGGCTCGGCGTGGTCGATGTCGTGCCGTTCGTTCCGCTCGAGGACTCAACCATGGGTGACGCCGTGCGTGCGCGGGATTCCTTTGCTCAGTGGGCGGCAAGGACCCTCAGGGTGCCCGTGTTCCTCTACGGGCCGGAGCGCACACTCCCGCGCGTGCGACGCGACGCGTGGGGGGCGCTGCTCCCCGACCTCGGCGGGTCGCGGCCCCATCCCACGGCCGGCGCGGTGTGCGCGGGGGCGCGCGATGTCCTCGTGGCCTACAACGTGTGGCTGGGCACGCCGGATCCCGGGCCGGCGAGGCGGATCGCGGCGGCAGTGCGTTCAGACGACGTGCGTGCGCTCGGTCTCGTGACCGGCGGAGTCACTCAGGTGAGCATGAACCTCGTGAATCCGGGCAACACGGGGCCGGCAGATGCGTTCAATGCCGTGGTGGGGCTGGCAGCGACGGAGCACGTGCAGGTTCTGCGGGCCGAGCTCGTGGGCCTGCTGCCGCGTGCCGTGCTCCGGGCCGTACCGGAAGAAAGATGGGGCGAACTGGACGTGTCGGAGGAACGCACCATCGAGGCGCGCCTCGAGGAGAGAGGCTTCAGCCGTTGACGATGTTGATGCCGCGCACGGCCTGTGCGCGCTGACGCCTGAGACGACGGCGCTCACGTTCGGAGAGCCCGCCCCAGATGCCGAACTTCTCGCCGTTCGCGAGCGCGTACTCGAGACAGTCCTCGCGGACGATGCACCCCCTGCACACTTCCTTCGCCTCTCGCGTGCTGGCGCCACGCTCAGGGAAGAAGAGATCGGGATCGACCCCGAGACAGTTGGCTTGGTCCTGCCAACCGCGTTCCTGACTCAATGACTCGCCGTCTCCGTGCACGTTCTGGCCTCCCCCGTGCGGTCACCCGACGAAGAGTCCCGGAGGACATCTCGGTTCCGGCGGGCAGCCGTGTAATTACAACGGCGTCATTCTGCCAAGTCAGTGACCAAAAGGCAAGCGGAAACCCAACAGTTTCAAGGGTTTCGTTGTCCACAGGCTCAAACAGGCCCGATTTTGTTGGCTCTATCGCCCCGAACGGGCTGTTTTCCTTCTGTTTTCAAGGAAATCCACGAGGACATAGCTCCCGAGGTTGTCGGGGTCAGTGAAGAAGGCACGACCCGAGTTGATCTGGGTCATCTGCTCGATGAACCGCCTCAGGGACTGAGTGGCGTCGAGCACGAAGGTGTTGATGCGGATGTCCTCGCGGGTGCAGCGCATCACTTCTTTCAATGTTGCCTCGAGTGTCTCGCGCACCGGCGGGTAGTTGAAGTACACATCGCCGCGTGGGGTGATGTGGGCAGTGGGCTCACCGTCGGTGATCATGATGATCTGCTTCGTGCCCGTCTCGCGGCCGAGCATCTGGCGGGCGAGCTTGAGCCCGTGCTGCATGTTGGTTCCGTAGGCGAGGTCCCAGCTCACCTCCGGGAGGTCGGAGTGCTTGAGGACATGGGCAGTCTCACTGAAGCCCACGAGACCGAGGAAATCGCGAGGGAACTGCGAGCTCATCAACGAATGAAGCGCCATCGCCACCTTCTTGGCGGGCACGAAGTTGCCGCGCATCGGCATCGACATCGACAGGTCGATCATGAGCACGGTGGCGGCGCGTGTGCTGTGCTCCGTCTGCTCGATCTCGAAGTCCTCGGCGGTGAGCCGCACGGGGGTCCCGCCGCCCTGGCGGCGCAGAGCGTTGCGGATCGTCTGGTTGAGGTCGAGACGGAACGGGTCCCCGAACTCGTACGGCCGGGACGAGTACGCACGCTCGTGGCCCGTGCCGTCGTTGTGTGACTTGTGCTGGCCGAAACGGTCCTTCGAGAGGTTGCTGAAGAGCTCCCGCAGTGAGTTGTTCCCGATGGCGCGCAGACCCCTCGGGGTGAGCTCGAGCTTGCCCTCCTTGCGGTTCACCAATCCGGCGTCCTCGAGCATCTTGGAGAGCTCCGCGAGACGTTCGAGGGCGTCGGCGGCCTCGTCGCCCAGCATCCGGCGCACCTTCTCGGGGTCCACCTCGGCCAGCTGGGCGGGGTTCGAGGCCTGACGCAGCATGCCCTCCATCTGCTGGAGGTCGCCCAGTTGGGCCATGGCGTCCATGGCCTGCTGCATGCCCATCTCCTGGTCGCCGTTGAAGTCGTACGACTGTTCCCAGCCCATCTGCGGGAACAGACCCTGCAGGTTCTGGCCGAGCCGCTGCATCTCGAAGTCGAGGTCCATGTCCCCGAGCAGCTGGTCGGACAGTTCCTGCAGCTGCTGACGCTGCTCGGGCGACATCGAGTTCATCATCGCCTGCATCTGCTGCATGCGGCGCGCCATCTGCTCGAGCAGCTCATCCAGCGTCTGCGGGTTCTCGGGGAAGAAATCGCCGAACTCCTCCATGAACTTCTCGAACCCGGGGTCCTCCCCGCGGTTGCGCTTCTCGATCATGTCGTTCAGCGCGGACAACATGTCCTTCATGCGCTGCATGTCCTGGGGCGTCATGTTCTGCATGGCGTCAGACATCCGGTCGACCATCTGCTGCATCAGTTGCTCGCGCAGGCGGTCCATCAGTTCCTCGAAGCGCTGTTGTGCCTCGCGGGACTGGAAGTCGTAGCTCTGCATCTCCTTCACGAGACCGGCAAGGTCGTCGGGCATCATGTCGAGCCGGAAGTTGCGCTCCATCGCGGAGTTGCGGGCGTTCTCGGCCCTGCGCTCGTCGCCCGAGTTCTCGGCCTGCTGGAGGTCCTTCTGGATGGTGTGGCGCTCCTCGTCGAGGATGTCGCGCAGTTCGTCGGCGACCTCGCTGTACACGCCGCCGAGATCGCCGCTGTCCTGGATCTCCTCCCGTCGCTGGCGGATGCGCTCGAGCATGTCACGGATTCCCTCGATGCGGTTGCCGTCCTTGTCGAACATCCCGTCGCGCATCAACTGGCGCAGGGCCGCGTTCAGGTCGCCGTGGTACAGCAGCTCGTCCGTGAGCTGGCCGAGAACGGACTCTGCGTCGAGATCGAACCCCTTCTGGGTGCCGTCCCATCGGCTGTAGGTGAATCTCGCCGGCATCAGCCGCAACCTAGCCGTCCGCGACCGCGTCCTCTATCGTGGGGGGCGCCATGCGAGTCCCCCGCACGTTCGTGTTCGTCGACATCTCCGGGTTCACGAACTTCACCGCGAGCAACTCGGACGAGGTCCTGAACGCCCTCCTCAAGCGCTGGCGCGCCATCACACGTGATCTCGCGAGCGAGTGCGGAGTGCGCATCGCCAAGTGGCTGGGCGACGGCTGCATGATCGTGGCAGTGGGCCAGGACTCCGCCATCGAGTTCGCGATGCTGCTCCAGGAGCGTGCCGAGCCGGCATGCGCCCCGCTCTCCATGCGCATCGGCATCGTGTCGGGGGACGCTCTCCTGTTCGAGGGTGACGACTACATCGGTGAGGCCGTGAACCTCGCCGCGCGACTGTGCGACGCGGCCGACCCCGGGGAGGTGCTGACGCCCGCCGACCAGGTGGAGAACCTCCCCGAAGGCATCAGTGCCACGACCAAGCCGGCCAAGCACCTCCGCGGACTCGATCAGCCCGTGGAGGTCGTGAGCCTGTCGGGCACGCCCGCCACCCGCCGCTCGGACACGGGCGAGCTGTGGACGCGCGAACAGTTCGTGGTCTGAGCCCACGGGGGACACCAGCCGGGCCCTACGCGCGGGACCTGTAGGTCGAGCGTCCGGCGGACTGGTCGCGGTTGATCCGTTTGTTCAGGTGCAGCGCGTCGAGGATGAACTCCACCGCACTCGCGACCACCGCCGGGGACTCATTGCCGCCCGTGAGCTCCAGCACCGGTGCGCGCAACGACGGGATCTCTGCGAGATTCGCGGCCAGCTGGGCACTCGGGATGTCGGAACCTGTGTGCACCACGGCACCCTCGTCGAATGCGGCGATGAGGTCGCGCACCTTGTCACCGAGGTTGCGGCGGCGGTACACGTCGAGCACCGACTTCTGCACAAGGGTCATGAGGATCTGGCCGTCGCGTCCCTCCTCAATGGACTCGATCTCGATCTTGCCGCCTGACGATGCGGGAACGGCATCCAGAACATCACTGATCCGGGGGGCGACATCCTTCTCGCCGAGGCGCAGCGCACGGCGCACCGCATTGGCACACACCGACTCGTAGTTGCTCACCGAGAGGCGCACCGACACGCCGCTGCGCTGGTTCACGTGGCTCGAGGCGCGGGCCTGCTGGGAGAACTCGGCGATCACTTCCTCCACGAAACCGGGCATGGTGACCTTGACGTCACCGATGCTGGCGGGCCTCGCCTCCTGGCGCATGATCGCCATCTCCGTGTCGACGTCGAGCGGGTAGTGCGTGCGGATCTGGCTGCCGAAACGGTCCTTGAGAGGCGTGATGATCCGGCCGCGGTTCGTGTAGTCCTCGGGGTT
>JBEGQL010000021.1:0-15722 GCA_041181005.1 Actinomycetota bacterium
CCGCGGCGGGACTGCATGATGGCCGAGACGACCTTGCCGTCCGCCTTGCCCTTGCTGGCCTTCATCACCCTGCCGACGATCGCACCGGCGGCCTTCTCCTCGCCGGCGCAGTACTTCGCCCACGCGTCGGGGTCGGCCGAGATCGCCTCGTCCACCATCGCCTCGATCGCGGATGAGTCCATGGCCTCGAAACCCTTCGCGGCCGCGATGGCGGCGGCATCACCACCGCCGTTCGCCACGATCTCGGCGAGCACCTGCTTGGCCTGCGTCGCCGACAGCTTGCCGTCGCGTTCCAGGACGGTGAGCGCCGCGACATCGGCAGCCGGCACCACCGGGTTCTCGCCCTGCTCGGCGAACGCCTGCGTCACGTAGATCAACGCACGCACGGGGTCCCCTCCGGCGTCGGCGATCGCTTTCACGTACCCGTGCTGCCCGCGCTCCACGGCCACAAGCACCGCCTCGCTCTGCGGGTCGTAGCCCGTGAGCGCCTGCAGCATCGCACGACGCGCGGCCGGCAGCGGAGGAAGTGCGGCACGCACGCTCTCGATCCATTCCGCACCGGGATCGAGCGGAACGAGGTCGGGCTCGGGGAAGTACCGGTAATCGTCGGCGTCCTCCTTCGCGCGCAGGGTGTGGGTGCGCCCCTCGGCGTCGTCCCAGTGCCTCGTCTCCTGGCGGATGGTGCCGCCCGACTCAATCACATCGATCTGCCGGCGCGCCTCGTAATCGATCGCGCGGCCCAGCGCGCGGATCGAGTTCACGTTCTTGATCTCACAGCGCGTGCCGAACGGCGTGCCCGGCTTGTGCACCGACACGTTCGCGTCGACGCGCATCGAGCCTTCCTCCATCTTGGCGTCCGATGCGCCGATCGCCGCCACGATGGCACGGAGCTCGGCCGCGTACTCACGTGCGTGCTCGCTCGTGCGGATGTCGGGACGCGAGACGATCTCCACCAGCGGTACGCCTGCACGGTTGAAATCGATGAGCGAGTAATCGCTGCCGTGGATGCGCCCCGTGGCACCGCCGACATGGGTGCTCTTGCCGGTGTCCTCCTCGAGGTGGGCGCGCTCCACGCCGACACGAACGCCGCTCGGCAGGTCGAGCCAGCCGTCGGCGTTCAGCGGGATGTCGTACTGGCTGATCTGGTACGCCTTGGGCATGTCGGGATAGAAGTAGTTCTTGCGGTGGAAAATGCACGGCTGGATGCGGCAGTTCAGCGCGATGCCTATCCGCATGGCGAGTTCCACCGCGTGACGGTTGAGCACCGGCAGTGCGCCGGGGAGGGCGAGCGTGACGGGGTCGATGTTCGTGTTCGGCTCGTCCCCGAACCGGTTCGGCGATCCGCTGAACAGCTTCGTGCGCGTGGCGAGCTCCACGTGCACCTCGAGTCCCACGACGAGCTCCCACCCGCCGGGCAGCAACTGTCCGGCTGTGGCGACGACGTCGCTCGGGTTCGTGAACGTGCTCACTTTGCACCCCCTGCCGCCGCCTCGAGTGCGCCGCCCACGCGGAACATCGCCTCCTCGCCGAGCGCCGGCGCGAGAACCTGCATCCCCACGGGCATCCCTGCATCACCCGTCCCGAACGGGACACTCATGGCCGGGTGGCCGGCGAGGTTCGTGGGGATCGTGTAGATGTCGCAGAGGTACATCGCGAGCGGGTCGGCGGACTTCTCGCCGAACCGGAACGCGACCAGTGGCGACGTGGGGATCACGATCGCGTCGACCCCGGCGTACGCGCGGGCAAAATCGTCGGCGATGAGACGGCGCACCTTGAGTGCCTTGCCGTAGTACGCGTCGTAGTAGCCCGCCGACAGTGCGTAGGTGCCGAGCATGATGCGCCGCTGCACCTCGTCGCCGAACCCGGCGGCGCGCGTCGCTCCGTACATCGAGTTGGTGTCGGCTGCCTCCACGCGCAGTCCGTAGCGCACGCCGTCGAAACGGGCGAGGTTGCTGCTCGCCTCTGCCGGCGCGATCAGGTAGTACGCGGTGAGCGCGTACGACAGGCTCGGGAGTGTCACATCGACGATCTCTGCCCCGGCCGCGCGCAACGCATCGAACGAACGCTCCAGCGCCTCGGCGATCGCGGGCTCCGCTCCGCCGGGCAGGTCGGTGACGCGCCCGATGCGCATGCCCTGCACCCCGCGCCGGGCTGCGTCGCGCAGCGCGAGGGGCGGCTGGGGGATGCTCGTGGAGTCGTGCACATCGTGGCCGCTGATCACCTCGAGCACCAACGCGGCATCGTCGACGTTCGTGGCGAACGGGCCGATCTGGTCGAGGCTGCTCGCGTACGCGACGAGCCCGAACCTGCTCACCGTCCCGTAGGTCGGCTTCACACCCACGAGGCCGCACAATGCAGCGGGCTGCCGGATGGAACCGCCGGTGTCGCTGCCGAGGCTCACCGGCGAGAAGCCCGCGGCCACCGCGGCCGCACTGCCGCCGCTGCTGCCGCCGGGCACCCTCGACACATCGAGCGGGTTGCGGGTCGGCCCGAACGCGGAGTTCTCGGTGGAAGAGCCCATCGCGAACTCGTCCAGGTTCGTCTTGCCCACGATCACTGCGCCCGCCTCGCGCAGACGGGTTATCACGGTGGCGTCGTACGGCGGTCGCCAACCCTCGAGGATCCGCGACGAGCACGTGGTGGGGATGCCGCGCGTGCACATGTTGTCCTTCACCGCCACGGGCACCCCGGCGAGAGGACCGACCGGCCTTCCCGCCGCAACCGCTGCGTCGACGGCATCCGCCTGGGCGCGGGCCTCGTCGGCAGTGACCAGATTGAACGCGTGGATCTCGGGCTCGCGCGCCTCGATCGCGGCGAGATGGCGCTCGAGAATGTCGCGGGCCTTCACCGTGCCGGAAGCCACGGAAGATGAGAGGGCGGCAGCCGTGGACTGTGTGCCGGCCATCTCAGCCGTCCAGTCCGATGATCGGCGGCACCCTGAACCTGCGTTCCTCGGCCTCGGGCGCCGCGGCGAGCACCTCATCGGTGTCGAGCACCGGCATCTCCACGTCATCACGCATCACGTTCACGAGCGGCCAGGGCTGTGTCATGGGTGCGACGCCGTCGAGATCGAGTGCGTCGATGTCCCTGAAATGCGTCATCACCTTCGCGAGCTGCTCGGTGAAGTGGTGCACCTGCGATGCGTCGATGTCGAGCCGCGCGAGCCGGGCCACCTTCGCCACGTCTGCCTCGGAGATGGGCGACGAGGAACGGGGTGAGTCAGCGCTGGCCACGGGTTGCAAGCCTACGAGCGCCCGGCGCCCGCGGCGGGGGCTCAGATCCCGGGCTTGACCGGCGGGAACTCGGGCGCACGCTTCTGGAGGAAACTCTGCACGCCCTCCTTGAAGTCGGGCCGCGTGAAGGACTCGCGCATCAGCCTGAGCGCCTCGGAGGTGGACTCCGACACGTCGGTGCCGTAGTCGGAGTACACCTGGCGCTTCATCACCGCCATCGACGAGGGCGACACGTTCATGGCGAGGTCGGCCGCGTACTGCATGGTGAAGTCCATGAGCTCGGCATCGGGAAGCACCTTGTTCACCATCCCGATGGCGAGAGCCTCGTCCGCCTTCACGATGCGGCTGGAGAACATGAGGTCCAGGGCGTTCGCCTGCCCGACGAGCCGCGGCAGCACCCACGAGAGCCCGTACTCACCGATGAGACCGCGCTTCGAGAACGCCACGGTGAACTTCGCCGACTCGGACGCGAACCGAATGTCGCACATCAGCGACTGCACCATTCCGAGGCCCGCCGCCGCACCGTTCACAGCCGAGATGACGGGCTTGGGGATGCGGGTGATCTCGTCCTGCGTGCGCCCGTCCACGATGCTGCGCTCCTCGCGCGCCGGCGCCGCCTGCGGCCCGCTGGGGATCGCCTGCAGCGTGCCCATGTCGGCACCAGCGCAGTAGCCCCGGCCGGCACCTGTGACCACGATGACCCGCACCTTCGGGTCGGCGACAGCGGCATCGATGTGTGCGAAGTACTCGTCGCCCATCCGTCCGGTCCACGCGTTGAGACGGTCCGGGCGGTTGAAGGTGATGACGGCTATTCCCGGCTCCACCACTTCGTACAGGCACTCACTCATGGGATGTCACCGTAGACCCTTCCTCACCGGGTGCCGAACCCGGGCCGCGCGCCGTGCGCCGCGACGCGGCGAGAAACCCAACCGCGGAGGCGAACACCACGAGCGCGACCCACTGGTTGAGACGAAGTCCTCCCGCGGACCGGGCGGGGTCCACGCGCAGGCCCTCGATGAAGAAGCGCATCACGGTGTACATGGCGACGTACACCGCAAAGATCCGCCCGCCCGCCGGCCTGAAGCGCCGCTCCACGAGGATGACGAGACCGGCGATCGCCAGGCACCCGAGGGACTCGTAGAGAAACGTCGGGTGGAAGGTGGTGCCGGCCGGATAGCCCGCCGCGCGGGCCTTCTGCGCCGACACCTCGAGCGCCCACGGAAGATCCGTCGGCCGGCCGAAGAGTTCCTGGTTGAACCAGTTCCCCCAGCGTCCCACCGCCTGGGCGACGGCGATACCCGGCGTCGCGCACGCAACGACCGCAACCGGGTCGATGTGAAGCCTGCGCGCCCTCCACATGCCGACGACGACGCCGAGCGCGATGCCGCCCCAGATGCCGAGCCCGCCCTTCCAGATCCACAGTGCCTCGACCCATCGCCCGCGGAACGAATCCACGGAGGTGAGCACGTGGTACGCACGCCCGCCGATGACCCCTGCCGGCACGCCCCACATCGCGACCGATCCCATCTGGTCGGCGGTGCCCACGCCGCGTGCCTCCATCCTCCGTGATGCGATGCGGACGGCGAGGATGACTCCGACGGCGATCATCAGCCCGTACGCGTTCAGCCGCACCGGGCCGATGTTGATCGACCCTTGTGACGGGCTAGGTATCGACGCGAGGAGCGCGAGGGTCATGCGGTGACGCGGCGGACGAAGTCGACGGAGCCCGAGAAGATCGTGCCCTTGTCGTAGTCCTGGGTGGCGACGTGGTAGCTGCGCTCCAGCATCACCCGCTCCACCGTGCCGCCGTAGTTCGCCGCGAGGAACTCACTGTCCGCCGGGTTGACCACGTGGTCCTGCACCGACGTGAACAGCAGCAACGGCATCTTCAGCTCCCCGAGACGCGGCGCCATGGGCGTGAGACCGTCCTTCATGAACGAGTGCGCAGGGGCAAGAGGTGTCCCCGGGTACGCCGTCTCGTGCGCGTTCGGGTCGGCGATGTCGCTGCCGATCCCGTCCATCACCTCCTGGCCGGAGTCGATGAGCGCCTTCAGACCCTCGAGCATCTCCGGGGGTGCAGGCTGCACCGCGGGGTTCACGCACACGAGTCCCCGGACCTCCGGGTGCTGCAGACCGGTCCAGAGCGTGAGCGACCCTCCCATCGAGAGCCCGAGGACGACGATGCGCGACGCTCGCGCGGACAGGGCGGAGTATGCGGACTCGACGCTTGCGGTCCAGTCGGACCAGCGCGTGGGGATCATGTCCTCGACTGCGGTGCCGTGGCCGGCCAGCTGCGGCAGCTCCACGTGGAAGCCCGCCGCCGCACAGGCGTTCGCGAGTTCGCGCATGGACCCGGGGTTGCCGGTGAATCCGTGGAGCACGAGCGCACCGACATCACCGTCCCCCTTGTGCGAGAAAGGTTCGGCTCCTGGAATGGTTGGGGCGGGCATGAACCGAAGTGTAGGTGAGCGGGGTTGCCGCCGGCCCAGGGAGGACGTGCGGTGGTTGACGACCCACCCGCGGACTGGTGGACTTGGAACCGTGCCGAGAACGGACCGCATGGGATCGACCCGACGAATCGACGGTCACGCGGTCGCAGCGTTCCTCCCGGTCGCCGCGCTGTTGCCGGCATGGGCGGCGGCCGTCTGGGCCGTGTGGTGGGCGGTGTCACGGTTCGTCGCCGTGAACTACTTCGTCTTCGCCGGGGCATGGTTGCTCGCCGGGGCGGTGCTCTTCTGGCAGCCCGCGCAGAGATTGCTCCTGCAGAGGCTCATCGGTGCGCGGAGCCCGTCACCGTCCGAACGTGCGCGGCTCGAGGACGCATGGTCGGTTGTGGCCCAGCGCAACCACGTGCGGCCGTCTCGCTACGTGCTCGCCGTGGCGGACTCCGGTGACCTGAACGCGTTCGCAACCGGCGGCCATCTGATGGTGGTGTCGAGCTGGGCCGTGGAGAACCTTCCCGGGGAGGAACTCACCGGCGTCCTCGCGCACGAGCTCTCCCACCATCTCGGGATGCACACCGTCGCACTCACGGTGAGCCAATGGCTGACGGTACCGATTGTTCTCCTCGCACGCGTGGGCTACTCGCTGCAGAACGTCGCAGAGGCGGCAGGGGACACGATCCGCGCTCGCTCGAGCGGCGCAGCAGTGGCAGGACAGACGGTCGCGGGCGTGCTCACGATCGCGTCGTGGTTGTTCCTCGCCACGATCACGTTCGCGCAGTACCTCGGCAATGCGGTGGGCAAGGGCGCGGAGTTCGCCGCCGACCAGCGCGCGGTGGAGATGGGATTCGGCAAGCCCCTCATGCGATCGCTGCGCAGGGTGTCAGAGGCCGGGCTCGGCGAACGTCCCACCAACTGGCGCGACAGACTCGTGAGTGCCCACCCTCCGGCACGTACCCGCATCGCCCGCATCGACGCACAACTGCGCAGGATGGCCCGCGAGAACCGCGGATAGCGTCGGGAGGGTGACGAGCAGGCCCTCCGACCCGTTCCTCGCGGCTGCCGCCGGGGTTCACGGTGCCCACTCCCCCGTGTGGTTCATGCGCCAGGCGGGCAGGAGCCTCCCCGAGTACCGGTCGGTGCGCGGCGAGGGCAGCATCCTCACGGCGATCAAGCGCCCCGAGGTGGCCGCCGAGATCACTCTTCAGCCGGTGCGGCGCTACGGCGTGGACGCGGCCGTTCTCTACAGCGACATCGTCGTGCCGGCGCACGCCGTGGGTTACGGCATCGACGTCGCCCCCGGCACGGGCCCCGTTGCGGAGTCACCGTTGCGCTCCAGCGCCGATCTCGCGAGGCTCCGGCCGCTCGAGCCTCCCGACATCGACTACGTCACCGACACGGTGCTCCTTCTCGCGAGCGAGCTCTCCGTACCGCTCCTCGCGTTCGCGGGCGCTCCGTTCACCGTTGCCTCGTACCTCATCGAGGGACGGCCGAGCCGCACGTACCAGAACACCAAGCGAATGATGCACACCGACGAGGTTCTGTGGCACGAGGTGATGGAACGGCTGGTGCAGCACTCCGTGTCGTTCATTTCCGCGCAGCTCGGCGCGGGTGCCGAGGCCTTCCAGGTGTTCGACTCGTGGGCAGGATCACTCTCGCGTGCCGATTACGACCGGTACGTGCGGCCCCACACCGCCGAGGTGTTCGCGCAACTTTCCGCGCTGCACCCGGGTGTGCCGGGGATCCACTACGGCATCGGGTGTGACCATCTGCTCGAGTCGATGAACTCAGTGGGCAACGCGGTGATCGGGCTTGATTGGCGCACACCGATTGCCGCCGCACGCCGGCGTCTCGGCGCAGACACCGTGATCCAGGGGAACCTCGACCCCGCGCTCGTGCTCGCCGGCATGGATGCCGCCCTTGCCGGCGCCGCGGCGGTGCTGGACGACAACGGCGGCCACCCCGGCCACATCTTCAACCTCGGTCACGGGGTGCAGCCGGACTCCGACCCCGGCGTGTTGCACGCGGTGGTCGGTCTCGTTCACGAAAGGACGTCGCGGTGAGCAACGCATCGAACAACTCGGGGCGCACCGCGGTGGTGCTGATGGCATACGGCACCCCGCGCACGAAGGACGAGATCCTCCCCTACTACACCGACATCAGGCGCGGACGGCCACCCACACCAGAACTGCTCGAGGAGCTGACCGGCCGCTACGAGGCGATCGGCGGGCTCTCGCCGCTCAAGAAACTCACCGAGGACCAGCGCGACGCACTGCAGCACGAACTCGACGAGATCAGTCCCGGCGGGTACCACGTGACTCTCGGGTTGAAGCACGCCGCTCCGTTCGTGGAGGACGCCGCCGCCGAGATCGTGGGCATGGGCTTCCGTCGTGCGGTCGGTCTCGTGCTGGCGCCTCACTTCTCTTCGTACTCGATCGGCCAGTACATGGGCCGGCTGCGCGAGGCTGCGGAGCCCCATGGCGTGGAGGTGCGCGGGATCGACAGCTGGGCAACAGAACCGGCGTACGTGTCGTTCCTCGCCGCTGACATCCGCGCACGCCTTGCCCGCATGCCGGAGCGCACGAAGGTGCTGTTCACCGCGCACTCCCTGCCGCAGCGCATCATCGACGGCGGAGACCCTTACCCCGACCAGCTGCGCGCCACGGCCGAGGCAGTCGCCGCGGAGGCCGGGCTCACGCGTTGGTCGCAGTGGTCGATCGCATGGCAGTCGGCCGGACGCACCCCCGAGCCGTGGATCGGGCCCGACATTCTCGAGGTCATCGACTCATTCGGTGCGCAGAAGTCGACCGACGAGCCGATTGACGGTGTTCTCGTGAGCGCGTGCGGATTCGTTGCCGACCACCTCGAGGTGCTCTACGACCTCGACATCGAGGCGTCGCACCGCGCGGCAGGCCATGGTCTGGCGTTCGACCGCACTGCGTGCGTGAACGCTGACCGCGCGGTGATGGCGGCACTCGCGAGGAGGGTGGCCACCGCGTGACAGAACGGCGGGTGGTTGTTGTCGGCGGCGGTGTCACCGGCCTCACGGCGGCGTTCTCCGTGCTCGCCGATGCGCACTCACCCACCCAGGTCACCGTCCTCGAGGCAGGCGCCGGGATCGGTGGGTTGATCCGCACCTCTCCCTTCGCGGGGCTTCCGGCTGTCGACGAAGGGGCAGATGCATTCCTCACCCGGGTGCCGTGGGCGATGCAACTTGCCGCGGACCTCGGGCTCGGTGCGGCGCTCACCTCGCCCACCGGCGCAGGTGCGTACGTGTGGCACGAACGGCTGCACGAGATCCCGGGGGACATCCTGATGGGCGTGCCCTCGAAGGTGCGTGCGTTCGCACTGTCGGGCCTGTTCAGCCCGCGCGGCAAGCTCCGTGCGGCGCTCGAACCGCTTCTTCCCCGCACGTCGCACGATGACTCCGTCGGTCGCCTGGTCAGACGAAGGTTCGGGAGCGAGGTGCACGAACGACTCGTCGATCCGTTGGTGGGCAGCATCTATGCCGCCGACACCGACAACTTCAGTCTTGAGGCCGTGCCCCAGATCAACGCGCTCACGTCGTCGCGCAGTCTCCTCGCGGCCGCGGCAGACGCGCGCAGGGCGCCGACACGGCCCGGACCCGTGTTCGCGGTTCCGCTGAAGGGCATGGGTTCGCTCGTGACCACGCTCGCCGAGAAGGTGACGTCGCTCGGGGGGCGGATCGTCATGTCGTCGAGGGTGCAGGAGATCTCGCGCAACGCAGGTGGCTACCTCGTGCTCACCGACGGTGGCGCACATGCCTGTGATGCGGTGGTGCTCGCCTCGCCCGCGGCCCACACCGCCGCGATGGTGGGGCCACTCGACGGGGAAGTCTCTGCTGCACTTGCGCAGTGGCACCACGCCTCGGTGGTGATGGTCACCCTCGCAGTGCCCGGCAGCCAATGGCGTGAAGAATGGACGGGCAGCGGGTACCTCGTGCCGAAGCCGGACCAGCGGTGGGTCACCGCCGTCTCGTTCGGGTCGAACAAGTGGGCCCACTGGAGACCGGGAGACGGCTCGCGCGTGCTCCGCGTGTCACTGGGGCGCGACGGATCCGATGTGATGCACAACGACGACGCGACGCTGCTCAACCTCACCCTCGCCGACCTGAAGCGACACCTGCGCACGGACTTCGAACCCACCGGGACACGGATCACGCGCTGGCCGGAATCCTTTCCTCAGTACCGGCCGCACCATTTCGTGCGCCTGTCACGCATCGAGGCCGAACTCGCACAGTCGGCACCCGGCGTGTTCCTCGCCGGCGCCAGCTACCGCGGCATCGGCATCCCCGCGTGCGTGCAACAGGGACGCACGGCGGCCGCGTCGGTGCTCGCGCACCTCGACGCCCGCTGACGTCATGGTGAGGCGTCTCGTCCCACCGTTCGTCGCGGGGCTCCTCGTTGCCGCGTCGATGCCGCCGTGGGGATGGTGGCCCCTCGCGCTGGTGGGATGTGCACTGTACGCGCGCTCCGCGGACCGGTCACCGGTGCCGTTCCGGACAGGTGCGGTGTGGGCCCTTGGCTGGTTCGTGCCGTCGCTCGTGTGGATGTGGTGGCTCACCGCACCCGGTTACGTGCTTGCATGTCTCGGGTTCGCGGTGCTCCACGGCGCGGCAGGGACCGTTGCGTCGGTGGTGGGCGGCTCGGCACCGCACCTGCGCCGTCCCGCGTTGGTCGCAGCGCATGCACTCGCAGAAACGGCCCGACTGTCGATCCCGTTCGGGGGCGTTCCGCTCGCCACGCTCGCGGTGTCGCAGTCACAGTCCCCGGTCGCCCGGTTCGCGACCGTCGGCGGCGCGGTGCTCGTGTGCTGGACGGTGATGGGGATCTCCTTCGCTGGGCACAGAACCCGGGGCATTCTGCTCGCCGTCGCCCTGCTCTTCGTCGCGGTGCCGTTCGGGTCGGTGCACACGGACGGCACTGCGAGGTTCGCGGTGGTGCAGGGCGGGGGCGAACAGGGAACGCACGCCATCGACACCGACCCGACGGTCGTGTTCGACGCGCACGTCGATGCCACCCGCTCGCTCGCTCCGGATGAGCGGCTCACCGCGGTTGTGTGGCCGGAGAACGTGATCAACATGCCGGGCCAACGAGCCTTCGAGGGGAGCCCCGAACACCGTGCGGTTGCCGCGGAGGCGCGCAGGCTCGGCGTGCCGTTCATTGTGGGGATCACGGAGGACGCACCCGGCGGGGCGGGATTCACCAACGCCCAGGTTGTGGTGCAGCCCGACGGCCGCATCACCGCGCGTTACGACAAGCGCAGACGCGTGCCGTTCGGCGAGTACATGCCGATGCGCGGCGTGCTCGATGCACTCGGCGCACCGGTGGAACTCGTGCCCCGTGACGCGGTGGCCGGGACCGGGCCGGCATTCCTCGACGCGAACAACGTCCGTGCCGCGGTCGCGATCTCGTGGGAGGTCTTCTTCGGAGGCCGCGTGAACGAGGGCGTGGCGTCGGGCGGCAGGGTGATCCTGAACCCCACAAACGGTTCCAGTTACACGCTCACGGTGCTGCAGACACAGCAAATCGCATCGTCGAGGGTGCGCGCGCGCGAGCAGGGCAGGTGGGTGGTGCAGGCCGCGCCGACCGGCTTCTCCGCGTTCGTCTCGCCCGACGGCACGGTGCTCGAGCGCACCGGGATCGGCGAACGCAGGGTGATCACCGCCGATGTGGAGCTGCGGTCCGGGCGCACCCCCTACTCACGGACGGGGAACGAACCGTGGGTCCTCGCCCTTGTCGCATGGCTCTGCGTGCTCGCGATGCGAGCCGCCAGCGCCAACAGAAGGGGCCGCAGTTAGCCTCTGACCCCTATGACCACGGAGGGGAGGGTGACCGGAGCGGACCCGGACGGCCCGCTGCGCATCGCCTATCTCACCTACAGGGGCAAGCCCCACGTGGGCGGCCAGGGGGTGTACACCCGCCACCTCACCAAGGCCCTCGTGGACCTCGGCCACAGCGTGGAGGTGTTCGGCGGGCAGCCCTACCCCGTGCTCGACGAACGGATCCCGCTGCACAAGCTGCGCAGCCTCGACATCTTCAACGACCAGTACCCCGGCCGCCTGCCCGGGTACTGGGAACTCAAGTCATGGCCCGACGTGGTCGAGACCATGAGGTTCCTCGGAGGGCAGTTCAGCGAGCCGCTCGCGTTCAGCAAGCGCGCACTGCGCGAGCTGCGCGGCCGCCGCGGGGACTTCGACCTCGTGCACGACAACCAGTGTCTCGGCTGGGACATCCTGAAGATCGAGAAGATCTTCCCCACCATCGTCACGCTGCACCACCCGATCACGAAGGACCGTGAGCTCGAGATGAGCCACGCGAAGAGCCTCTACAAGAAGTGGTCGCTCAAGCGCTGGTACTCCTTCGTGGAGATGCAGGGCAAGGTCGCCTCGCGGATGCCGCGCATCGTGGTGGTGAGCGAGAACAGCATCAAGGACATCCACGACGACATGGGCGTGTCCCTCGACCGCATGCGACTCGTCCCGGTGGGCGTGGACCCCGACCTCTTCAGGCCGCTCCCACACGTGCAGCGCCGGCCCGGCCGTCTGATCACCACCGCATCGGCCGATGTCGCGCTGAAGGGTCTGTCGTACCTGCTCGAGGCCATGGCCAAGCTGCGCACCGAGCGCGACGTGCGCCTCACGATCATCGGCAAGCCGCGGCCAGGGCACAGCATGGACCTCATCCACTCGCTCGGCCTCGAGCCGCACATTGACTTCGTGTCCGGCGTGCCCGACGAACGGATCGTGGAGCTCTACGCGGAGTCGGAGCTCGCAGTGGTACCGAGCCTGTACGAGGGGTTCAGCCTCCCCGCCGTCGAGGCGATGGCCACCGGCACGTGCCTCGTTGCAACCGACGGCGGTGCGCTCCCCGAGGTGACTGGTGCCGACGGCGAGACAGTGCTGCAGTGCCCCGCCGGCGACTCCGACGCTCTCGCCGCCGCGCTGCGCCGCGGGCTGGATGACGCCGCTCTCCGCGATCGCGTCGGAAGGGCCGGCCGCGACCGCGTGACGGAACGCTGGAGCTGGCGGCGTTGCGCCCAGCTCACCGTCGACCAGTACCGCGAGGTTCTCGACATGCCGCACAACCGCCGCAAGCGGGGCCGCTGACGTGCTCACCGTGCGGTTCGACCGTCTCGGCCTGCGCGGGGGCACCGTGTTCCTTGACGCCGGCGCGGGGTTCGGCCGCCATGCGTTCGAGGCTGCGCGCCAGGGTGCCACCGTGTACGCACTCGACTGGGCACAGGAGGAGGTCGCCGGCACCCGGGCCACGTTCGGGGCGATGATCGAGGCCGGCGAGATCCCGGGGTCCACGTTCGGGGGTGCACTGCGCGGCGACGCGCGGAGTCTCCCGTTCGCGGCCGGCACGTTCGATGCAGTGGTGACGAGCGAGGTGCTCGAGCACATCCAGGACGACGTCACCGCCATATCGGAACTTCACCGCGTGCTGAAGCCGGGCGGCACGCTGGGGGTCACCGTGCCGACGTGGTGGCCCGAGAAGATCAACTGGATGCTCTCCGACGAGTACCACGCGCCCAAGAGCCCGGGCGGGCACGTGCGGATCTACAGCGCCACCGAACTGAAGGCGAAGCTGCGGTCTGCGGGCTTCGACGTGTTCGGGTCCCATCACGCGCACGCGCTGCATTCCCCCTACTGGTGGCTGAAGTGCGCGGTCGGCCCCGCGAACAACGACCACCCGCTCGTCACGCGGTACCGCAAGTTCCTCGAGTGGGACATCATGGAGCGCCCCCGCTCCACCGCGCTCGCAGAGCGAGTGCTGAGCCCCGTGCTCGGCAAGAGTTTCGTGGTGTACGCGAGGAAGGAACGGTCATGACGGAGAACCGCAACCGTCCGCACCTCCCGGGGATCCTCTCCACCGCCGACCTGCACCGCACCGCGGACTCGATCGAGATGCTGCAGCTCACGAACGGGATGATCCCCTGGTTCCCGGGCGGGCACTGCGACCCGTGGAACCACGTGGAGACCGCGATCGCGCTCGACATCATGGGCCGCCGCGAGTCCGCCCTGGCTGCCTACAGGTGGCTGGCGAACAACCAGCACGCCGACGGGTCGTGGTTCAACTACTACGTGCCGGACGGGTCCATCGAGGACCCGAAGCTCGACACCAACGTCACCGCGTACGTCGCAGTGGGTGTGTGGGCGCACTGGCTGTGCACACGCGACACCGGAGCGGTGCGCGAGATGTGGCCGATGGTGCGCGATGCGCTCAGCTTCGTGATGGGAATGCGCCGCCACGACGGTCTGCCGCTGTGGGCACGGGAGATCGACGCACGGCCGTGGGACTACGCGCTCCTCACCGGTTGCTCCAGCATCCGCCATGCATTGCACTGTGGTGCCGCGATCGCCGACCTCGTGGGCGAACCGCATCCCGAGTGGACGACGGCCGCCGACGTGATCGACCGCATCATCAACGGCAACCTCGGCGCGTTCGAGCCGAAGGAGCGCTGGGCAATGGACTGGTACTACCCGGTGATGACGGGCGCGATGACCGGCGTGCGTGCGAAGGCACGGCTCGCCGAGTTCTGGGACACGTTCGTGATGGAGGACCGGGGCGTGCGGTGCGTGAGCGACGAACAATGGGTCACCGCCGCCGAGACGAGTGAGTGCGCCATCGCGCACGTGGCCGCGGGCGACCGCGAGACCGCGAAGGAACTGCTGCTGTGGACGATGCCCCACCGACGTGACGACGGGTCGTACTGGACCGGAATCGTGTACCCCGTGGACCCCGACCAGACGATCGTGCACTTCCCCGCCGACGAGCGCACGGCGTACACCGCGGCTGCGGTGATCATGGCAGCGGATGCAATCAGCGGCGGCTCCCCCGCCTCGCGGCTGTTCACCGTGCCGATGGCGCGCCGCAATGCGCACCTTCAGGTCGCCCCTCTCTAGGCAGGCAGGTCAGTCAACGCGGCGCAGCACGCGCAGCGAACCCTCTGCGAACTCGTCCACGAACCTCCCGCTCGCGAGCGCGGGAAGATAGATGTTCTCGTAGGGCGGGCGACCGCCGTCCGCGGGGTCCGGGAACACGTCGTGGACAGCGAGGATGCCCCCGGTTGCGACGTGCGGTGTCCAGAGGTCGTGGTCGAGGGTTGCGGGCTCCACACCGTGACCTCCGTCGATGAAGAGGAATGCGAGCGGCGTCGTCCATGCGCGTGCCACCACGGGCGAGTCACCGACCACCGCCACCACGTCGGCTGCGAGACCTGCGTCCACGATCGTCGCGCGGAAGAACGGGAGGGTGTCCATGCGTCCGGTTCGCCGGTCGACGAGCGACTCGTCGTGCCACTCCCATCCCGGCTGGTTCTCCTCGCTCCCGAAATGATGGTCCACCGCGAAGAGCGTCCGACCGGCGGTCCGCGCCGCGCCCCCGAGCCACACCGTGGAACGGCCGCAGTACGAACCGACCTCCACGAACGGTGCGTCGGCAACGGAGTCGGCCGCCATCAACGCGGCGTCATGGAGCGCGTCGCCCTCGTTCTCCGGCATGAACCCGCGTGCCGCGAGTGCGTGACGGCGCAACGCGTCGTCGAGGGGCGGATACCGCACGTTTCGACCGTACCATGACGGCGTGAGCGCGGCACTCGAAGACCTCGTGAGACTCCTCGACCTCGAACCGATCGAGGTGAACATGTTCCGCGGTGTGTCGCCCGAGGAGAACAGGTTGCGCGTGTTCGGCGGGCAGGTCGCCGGCCAGTCGCTGGTGGCCGCGTCACGCACGGTCGGCGAGAAGGCACGTCACGTTCACTCTCTGCACGCGTACTTCCTGCGTCCCGGTGACCCAGCGACACCGATCCTCTACCAGGTGGACCGCATCCGTGACGGGCGAAGCTTCACCACGCGCCAGGTCGCGGCGATCCAGCACGGCGAGGTCATCTTCAACCTGCACGCAAGCTTCCATCTCCCGGAGGAAGGACTCGACTGGCAGCACACGATGCCGCCCAACCTCCCCGACCCGGTGACACTCCCTGATTTCAAGACCAGGATGGAGCCGTACAAGGAGCAGATGGG
>JBEGQL010000022.1:0-9854 GCA_041181005.1 Actinomycetota bacterium
AGTGACCCGGCTGGAACCCTCCGGAGCGTCGTGGGTGGCGACGGTCAGCCGAGAGTGAACTTGACGGCGCCGTTCCCCGGGTTCCTGCCCCGGAGCCGCGCGACCGCCGACATCGCACCGACCAGCACCGAGCCGATCCGGTACTTGCGCCTCACGAGGTCTTTCACCCTGAGCGCAGCCTCGCCGTCGAGCAGAACGGCGGTGCCGCTGTGCTCGACGGCACCGTCTGCCACCTTGCCGGCGCGGTCGCACACGCGGAGCGTCGCTCGTGGGTCGTTCCCGATGCGGCGCACCTTTGCGCTCCCCGGGTCAGTGGTGAACGCATAACCGCCCTCGAACGGAACGACCCACACCGGTAGCGACACCGCACTGCCGTCCTTGCGGTATGTCGTGAACGAGACGTAACTGGCAGAGTCGAGGTCGTGGGGCATCGGGGTCTCCTGGTCGTTGCGCGGCACGTCGGTGCCGTGGTCGGGGTGGGGAGACTTGAACTCCCGGCCTCCTGCTCCCAAAGCAGGCGCGCTGCCAACTGCGCCACACCCCGCGGTGACGGCAAACGCTACCGCCGGTGCGCGGAGGGGGTCAGGATGCGCGCTTGGCCTCGCGGGCAAGGCGCTTTGCCGCGCGTCCCACGGGCTCGATGGTGCGGTGGTCGAGATCACCGAGTTCCGCACCGTTCGTGAACAGGACCCTGTAGCGCAGCCAGGAGAATCCGTTCGCGAGGATGACCTTGCCCTCGGTGCCGGACGGGACTCCGTCGAGGTCACTCACGGCCCGAACCTTGTCGCCGATGCGCAGGTTGATCTGGCCGGTGTGCGGGTTGGCGAGGGAGTGCGGCTTCCAGAAGGCCATGCGACCATTATGGCTGTCGGCGACGTCGGCGAACCGCATCGCGAAGGGACGGGGGCGAGTTCCCGCCCCGGGAGGGCGGGATTCGGCGCCGATACACTCGGCGCCCTGTGAAGAGCTCCATCGAGGCCCTCGAGGGCAACACCGTGAAGTTGTCGGTCGAGGTCGACGAGTCCGAGTTCGACCGCGACGTCGACGCCGCGTTCAGGAAGATCGCACGCGAGGTGAGGATCCCCGGCTTCCGTGCGGGCAAGGCCCCCCGCCGCGTTCTCGAGGCGCACGTGGGGCTCGCGGCGGCGCGCGGCCAGGCCCTGAACGATGCGATCCCCTCGTACCTCTCCCGTGCGGTCCGCGAGCACGACGTCGATCTCATCGCGGTCGCGGACGTGAAGGTGACTGACGGCGAGGAGACCGGCCCGGTGAGCTTCGAGGCAACCTGCGAGGTGCGCCCCGAGATCACCGTTGCGGGCTACCGCGGCCTGCGCGTCGAGCTGGTGAACCCCGAACTCAGCGACGAGGAGTTCGCAGAGGCGGTGGAATCAGAGATGCGCCGCCACGGCACGTTGGTGGACAAGGAAGGCACGTCACAGCCCGGTGACTACGTCATCATCGACCTCGAGGGAACGAGCGACGGCAAGCCAGTCCCCGGCCTGAACGTGGACGAATGGACCTACGAGATCGGCCGCGGCTGGGTGGCGCCCGGGTTCGACGACCAGATGACCGGTGTGAGCAAGGGCGACACGCTCGCCTTCACCCTCACCCCCAACGGCACGCAGACCCCGGCCGACTTCAAGGTCACGGTGAACAAGGTCCAGACACTCGCGCTGCCCGAACTCACCGACGAGTGGGTGTCCTCGCACGTGGCCGACCACGACTCGGTGGAGGGATGGAAGACGGCGCTGCGCGCGAGACTCGTGGAGACGAGACTCGACACCGTGCGCCGCACGCTCGTCGACCGCGTCACCGACGCACTCGCCGGGCTGGTCGACATCGAGGCGCCGCCGGCAATGGTCGACGGTGACCTGAATGCGCGGGTCCGCAACACCCTCGAACAGATGCGTGCCCAGGGAATCGAGCTCGATCAGTGGCTGCAGATCACAGGCCAGGACACCGCGTCGTTCGTGGAGGGGATGCGCATCCAGTCCGAGAAGGCCGTGAAGGTGGACCTCGCGTTGCGCGCTGTTGCCACCGCAGAGTCGATCGAGACCACCGACGACGATCTCGAGGCCGAGTTCCAGGCGCTCGCCGTCCGGTTCAACGAGAAGCCGGCCAAGGTCCGGGCGTCCTACGAGCGCAACGACGCCGTGGCCGACCTCGCCGCACAGATCCGCACCTCGAAGGCCCTCGACTGGATGTTGCACAACGTGTCCTACGTCGACCAGAACGGCAGGTCACTCGACACCGAGACGGTGCTCGGCCACTCCGAGGACGACCATCATCACGGCGAGACCGACACCGACACCGAGAACACCGACATGAGCGAGGCAAGCGAGTGAACTTCCGCAACTACTACGTCCCGAACGTCACGGAGACAACCAGCCGTGGCGAGCGCGTGTACGACCTGTACAGCCGCCTGCTGAAGGAGAACATCATCTTCCTCGGCACGCCCATCGACGACACGATCGCGAACCTCATCTGTGCCCAGCTCATCCACCTGGAGAGCGAGAACCCGGACCGCGACATCAACATCTACATCAACAGCCCCGGTGGCGACATCACGGCGTTGTTCGCCATCTACGACACGATGCAGTTCATCAAGAACGACATCGCGACCATCTGTCTCGGCCAGGCTGCGTCCGCGGCGGCCGTGCTCCTCGCGGCCGGGACGAAGGGCAAGCGCCTCGCCCTTCCCCACAGCCGGGTGCTCCTCCACCAGCCCTACGGCCAGGTGGGCTACGGACAGGTGACCGACCTCGAGATCGCGGCCAACGAGATCCTGAGGATGCGGGACCTCCTCGAGGAGATCCTGGCCAACCACACGGGCCAGCCCCTGGAGCGCATCCATGCGGACACCGACCGGGACTTCGTATTGGAAGCAAAAGAGGCCCTGGAGTATGGCATCATCGATGATGTCATCAGCTCCCGCCAGCTGGCGGACCGTACCGGTCCGATCCGCTGACGGAGCCCTAACCGGGAGCACTCCTTGGCCAAGTTCTCAGACACGGGCGAACTCCTGAAGTGCTCGTTCTGCGGCAAGTCGCAGAAACAGGTCAAGAAACTCATCGCCGGTCCCGGCGTGTACATCTGCGACGAGTGCATCGAGCTGTGCAACGAGATCATCGAGGAGGAGGTCGGGGAGCGCTCCGACGTCCGGCTCGAGTCCCTGCCCACCCCCACCGAGACCAAGGCGTTCCTCGACGAGTACGTGGTCGGCCAGGACCAGGCCAAGAAGGCCCTCTCCGTGGCCGTGTTCCAGCACTACCGTCGCCTCCAGCACATGCAGAAGTCGCCCACGCTGCGCCGCGACGAGGTCGAGCTGCAGAAGTCGAACATCCTGCTCCTCGGACCCACGGGCTGCGGCAAGACGCACCTCGCCCAGACACTCGCACGGATGCTGAACGTGCCGTTCGCGGTGGCCGACGCCACGGCGCTCACCGAGGCCGGGTATGTCGGTGAGGACGTCGAGAACATCCTGCTGAAGCTGCTCCAGGCGGCCGACTTCGACGTGAAGAAGGCCGAGCAGGGGATCGTCTACATCGACGAGATCGACAAGGTTGCCCGCAAGGCGGAGAACCCGAGCATCACGCGCGACGTCTCGGGTGAGGGAGTGCAGCAGGCCCTCCTCAAGATCCTCGAGGGCACGGTCGCCTCTGTGCCGCCGCAGGGCGGTCGCAAGCACCCGCACCAGGAGTTCATCCAGATCGACACCACGAACGTGCTGTTCATCTGCGGCGGAGCGTTCGCCGGCCTGGAGCAGATCATCGAGTCCCGCATCGGACACAAGGGTGTCGGCTTCCATGCGACCGTTCTCTCCAAGGCGGAGAAGGACCCGGGCGAACTGTTCGCCCAGGTGCTGCCCGAGGACCTGCTGAAGTTCGGGATGATCCCCGAGTTCATCGGGCGGCTCCCGATGGTGGCAGCGGTCCACGCCCTCGACCGGGAGGCGCTGATGCGGATCCTCACCGAGCCGAAGAACGCGCTCGTGAAGCAGTACGAGAAGATCTTCGAGTTCGAGGACGTGCAGCTCGAGATCTCGCCGGAGGCTCTGGGCGCCGTTGCCGATCTTGCGCTGCAACGGGGCACGGGTGCCCGCGGTCTCCGCGCCATCCTCGAGGAGACACTGCTCGACGTGATGTACGAGGTGCCCGGCCGCGGTGACGTGGGCAAGGTCGTGATCAATGCCGCGTGCGTCACTGACGGGCAGCCCGCCGAGGTTCTCCCGCGGGAGTCACGTCCGGCGCAGAAGCGCCGCGCAGCCAGCTGACCCGGTTGTCGTGAGGACACCGTCATCGTGAGGTTCGAAGACGCTCTCGCGTACCTCGACGAGCACGCCTCCTACGACAAGACCGGCAGGGTCGAGAACCCATCCACCGACAAGATCGAGCGTCTCCTCGCCGTGATGGGCGACCCGCACCGCGACTACAGGGTCATCCACGTGACCGGCACCAACGGCAAGGGGTCCACCACACAGATCATCACACGGCTCCTGATGGCCCACGGCCTGAAGGTGGGCACCTACTCGAGCCCGCACCTCGAGGACGTGCGTGAGCGCATCCAGGTCGACGCCGAGCCCGTGGAGCGCGACGAGTTCGCTGCGAACATCGCCGCAGTTGCCGACGCGGAGGGCCTCGCGGGTGTGCGCCCGAGCTACTTCGAGATCGTCACGGCGGCGGCGTTCCGCCACTTCAGCGACATTGCCGTCGATGTGGCGGTGATCGAGGTCGGGATGCTCGGCAGGTGGGATGCGACGAACGTGGTGAGGCCCGATGTCGCCGTCATCACGAACATCGCGCTCGACCACACGGAGTTCGCCGGCCCGACGCATGCCGACATCGCGCGGGAGAAGGCGGGAATCATCAAGGAATGCGGTGTCGCGGTGGTGGGCGAGACCCGGCCCGACCTGCTCCCGATATTCGCGTCGGAACCGAACTCCGGGATGGTGCTGCGCGGCGCGGACTTCGACGTGACCGAGAACGAACTCGCGCTCGGTGGCCGGCAGATCTCCGTGCGGACACCGCGACGCGTGTACCGCGACGTCTTCCTTGCGCTCCACGGCGCGCACCAGGGACTGAATGCATCGGCTGCGATCGTGGCCGTGGAGGAGTTCTTTGCAACGGCTCTCGACGACGAGGTCGTCGCAACCGCCCTCGCCACGGTCTTCATGCCGGGGAGGTTCGAGGTTGTCGGTCACCAGCCGCTCGTTGTCCTCGACGGCGCCCACAATCCCGCGGGTGCGGACGTGTGCGCCACCGTGTTCTTCGACGATTTCAACCCCACCGGCCGGCGAGTGCTCGTTGTGGGTGCGCTCCGTGGGCGCGACGTCGAGGAGACACTCTCGGCACTGAGAGCAGACGACTTCGAGACCGTCGTGTGCGCCACCGCACCCTCACCGCGCGCGCACACCGCAGCGGAGATCGCTGCCGCGGCCCGTTCGATCGGCTGCACCGACGTGGTCGAGTGCGCGACTGTGGAGGGCGCATGCGACCGTGCACTCAGGGACGTCGCATCCGATGATGCCGTGCTGGTGGCCGGTTCTCTCTACGTGGTGGGGGCCGCGCGTCCGCATCTCAGGCGCGTTCTGCCCTGAACCACGCGGATTTTCGCGTGACGGAGCCCGTAACCTGTGGGGATGTCCAATCGCACCCTCGTACTCCTCAAGCCTGATGCCGTGGAGCGCCGACTCGTCGGCGCGATCGTGACCCGATTCGAGCAGAAGGGCCTCCGCATCGCGGCGATGGAGCTGCGCACGCTCGATGCCGCAACCCTCGAGCGTCACTACGAGGAGCATGTCGGCAAGGGCTTCTATGCCGACCTGGTGGCATTCATGTCGCGCGGCCCGGTGGTCGCGATGGCAGTGGAGGGTCCGGCAGACACGTGGGAGATCGTGCGCACCATGATGGGCACCACGAACCCCGCCAAGGCGGCTCCCGGCACCATCCGGGGTGACTTCGGCACCGAGTTCACCGAGAACCTCGTCCACGGCAGTGACTCAGCGGAGTCGGCCGCCCGCGAGCTGAAGATCTTCTTCCCCGCGCTCTGACCGGGGCTTCGTTACCATCCATACTGTTCCCTCACCTGACGGTCCGCACGGTCCGTCGAGGAGTTCCCTTCGATGAGCCGCAACAACCCTCTCGCCATCGGCCGTGACATCGCGATCGATCTCGGCACGGCGAACACGCTCGTCTACGTGAAGGGTCAGGGAGTCGTGCTGAACGAGCCGTCGGTCGTTGCGATCGACACGCGCGACGGACGCCCCGTTGCTGTCGGGCTCGAGGCGAAGCGGATGGTGGGACGCACGCCGAAGCACATCGAGGCGATACGGCCGCTGAAGGACGGTGTGATCGCCGACTTCGACGTGTGCGAGAAGATGCTGCGCTATTTCATCCAGCGCATCTCCACGAGCAGGTGGAGCAAGCCACGGATGGTCATCTGTGTGCCGTCGGGAATCACCGGGGTGGAGCAGCGGGCGGTGCAGGACGCCGCCGAGTACGCCGGCGCCCGTCGACCGGTGCACATCATCGAGGAGCCGATGGCCGCGGCGATCGGCGCGGATCTCCCGGTGCACGAGCCGAGCGGGAACATGATCGTGGACATCGGTGGCGGCACCACCGAGGTCGCCGTGATCTCTCTCGGAGGGATCGTGGTCGCGCAGTCCGTGAGGGTGGCGGGCGACGAACTCGACGAGGCGATCGTGTCGTACGTCCGGACCCAGTTCTCCCTCGACATCGGCGTGAACACCGCCGAGGACATCAAGATCGCGATGGCGTCAGCCTGGCCGCTGGCCCACGAACTGTCGGCCGACGTGGGCGGGAGGGACACCGTGACGGGCCTTCCCCGCACCATCGACCTCGGCAGCGAGCAGGTGCGTGAAGCCATCGCCGAGCCCGTGACTGCCATTATTGATGCCGTGAAGTCCACTCTCGACCGCACCCCGCCCGAGCTCGCCGCCGACATCATGGACCGCGGCGTGTGCCTGTCGGGCGGAGGGGCGCTCCTCACCGGCCTGACGCAGCGGATATCCCACGAGACGGGTATGCCCTGCTACGTGGCGCCCGATCCGCTGTATGCCGTGGCGATCGGTTCCGGCCGGGCCCTCGAGAACATCGAGGCCATGCGGGGGATGATGTCGTCGCCGGGGATCGATCTCCAGTAGGACCCCGTGGCGGGCAACTCGTTCACCAGACGGAGGGCAATCCTCCTGCTCGCCCTCACCTCCGTGATGCTGGTGACCCTCGACCTCCGCGGGAGCGGTTCTGTGGACGGGCTGCGCTCCCTGTTCGGGACGCTCTTTCGCCCGGTGGAGCGCGTCACCCGGGTGGTGGTGCGTCCCGCCGAGAACGCATGGCACGGCATCACCGACTACGGCAACGTGCTCGAGGAGAACAGGCGCCTGAAGGACCTCGTTGCCTACGGTGAGGGTGCGGGAATCGCGGCCATCGCGAGTGTCCGCGAGGCACAGGAACTGCTGGCGCTCAACGGTCTGCCGTCGCTCGCGGGCATCAACTCGTGCACTGCGCAGGTGGTCGGCCAGTCGCCGAGCAACTTTGCCCAGACGGTGGAGATCAACCGGGGGAGCGAGTGCGGCATCAAGGTGGGGATGCCCGTGCTGAACGCCGCGGGACTGGTGGGGAAGGTGACCGACGTGTACGACGGCCGGTCCGTGGTCATGCTCGTCACCGACCCGAGCTACTCGCTCGCAGTGAAGGTGGTGAACGCGCCCCCCACCACGGTCCCGTCTGCATCCCCCGGCGACTCCGCCGTGGACACCACGAGCACGTCCACGACCACCACCACGATCAAGGTCACCACCACCACGGGCATCCCGGGCTTCGTCCCGGGGTCCACCATCCCGCCGTCCACCGTGACGAACCAGACCCTGTCACCGAACGTGACGGTCACCGTCCCCACCGGCCCCGGCCAGATCAACAAGCCCGGCAGTGCGAACCAGTCCGAGATCACCGTGCCCGCGGGTGCCGACCTGCCGCTGCGCGAGACGGGTGCCCTGGAGGGCAGGGGCATCTCCCGCCAGCCGGTCGTGCGCTTCATCGAGAACCAGCCCCGCTTCGGCGAGGTGCGGATCGGTTCGCCGGTCATCTCGGCGGGCGGTGCCACGTCGCTCGCGCCTCCCGACATCGTGCTCGGCACGGTGTCGCGGGTGATGAAGAGGTCGGGCTCGCTCGGCCCGCTCCTCGAGGTGCGCATCACCGCGAACCTCGATGCCCTCAACTTCGTGCGCGTGCTGCTGTACCAGCCGTCCACCGAGCGGCCGGTCGAGCCATGATCGACCGGCTCATTGCGCTCGGGGAGAACGGGTGGGCGAGGTTGTTCCTCGTGGCGCTCGTGGTCCTCAGTTTCCAGACCACGATCTTCAACGACATGAGACCGTTCGGCGTGTGCCTTCAGGTGATGCTTCTTCTCGCCGCGAGCGCGGGTCTCGCGAGAGGCTCGGAGACCGGGGCGATCGCGGGCTTCATGGTCGGGCTCATGTACGACCTCGTGCTCACGACTCCTCTCGGCGTGGGAGCGGCGGTTCTCGCCGCGGTGGGTTACCTCGCCGGGTACGTCCACTCGTTCGTGCACGAGCCGACATGGTGGTCGCGCATGCTCCTCGCGGCGGGCGCGAGCGCCGTGGGGATGATCCTCATGCCGTTCGCCCTCACGGTTGTCGGTGCAGAGGGGGTTCTCACCACGCGCGTCATCGGGGTCGCCTTCGTGGTGGCGGTGTTCAACGGGGCCTTCAGCCTGCCGTTCGAGCGAGTCTGCAGGTGGGCGCTCGCCGACTCGACGCAGAGGACCTGAGATGCCGCGCGAGAGACGCATGTCGCGGATGGCGGTGCTTGCAACCGTGGCGATGACCCTCGGTTCGCTGCTCACTGTGAGGCTCTGGTTCCTGCAGGCAATCGATGCCGGGGGTCTCCAGGAACGCGTCCGGGAGGTGCGGACACGCACCGTGCGGATCACCCCGGAGCGGGGGAGGATCGTCGACATGAAGGGCCGGATCGTGGCCGACAACGAGCGACTCCTCACGATCACCATCGACCGACAGGTCATCGCGAAGGCCATCGACCGCCAGCAGATGTGGGACCGCCTGTCGGGGGTGCTGAACATGTCGCAGGAGGCCCTCGAGGACCGGTGGCTCTCCAAGCGCTACGACCAGCTCCAGCCCCTTCCGTTGAAGGAGGACGTGTCCGAGCAGATCGCGACGTTCCTGCGCGAGCGCAGCGAGGACTACCCCGGGGTGGACGTGCGCGAGGACTGGCGCCGCGAGTACCCGTACGCCCCGATCGCGAGCCACGTGATCGGGTTCCTCGGTGCGATACCCGACGGCAAGACGGCATCCGGGGGACGCGAGTCGGACTACTACCGCGCACTCGGCTACGACCCCGATGCGCGCATCGGCCGGTTCGGGGTGGAGCAGATGTACGAACCGTGGCTGCGCGGCAAGTCCGGTTACGTGAAGTACGAGGTCGATTCCCGCGGGCGGATCCTGCGGCAGCTCTCGCGCAAGGAGGCCGTGCCCGGCAACGACGTGCAGCTCTCCATCGACCTCGACATGCAGCAGTTCGTGGAGCAGTCCCTCTACACGAAGCTCTCGGTCCGGCGTCGCACCGAGGCCCCCACGATTCTCGCCTTCGGGGAACCCGACCCGCGGTACCCGGCACTCAACTTCTACAAGGCACCCGCCGGATCGAGCGTGGTCCTCAACCATGACACAGGTGAGGTGCTCGCGATGGCGAGCTACCCGAACTTCGACAACCGTTGGTTCAACGCCGGCATCACGTCGGAGAAGTTCAACCAGCTCTTCCCGAAGACCGACGACCCCGACCAGTCGATCCTCGTGAACC
>JBEGQL010000023.1:0-20665 GCA_041181005.1 Actinomycetota bacterium
CGCCCGCGTCCCCGCCCACGGCGGGGACGGCGGGTGTCGGTTAGTGTCCCCGACGAGGGGGTATGCGATGGCAGAGCACGACCTGGTCATCCGCAACGGCACCGTCGTGGACGGCACCGGCAACGAGAGGTTCGTGGGTGACGTCGCGGTGTCCGGCGGCATCGTCACGCACGTGGGCGAGGTGGAGGGCCGTGGCCATCGCGACGTCGAGGCCGAGGGACATCTCGTCACGCCCGGTTTCGTCGACATCCACACCCACTACGACGGCCAAGCCACGTGGGACACACAGCTCGCACCATCCAGCTGGCACGGCGTCACCACGGTGGTGATGGGCAACTGCGGCGTCGGTTTTGCCCCTGTTGCCGAGCACAACCGTGAACGACTCATCCAGTTGATGGAGGGCGTGGAGGACATCCCGGGCACCGCGCTGCACGAGGGGCTCGCGTGGGACTGGGCCTCGTTTCCCGACTATCTCGATGCGCTCGAGCGCAGGCCCCGCGACATCGACCTCGCCACGCAGGTGCCACACGGTGCCCTGCGGCTGCACGTGATGGGGGAGCGCGGCGCCACGCAGCAGCCGGCAACACCCGATGACATCGCCGAGATGGCACGTCTCGCGCGCGAGGCGGTGGAGGCCGGTGCGCTCGGCTTCAGCACCAGCCGCACGCTGAACCACCGCACGAGCCTCGGGGAGCCCACGCCCACGCTGAAGGCCGAGGCCGACGAACTCGTGGGCATCGCGAGGGCGCTCGGCGCGGCCGGTCGCGGGGTGCTGCAGGTGGTGTCGGACTTCATCGACATGGACGCTGAGCTCGAACTTTTCCGCAGGATGGCCGAGGAATCGGGTCGACCCATCTCGGTGTCGATCGCGCAGGGACCCCAGCGCACGTCGGACTGGCTCGCCGAACTCGACTACTTCGAGCGCGCCAGTGCGCGGGGCGTCACCATGCGCGGCCAGGTGGGTGCGCGCGCGGTGGGCCTGATGCTCGGGCTCGACGCAACACTCAATCCGTTCATGTTCAGCCGGCCGTACCTCGACATTGCGGCGCTCCCGCTCGGCGAGAGAGTCGCGCACATGCGCAACCCAGAGGTGCGCCGCGCGATCATCGAGGGCGCCGCGGTGTCCGACACAGTGCTCGGCAGCCGTGCGATCCACCGCTTCACCCACATGTTCCGTCTCGGCGACCCGCCGAACTACGAGCCCGACCCCGCCGACTCAGCCACCGCCACTGCACAGCGCGAGGGACGCGAGCCGATCGACGTCGCGTACGACTGGCTGCTCGAGAACGACGGCCGCGCGCTCATCTACCAGCCGATCCTGAACTGGGCGGGGCAGAACCTCGATGTGATCGGCGAGATGCTGCGCCATCCTGCGTCCGTCCCGGGCCTCTCCGACGGTGGTGCGCACGTCGGCACGATCTGTGACGTCAGCTTCCCCACGACATTGCTGCAGTGGTGGGGCCGTGACCGCCCGAAAGGGAGGATCCCGGTGGAGTCGATCATCGCCAAGCAGTGCCGACTCACGGCCGAGACGGTCGGTCTGCACGACCGGGGCGTCATCGCGCCGGGGATGCGCGCGGATCTCAACGTCATCGACTTCGACGGCCTGCGTCTGCACGCGCCCGAGATGGTGCGCGATCTCCCTGCCGGCGGGCGCAGGGTGCTCCAGCGCGCCACCGGCTACCGCCACACGTTCGTGGCGGGCACCGAGGTGATGACCGACGGCGAGTCCACCGGTGCGACGCCGGGCCGGCTCGTGCGCGGCGCCCGCTGAGACCCGGCACCCCGGGTCCCTGCCGGCTCAGCCGTACAGGTGGATGAGGGCCCGCGAGATGCTCGCGGGAACGAGCGTGACGTGGTGCTCGTCGTCGAACACCACCGTGCGCGTGTCGGCGCCGGCGGCTGACGCCATCGCGCCGAACGTGCGCGCATTGCGCACCATGGCCGCGAGCTCACGCTGCTGGGCGATCGTGTCTCGGTTCCCGACATTGAAGTAACCCTGCGGCCACACCCTCGAGATGTCGCCCTCCTCGTGCTGGCCGGCGGTGACGAGGACCTTCGCAGGCCGGGGGCGTGGCGAGAACGGTGATGCGAGGATGCTCGCGTCGTCCCACCAGAGGGACGGGCTGATCGCGACGAGATCGGAGAAGACGTCGGGTCGTGTCATCCACGCGTGCGCGGCGAACAGTCCTGAGAGCGACCAGCCGCACACACCGGTGCGGTTCTCGTCCACCTGCACGATCCGGCTGACCTGGGGGAGGATGCCGTCAATGATCGTGTCAAGGAGGGCGCCGGCCCTGCCCGTGCCGTGCTGCACAGTTGCGTTGTCGGCGACGAAGGGGCCGGGGAGGGTCCACTCGGTGGGGGTGAAATCCTCGAAGCGGGTCGACATGTACTCGAGGCCGAGAGGAACGTCGCGCATGATCCCCACGAACGCCGCCTGGCCGAGTGCCCCCATCGTGGACACGGTGATCGTCCGGGCAGTCTCGGTGGCGGTGTGGATCATCGTGTCACCATCGAGGA
Source organism: Actinomycetota bacterium (assembly GCA_041181005.1). Classification (GTDB taxonomy): domain Bacteria; phylum Actinomycetota; class Acidimicrobiia; order Acidimicrobiales; family Ilumatobacteraceae; genus UBA2093. Next base: position 2,524 of record JBEGQL010000023.1, read on the forward strand.
TCACGAGGAGCGGTACGGGTCCGTCGACGGGGATGAGCGGCAGGGTGAGCATCACACGGTAGGAGGCTCCGTTCGTGGCCGACCTGTGGACCCAGTGGTGCGAGTTCGGGATCGTGATTCCGTCCATCCCGCGAGAGTAGGTGTCCCGGACAGGTTGACAAAAAGTCCGTTCTCCACAGGCGAAGTGTCGCAGTGCGGGGACGGCGGCGCATTAGCGTCAGCACATGCGGGCATCGGGCGGTTCATGGTGACGACGCCACGGGAGCACAATGCCGCACTCTTCGGGGGTGTCGACGCGTACACCTTCGACGATGTGGTGGTTGTGCCCGGTTTCAGTTCCGTCCTCCCCGACGCCGCCGACGTGTCCACCGTGTTCGCGCGGGACATCACGCTCGCGGTGCCGATCGTGTCGGCGGCAATGGACAGGGTCACCGAGGACGAGATGGCGATTGCCATGGCCCGCGGCGGCGGGCTCGGGGTGATCCACCGCAACATGTCCGCGGCCGACCAGGCCCGCCACGTCACGAGGGTGAAGCGCTCCCAGAGCGGCTGGATCACGGACCCCTTCACCCTGCCGGTCACCGCGACTCTCCGTGACGCAGAGGACATCATGTCCCGTCACCACATCTCCGGGGTCCCGATCGTGGACGACGGCATGCGTCTGCTCGGAATCCTCACCAACCGCGACACGCGGTTCTGCGAGCCGTCCGATTTCTCGCGCAGCGTGGAGGAGTTCATGACGAGGGCACCGCTCGTCACCGCACCCGCCGGCACCACGCTCGAGGAGGCGCGCCTAATCCTCGGCCGGCACCGAATCGAGAAACTCCCGCTCGTCGACGGCGACGGCCGGCTCGCGGGGCTCATCACGGTGAAGGACATCCTGAAGGCCACGGACCACCCGAACTCCACGAAGGACGCGAGGGGCCGTCTGCGGTGCGCGGCGGCGGTCGGCGTGGGGGCCGACCTCGAGGAGAGGGTCGAGCTGCTCGTGGCGGCCGGTGTGGATGCCGTGTGCATCGACACCGCGCATGGCCACACCGAGAGCGTGCTCACGGCCGTGCGCAGGATCCGTGGCGGGTGGCCGTCGCTTGCGATCGTGGCGGGCAACGTGGTCACCGAGGAGGGAGTGCACGCGCTCGTCGACGCCGGTGCCGATGCCGTGAAGGTGGGCGTGGGGGCGGGGTCGATCTGCACCACCCGCGTCGTTGCCGGGGCCGGCCTGCCGCAGCTGAGCGCCATCTGGGACACCGCGAGGGCGGCGGACTCGCTCGGCATCCCCGTCATCGGTGACGGAGGCATCACCTACTCCGGCGACATCGTGAAGGCGATCGCGGCCGGTGCATCGAGCGTGATGGTGGGTTCCGTCCTCGCCGGCACCGACGAGTCACCCGGCGAGGTCGAACTGTTCGAGGGACGCCGCTACAAGAGCTACAGGGGAATGGGCTCGCTCGGGGCGATGAGCGGCTACTCGGCCGACCGTTACGGCTCGGGCCAGTCAGAGGACGGCCAGGGAGCCGCGCGCAGCGCGAAGGTCGCACCCGAGGGCATCGAGGGGCGCGTTCCCGCCACCGGACCGGTGGGTGACGTGATCGCCCAGATGGTCGGGGGCCTGCGCAGCGGCATGGGGTACGCGGGAACGCCCGACATCCGGGCACTGCGCACCGATGCTCGGTTCCGGCGCATCACCGCTGCGGGCCGCACCGAGAGCCACCCCCACGACGTGACGATCACGAAGGAAGCCCCGAACTACCAACGCCACTGACGTACCGCTGCGGCAGGGCAGGTACGTGCGTCAGTGGTCCGCGTGGCGCACCGTTCGTACCGTGCCGGCATGCGTGCACTCAGGCTCCCCGCATGGCGGAGCGCGCCACAACTCGTCGAGCTGCCCGTGCCCGAGCCCGGACCCGGTCAGGTTCTGGTGCGCATCGGCGGTGCGGGCGCGTGCCACTCCGACCTGCACCTGATGAACGACTTCGGGGCGGGTTCGCTCCCGTTCTCGCCGCCGTTCACTCTCGGGCACGAGAACGCAGGGTGGGTGGAGTCGTTCGGGGAGGGCGTCAGCACGGTCCGTGAGGGTGAGGCTGTTGCCGTGTACGGGCCGTGGGGTTGTGGGCGGTGCGGTTCGTGCTCGGCGGGCGCCGAGACATACTGCGAGGACCCGTCGTCGTCGTACTCGCCGTTCGGCGGAGGCGGTCTCGGTGTCGACGGCGGGATGGCCGACTTCATGCTCGTCCCCCACGAGAGGCTCCTCGTGCCCCTGCCGACGAATCTCCCGCCCGAGTCCGCGGCACCGCTCACGGATGCCGGGCTCACGTCGCACCACGCGGTGAGGCGTTCGTGGCCGAAACTCGTCCCGGGGTCGACGGCCGTCGTGATCGGCTGCGGCGGGCTCGGCCACATGGCGGTGCAGTTGCTGCGAGCGACCACGGCCGCACGGGTGGTGGCAGTGGACAGCATCGAGGAGCACGTCGTGCTCGCCCGGTCGCTCGGTGCCGACGCGGGACTCGTCGCGGGACCGGGCAATGCGGAGGCGGTGAGGAAGATGACGCATGGCAGGGGAGCAGACGTGGTGATCGACTTCGTCGGCGCCGACGACACGATCGCGTCCGCCCTCGCGATGGTGCGCACGATGGGTGACGTGACCCTCGTGGGGCTCGGTGGAGGAACCCACGCGTGGGGCTTCTTCTCGCAGCCCTACGAGGTCTGCCTCACCACCACCTACTGGGGCACACGTCCCGAGCTGGTGGAGGTTCTCGACCTGGCCGCACGCGGTCTCGTTCACGCGGAGCACACGGTCTACCCGCTGGCCGAGGCGGAGAAGGCCTACGAGGACATGCGCCTGGGCAAGGTGCGCGGACGTGCCGTGGTGGTGCCCTAGGGGTCGCCCCGCGCGTTGCGGCTGACTTACACTCGCGTTCCGGCGGCGCGGAGGAGAATCCGGTGCCCCGGAGGGGGCGCGATGACCACACAGAGCTTCGACCGCGACGACACGAACGTCATCACCTCGCCCGGCGGGCAGAGGGTCCACCGCCGCCAGCTGGAGCAACTGGACCATCTCGCCGCCGGCTTCCACCCGGTGCGGGAGGGGGTGTGGTCGTTCGTGGGCAACGGTCTCTCCAACCAGATGTTCGTGGATGCGCCCGGGGGAATCATCGCGATCGACACCGGGGAGTGCGTGGAGGAGATGCGAGAGGCCCTGCGCCAGCTGCGCGCCCGCACCGACAGGCCCATCGCGGCCGTGATGTACACGCACTTCCACTACGTGGACGGCACCGCCGCCGTGCTCGAGGAGGGGAACCACGCCGAACCGCTCCCCGTCATCGGTCACGAGCGGATCGCGGTGAACAAGGTGCGCACACTCGGGGAGATCGCGCCCGCCTACTCGCGGGGGCTCATCGAGCAGTTCGGCATCACCATGCCGAAGGACGGCCCCGACGGTCTCGTCGGTGTGGGTCTCGGGCACTGGTACAAGAACCCCGCACACGCGCCGTACACCTACGGACACGTGCCGGTCAACACGCCGCTGCGGGGCGGGGAGACGATCAACGTGGCGGGTCTCGACATCGTTGTCGACCACGCCCCGAGCGATGCGGATGACTCGTGCAACTACTTCTTCCCGGCCCTCTCGCTCGTGATCCACAACTCGGTGTGGCCGGTGCTCTTCAACGTGTTCCCCATCCGCGGGGAGGAGTACCGCGACCCGCGGGTTCTCATCCCCGGCATCGACAGGATCCGCGAGTGGGACCCCGAGCATCTCGTGGCCGGCCACGGCGTGCCGGTGAGCGGTCGCGAACGCATCCGCGAGATCACCATGCGGTACCGCGACTCGATCCAGTTCATGTGGGACCAGACAGTCCGCGGGATCAACAAGGGCTGGACATCCGACGAGATCGCCCACCGCGTGGTGTTGCCGGGGATCTACGACAGGGATTACTTCACCCGCCAGGGATACGGGCTCACCGAGCACCATGTGCGCCAGATTTTCATGGGACTGCGCGGCTGGTTCGATGGCGACGAGGCGAAGCTGTTCCCGCTCGAGACCTTCGAGCGCAATGCCCGCCTCATCGCCGGGTTCGGGGGCCGCGAGGCCGTGTCCTCACAGTGTCGCGCCGCACTTGCCGGTGACGACCTTCGGTGGGCGCTGGAACTGGCCACGTGGCTCGTCAGGTCGGATGGAGCCGTGCAGGAGGACCGCGACCTCCTCGCCGAGTGCCTCCGAGTGACCGCGCGCCGCACCACGGCGGCGAACATCCGCAACTGGGCGGTCGTGCGCGCGCGCCACCTGGACGGCTCGGGCCCGATGGACCGCTACTACGCGCACTACTTCAACCCGCGGCTCACCCCCAATCTGCCCGTGGCCGAGCTGGTCCACCAACTGCGCGTGGTGCTCGACCCGTCCGGTCTCGCCGGGTTCGACCACCACTTCGCGTTCGACGTGGACGGAACACGCTGCGGGCTCCACGTGCGCAACCACGTCGCCGTTCCCACCGACGGGGCGGGTGCGTCAACGACGCTCTCGATGCGCCGCGAGACACTGACGCGGTTGCTCGCCGGCATCGACACGTTGTCCGGGCTCGCCGACTCGGGAGAGGTGCGGGTGGAGGGAGACAGGGCCGCGCTCGACACCTTCCGGCGGTGCCTCGAGAACAAGGGGATGTCGACGTGACGACCCGCCCGACCGGACCGGCGCTCCCGCGCCCCACACCCCGGTTCGGGGGCACGCTCGGCCGCCTCCTTCCTGACTCGGAGCCGCAGAGGCCTTCGGTCCCGCTCCCCGGGAACAACGCGCCGAACATCGTGCTCGTGCTTCTCGACGACGTCGGCTTCGGCACGTGTTCCACCTTCGGTGGGCCCGTGCCCACGCCCGCGCTTGACCGGGTGGCGAACAACGGGCTGCGGTTCAACCAGTTCCACACGACGGCTCTGTGCTCACCCACGCGCGCAGCGATGCTGACCGGCCGCAACCACCATGCGGTGCACATGGGCAACATCCCCGAGGGCGCGAGCGGCTTCCCCGGGTACGACTGCATCATCCCGAAGGAGGCGGCGACCGTCGCCGAGATCCTGCGCCAGTACGGGTACTCCACCGGCGCGTTCGGCAAGTGGCACCTCACCCCGGCGCACGAACAGACCCTCACCGGGCCGTTCGACAGGTGGCCGACGGGCCTCGGGTTCGAGCGGTTCTACGGCATCCTCTCGGCCGAGGCATCGCAGTACGAGCCGCCGATGTTCGACCAGACGACGCCGGTGATGCCCTACGAGGGCCGCCACGACTATCACATGACCGAGGACGTGGTGGACAAGGCGGTGTCGTGGATGCGCCTTCAGCGCGCCACGAACCCCCAGCGACCGTTCTTTGCGTACGTAGCCACGGGGGCGATGCACTGTCCTCACCACGTGTGGCCCGAGTACTCCGACCGGTTCAAGGGAGCCTTCGACGAGGGGTGGGACGTTCTGCGCGAGCGCATCTACCGCCGTCAGCTCGAGCTCGGTGTGATCCCCCGGGGAACGGTGCTCACCCCGCGACCCGATGAGGTGCCGGCCTGGGACGACTACCCCGAGCGGTACCGGCCGGTGGCGACGCGTCTCATGGAAGTGTTCGCCGGTTTCATGGCCCACACCGACGAGCAGCTCGGCCGTCTGCTCGATTCGCTCGATGCCATGGGGGAGACCGAGAACACGCTCTTCATCTACATCACCGGCGACAACGGTGCGTCGGCCGAGGGCACGGTGCACGGTGCGTGGAGTGCCCCGTCGTTCCAGAACGGCTTTCCCGAGGATCCCGAGTGGCTGCTCGAGCGCATCGAGGACTTCGGCACCGCGCGGTGCGAGAACCACTACAACCTCGCGTGGGGCTGGGCGCTCGACTCGCCGTTCCGGTGGTTCAAGCAGATCGCATCGCACTTCGGTGGCACACGCAACGGGATGGCACTCCAGTGGCCCGCACGCATCAAGGACCCGGGCGGACTGCGCAGCCAGTTCCACCACGTGACAGACATCTTCGCCACACTCCTCGACGCCGCGGGCATAGAGGCACCGTCGCACGTCAACGGCATCGAACAGATGGACATCGACGGGGTGTCGATGGTGCCGGTGATGGAGCGTGCCGACGCCCCGGAGGAGCACCACACGCAGTATTTCGAGATGTTCGGGAACCGCGCGATGTACCACGACGGCTGGGTCGCGGCGTGCTTCCACGGGAGACTCCCGTGGAAGCGGTTCGATTCCGTGCCCTTCGACGGCCCGCAGGAGAAGTGGGAGCTCTACGACATCCGGTCTGACTTCTCCCAGGGTGTCGACGTCTCCGCGGAGCACCCCGGTCGCCTCGAGGAACTGAAGCAGCTGTTCGACGCCGAGGCGCGCCGCAACAACGTCTACCCGTTGAAGGAGCCGGGCCAGACTTTCGGGCCGAGGTACGCGGTACCCGACGCCCTCGGCGGACTCAGGAAGATGACCTACACCACCGACCATTTCCGCATGCCGGAGCGTTCGGTGGTCAACCTCAAGAACTGTTCGTTCCGCATCACGGCCGAGGTGGAGGTGCCCGCAGGCGGTTGCACCGGCGTGGTCGCCGCGCAGGGAGGGAACATGGCGGGGTGGTCGCTCTATCTCGACGCGGCAGGGCGTCCCTGCTACCACTACTCGTGGCTGGGTCACGAGCACTACGTGATCGTCGGGCCGGATTCTCTCCGCCCCGGTCGTCACGAGGTCACGGTCGATTTCGCCTATGACGGGGGGATGGGCGGTGGCGGCGACGCCGTCCTCTCCGTGGACGGCCGGCCCGTGGGCACGGTCCGCAAGGAGCGCACGGTGCCCGTGATCTTCTCGATCAGCGGTGAGACGTTCGACGTGGGCCTTGACTCCGGGGTGCCCGTGGGCGACTACCCGCTGATCAACCGGTTCACCGGGGGAATCATCGGCGTCACCCTGGAGCGCCTCAGCGAGCCGTCGCCCGAGATCCGTGCCCTCATCGAGGATGCGGAGTTCCGCGCGAGCCTCGCAGTGCAGTGAGGCCCGAGTTGGCGCAGGCAGGGGGACGGGCGTGAGCGGGGCCGTGGTGATGGTGCCGTCCCTCGGTCGTCCCGCGGATGATTTCGTCCCGGTGGTTCCCGCACTCGAGTCCGCGGGGTTCACGTGCATCCTGCTGGAACCACGGCCGCGATGGGAGGGGGAGGCAACTCTCCACGATCTCGCGTCCGACGCTGTCGCGCGCATCGACGCAATGGGTATCGCCAGGTTCCATCTCGTGGGGCATGCATTCGGCAACCGCCTGTCCCGGACGATGACCGCCGACTACAACGACCGGGTGGAGTCACTCGTGCTGCTCGCGGCCGGCGGTCTGGTGGAACCGTCACCGGGAATCTGGGACGCACTCGGCCGTTGCTTTGACACCGCGCTCGACTGGTCCGAGAGACGTCACGCGGTTCGCACGGTGTTCTTCGCAGAAGGGAACGACCCGGACGCGTGGAGAGGGGGCTGGATGCCGGAAGTGTTCCGCTATCAACGCGCCGCCGTGCTGTCCACGCCGCGCGAGGATTGGTGGGGTGCCTCGACGGACCGGGTGATGGTGGTGCAGGCCCTGCAGGACGCCGTTGCTCCGCCCGAGAACGGCCGCCGGTACGTCGCCGAACACGCCCCGCACGCACGGCTCGTGGAGATCGACGGCGCCGGCCATGCCATGCTTCCCGAGCAGCCCGAGGTCATCGCGACGGCACTCGTGGATTTTCTGTCCGCCTGACGCGAAGTTCCCCGTAGCGTCACGGCATGCAGGCGCGCATCCTCACCTGGAACGTGTGGTGGCAGTTCGGCCCGTGGCGCGACCGCCAGCCCGCGATCCTGAAGGTGCTCCGCGAGCAGGAGGCCGACATCGTCTTTCTCCAGGAGGTGTGGGGCCAGGAGGGCGGTCTCGACCAGGCCGACTGGCTCGCAGAGGAACTGAACATGTACGTCGCGCGCACCGAGGGTCCGTGGTACGACGAGGGCGTCAGCCTCGGCAACGCGATCCTCTCGCGGTGGCCGATCGTGCGCTGGCAGGTCCACCGCCTGCCCGACTACACGGGGGCGCCGAGCCACCGTCGTGCGGTCGTCGCCCAGCTCGACACGCCGTACGGTCGTTGGTGGACGGTGTGCACGCACCTCGACTACCGATTCGACCAGTCGGGCACGCGCGTCGCTCAGGTGGAGTCGCTGTGCGCGATAGTGGACTCCCTGCGCGAGGACCCGGAGGTGGACACGCCCGTGATCATGGCGGGTGACTTCAACGCCGTGCCGGACTCCGACGAGGTGCGCATGCTCACCGGCCGTCGCGAGCCCGCCGTGCCGGGTCTCGTGTTCACCGACCTCTGGGAGGTTGCGGGTGAGGGAAGCGGTCACACGTGGAGACGCGACAACCCGTACATCGCCGATTCAACGTGGCCGAACCGCCGGCTCGACTATCTCTTCGTGAGCTGGCCGAGGCCGCGCCCGCTAGGCAACCCCTCGCGCGTGTGGCTGGCCGGCGTGGACCCCGTCGAGGGCGTGCAGCCGAGCGACCACGCGGCGGTGGTTGCCGACATCACGATGATCGCGGAGTAGCCCCGCCGCGCCCGCACCTACCAGGCGCAGCGCATCCGTTTGATGCCGTTGATGAAAGAGCTCTGCAGGTAGTCAGGCTCGGTCGTGATCTCGAGGTCGGGGACCCGGCGGCGGATCTCGTCGAACATCACTCCCACCTCGCGCCGTGCGAGGTTCGCGCCGAGGCAGAAGTGCGGCCCGCCGGCACCGAAGCCGACCTGGGCGGGTGCGAGCGGCCGTGTGATGTCGAACCCGTCAGGGTCGTCGAACACGCGCTCGTCGCGGTTGCCCGACTGGTAGAACATCACGACCTTCTCGCCCTCCTTGATGGGCTGGCCGTTGATCTCTGTGTCCTCGGTGGCAGTGCGGCGGAAGTGGATGACCGGAGTCGCATACCGCACGATCTCCTCCACCGCGGTGCGCTGGTGCGTCTCGAAATCGGAGAACCACTTGGACCGCTGGTCGCGGTGGAGGGTGAGCTCGCGCATGCCGTGCGCGATGGCGGTACGCGTGGTCTCGTTGCCGGCCACGACGAGGAGGATGAAGAACGACCCGAACTCCTGGGCGGTGAGGCGCTCGCCGTCGACCTCGGCCGACATCATCACCGAGGCGATGTCCCCGCGCGGGTTGGCCTTCCGCTCCTCGCCGAGTGCGAGTGCATAGCTGAAGATCTCGCCGCCCACCCGCACGAGGTCCTCGAAGGTGCCGACGTACTCGGGGTCACCCACGCCGAGGATGGTGTTCGTCCAGTTGAAGATCATCTCCTCGTCGGACTCGGGGATGCCCATCATGTCGCAGATGATCTGCAGCGGCATGAGCGCGGCCACCTCCTTCACGAAGTCGCACTCCCTCTCCGGGAAGCGCTCGAACATGCGGTCGATCACGGCAGCCGAGCGGATGCGGACGGACTCCTCGAGTGCCGTGATCTCCTTGGGCGTGAAACCCTTCGACACGATGGAGCGGAGGCGGAAGTGCTTGGGGTCGTCCATGTTGATCATGGAACCGAAGAACTCGTTGATCTCGACCGGCATGTCGCCGATGTTCGAGCCCTTCCCGCTGCAGAACAGTTGCGGGTTGCGGCTCACGTGCCAGATGTCGTCGTGGCGCACGAGGGCGCGGTAGCCGGGGCCGCGCGGGAAGAGGGACTCCTCCGGCTGGAACTCCTCGAAGTGCCGGAACGGGTCCTCGTCGCGCAGCGTCCTGAACGCGCCGAAACGCCACTCGCGCGGCGCGGTCCAGAACTCAGGTGACGAGAGGTCGATGTCGGCGAGAGGCACGCGGGGAAGTTCCATGACGCGAGGTTATTGCCCGGTGCCGGTCCCCGGGCAGGGCGGGAGAGGGCCCCGTTCGCTAGTTTCGGGGGTCGTTGTCCCGACCCTCGGGCAACTCGAGCCAGGAGGCCCCAATGCCCGAAGCAGTCATCGTCGCCACAGCCCGCAGCCCGATCGGTCGCGCCAACAAGGGGTCGCTGAAGGACCTCCGGCCCGACGACATGTCGGCCCAGATCATCCGCGCGCTCATGGCCAAGGTTCCCCAGGTGAAGGCAAGCGACGTCGAGGACCTGATGATGGGCATCGGCCAGCCCGCCGGCGAGGGTGGCTTCAACATCGCCCGCATGGCGGCGATCCTGGCGGGTCTCGACGACGTCCCCGGCGTGACCGTCAACCGCTACTGCTCGTCGTCGCTGCAGACCATCCGCATGGCCGCGCATGCCATCCGGTCGGGCGAAGGTGACTGCTTCATCGCAGCCGGTGTCGAGACCGTGAGCCGCTACGCATCAGGTGCGAGTGACTCCGCCCCGAACCCGCTCTTCAAGGAGCCTGCCACCCGCACGCGCGCACGCGCCGAGGGCGGCCAGGGCAAGTGGACCCCCGCGCCCGGTCTCCCCGACGCATACATCGCGATGGGGCAGACCGCCGAGAACGTTGTCGAGCACGAGGGCGTGACCCGCGAGGAGATGGACCGCTTCGGCGTGCGCTCCCAGAACCTTGCCTGCGAGCACGTCGACAACGGTTTCTTCGAGCGGGAGATCACCCCGCTCACGCTGCCCGACGGCACAGTTGTGTCGAAGGACGACGGCCCGCGCCCCGGCACCACCTACGAGGCAGTGTCACAGCTGAAGCCCGTGTTCCGCCCCGACGGTTCGGTCACGGCCGGCAACGCGTGCCCGCTCAATGACGGTGCCGCCGCGGTGATGGTGATGAGCGACACCAAGGCCAGGCAGCTCGGCCTCACGCCGCTCGCGCGCATCGTGTCCTCGGGTGTCTCGGGCCTGAACCCCGAGATCATGGGCCTCGGCCCGATCGAGGCGTGCCGCCAGGCGTTGAAGCGTGCCGGCATGTCGATCGACCAGATCGACCTCGTGGAGATCAACGAGGCGTTCGCCGCCCAGGTCCTCCCGTCGGCCAAGCACCTCGGCATCCCCATGGAGAAGCTGAACGTGCACGGCGGCGCGATCGCGCTCGGTCACCCCTTCGGCATGACCGGTGCGCGCATCATGACCACGCTGATCAACGGCCTCCAGTGGGAGGACAAGCAGTACGGCATGGAGAGCATGTGCGTCGGCGGCGGCCAGGGAATGGCCATGATCGTCGAACGGCTCAGCTGACCGGTCTCTCCCGCAGCATCGCGGCCACCGCGCCGCCCATGACCGCCATCATCACGGCGGCGACGCCGAACGTGAACGCGGCTCCGTGCGCGCCGTACATCCAGGGCGCGGCGAACGACATGAGGATCGCCCCCACGAGGTCGCCGCTCGCCTGGAGTCCCTGCGCGGCGCTCGCGCGCCCGAGCGGTGCGACCTTCGCCATGAGGCTCTGCGCCGAGGGCGAGGAGACCGCGCTGATGAGTCCCTCCACCACGGCGAACACCACGAGAAGTTCGGAGGTGGGGAGCAGGCCGTAGACGAACACGAGCGGCACCATCATCGCGATGCCGAGCACGATCATCCTCTCCGGTCCCTTCCTGTCCACGAGACGTCCGCCCCGGGCACCGAAAATGATGAACGGCACGGTGAAGAGCAGGAACGTGAGCCCGACCTGGAAGTTGTTGCCGCCGCGGTCGGTGATGTAGCGGTCCCACAGCGCGTCGTAGATGCCGACGGGAAGGAACAACGTCGCGGAGGCGAGCACCGCCGCCCGTACCCTGCGGTGGCGCAGCAGCTCGAGCGCGAGGCGACCGGACTCCGGTGTGGAGGGGAGCGAGGGCAGGTCGCGCGACAGCACGGCGAGGAACACGAGCGCCCCGATACCGGCGAACACGAGGAATGCCCCGCGGATGCCGAACGGCCCGATGAGGAGCGCGCCGATGAGCGGTCCGCCCGTGAATCCCGCAATCTCCACGCCGCGGAGCCGAGCCATCCGCTCGGCCGCGCGGGACTTGTCGATGTTCGCTGCGAGTGCCCGCACGGCCGGCCCCGACATCCCGAGCGAGGACCCCGCGATCGCGCGGGCGACCACGAAGACGGGGAGGGACCCGCCGAACGCGAAGAGCACCGAGCCCGCAACCGCGAAGACGACACCGGCGAGCACCATCACCTTGGGGTTGCGGCGGTCGGCGAGCGGAGCGACCGTGAGCTGCACGATGAGCGAGGCGAGGAAGCCCGATGCGGCGATGTAGCCGAGGCCTGCATCCGAGAACCGGTATTTGTCCTGGAGGTCGCTGAGCGCCGGGAAGATCATGCTGTTCGACATCGGCACGCCGAACCCGCACACGAGCAGCGGGCCGATGCCCATGGTGAACTTCTCGAGCGGTTTCATCGGTGCGGAGGTCAGCCGTGGCGCTGGCAGCGCAGCACCGCAGAGTTGAACTGGGGCCAGTGTTCCATGCCCCACTCGTCGAACTCGCGATCGGTGAGCAGGACGCACGCGGTGTCGATGACAGGGTCGTACCACAGGAACGTGCCGGTGCCCCCGAAGTGACCGAACGTCGACGCCGAGTTGTCGGGTGCGGTCCAGTGCGGGTTCTTGTGGCCGCGCACCTCCGGGCCGAGTCCCCACGGGCACGGTTCCATGGTGCCGATGCCCGGCAGCACCCCACCGAGTTCGGGGAATGCGGGGGTCACCGCCGTGACGTACGTGTCGCGGGAGATGAGTGCGGGCCTGCGCATCTCGCCCGCGAACAGGAGGAGGTCGTCCACCGTGGAGTGCACGTCCTTCGCGCAGGAGCCGAGAAGGTCGCTCGATTCCATGCCGAGCGGCTCGAACACGGCCTCCGCGAGGTAGTCGGCGAACGCGATCCCCGTGCGGGACTCGACGTGGGCCGCGACCATGTCGTACCCCGTGTTCGAGTACGTGCGCCGCACGCCCGGGCGGGCCACCGGGTCTGTTCCGTCGAACGGGTAGCCGCCCGCGTGCGAGAGCAGGTGACGCAGCGTGCAGCCCTCCTGTCCGACTGCGTCGTCGAGCGACACGGATCCCTCCTCGAGCGCCACCAGAACCGCCCATGCGGCGATCGGCTTGCTCACGGACGCGATGCGGGTGCGACGAGCGGTGTCGCCGTGGAGGTGGTGGCCGAAACGGTCGAGCACCGCCGCCGCGAACCACGGCACGGGGAACCGGTCGGCAAGCGCCCAGGCGGCGTCGTATCGGTCAGGCATCCGCGCCGCGGACCAGCTCGGCCACGCGGAACGCGAGGTCCAGCGACTGGCGGCCGTTCAGTCTCGGGTCGCAGATCGTCTGGTAGCGGGTGTCGAGATCATCCGCTGTCACGGAATGACCGCCGCCCGTGCACTCGGTGACATCGTCGCCGGTGAGCTCCACGTGGATGCCGCCCGGCCACGTGCCCTCGGCATGGTGCGCGCGCACGAACCCCGCGATCTCGGTGACGATGTCATCCAGGTTGCGCGTCTTGCGGCCGTTCGGCGCTGTGTAGGTGTTCCCGTGCATCGGGTCGCACGCCCACACGACCGGGTGTCCCGAGTCGCGCACCGCCCGCAGCAACGGACGCAATGCGTCCTCCACCTTGTCCGATCCCATGCGGCTGATGAGGGTGAGCCGGCCGGGCACCTGCGCGGGGTTCAGCTTCTCGCACAGCTCGATCAGCCACTCCGGGGTGGCCGACGGGCCGATCTTGCAGCCGATCGGGTTCCCGACGCCGCGCAGGAACTCGACATGTGCACCGTCGAGCTGGCGCGTGCGCTCGCCGATCCAGAGCATGTGCGCCGAGCAGTCGTACCACTGGCCGGTGAGGGAGTCCTGCCGGGTGAGTGCCTCCTCCCATCCGAGAATGAGCGCCTCGTGGCTGGTGAACACGTCGACCTCGTGGAGCGTGGAGCTGTTCTCGGTGTCGACGCCGCACGCGCGCATGAAGCGAAGCGCCCGGTCGATCTCCGAGGCGAGGCGTCCGTAGCGCTGGCCCTCCGGGCTCGCCCCCACGAACTCCTGCGTCCATGCCTGCACACGGTTCAGGTCAGCAAATCCACCCTTCGTGAACGCGCGCAGCAGGTTCAAGGTGGAGGCCGACTGGTGGTACGCCTGCACGAGGCGGTCGGGGTTCGGGACGCGCGCCGCCTCGGTGGGCGAGGGGTCGTTCACGATGTGGCCGCGGAACGACGGGATCTCGAGGTTGCCGATCTTCTCCGTGTTCGACGAACGGGGCTTGGCGAACTGGCCGGCCATGCGACCGACCTTCACCACCGGCACGCCCATGGAATAGGTGAGCACGATCGCCATCTGGAGGATGACGCGCAGCTTCTCGCGGATGTTGTTCGCGCTGAACTCCTCGAAGCTCTCGGCACAGTCACCGGCCTGGAGGAGGAACGCGTTGCCCGCGGCCACCTGGGCCAGTGCGGCCTGGAGCGCACGGGCCTCGCCGGCAAACACGAGCGGCGGGTAGCCGGCAACCTGCTTGAGCGCAGCGTCCACCTCGGCGAGGTCGGGCCACTCCGGCTGCTGCGCGGCAGGGAAGTTCTGCCACGACGACGGGCTCCAGCTCTTCGGCATAGTCCCAAAGCCTTGCGGGTGCGGAGGTGGTTCGCAACCGCATTACGTGCGAAAGCCGCGCGTCGGGGGCTTCCCGCCCCTTCCGCGCGGCCCTCGTGAGGTCGCTTGTTGCTGTTGTCCGGCCCCGGGGGCTCAGACGGCGAGGATGCGGACCGCGTCCTCCTTGAGGCCCTCGACCGCGCGGCTGACGAGGCGACGCGCGGCCTCGGCAGTGACGCCGAGCTCCTCGCCGATCTCGCGGAAGCTCTGCTTCTCGCCGTCGTAGAGGCCGAAGCGCTTCTCCACGGCCATGCGGGCGCGGGGCTCGAGCGTGCCGAGGAGCTCCTCGAGGAGCTCGCTCTCCACGAGGTCCATCACGGCGTCCTCGGGCGTGCCCTGGCCGTTCGGCATGAGGTCACCGAGAGTCGCATCGCCGTCGTCACCGACGGTCTTGTCGAGGGACACGGGAGTGGTGAGGCGGTGCAGCTCGGCGTTCGAGGCGTCCAGTGTCTCTCCGTCGCCGGAGGACTGGCGCAGCGCTGCGCGCAGGCTCGCGGAGCGGTCACCCGGGATGCGGATGAGGCTGGCCTTCTGGTCGAGCGCACGTCCGATTGCCTGGCGGATCCAGAACGTGGCGTACGTGGAGAACTTGAAGCCACGGCGCCAGTCGAACTTGTCGACTGCGTGCTCGAGGCCGAGGTTGCCCTCCTGGATGAGATCCAGGAGGTCCATGCCCTGGGGCAGGGGGTAGCGGCGGGCGATGGACACGACGAGACGCAGGTTCGCGCGGATGAAGCGGTCCTTTGCCACGCTGGCCTTGCGCACGGCCGTGCGCAGCGCCGCGGACTTCTCGCCGTTGTCGAGGCGCTTCTTTGCCTCGCGTCCGGCCTCGATCGCCTTGGAGAGCTCGCGCTCGTCCTCGGCCGTGAGGAGGGGGACCTTGCCGATGTCGTTCAGGTACAAACCGATGGAGTCATTCATGATGCGTGGTTCAACATTCCTTGTGTTGGTGATGTTCCCGTGGCGCGCCGTGGCGACGGACACAGGAACGACGCGGGCCGGGGGACCCATGTCGGGGGGACACTGACTGTAACACGGGGCCGTACCACGCGCTAGGGCCAAATCCAACCCGTCCGGGGACTGACGGACGCGGCACCTACACTCGGGCGGTGCCCTCAGAAGCCCCGAACCCGCCCAGGTACTGGGCGGGGATGAGGCTCGGGCTCCTCGGGGGCACATTCGACCCTCCCCACCTGGGGCACCTGGCGGCGGCCACCGCGGCCCGGGACGCCCTCGGGCTCGACCGGGTGGACCTCCTTCCGGCCCACGACCCGTGGCAGAAGACCGGCCAGGGCCGGACCGTGACCCCGGCCGGCGTGCGCCTCGAGATGGTGCGGGCGCTCGTGGCAGAAACCGACGGTCTCGGGGTCGACAACCGCGAGATCAGCCGCGGTGGTCCCACGTACACCGTGGACACTCTTGAAGAGATCCACCGTGAGGCCCCGGGCACCGAACTGTTCCTCATCATGGGTGTGGACACCGCGCGCGGTTTCCCGACGTGGCAACGTCATGTCGATGTGGCCTCGCTCTCTACGCTCGTCGTGGTGAGCAGGGGCAACGAACGACCGTCGGCGCCTGCGGGCGCGGGGCGGGTCGAGTTCGTGTCGATGAACCCCGTTGATGTGTCCTCGAGCGAGGTGCGGGCGGCCGCCGCCGCCGGCACCGACGTGACTGCGTCGGTCGGCCCGGCCGTCGCGGGGTTGATCTCCTCGCACGGTCTCTACCGGGGGCAGCAGTGAGCGCGATCCCCGCGCGCCGCCGTCGCAGGGCGCTCGCGGCGCTCGTCTCGGGCCTCGTGGGAATAGTCCTTCTCCCGTCGGGCATGGTGTTCGGCGCGAACCGTCTGCTGAACGAGACCGGCGGCGACAGCGTCGACAACCGGCCCACCACGAAGATCCCCACGACCCCCACCGCGCTGCTCGCCGTCACGAACCCGCGTGGTCAGGTCGCGTCGATGGCGATGCTCGCGCTCGACCCCTCGGGCCGCGGGGGCAGCATCGTGTCCATCCCGGTCGGCGCGAACGCGGAGATCCCGAAGTCGGGAACAATCCACCGCGTCGCGGACTCGTACTCGGGGGCGGCGGACCCTGTGGCGGGTCTTGCCGCACTGCGTGCCGATGTGGAGGGACTGCTGAACGTGTCGTTCACCGCCGCGGACGACGTGAACGCCGCCGAACTCGCAACTTTGCTCACCGGTGTCGGCGAGCGCAGCGTGAATCTGCCTGCGCCGGTGCTCGACACCCAACCCGACGGCACAACGACGCAGGTGGCACCCGCGGGGGAGTCAACGCTCGCCCCCGACCGGGTCGCGTCGGCTCTTGCTGCAGTGCAGGACGGGGTGGCCGAGTCGTCGAGGTTGCCGGTGGTCAAGGAGTTGTGGACCGCGGTGGCATCCGCCGGAACTCCCTCGGTGACCGACACGACCGCTCTCCCCGGGGCCGCAACCGAGCCCGCGGACCTGCCCGGGTACGTGGCGGCCCTGCTCGCGGGCCCGGTGCAGGTGTGGCAGCTGAAGGGATCGCTCATCACCGACCCGGTGCGCAACCCGTCGAATGCGGACCTCTACGAACTGGACGGCGGCGAGGTGATCATGGTGATGGCGAGCATCGCGCCGAGCGCCATCGCGCTCGTGTCGAACAGTCTCGCGATCATGATCGACACCCCGTACGACGACTCCGGACTCGTGCGTGAGGCCGTGCTGCGACTCGCCTACGCCGGGGCGAACGTGGTCGTGGTGCGGACGGTGGCGGCCGCACCCGAGCAGGCCACCCGCGTCTACTTCGACGACCCGGCGGTGCAGAACGACCTCGGCCAGTACGTGTCTCTCATGGGGGAACTGTCGTACCGGCTGACCGACGAGGTGATCGAGGGAGTGAACGCGAGGATCGTGCTCGGCGAGGACTTCCGCGAGTTCATCGGAAGCCCCGCAGGCCGCACGATCGCCACCACCACGACGTCGAGCACGGTGCCCGAATGACGGTCGACATCGAGTCGCGCGACCTTGCCGTGCTGTGCGCTGTCGCATGTGACGACAAGCTGGCCACCGACGTGGTGGTGCTGCCCGTGGGTGAGGTGATCGCGGTGACCGAGTTCTTCGTGGTGGCGAGTGCGTCGAACCCGCGCCAGGTGCGCGCGGTCACCGACGAGGTGCTGCGCCGCGTGCGCGAGGACACCGGAAGGGGGCCGCTCCGCAGCGAGGGCACCGGCGAGCAGCAGTGGGTGCTCGTCGACTACGGCGACGTGGTTGTCCACGTGTTCGCCGAGGAGACCAGGCGGTTCTACGAGATCGAGCGCCTCTACAGGGACGTCACGGCGGTGGACTGGCGGGCCGCCACCGGTTCGTAACTCGGGCGGCCGTTGGTAGAGTGAGGGCTCCCGTTACGGGGCTGTAGCTCAGTTGGCAGAGCGCTTGCATGGCATGCAAGAGGTCAGGGGTTCAATTCCCCTCAGCTCCACCAGAGTCTCGTTGGTTGAGTGAGCCGGGCGTAGGGTTCGCGGGTGGAGTCGCTTGCACTCGCCGCTGCGATCGTGATGCTGACAATCGTGATCTCGGGCGTTGTCGCCGCTGTCGTGGTGGTGCGCCGTCCGGTCACGCGGACAGCAAAGAC
>JBEGQL010000024.1:0-71562 GCA_041181005.1 Actinomycetota bacterium
AACGTGTCGATGACGGTGGAGCTCGGCAAGCCGATCGCGATGGATGAGGGTCTGCGTTTCGCGATCCGTGAGGGTGGCCGCACTGTTGGTGCGGGGCGTGTCACCAAGATCATCAAGTAACTGCCATGGCGAACAGCATCCGCATCCGCCTGAAGGCGTTCGATCACGACCAGCTCGACAAGTCCACCAGGGCCATCGTCGAGACTGTCATCCGCAACGACGCCAAGATCCGCGGCCCCATTCCGCTGCCCACCGACAAGCACCGTTTCACGGTCATCCGCGGGCCGCACATCGACAAGGACTCCCGCGAGCACTTCGAGATGCGGATCCACAAGCGCCTCATCGACATCGTCGAGCCGAGCCCGAAGATCGTGGAGTCCCTCCAGCGCATCGAGCTGCCGGCCGGTGTCGACATCGAGATCAAGATCCAGGGATGACACCGGTCCCGTCGGGACCTCATTCTTCGGAAATTCTTGACCGGCCCCGTTCTTGTCTGCCTCTCGTTCGGCTAGATAAGGCACCATGAGCTTCGAGCCTCACTGGATCAACACCCCGCCGCAGATGCCCGACACCCCGCGCGGTCGCCGCAGGGGACGCAGTCTCCCGCTCGTTCTCGTTGCGGCTCTCGCCGGGCTCCTCGCCGGTGTCCTGGGCGGTGCGGTCGGCGCCGGGCTGGTTGACCAAGGGTCAGGAACCTCCGGCGCACCACTCGTCACCGCGTCGTCGGTCGACCCGTCGAAGGTCGGCAACACACCGGTCGCGAAGGCCGCCGCGGTGATCGCCCCGAGCGTGGTCACGATCGACTCGGTCGGCACCGACGGTGAGGCGATCGGCACCGGCATCATCATCACCCCCGACGGTGAGGTCGTCACCAACGCGCACGTCGTGGCCGACGCCACCGAGGTCCGGGTGGTTCTCTCCGGCGAGACCGAGCCGAGGAAGGCAAAGGTCCTTGCGGAGGACGCGAGCAACGACCTGGCTCTCGTGAAGATCGAGAACGTGAGAGGTCTCATCCCGGCGACCCTCGCCGACCCCGCGGGGATCGCCGTGGGCGACCAGGTGGTGGCTGTCGGGTACGCGCTCGACCTGGACGGCGGTGCCAGCGTCACCAGCGGCATCGTGAGCGCACTCAACCGCACCATCACCGACGAGAACGGCGCGCTGAACAGGCTCATCCAGACCGATGCGGCCATCTCCTCGGGCAACTCCGGCGGCCCGCTCATCAACATGACCGGTCAGGTCGTGGGTGTGAACACGGCGGTGGCACGCAGCACGAACACGTCGTCGGCGAACAACATCGGTTTCGCCATCCACGTGGGTGAGGTGGAGAGAGTCGTCGAGGTGCTGCGGACGGAATCGAAGGGCACGAAGCGCGCACAAGGGTATCTCGGCGTCGCGCTCGGCGACCGCCAGGACGGCGGCGTGGGTGCGGTGGTGAGCGAGGTCGAGAAGGGTTCGCCCGCTGACGATGCAGGTCTCAAGGTGAACGACGTGGTGCTGTCCGTGAACGACCAGCCGATCACCGGACAGGGTGCCCTCATCGGCATCATCCGTGACTCCGCACCCGGTGACAAGGTCACTGTCGTGGTGTCGCGCGACGGTCAGACCGTCACCCTCACCGCCACGCTCGTCACCCGCCCCGCCGGCTGACGGCCGGGTGGCCGGGCGTGGTTATTCTTCGCCCATGGGGGAATCAACCGGCGACCTGACATTTGCGACCCTGTGGGAGGCAATGGCCGACACGGTGCCTGACCTGCCCGCGGTGATCGCCGGCGGGCGCAGGTTCACCTGGGCCCAGTACGACGAACGGGCGTCGAGGTTCGCCGCGGCCCTGTCCGGCGCAGGGCTCGGTCCCGACGACAAGGTCGGTCTGTACCTGTACAACTCGAACGAGTACCTCGAGGCGCACTACGGCACGTTCAAGCAGCGCGGCGTGCCCGTGAACGTGAACTTCCGTTACCTCGGCACCGAGCTCGAGTACCTGCTGGACAACGCGGACTGCAGGGCGTTGGTGTACCACTCATCCCTGGCCGACCGTGTTGCCGAGGTCGTCGGGCGGCTGCCCATGCTCAGGCTCGTGGTGGAGGTGGACGACGGACCGCCACCGGCAGACGTGCCCGGCAAGGTGGGTTACGAGCAGTTGCTCGCGGCACACCAGCCGGCACCGCGCATCGCCCGTTCGTCCGACGACGTCTACATGCTGTACACCGGCGGCACCACCGGCATGCCGAAGGGCGTGATGTACCGGATGGGCGAGATCACCGCGCAGTTCGCGCTGAACAGTTTCACCGCACAGTTCGTCCCGATGCCGGGCTCGATCGGCGAGATGACGGAGACTGTCCGCAACCTCCGCACGGCGAACGGCCCGTACGTGTCGCTCCCGTGCTGTCCGCTCATGCACGGCACCGGCATGTGGATCGGCGCGATGATGCCCCACAGCACCGGTGGCACCGTTGCACTCCTCCCGTCGAGGAAGTTCGACGCGGATGAGATGCTGCGCATCGTCGAGGAAGAGGCCGTGAACCAGGCCGTGATCGTGGGCGACGCGTTCGCGCGTCCCATCGCCGACGCGCTCGATGCCGCAGTGAGGGCCGGACGCCCGTACGACACGTCCTCACTGTCACGGATGACGTCATCCGGGGTGATGTGGACGGCCGAGGTGAAGACCAGGATCCTCGACCACGTCCCGGGGATCATGCTCGTCGACGCGATGGGTTCCACCGAGGGAGCGATGGCCACGAGCGTGAGCACGAAGGATGCACGCGCCGCAACTGCGAAGTTCGCGATGAACCCCACCACCAAGGTCTTCGACGACGACGACGTCGAGGTTGTTCCCGGCGACGGCCGCACGGGAAAGGTCGCGAACGGCGGTCTCACGCCTTTCGGGTACTTCAAGGATCCCGAGAAGTCGGCCCGCACGTTCCGGGTGGTGAACGGCGTGCGTTACTCGTTCCCCGGAGACCTCGCGACGTTCGACGAGAACGGGCAGCTGGTGCTGCTCGGCCGCGGCAGCCAGGTGATCAACACTGCGGGGGAGAAGGTCTTCCCCGAGGAGGTGGAGGAGGCCGTGAAGCGCGTGGACGGCGTCGAGGACTGTCTCGTGGTGGGTCTCCCCGACGAGAAGTTCGGGCAGGCGGTCGTTGCGGTGGCGTCACTGCGTCCCGGCTCGTCTCTCGATGAGTCCGCAGTGATCGCCTCGGTGAAGTCACAGTTGTCGGGGTACAAGGCACCGAAGCGGGTCGTGTTCGTGAACGAGGTTCCGCGTGCGCCGAACGGCAAGGCTGATTACCCGGGCGCGAAGGAGCTCGCCGAGAAGGCGGGCCGATGAGCGACTTCCTCGACACGCACACAGGGGAACGGCGCCCTTTCGGTCTCGGGTACTGGCCGCTCGCGGAGGATGCACCGAAGGTGCGGATTCCCCGTGAGGACGTCCGCATCGTCACGCCCGACGGTGCGCTCGTGCGCGGCATTCTCTGGACGCCACCGAACGGCAGGTGGAAGTCGGCGGTGATCCTGTCGCACCCGCGCGGTGACTTCTCGGTGCACTACGCGTGTCCGCTCCTCGCGGAGGCAGGTTTCGCGGTTCTCGGGTTCGGCACGCGGTACATGGGGAACGACACCGACTGTCTCCACGAGAACTGCATCATCGATGTGAAGGCTGCGCACGACTTCATGGTCGGGCGCGGTGCGGAGTCGGTCGTGCTTCTCGGCAACTCGGGCGGCGGGTCGCTCATGGCGATGGCGAATGCGGAACTCGGAATCGGCGACGGCTGGATCGGGATGGCTGCCCACCCGGGTGAGGGAGTGTTCATGCTCCAGGTCATCGACCCCTCGGTTGCCGACGAGACCGACCCTTTCTCCAGGGTGCCCGAGCTCGACATGTACAACCCGGACAATGGTTGGCGACCCTGGCCGGAGCCGTGCTCGTACGACCCGGGATGGCTGGACGGATACCGCGCAGCCCAGGTGGCCCGCGTGGCCCGGCTGGATGCTGTCGCCAAACAGTCGATCGCTGATGCCGACGAGGCGGGGGTGGCGCTCGCAGGTGTTCACAAGAGCACAAACCCTGCGGAATGGCGAGAACTGAGGGCCCGGCGGGTGTTCACCCGCTACATGACGATCTACCGAACCCTGGCAGATCCCGCCTATCTCGACCTCTCGATCGACCCCGATGACCGCCCGATGGGGTCCCTTTTTGCCTTCCCCGACCCCATGGAGGCGAACTACGGCCGGGGCGGACTGGCCCGCACGATGACCGCCAGGGGTTGGCTGTCCACCTGGTCCGGCCTGTCCAGCCACGCCCGGCTGGCCGACACCATGCCCCGTGTGACCGTGCCCACGATCCTCGTCCACCCGACTGCCGACACCGAGATCAGGGTCCGCCAGGCCATGGAAATCGTGGAGAACTCGGGCGCAGCCGACCGGACCTATCTGGAGATGAAGGGCGCTCCCCACTATCTGGAGGGACACCGCCGGCCCGCCATGGAGGCCGTGGTGGAGTGGCTGAGGGCCCGTTTCCCGGTCTGATCCACCCCGCCGGGGCATCCTTGCTCGTGCCTGACGTGGTCCCGAATCCCTGTCCGGTACGGGTGGCAGGCCGATACTGCCCCGATAGCGTTCTCTCTTCGCGAGTCGGGCCCGTCCCGACCCGCACGGACTGACAGTCGACTTTCCCGAAAATCGACGTCCGTGAAGGCCGGCCCCGCCGGAACCGCACGGCACAACCCAGTTGAGTGCTCCGTTGGCGAAAGCCATCGGAGCATTTGCGTGAAGAAGCAGAACGAGAAACGCCATGGCACAAAAAGCGATCGTCGGCGAGAAGGTCGGCATGACCCAGGTTTGGGGCGATGACCAGCGCGTCATCCCCGTCACGGTGCTGCGTGTCGAGCCGGCGCGCATCGTGCAGGTGAAGACCGCTGACCGCGACGGATACAACGCGCTCCAGGTCACCTACGGGCAGAAGAAGGCCGACAAGCTGCCCCGCCCCGAGGCCGGACATTTCGCGAAGGCGAACGTGGAGCCCGGCCGCCGAGTGGTGGAGCTTCGCCTCGACTCCGTCGACGGTTTCGCAGTGGGCCAGGAGATCCTCGCCGACGTCCTCGCGGCCGGTGACAAGGTCGACGTCACCGCGGTGAGCCGCGGAAAGGGCTTCGCCGGCGGCATGAAGCGACACAACTTCAACGGTCAGGGTGCCAGCCACGGCAACCACAAGCACCACCGTGCTCCGGGCTCGATCGGCTCGTGCTCGTTCCCGGGCCGCGTGTTCAAGGGCCTCCGCATGGCGGGCCACATGGGCAACCAGCAGGTCACCACCCTCAATCTCGAGATCGTGCAGGCCGACGCCGAGCGCGGTCTCGTCCTGGTCAAGGGTTCGGTCCCGGGCCCCAACGGCGGCGTTGTCATCGTGCGCAACGCAGTGAAGGCGAAGTGATGCAGATGACATCAGTGGATGTGAAGAACACGAGCGGCAAGGGCGCCGGCACGGTGGAACTGGCGGACAGCCTCTTTGCCGTGCAGCCGAACGTGCCGGTGATGCACCAGGTCGTCACGGCCCAGCTCGCTCACCGTCGTTCCGGCACGCAGAACACCAAGACCCGTGCCGAGGTGTCGGGTGGCGGCAAGAAGCCGTTCCGCCAGAAGGGCACCGGCGGCGCGCGCCAGGGCTCCATCACCGCGCCGCACTACACCGGTGGCGGCATCGCGCTCGGCCCGAAACCCCGCAAGTACACCAAGCGCGTTCCGCGCAAGATGGTGCGCCTCGCACTTGCTTCAGCACTGTCCGACCGCCGCAGCGAGGGCCGTCTCGTTGTCGTGGACTCCTGGGGTTTCGCCCAGCCGAGCACGAAGGACGCCGCGAAGGCTCTCGCCGCGCTCGGTCTCGAGGGCAGGGTGCTCGTCGTGGTGAGCCCCTCCGACGAGGTCACGATGAAGAGCTTCCGCAACCTCCCCGAGGTGCAGCTCATCCTCACCGGTGAGCTCAACGCATATGACGTGCTGTGCAACGACTGGATCGTCTTCTCGAAGGACAGCCTCCCCGCAACGAAGGACGCAGAGTGATGAAGGACCCGCGCGACATCATCATCAGGCCCGTGGTCTCCGAGAAGAGCTACGCCCTGATCGAGCAGGACGTCTACACCTTCGAGGTGCACCCCGACGCCACCAAGCCCGAGATCCACGATGCCGTCCAGGAGATCTGGGGCGTCAAGGTTCTACGCGTGAACACGCTGAACCGCAAGGGCAAGCACACCCGCACCCGCAACACCAACCGTCTCGGCAAGCGTCCCGACGCCAAGCACGCCATCGTCACCCTTGCGGCGGGAAGCAAGATCCCGCTGTTCGAAAGCTGAGTTCCCCATGGCAATCCGCAAGCGCAAGCCCACCAGTGCCGGACGTCGGTTCCAGACCGTCTCCGACTTCTCCGACATCACGAAGTCCGCACCCGAGAAGACCCTTCTCGCGTCGAAGTCGTCGTCGGGCGGCCGCAACTCGTACGGCCGCAAGACCGCGCGCCACCGTGGCGGCGGCAACAAGAACCAGTACCGCATCATCGACTTCAAGCGCACGAAGGACGGGGTGCCGGCGAAGGTCGTCGCCATCGAGTACGACCCGAACCGCACCTGCCGCATCGCGCTTCTGCACTACGTCGACGGCACGAAGAGCTACATCCTCGCGCCGAAGGGTCTCGAGCCCGGAACGTTCGTCGAGAGCGGCCACGGTGCCGACATCAAGCCCGGCAACGCGCTGCCGCTGCGCTTCATCCCCGTCGGCACCTTCGTGCACAACGTGGAGCTGCGCCCCGGCCAGGGCGGCAAGATGGGCCGGTCCGCCGGCATGGCCGTGCAGCTCGTCGCCAAGGACGGTGATTTCGCCACGGTCCGTCTGCCCTCCACCGAGATGAGGCGCGTGCTGCTCGACTGTCGTGCCACCGTCGGCGAGGTCGGAAACAGCGAGCACGAGCTCGTGAAGATCGGCAAGGCCGGCCGCAACCGTTGGAAGGGCGTGCGCCCGCAGACCCGCGGTGTCGCCATGAACCCCGTCGACCACCCGCTCGGTGGCGGCGAGGGCAAGACCTCGGGCGGTCGTCCGCCCGTGTCGCCCTGGGGCAAGCCCGAGGGACGCACCCGCAACAACAACAAGCCGTCGCAGTCGCTCATCGTGCGCCGGCGCCGCACCGGGAAGGGACGGAGGTAGTCCATGTCGCGCAGCCTGAAGAAGGGGGCGTTCGTCGACGAGCACCTGCTCAAGAAGATCGACGCCGCCAACGCGAGCGGCGACCGCAAGGTCATCAAGACATGGTCGCGCCGCTCCACCATCGTCCCCGACATGGTGGGCCACACGATCGCCGTCCACGACGGCCGCAAGCACGTCCCGGTGTACGTCACCGAGTCCATGGTGGGACACAAGCTCGGCGAGTTCTCGCCCACGCGCACGTTCAAGTTCCACTCGGGCCAGGAAAAGACGGTGAAGAAGTAAGCCATGACCGGACCGAAGCTCAACGAGAAGAACCGCCAGCCCTGGGGCACCAAGGGTGGCACCGCCGCAACCGCGAAGTACGTGCGCATGTCCGCCTCCAAGGCGCGCGTCGTGCTGAACCTCGTGCGCGACAAGGACGTGCAGAGGGCCGACGAGATCCTCAAGTTCACCGACCGTGAGGCCGCGCGCGTCGTGCGGAAGGTGCTTGCGTCCGCAGTGGCGAACGCGGTGCACAACGACGAGCAGCAGGCCGACGACCTGTACGTGAAGGCCTGCTTCGCCGACGAGGGCCCGACCCTCAAGCGCTTCCGTCCCCGCGCACGGGGCCGCGCCGGCAAGATCAACAAGCGCACCTGTCACATCACCGTGGTTGTCGACGTGATGAGCGAGCATCAGATGACCGTGCGTGACGCCAAGACGAACGCCCGTGGCGGAGCGGCCGCGGGTCGCCGGGCGCGCGTCGCGGCGAGCCGTGCGAGGACCGCACCCGCGAAGGACGAGACAGCAGTGAACGAGGCACCGGCGGAGGACGCCGCCGCCGACGTCACGACCGAGGAGAGCGAGAGCTGATGGGCCAGAAGATCAATCCGTACGGCTTCCGCCTCGGTGTCACCACCGACTGGAAGAGCCGCTGGTTCAGCGAGCGCGAGTACAAGGACTACCTCACCGAGGACTGGAAGATCCGTGAGTACCTGATGACCACCCTCGAGGACGCCGCCGTCAGCCGCGTGGAGGTGGAGCGCACCCGAGACAAGCTCCGCATCGACGTGCACACCGCACGTCCCGGCATCGTGATCGGGCGCAAGGGAGCCAAGGCCGACGAGCTTCGCGCCGGTCTCGCGCGTATCACCGGCAACAACCGGCTGCAGCTGAACATCGTGGAGATCAAGCAGGCCGAGCTCGACGCCGCCCTGATTGCCCAGGGCGTGGCCGACCAGCTCGTGAACCGCATCGCCTTCCGTCGCGCCATGAAGCGTGCGGTGCAGAACGCGCAGAAGTTCGGTGCGCTCGGCATCCGCGTGCAGTGCTCCGGTCGCCTCGGTGGTGCGGAAATGAGCCGCACCGAGTGGTACCGCGAGGGTCGTGTGCCGCTGCACACGCTCCGTGCCGACATCGACTACGGCTTCCGCGAGGCACGCACCAGCAGCGGCCGTGTCGGCGTGAAGGTGTGGCTCTACAAGGGCGACATCGTGCCGTACAAGACCCAGTCGCAGGACAAGATCTCCCGTGAGGCCGCGATGGCCGTCGGCGGTACGTCCGGCCAGGCCGCACCCGAGGCCTCGGCGCCCACGCGTCGCGTGGTGTCGTCCGCCGGCCCGCGCGCCGGTGCCGACATCGAGCCCGAGGTCGCGCCGCTCGTGAAGGAGGCCGACCCCGAGTTCGAGCGTCTCCTCGAGGAGGAGGAGGCGATCGAGCGTCGCATGCACGACTCGCACGAGACCCCGAAGCTGCGGGGGGAGGACTGACCATGTTGATGCCCCGCAAGACGAAGCACCGCAAGCACCAGCGCGGCCGCATGAAGGGTGTGGCCAAGGGCGGCAACGGCCTCGCGTTCGGCGAGTACGGCATCCAGGCGCTCGAGCCCGGTTGGATCACGGCCCGCCAGATCGAGGCCGCACGTATCGCCATGACCCGTCACATCAAGCGCGGCGGCAAGGTGTGGATCAACGTGTTCCCCGACAAGCCCGTCACCAAGAAGCCTGCGGAGACCCGAATGGGTTCGGGCAAGGGCAACCCCGAGTTCTGGGTGGCAGTCGTGAAGCCGGGACGCGTCCTGTTCGAGCTGTCGTACCCCACGCCCGAGGTTGCCCGCCAGGCGCTCGAGCGTGCGGTGCAGAAGCTCCCGATCAAGGCGCGCGTCATCACGCGCGACGAGCCGATCTGAGCGGAGGATCGACATGGCACGCAACACAGACACACTCAAGGAACTCGACCTCGCCGGCCTCGTTGCCGAGCTCAGGGCCTCCAAGCAGGAGGCGCTGAACCTGAGGTTCCGCCTGGCCACCGGCCAGCTCGACTCCCATGCCGAGCTGCGCAAGGTGCGCCGCCAGATTGCCCGCATCAACACCCTCATCCGCGCGAAGGAGATCGCGGCGGCCGAGGCAGCAGCGAAGTGAGTAGCGAAATGACCGAAGCAGCACAGACCGACCGTTCCGCGCGCAAGGTGCGCGAGGGCCTCGTCGTGTCCAACAAGATGAACAAGACGGCCGTCATCGCGGTGGTCGAGCGCGTCCGCCACCCGAAGTACGACAAGTTCGTCCTCCGCACGAAGAAGCTCTACGCGCACGACGAGGCGAACGACGCCAACGTCGGCGACCGCGTCCGCGTGATGGAGATCCGTCCGATGTCGAAGCTCAAGCGGTGGCGCATCACCGAGATCGTGGAGCGTGCGAAGTGATCCAGCAGGAATCCCGTCTCCGCGTCGCCGACAACAGCGGCGCAAAGGAAGTGCTCGTCATCAAGGTGCTCGGCGGCACGCGCCGTCGCTATGCCTCGATCGGTGACGTCTTCATCGGAACCGTCAAGGACGCGATCCCCGGTGCCGGCGTGAAGAAGGGTGAGGTCGTGCGTTGCGTCGTCGTGCGCACGAAGAAGGAGAAGCGCCGTCCGGACGGCTCGTACATCCGTTTCGACGAGAACGCGGCCGTCCTCATCAAGGAGGACCTCACGCCCCGCGGCACCCGCATCTTCGGACCGGTCGGCCGCGAGCTGCGCGACAAGAAGTTCATGAGGATCGTCTCCCTCGCCCCGGAGGTGCTGTGACCATGAAGTTCAAGAAGGGTGACACCGTCCGTGTCGTCAGCGGCAAGGACAAGGGCAAGGAGGGCACGATCTCGAAGGTCCTGCCCAAGGAGAACAAGGTGATCGTGGACGGCATCAACGTGGCGAAGCGCCACACCAAGGCCACCCAGACCCGCCAGAAGGCCGAGATTCTCGAGAAGCCGATGCCGCTCGACGCGAGCAACGTGATGCTCGTGTCGAAGGGCAAGACCACGCGGGTCGGTTACCGGACCAAGGCCGACGGCACGAAGGTGCGCGTCGCCACGAGGACAGGAGACGAAGTCTGATGGCAACGGCAACCGCCCCGCGTCTGAAGGCGCGTTACAACGCCGAGGTGAAGAAGGCTCTCAAGGACGAGCTCGGTCTTGCCAACGTGATGCAGGTCCCCACCCTCGACAAGATCGTGATCAACATGGGCGTCGGCAAGGCCACCCAGCAGCCGTCGCTGCTCGAGGGCGCAGTGGCCGACCTCACGCTGATCTCCGGCCAGAAGCCGGTGGTCACCAAGTCACGGGACTCGATCGCCAGCTTCAAGCTGCGTGAGAACCAGGCGATCGGCTGCAAGGTCACGCTGCGGGGCGACCGCATGTGGGAGTTCTTCGACCGTCTCCTCTCCGTGGCGATCCCGCGAATCCGCGACTTCCGCGGACTTCCTGCCAACTCGTGGGACGGACGCGGCAACTACACGTTCGGACTCAGCGAGCAGACGGTGTTCCCGGAGATCGACTACGACAAGATCGATGCCCCCCGCGGCATGGACATCACCATCGTCACCACCGCGGTGACCGACGAGCAGGGCAGGGCGCTGCTCGATGCGTTCGGTTTCCCCTTCAAGAGGGGCAACGAGGGCGGCGCACCCACCCGTCAGAAGTCCAAGTCCCGCGGCCCGGTCCGTGGCGGCAAGAAGAAGTAGGCAGGAAGAGAAATGGCCAAGAAGTCACTGATCAACAAGTCCAACGCCACCCCGAAGTACAAGGTCCGCGCCTACACCCGCTGCCGCAAGTGCGGCCGCGCGCGGTCCGTGTT
The DNA here is from genome assembly GCA_041181005.1 of Actinomycetota bacterium. GTDB lineage: Bacteria > Actinomycetota > Acidimicrobiia > Acidimicrobiales > Ilumatobacteraceae > UBA2093. The sequence continues at coordinate 11,281 of JBEGQL010000024.1, forward strand.
CCGCAAGTTCGGCCTCTGCCGCGTGTGTCTCCGCGAGATGGCGCATGCAGGGGAGATCCCCGGCGTGACGAAGGCGAGCTGGTGAGGTACCGACATGATGACTGATCCCATCGCCGACATGCTCACCCGCATCCGCAACGCGAACACCGCGTTGAAGGAGTCGGTGACCATGCCGTCCTCGAAGCAGAAGGTGGCACTCGCCGACATCCTGAAGAAGGAGGGGTACATCGCCGGCTACAGCGTGAACCCCGCCCCGAAGGGTCCGGGCAACGTGCTCACGATCTCCATGAAGTACTCCGATGACCGTCACCGCACGATCAGCGGGCTCACCCGCGTCTCCACGCCGGGCCTGCGCGTCTACCGCGACTCCGCCGCGGTCCCGCGCGTCCTCGGCGGCCTCGGGGTCGCAGTCCTGTCCACCAGCCAGGGTCTCATGACCGACCGCGAGGCGCGCAAGCGCAAGGTCGGCGGCGAGGTCCTCTGTTTCGTCTGGTGACGAGGGAAGCAAGGTAACCACATGTCACGCATCGGCAAGGCACCCATCACCATCCCGAACGGGGTCGAGGTCTCGATCTCGGGCCGCACGGTGTCCGTGAAGGGACCGAAGGGGCAGCTGTCCCGCGAGATCCCCGGCGACATCGTCGTGCGCAAGGAGGAGAACACGCTCCTCGTCGAGCGTCCCGACGACGGCCGCACCAACCGTGCGCTGCACGGACTGTCGCGCACGCTCGTGAACAACATGGTCGTGGGCGTCACGGAGGGCTTCTCGAAGGAGCTCGAGATCGTGGGCGTCGGCTACCGCGCCGAGTCCCAGGGACAGAACCTCCGTCTCGCGCTCGGTTTCTCGCACCCGGTCACGGTTCCTGCTCCCGCCGGCATCACCTTCGAGGTGCCCGCCCAGACGCGCGTCATCGTGAAGGGCATCGACAAGGAACTGGTCGGCCAGGTCGCCGCCAACATCCGCTCAATCCGCAAGCCCGAGCCCTACAAGGGCAAGGGAGTCCGTTACGCCGACGAGCGCGTCCTGCGCAAGGCCGGCAAGACCGGCAAGAAGTGACCCGGTAGGTAGAACATGACCAGCACATCCCGCATCCGACGCGAGTCACGGCTCCGCCGTCACCGTCGCGTCCGCAAGAAGATCCGCGGCACGGCCGGGCGCCCGCGTCTCGCGATCCACCGCTCCAACAAGCACATCAGCCTCCAGGTCATCGATGACGAGTCCGGGCACACGCTCGCCGCTGCGTCCTCGGTCGAGGCGGCGATGCGCAACGAGAACGGAGCGACCGTCGAGTCGGCGAAGAAGCTCGGTCGCCTGGTGGCCGAGCGCGCAAAGGCGGCCGGCGTGAACAAGGTCGTTTTCGACCGCGGTGGGTACGCCTACCACGGTCGCGTGGCGGCGGCCGCAGAGGCCGCCCGAGAGGCAGGACTGGAGTTCTGATGAGCAGCTTCCACAGCATCACCCCCGAGCCGGGCGCACTGCGCGAGTCGCGTGTGATCCACATCAACCGCGTGGCGAAGGTGGTCCAGGGCGGTCGTCGTTTCTCGTTCACCGCGCTCGTCGTGGTGGGTGACGGCGCCGGCCGCGTCGGCCTCGGTTACGGCAAGGCAAAAGAGGTGCCCCTCGCGATCCAGAAGGGCACCGAGGAGGCCAAGCGCAACCTGTTCGAGGTGGCGCTCGCCGGCAGCACCATCACCCACCCGGTCCTCGGAATCTCCGGCGCCGGCCGCGTGCTCCTGAAGCCCGCGGCCCCCGGTACCGGCGTGATCGCTGGCGGTGCCGCGCGCATCATCCTCGAGGAAGCCGGCATCCACGACGTGCTCGCCAAGTCGCTCGGCTCCGCCAACGCGATCAACGTCGCGCGTGCGACCATCCAGGGACTCCTCGACCTTCAGCGTCCCGACGTCGTGGCCAAGCGTCGCGGCATCCCGGCCGATTCGTTCGTGCCCAAGGGGATGCTCAAGGCGTACAACGAGCGCAAGCGCGCCGCTGCCGCAGGGGAGACTCACTGACCATGGCAGACAAGACCATCACCGTCACGCTGAAGCGTTCCGGCATCGGCAGCAAGCCGAAGGCCCGTGGAACGCTGCGCGCGCTCGGGCTCTCCAAGATCGGCGACACCAACACGTTGCCCGACCGCCCGGAGATCCGGGGCATGATCGCCCGCGTCCCGCACCTACTCGACGTCCAGGAGAGCAACTGACCATGCGCATCGACGATCTCGCACCCGCACCCGGTTCCACCAAGCGCCGCAAGCGCGTGGGACGCGGCATCGGTGGCCGCGGCGGCAAGACTGCCGGCGCCGGCACCAAGGGCCAGCACGCACGCGGTCGCGGCAAGGTTGCCCGCGGCTTCGAGGGCGGCCAGATGCCGCTCAAGCAGCGCGTCCCGAAGCTGAAGGGCTTCAACAACCCGTTCCGCGTGGAGTACTACGCGGTGAACCTCGACGCAATCGACGGTCTCGGTCTCACCGACGTGAACCCCGAGGTGCTCGTGGAGCGCGGCGTGGCGCACAAGGGCACCTTCGTGAAGGTTCTCGCGCGCGGCACCGTGTCCCGCGCGGTCAACGTCTCGGCACATGCCGTGTCGAAGGCGGCCGAACAGGCAATCGTTGCGGCAGGTGGCTCGGTCACCATCCTCCCGTTGCCGCACAAGGTCCGTCCGGCGGCCAAGGGCAACCAGTTCACCAACCGTTGATCCGGGGCGGGTCCGCGGGAATCCCGCAGTCCGCACCAGTTACCCGGCACCAGCAACAAGGAGAAGCCAGTGTTCGCGAACCTGAAGAACATCTTCAAGGTGGAGGATCTCCGCAAGAAGGTGCTGTTCACCCTCGCGATGATCGCTTTGTACCGCTTCGGGTCCGCACTCCGCGTCCCGGGTGTCGACCCCGGTGCCGTGGCACAGCTCCGTGAGGCCGCCAAGTCCCAGGGCGCACTCGGCTTCCTGAACCTCTTCTCGGGCGGCGCATTCGGTTCGTTCTCGATCTTCGCGCTCGGGATCATGCCCTACATCACCTCCAGCATCATCATCCAGGTGCTGAACGTGGTCATACCCAAGCTGCAGGAATGGCAGGAGATGGGTGCCGTGGGCCAGCGCAAGATCACGCAGGTCACCCGCTACACGGCCATTGCCATTGCCCTGCTCCAGGGCGCAGGACTCACCTTCATCTTCGGCCAGGGGAACGGCTCCGCGTTCTTCGGCGCCGCGAACAAGGCACCGGATGTCGTTCTGCTCGACCCCTTCATGCCGCGGGCTCTCCTCGTCATCCCCACCCTCGTTGCCGGTACCGCGTTGCTCATGTGGATCGGCGAGCTGATCAGCCAGCGGGGCATCTCGAACGGCATGTCGGTCCTGATCTTCTCGTCCGTCGTATCCGGTCTCCCGTACAGCTACTTCTCGATCCTGCAGAGCAAGAAGTTCGTGGTGTTCGCGGTTCTCGTGGCGGTGTCCATCGGTGTTCTCGTGGCGGTGGTGCGGGTGGAGCTCGGCCAGCGGCGGATACCCGTGCAGTTCGCGAAGCGGGTGGTGGGCCGGCGGATGACGCAGGGCCAGACCACCTACATCCCGCTCAAGGTGAACCAGGCCGGGGTGGTGCCGATCATCTTCGCCTCGTCGGTGCTGCTCCTCCCGGTGCTGCTCTCGAACATCCTCGGCTCCGCGGAGGGATGGCGCGGCTCGATCGCCGGTTTCGTGAACGACTACCTGGTGAACAGCCAGAACATGGTGTACATCGTGTCGTTCTTCCTGATGATCGTGATGTTCGCCTACTTCTACAACTCGATCGCGTTCGATCCCGTGAGACAGGCCGACCAACTGCGCAAGCAGGGCGGGTTCGTGCCCGGCATCCGGCCCGGGCCGCAGACCGAGCGATACTTCGCCAAGACCGTCAACCGGATCACGCTCCCGGGCGCTCTGTTCGTCGCGGTCATCGCGATCCTTCCGTACATCATCCTGTGGGTCGGTGACGTGAGGTCGTTCCCGTTCGCCGGCACCACCGTGCTCATCGCGGTGGGCGTGGCACTCGAGTTGATGCGCCAGATCGACAGTCAGTTGATGCTGCGCAACTACGAAGGGTTCCTCAAGTAGAGGTCACCCGCGTGATGGGCAAGGGGAGCAGGAAATGATTCCCGGTGCACGGGTGGTGATGCTCGGACGCCAGGGTTCGGGCAAGGGCACGCAGTGCACACGGTTGTCGCGGCACTTCGTGGTTCCGCACATCTCCACCGGCGACATGCTGCGTGCCGCCGTGCGCGAGGGCACCCCGCTCGGCCGGACGGCGAAGGAGATCATCGACGCCGGTGGTCTCGTGGGTGACGACATCATGATCGGTCTCGTCGACGAGCGACTGAAAAAGGAGGACGCCGCCGCGCGCGGCTACATCCTCGACGGTTTCCCGCGCACCGTCGCCCAGGCGGAGTCCCTCGATGCCATCGTGAAGGAGAGGCCGCTTCATCTCGCGGTCGACCTCGACGTGCCCCGCGACCTGGTTCTGGAGAGGCTCTCGTTGCGGAGGGTCTGCCGCGACTGCGCCACCAACTACCAGTCCACCGGACGGGACCCCGTGCAGTGGCTCTGCGACACCTGCGGGGGAGACGTGGTCCAGCGTGACGACGACACCCCCGAGGCCATCAACCGTCGTCTCGACCTGTACGAGAGCCAGACCCAGCCGTTGATCGACTACTACGGGGGGACCGGTCGGTTGGCCAGGGTGGACGGGGTCGGCAGCCCCGACGAGGTGTTCGCCCGCCTCACCGCGGTCATCCACAAGAGCCGCTGAACCTGTCCCGGCGCCCTGTGGAGCCCCCCAAGGCCCCCGATAGCCTTGTCCCCTGTCCCTGAGACGGGTTCGTCGCCGGGACAACTGTCCGTACAAGAGAAGGAGGCCATCCTGGCCAAGCCGAAGGAAGATGCGATCGTGCTCGAGGGCACGATTCTCGAGTCCCTGCCGAACGCGATGTTCCGCGTGGAGCTCGAGAACGGGCACAAGGTGCTCGCTCACATCTCCGGGAAGATGCGCATGCACTACATCCGCATCCTTCCCGGCGACAAGGTCCAGGTGGAACTCACCCCGTACGACCTCACCCGGGGTCGTATCACATACCGGTTCAAGTGAGATCGCGATGAAGGTCCGACCCAGCGTCAAGAAAATCTGCGAGAAGTGCAAGGTCATCCGCCGTTCGGGCCGGGTCATGGTCATCTGCGAGAACCCGCGTCACAAGCAGCGTCAGGGCTGAGAGCAGCAAGAGGACTTCCCACATGGCACGTATTTCCGGCGTAGACATCCCCCGCGAGAAGCGGCTGGTGATCTCGCTCACCTACATCTTCGGCATCGGCAACTCCACGGCAAAGCGCATCTGCGCCGACACCGGCCTGAACGAGAGCACGCGCGTGCGCGACCTCACCGAGGACGAGATCAACAAGGTGCGCGCATGGGTCGACCAGAACGTCACCGTCGAGGGTGACCTGCGCCGCGACGTGCAGAACGACATCAAGCGCAAGATCGAGATCGGTTCCCTCCAGGGCGTCCGCCACCGCAAGGGTCTCCCGGTCCGCGGGCAGCGCACGCACACCAACGCACGCACCCGCAAGGGCCCGAAGAAGACCGTGGCCAACAAGAAGAAGGCAACGAGGTAACCACAGTGGCCAAGACCCAGCCAGGCGGACGCCGTCCGCGCAAGCGCGAGCGCAAGAACGTCACCACCGGCGTCGTGCACATCAAGAGCTCGTTCAACAACACGATCGTCTCCATCACCGACCTCGAGGGGAACGTGCTCGCATGGGCATCGTCCGGTGGTGTGGGCTTCAAGGGCTCGCGCAAGTCCACCCCGTTCGCCGCACAGCAGGCCGCCGAGAAGGCCGCCCGCGCCGCGATGGAGCATGGTCTCCGTCGCGCGGAGGTGCACGTGAAGGGGCCGGGTTCCGGCCGCGACACCGCGCTGCGTTCCGTGCAGAACGTCGGGATCGAGGTCACGGGCATCAAGGACGTCACCCCCGTCCCGCACAACGGTTGCCGCCAGGCGAAGCGGCGCAGGAGCTGATCATGGCGCGTTACACCGGACCCAAGGTGCGCATCTCGCGCCGCCTCAACACCAACATCTACGAGAATGCGAAGGGCTCCCGCGCGCTGGACCGCCGCGCATTCCCGCCCGGTGCCCACGGTCGCACCCGCCGCCGCTCCACCGCGAGCGAGTACCTCGCCCAGATGCAGGAGAAGCAGAAGGCGAAGTACATCTACGGCGTCCTCGAGCGCCAGTTCCGCCGCACCTACGAGGAGGCGAACCGTCTCGCCGGCCCCACAGGCGAGAACCTGCTGCGCCTGCTCGAGCAGCGCCTCGACAACGTGGTGTACCGCGCCGGTTGGGCCAGCACCCGTCCGCAGGCGCGCCAGTTCGTGAGCCACGGCCTCGTCCAGGTCGACGGCAAGCGCGTGAACATCCCCTCGTACCGAGTGCGCAAGGGCCAGGTTGTCTCCCTGTCGCCGAAGGCGAAGGACATGATCCAGATCCAGCACAACATCGACACCCTCGACCGTCCGCTCGTCGGCTGGCTCGAGGCAGGCGAGAAGCAGGTCACGGTGCGCGAGCTCCCGCAGCGCGAGCACATCGACGTGCCCGTGCGCGAGCAGCTCATCGTCGAGCTCTACTCGAAGTAAACGAAACCATTCCCAAGGAGAGCACCATGCTTGTCATCCAGCGCCCCTCTGTCGAGGCAATCGGCGACGACCACCCGACGCGCCAGCGTTTTGCGGTCGGCCCGCTCGAGCCCGGTTTCGGCCACACCATCGGCAACTCGCTGCGCCGCGTCCTTCTGTCGTCCATCCCGGGTGCCGCGATCACCACGGTGAAGTTCGACAACGCACAGCACGAGTTCACCACCCTCCCCGGCATGACGGAGGACGTCACCGAGTTCATCATGAACCTGAAGGACGTCGTTGTGTCGAGCGAGAACGACGACCCCGTTGTGGTGCGTCTCGACCTCCGCGGACCCAAGGCAGTCCTCGCGGGTGACCTCGAGGTTCCCGCCGGCGTCGAGATCCTGAACAAGGACCTCCACCTCGCGCAGCTGAACTCGAGCGGACACCTCGCCGTGGACATCACGATCGAGCGCGGCCGCGGCTACATCTCGGCCGACCGTGACGCAGACAACCGCGTGATCGGTGTGATCCCGATCGACGCCATCTTCTCGCCGGTGCGCCGCGTGATGTTCGAGGTGGAGGCCACCCGCGTGGGCCAGAGCGCCAACTTCGACCGGCTCGTGCTCGACATCGAGACCGACGGTTCCATCTCGCCGCGTGACGCCCTCTCCTCGGGTGCCTCGACGCTGCGGTCGCTGGTCGACCTCATCGCCACGCTGTCCGACGAGCCGCAGGGTCTCATGCTGGGCGAGCCGGTGGGCTCGAACGTCGGTGCACCCGACCTCGACCGTCCCATCGAGGAGCTCGACCTGAGCGAGCGTCCGCGCAACTGCCTCAAGCGTGCGCAGATCAACACGATCGGCGAGCTGCTCCTGCGCTCCACCGATGACCTCATGAACATCACCAACTTCGGCCAGAAGAGCCTCGACGAGATCCTCCAGAAGCTCGACGAGCGCGGTCTGAGCCTTCGTTCCTGAGCACCTAGGAGACGATCACCATGGCATCACCACGTCGCGCCCCCCGCTTCGGCGGCAGCGCCGCGCACCAGCGGCTCATGATGGCGAACCTTGCCGCGTCGCTGTTCGCGGCGGAGGGAATCGTCACCACCGAGGCCAAGGCGAAGGCACTGCGTCCCGTGGCGGAGAAGCTCATCACGAAAGCGAAGAAGGCACAGGGCGGCACCGCCCTCGACATCCACCGCATCCGCCAGATCCAGGCCGTTCTCGGCGACAAGGAGATGACCGCGAAGCTCCTCAAGGAGGTCGCACCGCGGTACATGAACAGGAACGGCGGCTACACCCGCATCCTCAAGCTCGGCACCCGCTCGGGTGACGCCGCACCGATGGCGCGCATCGAGCTCGTCGAGGCCGACCGCAGCTGACGGTGTCGGGCAGGACCTCGAGTGACGGGCCCGCCGGGAGGCGGGCCCGTTTCGTTGTCTCGTACCACGGTGCCGCATTCCACGGGTTCGCCGAGAACGCCGGTGTCACCACCGTCGGGGGAGAACTCGCCGCCGCAATCGCAACGGTGGTGCGCGCAGACATCGCTCTCTCCGTGGCCGGACGCACCGACGCGGGAGTTCACGCACGGGGTCAGGTGGTGAGCTGCGACCTGCCGGACTCGACCGACCTCACGGCACTTGTGCGCAGCGTGAATGCGATGTGCGGCCCGCACGTGTCGGTCCGCTCTGCGGAGTGGGCTGATGCGTCGTTCGACGCCCGTTCGTCGGCGACATGGCGTCGGTACCGCTACACGGTGCTGAACACCCCCACGCCCGACCCGATGCTCGTCGACCGCGTGTGGCACGTGCGCGAGCCACTGTCCCTGCCGCTCATGAACCTCGCGTGCGACGCGTTCCTCGGCGAGCAGGACTTCACGAGTTTCTGCCGGCGTCCTGATGCTCCCGAGGGCCGACCCCCCGCGAGCCTGCACCGCCGCGTGATGGACGCCGGGTGGACGGACAAGGGGGAGGGGATGGTCGAGTTCGACATCAGGGCGAACGCGTTCTGTCACCAGATGGTGCGCTCGATCACCGGTTTCCTCGTGGAGGTGGGTCTGCACCGCAGACCCCCGTCGGATGCGCGGCTCGTGCTCCTGTCGCGGGACCGGTCCCTTGCCCCCAATCTCGCCCCTCCACAGGGCCTCACCCTGTGGGAAGTGGGGTACGACGGGACGAGGGTGCACCCCTGAGGGGCGTTGGAAGGGGCCCGAAACGGCCCGTATCCTTCACAAGTCCCCGTGTCGGGGGCACTGCAGCCGGTGGACCGGCAGCCGACAAGGAAGTCTCATGCGTACCTACACACCCAAAGCAAGCGAGATCCAGCGCGCGTGGCACGTGATCGATGCCGACGGCATGGTGCTCGGTCGTCTCTGCACCGAGGTCGCGCGAATCCTCCGCGGCAAGCACAAGCCGGTGTTCGCCCCGCACATGGACATGGGTGACCACGTCATCATCGTGAACGCGTCCAAGGTCGTGATGACCAAGGGCAAGGCCGACTCCCGCCTGGTGCACACCTACTCCGGTTACCCCGGCGGACTCAAGACCGAGACCTACCGCAACCTTCTCGAGCGCAAGCCCGCCGACGCCATCCGTCGCTCGGTCGCCGGCATGCTGCCGAAGGGGCCGCTCGGTCGCCAGATGATCAAGAAGCTGAACGTGTACGCAGGCCCCGAGCACCCGCATGCCGCACAGAAGCCCGTCCCGCTCGCCGTCGACGCGAAGCGCTGACGGGGGAGGAAGGAACTCACATGCCGAACGCACCACTCACCCAGACCACCGGTCGCCGCAAGGAGGCCGTCGCACGCGCGGTGCTCCGCCCCGGCAGCGGCAGGATCGTCGTGAACGGCCGCCCGATCGAGGCGTACTTCACCACCGCCACGCAGCGGATGGTCGTCACCGAGGCACTGCGCGTGACCTCCACCGAGACCGCCTATGACATCTCGGCCAACATCCACGGCGGCGGCGTGAACGGCCAGGCCGGTGCGCTGCGCATGGCCATCGCGCGTTCGCTCGTGGAGATCGACCCCGAGAGCCGCCCGTCGCTGAAGAAGGCCGGCCTCCTCACCCGCGACTCGCGGCGCAAGGAGACCAAGAAGTACGGCCTCAAGAAGGCGCGCAAGGCGCCGCAGTTCACCAAGCGTTGATGCCCGCCCCGCGGGAGCCGCGGAACGAACACCACCATGCTGCACTTCGGAACTGACGGGGTACGCGGCGTCGCCCTCGAGGAGCTCACTGCCGGTGACGTGCGTGACCTCGCGCGCGCCGTGGCGAGGGTGCTCACCCCGGCGACGGTGGTTGTCGGCCGCGACACACGCGAGAGCGGCCCGGAACTCGAGCGGGCACTCGTCGACGGGTTCGCAGCCGAGGGGACAACCGTGGACCTGCTCGGTGTCGTTCCCACGCCCGCGGTCGCATTCGCGGCCGAGCGCGCCGGAGCGGTGGGGATCGCGATCACTGCGTCCCACAACCCGTGGACGGACAACGGGGTGAAGGTGTTCGCGGCGGGTGGGTCGAAGCTGTCCGACGCGCAGCAGATCGACATCGAGAGGGAATGGCACGCGTTGTCCACGGCGGCTCCGGTGGTCGCTCTCGGGACCGTCCGCGACGCATCGGGGTCGGTCGGTGACTATGCGGCCCACCGTGCCGGTGTGGCCGGCGCGGGCGCGCTGCGCGGACTCACCGTCGTGGTCGACTGCGCGAACGGTGCGATGTCAGCCGTGGCGCCCGGCGTGTTGCGGACGCTGGGGGCCGTTGTCGTCGCGATGAACGACACCCCCGACGGTCGCAACATCAACAACGCATGCGGCGCGGCGTACCCGAAGCCGCTCGCCTCGCGCGTCTCGGCCGAGGGGGCCGACCTCGGCCTCGCGTTCGACGGAGACGGGGACAGGGTCGTCGCGGTGGACCGCACCGGGCGCGTGATCGACGGGGACACGATCATGGCGATCGCCGCCGTCGACCTCGCCGACCGCGGTCTCCTCCGCAACAGGCAGGTGGCGGTCACCGTGATGACCAACCTCGGCTTCCACCGTGCCATGGAGTCAGCGGGCATCGGGACGGTGGTGACACCGGTGGGTGACAGGAGCGTGCTCGCGGCGATGGACGAGCACGACCTCGTGCTCGGCGGCGAACAGAGCGGGCACATCATCCACCGCGCGCACGCCACAACGGGCGACGGTCTGCTGGCCGCGATCATCCTGTGCGAGTACCTGCGGCGAAGCGGCAGGAGTCTCGAGGATGCGGCGACAGTGATGCACCAGTTCCCGCAGGTTCTCGTGAACGTGCGGACCGATGAGCCCGTGCAGAACCCAGCCGCCGCCATCGAGGAGGAGATCGTCGCCCGGGAGAAGGAGCTCGGCGGCAACGGCCGCATCCTCGTGCGTGCGTCCGGGACCGAGGCCCTCGTGCGTGTGATGGTGGAGGCACAGTCTGAGAACGAAGCGGTGCGCGTCGCCGGCGAGCTTGCGGCGGCGATCGTGTCTCGGTTCGGCGGGCACCTCGAAGGGTCTCACTGAGGCCGCCGCGGTGGGGAACTAGGTTCATCCGGCATGTGCGGGATCATCGCGATCGTCTCGAGACCGTCGGCGCGCCGTGCGCCCTCGGCCGACGAGGTGCTTGCCCTGCTCGACTCCGCGGTGGGTGCGGGGGAAGATCTCGACGCCGTCGCCTCCGCACTCTCGGAAGTGGACACGTTGCTGCGCGGTGATGCCGGAATCGAGCTGACGGCGGGGAACCTCGCTGTCGCGGGGGAGATCACGCGCCGTCTGGACCTGGTCGACGCGGCAGTGGACGCTGCCGAGGCCGGCATCGACTCGGTGCTCGGCGACTCCGCCTCGCTCGACCGCGTGGCGGCCCGGGTCGCCGCGGTGAGGGACGCGTCGTGGGCGATCAGGCGCGACAGACTGCGTGCAGCGGTCGAGGTCGCCTCGCTCGCCGGTCGCTCGGCGTCCGCCGGGTCGTTGCACGCGTATCTCTCCGTGCAGCAGGCGCTCTCGGCGATCGACCGGATGGAGGTCCGCGGGCGTGACTCCGCGGGACTTTCGGTGTTGGTGTGGGGTGCCGACCTCTCGGGAGTCGTGTCGGCCTCCGCCGCCGAGATCGCTGCCCGCGCTGCGGACCCGCTCTTCACGAACAACTCCGTGCGCACGTCGTCGGGGAACCTGGTCTTCGTGTACAAGGCCGCCGCCGAGATCGGCGAACTCGGCGACAACACCCGCCACATCCGTTCCTCGATCGAGGCTGACGGGTTGCTCCGGGCGGCGTTGGCCGTTCCCGGTGCCCGCGTCACGGTCGTTGGCCACACGAGGTGGGCGAGTGTGGGGATCATCAGCGAACCGAACGCGCACCCCGTGAACGACGAGGAGGCTGCGGGGGGTCGGGGCGCCGCGGTGGCGGTGCTGAACGGCGACGTCGACAACCATGCCGACCTGAAGGTCCGCCATGGTCTCCGTTTCGCCGATCCGATCACCACCGATGCGAAGGTGATCCCCGTTCTGGTCGGCCGTCATCGTTCCGCCGGCACGGGGACAGCAGAGGCCTTCCGGCGGGCGGTCACCGAGTTCGAGGGATCGGTTGCGGTTGCGTACGCCACCGCAGACGATCCCTCGACGGTGTGCCTCGCGCTCCACGGGAGCGGACAGGGTGTGTATGTCGGCGTCGCAGAGGACCGCTTCGTCGTCGCGAGCGAACCGTACGGGGTGGTGGAGGAGACCTCCCGGTTCGTCCGGCTCGAGGGCGAACTCCCGGCAGTTGCCGGCGACCCGAACTCACGCGGGCAGATCGCGGTGCTCGACGCGGATGCCGCGGGCACAACGGCAGGTATCAGGCGCATGTCCTACGCGGGTGACGAGATCCCGCTCCGCGATGACGACTTCTCCGGGGCCGAGGTGACCACCCGCGACATCGACAGGGGAGACTCGCCGCACTTCCTGCTGAAGGAGATCTCCGAATCCCCGCGCAGTTTCCGCAAGACCCTCCGCGGCCGCATCACGGAGACCGACGGCGTGATGGCACCCGAGCTCGACGAGCGCACGTTCCCGCTCGACATACGTCGTCGGCTCGCCACCGGTGCGATCAGACGGATCCGCATCATCGGCCAGGGCACCGCGGCGGTGGCCGGCACCTCGATGCTCCCGCTGCTCGAGGAGTTGCTCCCCCACGGTCTCGATGTCGATGCGCTGACCGCCACGGAGCTGTCCGGTTTCGGGATGGGACCGGACATGTCCGACATGCTCGTGATCGCGGTGAGCCAGAGCGGCACCACCACCGACACCAACCGCACGGTGGACCTCGTGGCGGGCCGCGGCGCCGCGGTGCTCGCCATCGTCAACAGGCGCGGCAGTGACCTCACCGAGAAGGCACACGGCACGTACCACACATCGGACGGACGCGACGTCGAGATGAGCGTCGCCAGCACCAAGGCGTTCTATGCGCAGGTCGCGGCCGGGACCGTTCTTGCCTGCGCCATGGCGCTGCAGTTCCCCGACCCGCCCGCGTCGAGGGTTGACGGCATCCTGCGCTCGCTCGTCGAGGTTCCCGCGGCGATGGAGCAGGTTCTCGCCCGTCGCGGGGAGATCGCCGCTGTTGCCTCGCAGCATGCACCTTCCCGCCGCTACTGGGCGGTGGTCGGCAGCGGGCCCGACACGGTCGCCGCCCAGGAGGTGAGGATCAAGCTCTCCGAGCTCTGCTACAAGTCCATCAGCTGCGACATCACAGAGGACAAGAAGCACATCGACCTCTCGTGCGAACCGCTCATCCTCGTGTGTGCCGCGGGACTGGGCGAGGGAACATCCGCCGACGTGGCGAAGGAGGTCGCCATCTACAGGGCACACAAGGCCCTTCCCGTCGTGTTCGCCTCCGAGGGAAGCGAGCAGTTCGGAGCCGCCGCAGCCGTCATTCACGTGCCCCGGGTGGACCGTTCGCTCGCGTTCGTTCTCTCCGCGATGGCGGGCCACCTGTTCGGGTACGCGGCCGCTCTCGCGATCGACGCCCTCGCGCGACCGTTGCGCCGTGTGCGCGAGGCAGTGGAGCACGTGGTGGAGAGGGGCGGAAACGGCGAGGACGCCCTTGCGGCGGTGGCACGCTCCGTGGGCGCTGCGGGGCGCGAGTTCCTCTCGCAGCTGCGCACCGGCCAGTACGACGGCAATCTCGAGGCGTCCACCGCGGTTCGTGTCGTGGGGATGCTCGGCGTGATGGCATCGCCCGACCCGCTCGCGGCGCACCAGGCCGAGACCGGGAGGGTCACCTCCCCGGCGGTGCTGCTCGACGACCTGCTGGCCGCGCTCACCCGGGCCATTGACGAACTCACGAGGCCGATCGACGCGATCAAGCACCAGGCGAAGACCGTCACAGTGGGCATCTCGCGCACGGAGGAGGGTCTGCTCGACCGCACGCTCGTGCGCGCGGTGCTCGACGCCGGCGCGGCGCGGGACCACATCCCGTACGCGTCGCTGAAGGTCCTCGCCGGCCTCGACGGCGCCGTTCGCACAGTCACCGGCTTCACCCGCTACCGGGTGCAGGGCGACCCCCGCATCGGTGGGGCGACCATCGACATCGTGGAACGCGGCGGGATCGCAGTCGATCTTTCTTCGCGGGTGGACGCCAACAACGCGCTCGTCGGAACCAAGCGGCGCGTCGCGGACGAGCAGACAGTGCTCGTGGCGCGCGGACGCAAGGACAGCCGCACGGTGATCCTCGTTCCCGAGGTGAAGAGCGGCGAGACGGTGGGGATCACACTGCTTCACGTCGCGTTCCATGACACCGTCCCGGCCGCCACCGCGCGGCAGGTGCTGCAGAGCTACGACCGTCGCTACGAACGCCTCGTGGACTGGGTCACGGAGACCGAGGGTTCGTTCCGTGAGGACCGACTCGGCGAGGTGCCGATCGGTGACCTGCTCATCCTCCCCGTGTCCGAGACTGCCGAGCTGTGGCGCGGTCACGGGTCCTGACGGGTTCACGGGTCATGACGGTGGGTGTGGGCATCGATGCGGTCGACATCGCACGGTTCCGCCGTTCCCTCGAGCGCACGCCGCACATGCGGGACCGCGTCTTCACCGGTGCGGAACTTTCGTCACTCGCGGGCGCCGCGGACCCAGTACCGTCCCTCGCGGCTCGATTCGCAGTGCGCGAGGCGGCGATGAAGGCGATGGGTGTGGGTCTCGGCGCCTTCGACTTCCACGATGTGTCGGTGGCGCGGCTCGAGTCCGGTGCTCCCCGTCTGCTCGTGGAGGGCCGGGCCAGGGCACTGGCTGACTCCCTGGGCATCAACGACTGGCGGGTGTCCATCACACACACCGACGGAGTCGCGATGGCGGTCGTCGTCGCGCTCTGATGCGCGAACCCCCGCACCGACAGAGGAGTTGCCTGCGTACGCTTGAGGGGTGATTCCCGTCGTGTCGCCCGGGCAGATGCGTGCCGCCGATGCCGCCGCTGTCGCGGCCGCCGGCGACGGACGCGTCTTCATCTCCCGCGCCGGTCATGCGGTCGCCGAGGTCGCGCGCTCGATGATGGGCGGGGCGTACGGCCGGCGGGTCGTGGTGGTGGCAGGCAAGGGACACAACGGTGAGGACGGGAGGGTCGCGGCCGCGACTCTCGTGTCGTGGGGTGCATCGGTGAGGGTCATCGACGCCACTGATGCGCACTGCGAGTTCGTGGACGACCGTGCCGCCGATCTCGTCATCGATGCCGCCTACGGCATCGGCTTCCGCGGGACGTGGGCGCCGCCCATAGTGCTCGACGTCCCGGTGCTCGCCGTCGACATCCCGAGCGGACTCGACTCCGCGACCGGTTGCGTGAACGGGGGCGTGCTCGTTGCCGACCGCACGGTCACCTTTGCCGCCCCGAAGTTGGGGATGGTTCTGGGTGACGGTCCGTCGGTGTGCGGCGAGATCGACGTCGTTGATGTGGGCATCGACGTGGACGGCGGGGTCGATGCGTTCCTCGTGGAGGCCGGTGACGTGCGCAGGTGGCTGCCCCCGCGCGACCGTCATGCACACAAGTGGTCCCGTCCGGTCCGGGTGCTTGCCGGCAGCGACGGGATGAACGGCGCGGCCTCGCTCGTGTGTGCCGCCGCCATGCGCGCCGGTGCCGGAATCGTGCACCTGTCCTCGCGGAACGGGGACCGCTCGCAGTTCCCCACCGAGGTCGTGCACCGGCCCCTGCCCGACGGGGACTGGGCCGGGTTCGTCTCGTCCGACGAGCGGAGGTTCGCGAGCCTCGTGATCGGACCGGGGATCGGGCGCGGCGACGACGTGGCACTCGAGGTTCGGGAGGTGCTCGCGCGGACCTCGCTGCCTGCGGTCATCGACGGTGATGCGATCGCGGCATCCATCGACCCGCGGGGAGGGCACGGGACGCTCCTCGCGCGCACGGCATCAACCGTCCTCACGCCCCACGACGGTGAGTTCGCGATGCTCGGCGGGGATGCCGACGCGTCCGACAGGGTTGCCGCCACGCGCGAGCTGGCAGAACGCACCGGGTGCGTGATCCTGCGCAAGGGGCCGACCTCCATCGTCGCCGCGCCCGGCGGTCCCCCGTATCTCGTGACCTCCGGCGACGAACGCCTCGCCACCGCCGGCAGCGGCGACGTGCTCGCGGGCATGATCGGCGCGTTCCTCGCCCGCGGTGTCTCCGCTCCGGAAGCTGCCGCGGCGGCCGCGTTCGTTCACGGGATGGCGGGGTCGTCACTGCCCGTGGAGGGCACGATCGCCCGCGACGTGGTGTCGGTGGTGGCAGAGGTTCTGAACGAACTCGTGGCGGGGACCGCACGGTGAGCGTGGACTTCTCGCAGCGCTGGGCGTGGGCCGAGGTCGATCTCGACGCGGTGCGCCACAACGTCGCGCATGTGGCGAGGACCGTCGCGCCGGCGCAGGTGTGGGCCGTGGTGAAGGCGAACGCGTACGGGCACGGCTCGGTGCAGGTCGCACAGGCCGCACTCGAGGCCGGGGCAACAGGTCTGTGCGTTGCGGTTGTCGACGAGGGTGTGGTCCTGCGCCGCGCGGGGATCATGGCACCGGTGCTGGTGATGAGCGAGCAGCCCGCCGATACCGCACCGTTCCTCGTGGGGTACGGGCTCACCCCCACGGTCACGACAACGATGGGTGCGGCGGCAACGGCGTCGGCCGCCCAGGCAACCGGCCGCGAGGTTCCCGTCCACCTGAAGGTCGACACCGGCATGCACCGCGTCGGTGCACAGCCCTCCGAGATGCTCTCGCTCGCACGGTACGTAGCGGGTCATCCCTCCCTGGCGGTCGAGGCGGTGTACACGCACTTCGCGGTGGCGGACCAGCCTGCACACCCCGCGAACGAACGACAGCTGTCCGTGTTCCGGGGCGTTCTCGACGAACTGTCTGCGCACGGCATCACCCCGCCGCTCGTGCACGCGGCGAACTCCGCCGCCGCACTCGCGAACCCGGCGGCCCGCTTCGGTCTCGTGCGACTCGGGATCGCGATGTACGGGCTGCTCCCCGGCGACGGGGTGCGGGACCTGTGCACCGACCTGCGCCCGGCGATGTCGCTGAAGGCGCGCGTGTCGGCGCTGCGCTGGGTGTCCGCGGGCGAGGCGGTGTCGTACGGCCTGCGCAGGCCGGTGGAGAAGGAGTCGCTGATCGCCACGGTGCCCCTCGGGTACGCCGACGGTGTGCCGCGCCGGCTCGGGGAGGTTCCCGGACGGGTGCTGATCGGCGGTGTGCCGCGCCCGATCGCCGGCACCGTCACGATGGACCAGATCATGGTGGACTGCGGTGCGGACAGTTCGGTGTCCGTGGGTGACGAGGTGGTGCTGATCGGCACGCAGGGCGACGTCACGGTGGGTGCCGACGACTGGGCCGCAATGACCGGAACGATCGGTTACGAGATCACGTGCGGGATCTCGGCACGCATCCACCGGAGGTGGGTGTGATCTCGGTTTCCACCCGTTCCGAGGACGGGACGGCCGCGCTCGCCGCCGCCATTGCAGGTCTCAGCAGACCCGGCGACGTGATCGTGCTCACCGGGCCGATGGGCGCGGGCAAGACCGCGTTCGTGCGCGGCTTCGCGACCGCGGTGGGTGTCGGCACCCACGAGGACGTGACGTCGCCCACCTTCACGCTCGTTCACGAGTACGTGTCGGGCCGCGTGCCCGTCCACCATGCCGACCTGTACCGGCTCGGCTCCACCGGGGAGGTGGCTGACCTCGGTCTGCGCGAGCGCGCCGACATGGGCGCCGTGGTTCTGGTCGAGTGGGGTGAGGCCGCGGGGGAGATGCTCGGCGATCATCTGTCGGTGGAGCTGGAGCCCGACGAGGACGAGGATGATGTCCGCCACGTCCTCGTCACGGTGGATGGTCACGGATGGGACTCCAGGTGGGACCGGCTCCGCGCGGCCGCCGAGGGAGCAGTGCGGTGATCCTCGCAATCGAGACCTCGGTGGAGCGCGTGGGCGTGGCGGTGGGCGACGCAACGGGAGTGCGCGCATCGGCAATGCTCGCGAGCGACCGCAGGCACGCGGAATCCCTCACCCCGATGATCGGTTTCGTGCTGGAGCAGGCGGGTCTCGGGGTGCGCGACCTCGACCACATCGCGGTGGATGTCGGGCCCGGGTTGTTCACGGGGATGCGGGTGGGCATGGCGACAGCGCAGGCCATGGCATGGGCACTCGAACTTCCCGTGGTTCCGGTGTCGAGCCTGGATGCCCTGGCGCACGGTGTCGGGGAGTCGGACACCAACATTGCGGTCGCGCTCGACGCCCGGCGGGGCGAGGTGTACTGGGGTCTGTACCGCGGAGGCGCCGGCAAAGGCGAACCGGCGCGCCTGCGCGGGCCCGAGGTGCTGTCACCGGAGGACTGTGCGATCGCAATCGCCGAACGCGGGGAGGAGACACTGTGCGCGGGCACGGGCTTCCTGCGTCATCACGAACTCTTCGCGGCCGTGCCCACGATGATCGCCGCCCCGCCGTCGTTGGCCGTCCCGCGGGCCGAGGACGTCCTCGCGCTCGCGGTGATGCGCGCCGCCCGTGATCTTGTGGTCGAGCCCGGGACTCTCGAGCCGGTGTACCTGCGCGCTCCCGATGCGGAGATCAACTGGCAGACAAGGGGGAGGGAGCGGTGAGTTTCATGCGTGAGCGCTCGACGAACACCCTCACCACGGAACCGATGAGGCGTCGCCACCTCCGGCGCGTTCTCGAGATCGAGGACCGGGTGCACCCGCGCCCGTGGACGCACCGCACGTTCGTGGCGGAACTGAACCACATGCGCACGGGAAGCAGGTTCTACATCGTCGCCTACGTCGACGACACGCTCGTGGGTTACGGCGGGCTCATGTTCAGCGGTTCGGATGCGCACGTGTCGAACGTGGCGGTGGACCCTGCGTGGCACCTCCGCGGAGTCGCCACCGAGATCATGCTGGATCTTGCCGTGCTCGCCCGCGACCGTGGCTGTGAGGCACTGACGCTGGAGGTGCGCCACACGAACGTCGCCGCGCAGGGCCTGTACCGGAGATTCGGGTTCGTGCCTGCGGGTGTGCGCAGGCGGTACTACGAGAACACCGACGACGCGATCATCATGTGGGCGCACGCGATCCAGTCCGAGGAGTACGGCGAACGGCTCGACCGAATCGCGGAGCGCAGCAAGTGAGCACGCAGCAAGTGAGCACAGGGATGCTCCCGGGCGGCACGTTTCCCGATGACGGCACGGTGGTGCTCGCCATCGAGACCAGCTGCGACGAGACCGCCGCCGCGCTGGTGATGGGCGGCAACGACGTCCTGTCGTCCGTGGTGAGCAGCCAGATCGAGGTTCACGCGCGTTTCGGCGGCGTGGTGCCGGAGGTCGCGAGCCGGGCCCACCTCGAGTCGATCGTGCCGGTCATGCGCCGCGCCTTCGACGAGGCGGGGATCGACACCGCGCGGGTGGATGCGGTCGCGGCAACTGCCGGACCGGGCCTGATCGGGGCGCTTCTCGTCGGCGTGTCGGCGGCGAAGGGTCTCGCGCTCGCGTGGGACAGGCCGTTCATCGGCGTGAACCACCTGGAGGCCCACATGTACGCGGGCATGCTCGATCATCCCGGCATCGCGCTGCCTGCCGTGGTGCTGCTCGTGAGCGGCGGTCACACGATGATCGTGCACATGCGCGGCCCCGGCGACTATGTCATCCTCGGCCGCACGGTGGACGACGCGGCAGGTGAGGCATACGACAAGGTTGCGCGCTATCTCGGTCTCGGGTACCCGGGTGGTCCCGTGATCGACAGGATGTCACCGGGGGGCGATCCGCAGGCGATTGCGTTCCCGCGCGCGATGATGCACGACGGACTCGACTTCTCCTTCAGCGGGTTGAAGACGGCTGTGGTGAACCATGTGCGACGGAACCCCGGTGTGCAGGACGCAGATGTCGCAGCGTCGTTCCAGGCCGCGGTGGTGGACGTGCTGTGCGCCAAGACCCTCCGTGCGGCGGAGTCCGCGGGCGTGCGCACGGTGGTGCTCGGCGGTGGCGTCGCCGCGAACAGCCTGCTGCGCAGCGAGATGACGCGGCGCGGGAACGAGGCGGGGCTCTCGGTGGCACTGCCGAGCAGGGAGATGTGCACCGACAACGCGGCGATGATCGCCGCCGCCGCGTGGCACCGGCTGCGCAGCGACGGACCGATGGGCCTCGACTGCGGTGCGTTCCCGAACCTGCGGCTGAACGAGGTGCCCCGCGGGCGCACCGGAGCCGGCGCGTGAGCCGCATCCCGCTCGTTCTGCGCGGCCGCGAGTTCCCCGTGCCGGTGGTGCTTGCACCGATGGCCGGCGTGACCAACATCCCGTTCCGGGGGCTGTGCAGCTCGTTCGGGCCGGGGCTCGTGTACGTGAGCGAGATGGTGATGGCGTCTGCCCTCGTCCACGGCAACGAGCGCACCCGCAAGATGACCGCGTTCTCCCCCGACGAGGGCTTCCGCAGCCTGCAGATCTACGGCAGCGACCCCGAGTTCGTGGGACGCGCGGTGCGCGCACTCTGCGAGGCTGATGCGGTCGACCACATCGACATGAATCTCGGTTGTCCCGCCGTGAAGGTGACCCGGAAGGGAGGCGGTGCCGCGGTGCCCGTGAAGCGCCGGCTCACCCGCGCGATCATGGCCGCCGCGGTGCGTGAGGCCTCGCCGTTCGGGGTGCCGGTGACCTGCAAGTTCCGGATCGGCATCGACGACGACATCGTCACCTTCCTCGACACCGGCCGTGCGGCGCAGGAGGAGGGCCTCGCGATGGTGGCGCTTCACGCACGCACGGCGGAGCAGCACTACTCGGGCATCGCACGCTGGGATGCGATCGCCGAGTTGAAACGCGAGGTGCGCGGCATCCCTGTGCTCGGCAACGGCGACGTGTGGGAGGCGCGCGACGCGCTCTCGATGATGGAGCAGACCGGGTGCGACGGTGTGGTGGTGGGCCGCGGGTGCCTCGGCCGGCCGTGGATGTTCCGCGACCTGGTCGACGTGTTCGCCGGCCGCGAGCCGCAGCCGGCACCCGCACTGGGTGATGTGCTCGACGTGATGTGCACGCACGCCGAGGGACTCATGTCGTTGATGGGTCCCGACCACGGCATCCGCAACCTGCGCAAGCACGCCGGTTGGTACCTCACCGGGTACCCGGTGGGTGGTGACGCACGCCGTGCGTTCTCCGGGGTGTCGTCGTACGGCGAGCTCGTGTCGCTCGCATCGAGAATGGACAGGTCGTTGCGACTCGTGGCGGGCGGCGAGCGGTTGGCACGCGGGCACACGAACGGCCCGATCAAGGTGGTGCTGCCCGAGGGTTATCTCGATGACCGCGACGACATGACGGTGCCCGATGATGCGCACGTCGCCGCACTGAGCGGCGGGTGAACGACGTGCTCGTCCTCGCGTCGGCGTCGCCGCGACGGCTCGCACTCCTGCGTGCCGCCGGCCTCTCGCCGACTGTCGACCCCTCCGGTGCCGACGAGTCGGTCCTGCCGGGGGAGGACCCGCGCGGGTATGCGCGGAGGGTTGCCTCGGCGAAACTCGCCGCCGTGTGCGCACGACACCCCGGCGGGACCGTGCTTGCCGCGGACACCGTGGTCGACGTGGACGGCGACGTGCTCGGTCAGCCGCGCGGTCGCGCCGACGCGCTCACGATGCTGGCGCGGCTCTCGGGCCGGACCCACCTCGTGCACACCGCGGTCGAGGTGCGCGCCGGCGGTGACCTGCGCGGAACCCTCGTGACGTCCGAGGTCACCTTCCGGCGGCTCGATCCGGTCCGAATGGACTGGTATGTGGGCACGGGGGAGCCCGTGGGCAAGGCCGGTGGGTATGCGGTTCAGGGCCTCGGGTCGGCCCTGGTGGCCGGCGTGCGGGGTTCCTTCACGAACGTGATCGGCCTGCCGGTGCCCGAGGCCCTGGCGCTTCTGACTGCTCCCTGACCGCTGCCCTCGCCGTCTGCCGCCCGAACCCGCCCCCGCGCCGGGCCGTCGGCACCCGGCGGATCTGGTTGCCAACCGGGGCCGTTCCTCCGTATCCTTGGCACTCGCACTCACCGAGTGCTAACCGCCCGGGCAACCCCCCGGTCCGGGACACAGACAGTTCCCCAACACATCTCGGAGGAGACATCATGAACCTGAGGCCACTGGACGACCGAATCGTCGTGGAGCCGAGCGAGGCAGAGCAGACAACCGCGTCCGGGCTCGTCATCCCGGACACCGCCAAGGAGAAGCCCCAGCAGGGTGTCGTTCTCGCAGTCGGCCCCGGCCGCTGGAGCGACGACGAGGGTGAGCACTTCGCGCTCGACATCAAGGTCGGCGACACCGTTCTGTACAGCAAGTACGGCGGCACCGAGATCACCCACGGCGGCAAGGACCTCCTCATCCTCACCAGCCGCGACGTGCTCGCGGTCGTGGAGAAGTAAGAACCCATGGCGAAGCAACTGAAGTTCCATGACGAGGCGCGCCGCGCCCTCGAGGCCGGCGTGAACAAGCTGGCCGACGCGGTGAAGGTGACTCTCGGGCCGAAGGGCCGCAATGTGGTGCTGGACAAGAAGTTCGGCGCCCCCACCATCACCAACGACGGCGTGTCCATCGCGAAGGAAGTCGAGATCGACGACCCGTTCGAGAACATGGGCGCCCAGCTCGTGAAGGAAGTCGCCACGAAGACGAACGACGTGGCCGGTGACGGCACCACCACGGCGACCGTGCTCGCCCAGGCCATGGTGCAGCAGGGCATGCGCAACGTCGCGGCCGGCGCGAACCCGATGGGCCTGAAGCGCGGCATCGAGAAAGCCGTTGCCGCGGCCGTCGAGGCGATCAAGGGCCAGGCGAAGGACGTCGACGACAAGAGCGACATCTCGAGCGTCGCCACCATCTCCGCCGCCGACGCCGCGATCGGCTCGGTCATCGCCGACGCGATCGACAAGGTCGGCAAGGACGGCGTGGTCACCGTGGAGGAGAGCAACACCTTCGGGATCGAGCTCGACTTCACCGAGGGCATGCAGTTCGACAAGGGCTACCTGTCCCCGTACTTCGTCACCGATCCCGACCGCCAGGAGGCGATCATCGACGAGCCCTACATCCTCTTCCACTCGGCGAAGATCTCGTCGGTGCAGTCGATGCTGCCGGTGCTCGAGGCCGTCATGAAGACCGGCCGCCCGCTCCTGATGGTGGCCGAGGACGTCGAGGGTGAGGCCCTTGCCACACTCGTGGTGAACAAGATCCGCGGCACGTTCAACGCCGCCGCGGTGAAGGCCCCCGGCTTCGGCGACCGCCGCAAGGCGATGCTGCAGGACATGGCCATCCTCACGGGCGGCCAGGTCGTGTCCGAGGAGGTCGGTCTCAAGATCGAGAACGTCACCCTCGACCTGCTCGGCCGTGCGAAGCGCGTCATCATCACCAAGGACACCACCACGATCGTGGACGGTGCCGGTGACAAGGCAGAGGTCGCCGCGCGCGTCAACCAGATCAAGACCGAGATCGACAACACCGACAGTGACTGGGACCGCGAGAAGCTCCAGGAGCGCCTCGCCAAGCTCGCCGGCGGTGTCGCGCTGATCAAGGTCGGCGCCGCCACCGAGGTGGAGCTGAAGGAAAAGAAGCACCGTATCGAGGACGCCATCTCGGCGACCCGTGCGGCGATCGAGGAGGGTGTCGTCGCCGGCGGCGGTACTGCCCTGCTGCGGTCCCGTGCCGCGGTGCTGAAGGTCGTCGAGTCGCTCACGGGCGACGAGGCCACAGGCGCACGCACCGTGTTCGAGGCACTCGTGGCCCCGGCCAAGCACATCGCCGACAACGCGGGCCTCGAGGGTTCCGTGGTGGTGCAGCGCGTCGAGTCCGAGAAGGGTTCCACGGGTCTCAATGCGGCGACGGGCGAGTACACCGACCTGATCAAGGCCGGCATCATCGACCCCGCCAAGGTGACCCGTGCGGCACTCCAGAACGCAGCCTCCATCGCCGCCCTCGTGCTCACCACCGAGTGCCTGGTGGCGGACAAGCCCGAGAAGAACCCCGCCCCGGCGGGCGGCGGGATGCCCGGCGGAATGGGGATGATGTAGCAGAGGGGCCCTCGGCCGGGATTTTCCGGTCCGGCGGGAATACCCGGGCCCCTGGCTCGGTTCTCCCTGATGCCTCCCGTTGATGGCCCGGTTCGCTACGGCGACCGGGCCATCAATCGTTTCCCGGTGCGAGTTCTGCGGTGTTCGCGGCCGGACCCGCAGTCCCTGTCTTATGTTGGTTGCATGGAGTCCCTCCTGCGCCGTCCGATCGTGCACCAGCTCGTCGACTACGCGACCGGCTTTGCCATCGCGGGTGCCGCGACAAGGTCGCCCGACCGCACGCTCCTCGCACTCTGTGCCGCGGCGGTGATCGCGAGCACGGCGATGTTCGCCGGACCGCTCGCAGCGTTCCGTGTGTTCCCCGCCCGCGCGCACCGGGTGGTCGATGTGACACTCGGGGTCACAGGCGTGGCACTTGCGGTGACCGTGGATTCAGAGCCGGTCACCCGTCTCACGTTGCTCGCAGCCGCGGCGGTGCTCGTGTTCATGTCGGTACGCTTCGCTCATGACGTTCGAGCGCCCCGCACCTGATCTCACCAAGCTCCTCGCCGCGTGGGAGGCCTGGGAGAAGGGCGAGGAACTGCCGGGGAAGGTCCTTGCGAACCTGAAGACCGCCGGGCTCGCCGAGGTGCTCGCCGAGCTGAAGGCGAGCGGCTGGGCGCCCGCCCCGAAGTAGGGCCCCGCACGATGGCGCGCGGCGGGTCACAGCACATCCCGCGCCCCGCGGAATGGGGCCCCGGCGGCCCGCCCGCATGGCACGGCCGCGACCTCTCTGTGCTCGGAGATTTCGCCGCACTTCAACAGTCGATCGTGCGCAACATCGCCGACCGTGACCCGGGCGACTGGCTGCCCGGTTACCTGCCCGACGAGGAGCGCCGCCGCTCGGCCGTGCTGGTGGCGCTCCATGACTCCGCGGCCGGTCCGAGCGTGGTGCTGACGCGGCGCACAACGAACCTCTCCACCCACCGCGGCGAGATGGCGTTCCCCGGGGGCCGCGTGGAGGAGGGGGAGTCAATCCTCGATGCAGCGGTGCGCGAGGCGAACGAGGAGGTCGGCCTCGATCCATCGCTCGTCACGCCGTGGGGGATGCTCGACACCCTCAGCACGATGGTGAGCAGCAGTCGGATCCACCCGGTGGTCGCGACACTTCCCGTGTTCCCCGAACTTGTCGCGCACGACAGGGAAGTGGAGCGCATCGTGCACGTGCCGCTCGCCGAACTGGCGCATGCCGACACCTACAGGCGCGAGTCGTGGGTGCGCGGCGGCCACGAGGTGGACATCCACTTCTTCGAGATCGAGGGTGACACCGTGTGGGGTGCCACCGGCCGCATGCTCCACCAGCTCATCGACCTGCTCACCTGCTAGTTCAGGGGCCGGAAAAGCCGCGCACCACGGTGTAGAAGAGGTTCGCCCACGTGCGGCACGACCCGCGGTCGATTCGCGGTCGTGAGTCGCAGTGCGAACGCATGTCGGTGAGGAACCTGCGGTCCACGCGGTTGCGCATGTCGGAAGTCCACTTTGTGCCGCCGCCGATCCTGCCGAGGTTGCGGTAGGCGAAGTCGTGGCGCCTGCACGGCGCGGTGAAGTCGAACGAACGCCCTGAACTGCCGACGACCGGTGCCGAGCAGCCGTCACTCGTCCAGTCGAGCCGGGTGTCGTGCGAGGGGGAGTCGGCCTCGGCGACGAACTGCGGCAGCGACACGGAGAAGACGAGCCGGTTCGCCAGTGTCCACGGGTCGGGAGGTGCGGACGCGGGAACACCGCCCAGCACACCCAGGAGCAACATTGCGACGATCACGGACACCACCCTTCGGCGGACCGTGTGTACGGCGGCCACGTTCGTGCGGAAACGACCCGTCACGTCGGGGCAGTCAGCGGGACATCCCGCCGATCAGCCGGGCCATCTCCACGGCACCCACAGCGGCCTCCTCGCCCTTGTTCGTCATCACCTTTCCCTCGCAACGGTCGAGTGCCTGCTGCTCGGTGTTCACCGTGAGCACGCCGAACATCACGGGCACCCCGGTGTCGAGCTGGGCCTGCTGGATGCCGCGCGCGGCCTCGGCGCACACGTAGTCGAAGTGCGGGGTGTCGCCGCGGATCACCACGCCGAGGCACACCACGGCGTCGACCCTGCCGGAGCGGGCGAGGGTCTTTGCGGCCAGCGGCAGCTCGAATGCCCCCGGCACCCAGTGCTCCTCGATGTCGTCGGTCTCCACGCCGCATGCCGTGAACCCGGCTCGTGCACCGTCACGCAGCTGCGTGACGATGTGGTCGTTGAACCGCGCCGCCACGATGGCCATGCGGAGGCCGCGCCCGTCAGGCGCTGCTCCCGGTGCTGATGCGGATCCTGCACGTGTCATGT
Organism: Actinomycetota bacterium; assembly: GCA_041181005.1. Taxonomy (GTDB): domain Bacteria; phylum Actinomycetota; class Acidimicrobiia; order Acidimicrobiales; family Ilumatobacteraceae; genus UBA2093. Next base: position 37,766 of record JBEGQL010000024.1, read on the forward strand.
CAGGCCTCCTTCACGGGCACGTCGATGTCGATCAGATGCCCGAGCCGCTCGCGCTTCGTGCGCAGGTAGGCCTCGTTCTCGGGCGTGGGCACCGTGTTCAGCGGCACCCGCTCCACGACCTCGATCGCGAAGCCGCCGAGCCCGCCGTACTTGGCGGGGTTGTTCGTCATCAGGCGCAGCTTCCGTGCACCGAGATCGGCGAGAATCTGCGCGCCGATTCCGTATTCGCGGCTGTCGACCGGCAGGCCGAGCTCCAGGTTCGCGTCAACCGTGTCGAGCCCGCGGTCCTGGAGGGAGTACGCGCGGATCTTGTGGCCGATGCCGATGCCACGGCCCTCGTGGCCCCGGAGGTACACGATGACGCCGCGTCCCTCCTGCGACACCTTCTCCATGGCGGTGGCCAGCTGGGGGCCGCAGTCGCAGCGGCGCGACGCGAACACATCGCCCGTGAGGCACTCGCTGTGCACGCGCACGAGGACGGGCTCGCCGTCGGCCACGTCGCCCTTCACGAACGCGAGGTGCTCGACGCCGTCGATGGTGCTGCGGTACGCCACACACCGGAAGTCGCCGTACTCCGTGGGCACGTTCGCGTCGCCCATCCGCTCCACGAGCCGCTCGTTGTTGCGCCGGTAGCGGATGAGCTCGGCGATCGACGACAGGAGAATGTCGTGTTCGGCACAGAACTTCCGCAGGTCGGGCAGCCGCATCATCGTCCCGTCGTCGTTCTGGATCTCGCAGATCACGCCGACCGGCTGGCAGCCGGCCAGTCGGGCGAGGTCCACGGCGGCTTCGGTGTGGCCGGCTCGCTTGAGGACCCCGCCCTCGCGCGCTCGCAACGGGAAGATGTGCCCGGGTCGTGCGAACGCGGTGTGGGGGCGGACAGGGTCCGAGAGTGCGCGAAGCGTGGCGGCACGGTCGGCGGCGCTGATGCCGGTGGTTGTCCCCTCTATCAGGTCCACGGTGTCGGTGAATGCCGTCCGCTGGCTCTCGGTGTTCTGTTCCACCATGAGCGGCAGTCGGAGGTCGTCGCACCGCTCGTTCGTCATCGGCGCGCACACGACGCCGCTCGTGTGGCGGATGATGAACGCGAGCCTCTCCGCGGTGGCGAACTCTGCCGCCATGATGAGGTCACCCTCGTTCTCGCGGTCCTCGTCGTCGACCATCACCACCATCTCGCCCCGGCCGATGGCCGCGACGACGTCTGCGATGGGTGCAAACCCGTGGTCACTCATGCTGCTGTGCTCCTTGTTGACGGGGGGTTGCCGGCTGTGCGGTCGCCGGCCGGTTCGAGGACGATCTCGAGGTCGTCGCCGAGCATCGAGGCCGACACGAGCCGGTTGTCGCTCAGTGAACGGATGTCCTGTGTCCCGCGGGGGAACAGCCCGGGGGCGGACATGTCGCCGCTCACCTCGGGCGCCACGTGCAGGACCCACCGGTTCACGAGACCCGCGCGGTGGAACGCCGCCACCACGCCCGGGCCTGCCTCCACCATCACCTGGAGAACTCCGTCGGTCCCGAGCATGTCGAGCAGTTCCGCGGGCGTCCCCGTCCATGTCTCGCATGGCTGCACCTTCGCGCCGGCCGGCACCGCACCGTTCCGTGACAGCACGATGCGCCGTGGTGACGGACCCTCGACGTGCCGCACGGTGAGTTCCGGGTCGTCTGCACGCACCGTCCCGATCCCGGTGACGATCACGTCGCTCTCGGCGCGGAGGGAGTGCACGCGTGCACGCGCCGCCGCTCCCGTGATCCAGCGCCGCCCGCCGGGAGCAACGGTGCGAGAGTCGAGCGTTGTTGCCATCTTCACCACCACCCACGGGCGGCCGGTGGAGCGATGGTGCAGGTACGGGGCAAGCTGTTCCTCCACCACGTCCGCGAGAACCCCGGCCGTGACATCGATGCCGGCACCGCGCAGGCGGATGATGCCCGCACCGGCGACCCTGCGGTCGGGATCGGTGACGGCAACCACGACCGTGGCGATTCCCGCGGAGATGATCGCCTCGGTGCACGGGCCCGTGCGGCCGGTGTGGTTGCACGGCTCGAGGGTGCACACGAGAAGCGCTCCGGACGTGTCGGCGCCTGCGTCACGCGCGGCAGTCAGAGCGGCGATCTCGGCATGCGGCCCGCCCGGTTCTGACGTGGCCCCCTCGAACACGGAGCCGTCGGCGCACACGAGGACGGCACCCACCCAGGGGTTCGGCCGCGCCCGGAAGCGGGCGGTGCTGGCGACGTCGACTGCGCGCGCCATCAGCGCACGGAAGTCGGCATCGCGGCGCTGTGACGCCGGATGTTCATCCATGACAAGTTCCTTGCTCCCATCCGGACTGTGACCGTCGGCCCCGGAATTCCACCGGGTCGGCCCCGCCGCCGAGGCAACGGGGTTCGCGGGCTGTGACCGCCGGTCGGGAATTTCACCCAACCCTGCAAGGGGTGTTCAGTTGTGCCGCCGGTTGCCCGGCAGGGCAAGGCTATGGGCAGGGGTGTTCGGCCAGCAACCCGAGCACGAGCCTCCGCAGACCGGACACTTCGATGTTCGCCACGACTATTCTCGTGCTCGTGATTTCCACGACGACCCGTCACCGTCGTCGCGCGAATGGGTAGGCGGTTCGGTTTCGGTCGGCGCGCCCATCAGGAGGACGGAGCCGGCTGGATTTATGCCGATCTGTTCCTCGCCCTCATGGTCGTGGGCCTCGGCTCGGCTGTGATCACTGCTTCTGCGCCGCAGGGCGGAGCCACCGCGACCACGCCCCCTCCCACGTTCCAGCTCAGTTGTGTCGAGTTCCCCGTGCGCGTGCCCGGAAACATCAAGTCGGGCGGCCCGAAGATCGAGGTGGCGGTCACCGAGGAACTGCAGAAGAGGGGCTGGACGGCCGACCAGGCCAAGCCCGGGCTCGTCATCCTGATGGGCGGCTTCGGTGCGAGCGAATCTCCCGGTGACGGTGACTCACGCGCGAAGTCCCGGCTCACGTCGTTGCGCAAGTCGACGCCGCTGCTCGAGAGGGTGGAGATGCGCACGGGCGGTGCACAGGTGGTCACGGTCAACGGAGAGAGGGTGAGCGTGGGCGGCGCAGGCTCGTACCTGATGATCGTGTACCTGCTCTTCAGTGGTCCGGTGCTCGACGAGGATTGCACCAAGTGAGATCGACACACGGAAAGAGACTGCAGACAGGACAACATGGACAGCACTGAGAGACAAGCAGACGCGGCGCGGGCGGTCGACGCGTGGTTGAAGACTTCTCGCCAGAGGAACCGGCTCGGCTCGGCTGCACAGTCGTTCGTGTCCGACCTGCGGGAGGGCCGGAACCAGCAGCGGTGGGCGAGGGCGCATGTCGACCAGGTCATGCCGTACCGGACGCAGTCGCCGAGGCTGCTGCAGATCGTGCGCGCAGGTGCCCTCTTCCTCCCGATCCTGCTGACCTGGCTCGCGCTCTCGCAGGTGATCGAGCCGTTTGCGCTCTTCCTCCAGAACCAGCAGCCGAGCGCGAACTTCCTGTGGTTCTGGCAGACGAACCCGGGCGGGAGCTTTGCGGGCATCTACAAGCTCAGTCACGTGGCGCTCACCGACGCCGCCATCCTCGCGTTCCTCACCGTGCTCGCGATGCGCATCACGTGGTGGGAGGCGGCGCGTGCGGAGAACTCCGAGCACGTGTACGCCGAGATGCTGTCCGCGGTGGAGACCTACCTCTCCGACTACCGCTAGGACCCGGTTTCCCCGGGGCCGCCGCGGGCGGCGGCCAGCCGTGCGAGCACGGTCACCCCCGTGAGCACGAGAACCGCACCTGCGAGCCTCGTTGCCCCGAGGGATTCGTCGAGGAGCAGCACCCCCACCGCGATCGAGACCACCGGCTCCACGGTGCTCAGCACGGCTGCCTGTCCCGGACCGACCACGGTGACGCCCGCGAAGAAGAGACCCATCGCGAACACCGTCGACACCGCGGCTGCGCCCGCGGCCGCCGACCATCCCGCGAAGTCCGCCGGCAGGTCCGCTCCCGTCACCACGAGGATGACGAGATGGGCAGTGGCCGCGCCGGACATGGCGAGGGTGATGGACGTGAGTGCGTCGATGCCTCGCAGGATCCGCGACGACACGAGGATGTAACCGGTGTACCAGAGGGCGGCCGCGACCATGAACACCGCACCGACTGCGCTGCCGGAACCGACCTGCCCCGCGGTGAGTGCGGCACCGCCCACCGTGGCGGCGAGACAGAGCGTCATTGCGCGGGTGGGCCTCGCACCGAAGACAAGCCAATCGGCGGCCACGACGAAGACGGGGAACACGAAGAAGATCACGGTGGCGAGGCTCACGTCGATCCGTTGGATGCCGTTGAAATAGAACGTGGACTGGGGCCCGTAGCCGAGCGCACCGAGCAGAACCACCGGCACGGCAGCACGGAGGGACGGCCACGGCCTGCCCCGCAGTGCAGTGAGGCGAAGTGCGAGGGCAATCACCACGGCCAGCCCGAACCGCGCCGCGAGCAACCCGAAGGGGTCGGCGCCGTGGTCGTAGGCGATGCGTGCGAACAGGGGAAGGAACCCGAATGCCGCGCCTCCCACGAGCACGGCGAGCACGCCGCCACGGCGGCCGGTCACGCTTTGTGCTCCGTGCCGGCCCGTGCGATCGCCCGGTCGCGGCGAACCACGTTGCGCACCACCACCGTGCCGATCACGCCGAGCCCGCCCATCATCACGAGGAACAACGTGATCTGGAGAGACCCGCCGCGTTCGCCGGCATCGAGGGGTTCGTACCCACAGTCCGGTTTGGGCAGGAAACCGATGCACTGCGACGGATCCCCCTCGATCCGCCACGCGACCGTGGTGCTGGTGACGGGTTCGTCGCCGGCGGCCCGCACAGGTGCGACGACGGCTGACCATGCGGCGAACACCAGTGCGGAGGCGGACAAAAAGTAACTCGAGCGGGCCACGGACCAATCGTCACACGCCAACTAGTGTCGGACAAATCATGACGGTCAACAGGTCGCACGATGTCGTTCTCGTCGTTGACTTCGGCGCCCAGTACGCCCAGTTGATCGCGCGGCGCGTGCGTGAGGCAAGCGTCTATTCCGAGATCGTCCCGCACCGCATCACGGCGGCCGAGGTCGCGGCGAGATCGCCGCGCGCCGTGATCCTCTCGGGTGGCCCGAAGAGCGTGCACGTCGAAGGCGCACCCTTGCTCGACCCCGGCATCTATTTGCTCGGCATCCCCGTGCTCGGCATCTGTTACGGCTGCCAGTTGATCGCCCGGCAACTCGGTGGGTCTGTTGCCCGTGGCGGACGCGGGGAGTACGGGCGGGCAGTGCTGTCCCGTGGCGCCGGTGAGTCACGAATCCTCGGCCGGTCCGGGCCGGCACAGAGCGACGTATGGATGAGCCATTTTGACTTCGTGAGCGAACCGCCGCCGGGTTTCGTCGTCACCGCGTCCACACCTGATGCCCCCGCAGCGGTGATCGAGGACCGGGAACGTTCCGTCTACGGGGTGCAGTTCCACCCCGAGGTCGTTCACACCGAAGGAGGCCAGGACATCCTGCGGAGGTTCCTCATCGACGTCGCGGGCTGCCGCGGCGACTGGACCGCAGCCTCGGTGGTGGACGACCAGGTCGCGGCAATCCGCGCACAGGTGGGGGACGAGCGGGTGATCTGCGGGTTGAGCGGCGGTGTCGACTCCGCGGTCGCCGCGGCGCTCGTGCACCGCGCGGTCGGCTCACGGCTCACCTGCGTGTACGTGGACACCGGGCTCATGCGCCGGAACGAGAGCGAACAGGTGGTCGAGACCTTCCGGCGAAACATGGGCATCGAACTCATCCATGTGGACGCGGGTGGGCGTTATCTTGCCCGGTTGCAGGGCATCACCGATCCCGAGGAGAAGCGAAAGGCGATCGGGGAGCTGTTCGTGCGCATCTTCGAGGAGAACACCGGCGGAATCACCGACGCGAAGTTCCTCGTGCAGGGCACCCTGTACCCGGACATCGTGGAGAGCGGGGGGACCGACGGCACTGCAGCGGTGATCAAGAGCCATCACAACGTGGGAGGTCTCCCCGACGACATGACCCTCGAGTTGTGCGAGCCGCTTCGCGACCTGTTCAAGGACGAGGTCCGCAAGGTGGGCACCGAACTCGGTCTTCCCGACGAGATCGTGTGGCGTCAGCCGTTCCCGGGCCCCGGTCTCGCGGTGCGCATCATCGGCGAGGTCACTCCGGAGAAGGTCGCCACTCTGCAGCACGCCGACGCAATCGTGCGCGAGGAGATCGCGGCGGCCGGGCTCGAGCGCGACATCTGGCAGGCATTCGCGGTGCTCGCCGACATCCGTTCCGTCGGTGTGATGGGCGACGAGCGCACCTACGGCCACCCGATCATCATCCGTGCGGTGGAAAGTGACGACGCAATGACCGCTGACTGGGCGCGGCTCCCGTATGACCTGCTCGAGAAGATGTCGAACCGGGTCATCAACGAGGTGCCCGGCATCAACAGGGTCGTGTACGACATCACCTCGAAGCCCCCCGGCACCATCGAATGGGAATGACACCCGACCCGGAATGACGTGGCGTTCTCCCGCAGTTGGGTGAGAAAACGCGGGAACAGCCCGTAACTGCGCGTGACCGTTGGCGGGTCGACGACACCCCGTCGGGGGAGACAACTACCCTCGAACGGGTCATGGTTGCGATCCGCCGGGCCCTGCGGCTCTCCGTTCGCCCCGCCCTCGGGCTGGCTGTCTCGGTCGGTTCCGTGCTCGGGCCGGTGGCCCGGCCGGCCGGCGCCGAACCGATCGACGACAAGCGCCGCCAGGTGGCCGCCATAGCCGACCAGCTGGACGCTCTCGCCGAGAAGATGAACGGCCTGGGCGAGGATTACTCCGAGGCCCTGGCCACCCAGGCCGACCTCGACCAGGAGATCGACGCGGCCGCCGCCGACGTGGCCGAGGCAGAGGCGAGCCTCGCCCAGATGCGCGGCACCCTCTATCTCTCGGCAGTCACCAGGTTCATGAACGGCGGGCACGGCAGCACCCTCGGCACCCTCCTCGCATCGTCGGGGGGCCTGCAGGACTCACTCCAGCGCGAGCAGTTCACCTCGATCGCGCTGAACCAGGGTGCGCTCACCACCGACTCGCTCGATGCGTCCGCAACCGAACTGTCGAAGAAGAAGACCGCACTCGAGAAGAAGAGGAAGCAGGCCGAGGCCGTTGCCCAGAGTGTCCTCCAGCGCCAGGGTGCGACAGAGGATCTCATCGCGAAGTACGAGCAGCTCCAGTCCACGGTCCAGGGCGACCTCGTCGACCTCCTGCGCGAGGAGCGCCAGCGGCGCGAGGCGGCCGACCTCGAGCGAGCGCAGCGCGAGGCGAACGGCTACCAGAGCAGGTACTCGAGCGTTCAGGCGAGGTACAAGAACCTGCCGAAGGTGTCGGCGCGCAGCCAGGTTGCGATCAACGCGGCCCTCAAGCAGCTCGGCACCCCGTACCGGTACGCGATGAGCAGACCCGGTGTCGCGTTCGACTGTTCCGGGCTCACCACCTACGCATGGGGCAAGGCGGGTGTCGGGCTCCCGCGCAACTCGCGCGCCCAGTACAACGCACTCACCAAGATCCCGAAGTCCCTTGCGATGCCCGGTGACCTCATCTTCACGGGGTCTCCGATCCACCACGTCGGCATCTATCTCGGAGGGGGCACGATGGTGCACGCGCCCCAGTACGGCGACGTCGTGAAGGTCTCGCCCGTGCGTTGGTGGAAGGTCGTCGGCGTCGTCCGTCCGGGCTGAGCGGAGTACGGTCATCCCCGTGCAGGGGATAGACGAGCCGAGAGTCGGCGCGTGGCTCGACGCGAACATCGAGGGGGCACGGGGTCCGTACACCTACTCGTTGATCGCAGGCGGCCGCAGCAACCTCACCTACAGGGTCACCGACTCCGCAGGGATTCACATGGTCCTGCGTCGTCCCCCGCTCGGCCACGTGCTCGCGACTGCCCACGACATGGCCCGCGAGCACCGCATCATCAGCGCGGTGGGCCGCACGGGCGTGCCGGTGCCGCGCTGTCTCGGTCTGTGCACCGATGAGTCCGTGAACGGCGCCCCGTTCTACGTGATGTCGTTCGTGGAGGGCGTCGTCCTCGACAGCCCCGAGAAGGGGCAGGTCCTGCCCGTCCATCTTCGACGGGGTGCTGCCGAGCACCTGATCGACGTCCTCGCGGATCTGCACGCGGTCGATGTGGACGAGGTGGGACTCGGTGACCTCGCGCGGCGCGAGGGGTACGTGGAGCGCCAGGTGCGTCGCTGGTCGACCCAGTGGGAGAACTCGAAGACCCGCGAACTGCCGGCAATCGAGGAGGTGAGCAGGCTGCTCTCCAGGGACATCCCCGTTCAGCAGGGCGTGTCGATCGCGCACGGCGACTACCGGTTCGGCAACGTGCTCACCGACGTCGGCGCCGGGCGCGTCGCTGCCGTGCTGGACTGGGAACTGTGCACGCTCGGCGACCCCCTCGCCGATCTCGGTTACGTGGGCATCTACTGGACGGACCCGGGCCGTCCGGTCGCACGCAGCAACGACCCCTCGGGCATCGAGGGGTTCCCCGCGTACGACGACCTCGTGGAGCGTTATGCCGCCCGCACCGGCCGCGACGTCTCGGCGATCGGCTACTACAGGGCGTTCGGCAGTTTCAGGCTCGCGGTGATCAGCGAGGGTGTGTACGCGCGCTACATGAAGGGCGCGATGGGTGACCAGGACTTCGATGCATCGGCCATGAAGGCCGGCACCGACGCACTGGCAGAGGCCGCGCTCGCGGCGCTGAAGGAGACATGAGATGACAACGGCACTCCCGGGTTGGGACAGGTCCACATTCACGGCTGCGGGTCTCACGCGTGACGTGTACCGGAAGGGCGCGGGCCCCCTCGTGGTCGTGGTGCACGAGGTGCCCGGCATCACGCCGAGGGTCCTCGGGTTCGCCGAGGAGGTGGTCTCGAGCGGCTTCTCCGTGTCGCTCCCGAGTCTCGTGGGCACACCGGGGAAGGAGTTCTCCAACGGTTACGCCGCCGCGTCGCTGCTCAAGGTGTGCGTGGCGCGGGAGTTCACCTCGCTCGCATTGAACCGCACATCGCCGGTGATCGCATGGCTGCGCGCACTCGCGAAGAACGACCACGCAACGGCCGGCGGCCGCGGGGTGGGGGCCGTGGGCATGTGCTTCAGCGGCGGCTTCGCCCTGGGCATGATGCTCGACGACATCGTGGTGGCGCCCGTCCTGTCGCAGCCCTCGCTGCCGTTTCCCGCAGGAAAACGACGCGCCCGCGACCTGAACCTCTCGCCCGACGACGCCGAGGTGGTGGCGCGCCGTGCCGCTGCGGGGTGCCAGGTGCTCGGGCTGCGTTACTCGGGGGACAGGCTCGTCGGGGACCGCTTCTCCTCGTTGCGCGAGTTGCTCGGTGACGCGTTCGTGGCTGTCGAGCTCCCGTCGACGAAGCCCTCCGACCACAGCGTGCTCACGGAGCAGCGCGACGAGGCGAGCGTTCAGCGGGTGCTCGAGTTCTTCCGCGAGAAGTTGCTCTAGACCCGGTTTTCCCTACCTCGGCCCGCCGTCCACGTCGAGCAGCGCACCTGTGGTGTAGCTGCTCGCGTCACTCGCGAAGTAGAGGGCCGCGCCGACGATCTCCCGGGGGAGGCCGCCACGCTCGAGTGAGTACGCGGTCTTCGCCCGCTTCTCGAACTGTTCCATGTCCCACGCCTTCGAGATGTCGGTGAGGAACGGGCCCGGCACGATGCAGTTCACCCGCACGTGTGGTCCGTATGCCTTCGCCAGCCCCACGGTCATCGTGTTCACCGCGGATTTCGCGGCGGCGTAGATGAGCTCGTTCGGCGAGGGCCGGCGGCTCGCCACCGACGACACGTTGATGATGGACCCCTTGCCGCCCCGGTTGACGATGTGCGTGGCGATGAGAGTGGACAACCGGAACGGCCCCTTCAGGTTCACGCCGAGCACCTTGTCGTAGAGATCCTCGGTGACATCCACGAGGGATGGGTAGAGAGGCGACATCCCCGCGTTGTTCACGAGGATGTCGATCTCACCGAACTCCTTGATCGACTCCTCAGAGAGTCGGCCCGCGTCGTCCCACGACGCCGCGTGGTAGGCGATTGCCTTCGCACGCACACCCATGCCGCGCAGTTCCTGCGCGACCGACTCGCAGTTCTCCAGCTTGCGGCTCGCCACCACGATGTTCGCGCCGCGCGCTGCGAACGCAACGGCCATCTCGCGGCCGAGACCGCGGCTGCCCCCGGTGATGATTGCGGTGCGTCCGCTGAGGTCGAAGATGTCATCGGCCATGTGTCCCCCTTGCCAGGTCACCCAAACTATGCGCGCCGCGTGGCAGGAAACTCAGCGGATGCGCGCGACGTACCGCGGATGACTGAAGCCCGACACCGTGTCCGCCAGGGGAGCAGACTGCCGCGCCTCGAGTATGTGGCGCGTGAGAAGACCCTTTGCGGCCTTCGCGTCGTGGCCGCCCACCTTTCCGCCCCGTGTCGTCGACACGAGGTCCAAGTGCACCACACGAACGTGGGCACCCAGTCGCTCCCAGTCCACTGCTGCGGCGTGCTCCTGGGGGAGGAGGTCCACCACCGTGCTCTCCCGTCTCGCCGCACGGATGAGTTCGTCGGTGAGCGCCCCGCGCCACCACGCGGAGAGCCGGCCGGTTCCGGGGAGCGCCGCGCCCATCTTCAGCTTGTAATCGGGGACCGGTTCATCGGCGCGCACGAGCCCCATGAGACCGCTCGGGATGTACAACCGCTTCGCCGCCGCTGACCTGTCGGGTGCGGACATCGACGCGAGGTCGAGATGGTCCCACACCACACCCGTGTAGCGCCGCCATGCGGGGAGAGTGGCGGCGCCCACGAGGGCCATGTTCGCGGTCCGGGCGCGGTCCAGGGCGGCCCCCTTCACCCCGAGGAGTTCCTCGGTGCCTCCCTTGACCCCACGCAGGGCACCGGCGACCTCCCGGCGCATCGGGCCGAGCACACGCCCGGAGACGCCCGAGGCGGGGTCCCAGGCGCTGCCCGTCCGGCCTCCCTCGGCCTTCCCTTCGCTCGGCGGGACCAGGATCAGCACCGACACCTCCACGTGACACGCGTGAGACACTTTGACCGTGACTTTCTCACGGTGCGCCCCTAATCTTGCCCCATGCGAGTTCACGTCGATTCATCCAAGTGCCAGGGGCACAACCGTTGCTATGCGCTGGCGCCCGAGTTGTTCGACGTTGACGACTACGGCAACGCGTTCGAGCTGAACGACGGCGAGGTGCCCGTGGCCCTCGAGGACAAGGCCCGTCTCGCCGTGGCCAACTGCCCCGAGTTCGCGATCATCATCGAAGACTGACCGAGAAACACGACACAGGAGACCGAACATGACCACCGTTTACGGACCCGTCACCGACTGGGCCACCGATTTCGATCACGGCGACCCCGAGTACAACACGAACATCCACAAGATCTGGGAGGAACTCAAGTCCGCCGGTTGCCCCATCGCCCACAGTGACCGCTACGGCGGCGTGTGGCTGCCGCTCACCCACGAGATGGTGCACGAGATCGCGTACGACACCGAGCACTTCACCAGCCGCAACGTGGTGGTCGGTCAGATGAAGCCCAGCCAGGTGGAGGGCGCGATTCCCGCGCCGATCGGCGGTGCGCCGCCGATCACGAGTGACCCGCCGTTCCACGGCGAGGCGCGCAGGCTCCTCCTGCCCGCGTTCGCGCCGAAGAAGATCGACCCGCTCCGCGACAAGATGAAGAAGATGTGCAATGACCTCATCAACAGGATGGGCGACCGCGACCTCATCGACGCGGCGGTGGAGTACAGCCAGCACATCCCGGTGCTGATCATCGCCGAGATGCTCGGGCTCCCGCTCGAGGACGCCGACCGTTTCCGCGGCTGGGTGAACCTCGTCCTCGGGGACATCGGTGGCGACCGCGAGTCGCGCATCGCCCAGTTCCAGGAGTTCGGCGAGTACCTCGACCGTCACATCGCCGACCACATCGACAACCCGAAGGATGACCTCATCACGTTCCTTCTGAACGCGGAGCTCGGCGGCCAGAAGCTGTCACCCCAGCACGTGCACGGCACAGTGGTGCTCATCCTCATCGCGGGCATCGACACCACATGGTCGGGGATCGGGTCGTCGCTCTGGCATCTCGCCTCGAACGCCGTCGACCGGCGCCGTCTCGCCGAGAACAAGGACCTCATCCCCCAGGCGGTGGAGGAGTTCCTCCGCGCGTACGCGCCGGTCACGATGGCCCGCCTCGTCAGGGAGGACCACGAGTTCCACGGCGTGCAGATGAAGGAGGAGGACTGGGTCCTCCTGCCGTTCCCCGCTGCGAACCGCGACGAGAGCCAGTTCAAGAACGCGGGAACGGTCGACATCGACCGCACCGAGAACAGGCACGCAGCCTTCGGTCTCGGCATCCACCGCTGCATCGGATCCAACCTCGCGCGTCTCGAGCTCAACGTGGCGGTGGAGACGTTCCTCGAGCGTTTCCCCGATTTCGAGCTGAACCAGGCAGAGGAAGTCACGTGGAGCACCGGCCAGGTGCGCGGGCCGCGCAACCTGCCGTTCCGCATCCTCGCGCGTTCCTGATCCCGGTCGCACCTCGTAACCCGGTCACACCCCGTAAGTAGGCTGACCGGGTCATGACCCGGACTGTCCCTCCATCTCCCGACGGGACGGACGGGCTCAATCCCGACCAGGAGGAGGCCGTCTTCCATCCCGGCGGGCCGTTGCTCGTCGTGGCCGGAGCCGGCTCGGGAAAGACCCGCGTCCTCACCCGCCGCATCGCGCACCTCGTCGCCCACGGCGTTCATCCCTCGCGCATCCTCGCGATCACGTTCACGAACAAGGCCGCCGAGGAGATGCGCGAACGCGTGCGTGACCTCGTGGGGAAGCCGGCCGACGGGATGTGGGTCACGACCTTCCACAAGGCATGCGTGCGGATGCTGCGCGTTCATGCCGACCGCATCGGCTACCCGCGCACCTTCACCATCTACGACGCACAGGATTCCAGGCGCCTCGTCGGCTACGTCATCCGTGACCTCGGGCTCGACCCGAAGCGCTTCCCCGCCCAGGGAACGCAGTCCAGGATCAGTCTCTGGAAGAACGAACTGATCTCTGCGCGCATGGCGGCGGACGCATCCGAGCACGTCGCTGACCGTCGCCACGCCGACATCTATGCCGAGTACCAGTCCCGTCTCGTCGCGGCCGGCGCGATGGATTTCGACGACATCCTCGTCAACGTCGTGAGGCTCTTCCAGGAGAACCCCGACGTGCTCCGCCACTGGCAGGAGCGTTTCGACCACGTCCTCATCGACGAGTACCAGGACACGAACCTTGCCCAGAACCGCATCGTTCTCATGCTCGGGGCGCTTCATCACAACGTGTGCGTGGTGGGCGACAGCGACCAGAGCATCTACCGGTTCCGCGGCGCGGACATGCGCAACATCGAGCAGTTCGAGAACGCCTTCCCCGAGGTCACGATCGTGGTGCTGGCCCAGAACTACCGCAGCACCCAGACCATCCTCGCCGCCGCGAACGCAGTGATCGCCCGCAACACCGAACGGCGCCCGAAGAACCTGTGGACGGCAGCCGGTGACGGCGACCGGATCGTGCGCTACTGGGCCGATGATGAGTACGACGAGGCCGGGTTCGTGGCGGGGGAGGCGGCACAGCTGCAGAAGTCCGGCAGGCAGTGGCGCGAGATCGCTGTGATGTACCGCACCAACGCGCAGAGCCGGGTGATCGAGGAGTCGTTCATGCGCGCGGGGATCCCGTACAAGGTCGTGGGCGGCACGCGCTTCTACGACCGGCGCGAGATCAAGGACGCCATGGCGTACCTGCGGGTTGCGGTGAACGCCATGGACGAGGTCAACATCAAGCGTGTGATCAACGTGCCCAAGCGCGGTGTCGGTGACACAAGCCTCGGGAAGATCGAGACGTTCGCCCGCGCGAACGGGCTCCCGTTCGCTGTTGCGATGCGCCGTTGCCGCGAGGCCGGGGTGTCGGGTGCCGCCGCGAAGGGGATCGACAGGTTCTTCGAACTCGTCGACCGCATGAACTCCTCCCTCGCCGACGGACCTTCCGCACTTCTCGAGGTCGCGCTCGAGTCGAGCGGGTACCTCGACGAACTGCGTGCCGAGGGAACGATCGAGGCCGACGGCCGGCTCGAGAACCTCGCGGAACTCGTCGGCAGGGCAGCCGAGTTTGCCGACATCGAGGAGTTCATCGAGCAGGTCTCACTCGTCGCCGACACCGACGAACTCGACAGCGACAACCAGGTCGTGCTGATGACGCTCCATTCCGCCAAGGGTCTCGAGTACCCGTTCGTGTTCCTGGTGGGGTGCGAGGAGGGGATCTTCCCCCACAACAGGGCGCTCCTCGACCCCCGCGAGCTCGAGGAGGAACGCCGGCTCGCGTATGTGGGCATCACCCGTGCGCGGGAGCGTCTCCTCGTCTCGCACGCGTGGCAGCGCAGCCTGTACGGCCAGAGCCAGTACAACCCGCCGTCGCGGTTCCTCGGAGAGGTGCCGATGGACCTGTTCGACAAGCGTGGCAACGTGCCGTCCGACCACGAACTCGAGGAAGAGTCCGCGGGACATGCCGGGTCCTGGCGCGACCGCGAGGTGCCCGGGTACCGACGGCGTGACGAGGCACCGTCCGGCCGCGTTTTCGGTGCGGGGCGCGAGAAGAAGGCCGCGCCGTCCCCGAAGCCGGCGCGTCCCGAGTCCGACTACTCGCACTTCCGTGTGGGCGACGACGTGGAACATGCCGTGTTCGGCGAGGGCGTGATCCTCGCGATCTCGGGCGAGGGAGAGAAGACCGAGGCAACGGTCCGTTTCGCCGACCGCGGCACGAAACACCTTCTCCTCGCGTGGGCACCTCTGCGCAAGCCCGGCTGACATCCGTGCCCGCACGACCCATCTAGATTGGGTGCCATGAAGGCAGCGATCCTCATCGAGAGTCTCACGGGCAACACGTGGAAGGCGGGTGAGATGATCGCATCGGGCCTGCAACAGGAGGGCTGGCAGGTGTCGGGCTTCTCCTCGCTTCGCGCGCCCGACCACGCCGGGATCCAGGACGCCGACGTGGTGGTCGTGGGCACCTGGGTGCACGGCCTCTTCGTGGTGGGCCAGGCTCCGTGGGGCATCGACCGCCTGCGCGCACTGCCGTCGATGGCGGGCAAGAGGGTGGCGGGCTTCTGCACGTACGCACTGAACCCCGGACGTGCGCTCGACGCGGTCACCCGTGAGCTCGGGCGCACGGGTGGCGAGGTAATCGGCGGTCTCACGCTCCAGCGCGGCCGTCTTGCGGCACACACCGAGGAGTTCGTGCTGCGTCTCTCCGAGGCCGTCAGCAACGCCTGAACGAGCCGGTCGACCGGGACGTCAGGGAACGGTGACGCCGGAGGTCACCCCGCGCAGGTCGATGGAAAGCGTGGTGCGGTTCTCCACCACCGGCCTCACGTCGACGGGGAGTGCGAGTTCGCTCACGTCGAGGGTCCGCCCCTCGCAATCGGTGTACCTGCGCGACTTCTGCACGTGGGTCACGAGACACCCGGTGTCGCGGTCGGCCGGGTACGCGTAGTACACCTGCCAACCGGTCGCGGGGTCGTCCCCTGTGTGGTCGAGCACGATCGAGCGGACCCCGTCGGCGCTCTTCAGGTCGGGAAACAGGAGCGGCCCGCCGTCGGCCACGGCCTCCGCGATGTCCTTCACCTTGCCCACCTCAAAGACGCTGTTCGCGATCCTCGACCCGGGGTCCGCCCTGTCGTTGATGACGTTTGCCACGAACCACAGACCGAGGAAGAACACCGAGAAGAACGCGATGCCGCCCAGGACGGGCACCACGGCGCGGGCCAGGGGGCTGCGGAGGCGGGGGGTGCGCACGGTCACATTGTGGTCTGGTTGGTGCCGAGTTGGCACCACGGCGTAGGGTTTTCCACTTGTGAAGCGCACCTACCGCGTCGTCGTCGCCAAGCCGGGCCTGGACGGGCACGACCGCGGCGCCAAGACCATCACGAGGGCCTTGCGGGACCACGGGTTCGAGGTGATCTACACCGGCCTTCACCAGACGCCCGAGCAGATCGCAGAGACCGCCCTCCAGGAGGATGCCGACGCGGTCGGGCTGTCGCTGCTGTCCGGTGCGCACAACACGCTGTTCCCCCGCGTGATGGAGGAACTCACGAAGCGCGACCTCGCCGATGTCATGGTGTTCGGTGGTGGGGTCATCCCCGATGCCGATGCTCGGGCACTGCGGGAGAGCGGTGTGGCCAACATCTTCGGGCCGGGGTCGTCCCTCAAGTCGATCTGCCAGTGGCTCGAGCAGGAACTCGACGCGAAGGAGTAACCCCACATGGATCTGTTCGAGTACCAGGGCAAGCAGTACTTCGCACGTTTCGACATCCCGGTGTCGGCGGGCGGTGTAGCACACACGGTCGACGAGGCAGTCACCGAGGCGGGCAAGGCCGGCTACCCGGTCGTGGTGAAGGCCCAGGTGCAGGTGGGCGGTCGCGGCAAGGCAGGCGGCATCAAGCTCGCCAACAACGCCGACGAGGTGCGCACTCACGCCGGGAACATCCTCGGCATGGACATCAAGGGTCACCTCGTGAAGAGGGTGTGGGTGGAGCACGCCTCCGACATCGCCGAGGAGTACTACGCCTCGTTCACGCTCGACCGCGCCGCGAAGAAGCACCTGCTCATGCTGAGCGCACAGGGCGGGGTGGAGATCGAGGAGGTCGCAGCCAAGGATCCGTCCGCCATTCTCCTCAGCCACATCGACCCCACCGTGGGCCTCGACAACGCGGCGGCGCTCGATGCCGCCACGAAAGCGCGCATCCCCGAGAAGGCGAGGGCCGGTGTCGCGTCGATTCTCGTGAAGCTCTACCGCTGTTTCGTCGAGGGCGACTGCGACCTCGCGGAGATCAACCCCCTCATCCTCAAGCCCACAGGCGAGGTGCACGCGCTCGATGCGAAGGTGTCGCTCGACAGCAACGCCGAGTTCCGTCACCCCGAGTGGGAGGAGTACGCGAAGACGGTGGAGCTGGACTCCCGCGAGAAGCTCGCCCGCGAGAAGGGACTGCAGTACATCGGTCTCGACGGAACCGTCGGGATCATCGCGAACGGTGCAGGGCTCGCCATGAGCACGCTCGACGTGGTGAACCAGGTGGGTGGTTCCGCCGCGAACTTCCTCGACATCGGAGGCGGCGCCAATGCCGACCTCATGGCGGGTGCGCTCGAGGTGATCAACAGTGACCAGAACGTGAAGTCGATCTTCATCAACATCTTCGGTGGCATCACCCGCGGCGAGGAAGTGGCCAAGGGCATCGTGGAGGCAATGTCCCGCGTCGACCTGCGCGCCCCGATCGTGATCCGTCTCGACGGCACGAACGCCGAGGAGGGCCGCGCGATCCTCGCCGGCGCCGGCATCCCCGAGTCGAGACTCGTCAGCAAGCCCACCATGCTCGAGGCCGCCGAGGCGGCAGTGGCACTCGCGAAATAGGCAAGGAAATCCCCATGGCAATCTTCGTCAACGAGAACACAAAGGTCATCGTGCAGGGCCTCACCGGTGGGCAGGGCAAGTACCACGGCCTGCGCAACAGGGCCTACGGCACGCAGGTCGTGGGCGGCGTCACACCCGGCAAGGGCGGCACCGACGTGGAGGGCATCCCGGTGTTCGACTCCGTCGCCGACGCGGTGCGGGCAACCGGAGCCACGGCATCGTTCGTCGCCGTGCCGCCGAAGGCCGCCCCCGCCGCGATTCTCGAGGCCGCAACCGCGGGCATCGGGTTCATCGTGTGCATCACCGAGGGCATCCCCGCACAGGACGAAGCGCGCACGTACAACACCCTCGTGCGCGACCACCCGGGCACGCGCCTTCTCGGGCCGAACTGCCCCGGCATCATCAGCCCCGGCAAGTGCAACATCGGCATCACGGCCGGCGAGATCGCCCAGCCGCCGTCGGCGAAGGGCCCGAATGTGGGCATCGTGTCGCGTTCGGGAACACTCACCTACCAGGCGCTGTACGAACTGAAGCAGCGCGGCATCGGCGTGTCGACGTGCGTCGGCATCGGCGGTGACCCGGTGCCGGGCACCTCGTTCATCGATTGCCTGCGCGAGTTCCAGACGGACCCTGAGACGCACGCGATCATCATGATCGGGGAGATCGGCGGCTCGGCCGAGGAGGAGGCGGCGGAGTTCATCAAGTCCACCGTCACCAAGCCAATGTCTGCCTACATCGCCGGGGTCACCGCGCCGGCCGGCAAGAAGATGGGGCACGCGGGTGCGATCGTGTCGGGCGGGAAGGGCACGGCCCAGGGCAAGATGCAGGCGCTGCGCGACGCAGGCGTGAGGGTGGGCCAGAACCCCACCGAGGCGGGTGCCCTCATGGCCGAGATCGTCGCCGGACTGCGCTGAATGCCGAGGGCACTCCTCTCCGTCCATGACAAGACCGGCATCGCCGGTTTCGCCGCCGAACTCCACTCGCTCGGTTGGGTGATCCTCTCGAGCGGCGGCACCGCACGCGAGATCGCGTCTGCGGGCGTCCCCGTGACCGACGTGGCCGACATGACCGGCCTTCCCGCGATCCTCGACCACCGCGTCGTGACGCTGCACCCGAAGGTGCACGGCGGGATCCTCGCCGACCGCTCGAAGCAGTCACACCTCGATGACATGCGCGCACACGGGATCGAGGGGATCGACCTCGTCGTGGTGAACCTCTATCCGTTCGCATCGTCGCCGGGGGTGGAACTCATCGACGTGGGCGGACCGGCGATGGTGCGCGCCGCCGCCAAGAACCATGCACAGGTCGGGGTTGTGGTGGACACCGCCGACTACGGGACCGTGCTCTCGATGATCCGCGACGGTTCTTTCGACGAACGGTCGCGGAGGATGCTCGCACAGAAGGCGTTCAGGATCACGAGCGCGTACGACGCGGCAATCGCTGCCTGGTTGTCTGACGAGTCCGCGCAGCGCGGCGACGCGACCTTGCCCCCGGTGATGACCATCGTGGCCGAGAGGGCCGAGGTGCTCCGCTACGGCGAGAACCCGCACCAGCGCGGCGCGCTGTACCGGCTGCCCGGGGCCGAGTCATGGTGGGACTCCGCGACGCAGCTGAACGGCAAGGAGATGTCGTACCTGAACGTGCTCGACACCGAGGCGGCGTGGCAGCTCGTCAGCAGGTTCGACAGGCCGGCCGCGGTGGTCGTGAAGCACGCCAACCCGTGCGGCGTGGCGCTCGCGCCCACCATCCGCGAGGCGTACGGGCTGGCGCACTCGGCCGACCCGGTGAGTGCCTTCGGTGGGATCATCGCGGTGAACGGCGAGGTCGACGTTGACACCGCCCGCGCCATCGCGGGGGTCTTCACCGAGGTCGTGGTTGCGCCGTCGTTCTCGGCAGGTGCCCTCGACGTGCTCTGCGAGAAGCAGAACCTGCGTCTCATCGAGGCCGTGGCGCCGTTCCACAGCATGGGCGTGAACGTGCGCAGTGTCGACGGGGGTCTTCTCGTGCAGACGAACGACGAGGTAGACGAACCGCTGGATGACTTCGTGGTGGCCACGGACCGCGTGCCGACGGCGGAGGAGTGGACCAGTCTGCTTCTCGCGTGGCAGACCGTGGCCGCGACGTGGAGCAATGCAGTCGTGCTGGCGCACGGGGATGTCGTGGTGGGCGTCGGCGGAGGCCAGCCCAACAGGGTGGATGCCGCACGCATCGCGATCAACCGCGCAGGGGAGAGGTCGAAGGGGAGCGTCGCGGCGAGCGATGCGTTCTTTCCCTTCCGTGACACCGTTGATGAACTCGCCCGCGCCGGCGTGACGGCAATCATCCAGCCCGGCGGGAGCGTCCGCGATGATGAGTCGGTGCATGCCGCGAACGAGCACGGAATCGCGATGGTGGTCACCGGCACGCGCCATTTCCGCCACTAGTTCGCCACCGTCACCGTCGCTCCCGTCGTAGAATCAGGGACCATGGCGCGCATCGGGGATCTTCTCGCCGCCGGCCGCACGTTCTCGTTCGAGTTCTCGCCACCGAAGACCGCCCAGGCATCGATGTCCCTCGGCCGCACCATCGCCGAACTCGCCCCGCTCGCCCCGTCGTTCGTCTCCGTCACGTACGGGGCAGGGGGTTCCACTCGCGAGCACACGCGGGACACCGTCCTCTGGGTGAAGAAGGAGACGCAGATCCCGCCGATGGCGCACCTCACCTGCGTCGGGCACACCCGCGCCGAGATCGAGTCGATCATCGGCACCTACGCGGGTGCCGGCATCGAGAACGTGCTCGCCCTGGCCGGCGACCCGCCGAAGGAACCCGCCGACGAGCGCCCGAGCGACTACCGGTACGCCACCGACCTGATCGAGCACGTCAAGGAGCTCGCACCGATGAGCATCGGGGTTGCGGCCCACCCCGAGGTCCACCCGAGGTCGGAGTCACGGGAGTCCGACCGTCGCCACCTCGCGACCAAACTGCTGGCGGCAGATTTTGCGGTGACACAGTTCTTCTTCGAGGCGGTGCACTACCGACGTCTCGTCGACGAGCTTGCCGCCCTCGGTGTGACCAAGCCGGTGATTCCCGGGATCATGCCGGTCACGAACCTCGCACAGGTCGAGCGCATGGCGCAGCTGTCCGGTGCCGCATTCCCGTCCTGGTTGCGCGAGAGGCTGCAGGCTGCGGGCTCTCCCGACGAGGTGCGTCGCGCGGGCGTCGAGGCAGCCACGGAACTCTGCGCCGAACTGCTCGCCGACGGCGTGCCGGGCCTGCACTTCTACACATTGAACAAGTCCACGGCCACGCGGGAGATCTACGCCCAGCTGGGCCTTCCGGTGGCCTGAATCTCCTCCCGACATGACACATCACAACGGCACCGACGGGACGCCCGCTTGGGGAACGCGCCGCGGCCCGAACGTGCCCTACATCCCCGGGCTCGACGGCCTCCGGGCGATCGCCGTGGTTGCGGTGATGGTGTACCACGCCGACCCGCGCTGGCTGCACGGGGGCTTCCTCGGCGTGGAGGTCTTCTTCGTGATCTCCGGTTATCTCATCACTCTTCTCCTTGTCGCGGAGCGCGAGCGGACGGGTGAGGTGTCGCTGCGCACGTTCTGGTTGCGCCGCGCCCGCCGCTTGCTGCCGGCTCTCATGCTCATGCTGCTCCTGCTCGTCGTGTGGTGCTCGCTCTTCGACCGTGACCGGCTCGGGATGTTGCGCGGGGACGTGGTGGCCGGGCTCGGATACGTGTCGAACTGGTTCCAGGTGTGGACGGGCTCGAGCTACACGAGCACGTTCGCGTTCGCACCGCTGAGGCATCTGTGGTCGCTCGCCGTGGAGGAGCAGTTCTACCTCGTGTGGCCGCTGGTGATGACGCTGCTGCTGCGGCGGCTCAGGCGCGGCACGCTTCCTGCCCTCGCGTTCTGGTTCACCGCGGCCGCCGGTGCGGTTGCCCTCGCCACCGCATGGGCGTACCGCCCGGGACCCATCGGCACGCTCGAGGAGACCCCCGGGCAGTATCTGGAGCTCTTCGGCAGGCACGTCCTGCGCACGGACTTGCTGTATCTCGGCACGTTCACCAGGTCATCAGGTCTGCTCCTCGGTGCGGCGCTCGCCATGGTGTGGAGGCCGTGGTCGCTCGTCAGGCGTGGCATGCAACGCTCCACCGGTCTGTACGACACGCTCGGCGCGGTCGCGCTCGTTGCGATCGGCTGGATGATGTGGACGTTCCGCACGGTGGTGCGGGGCGACACGGAGCACGCGTACGACCTGCTCTACAGGGGCGGGTTGCTGCTTGTCGGGGTTGCCTCGGTGGTGGTCATCATGGCCGTCACCAAGCCGCGCTCCTGGCTCGGACGCTACGTGATCGGCAACCCGCTCTTCGTGTGGGTGGGCACCCGCAGCTACGGGATGTACCTGTACCACTGGGTCGTGTTCCAGCTGTGGCGCAAGAGCGCCGGCACCCCGCTCGAGGTCCGTGAGTTCGCCGGTCTCATGATCGTCACAATCGTGGTCACCGAGATCTCGTACAGGTTCGTGGAGA
This sequence comes from Actinomycetota bacterium, assembly GCA_041181005.1. Taxonomy (GTDB): domain Bacteria; phylum Actinomycetota; class Acidimicrobiia; order Acidimicrobiales; family Ilumatobacteraceae; genus UBA2093. The sequence goes on from JBEGQL010000024.1 coordinate 59,796, forward strand.
TCCCCGTGCGCACCGGCGCCGTGACCTCGTTGTGGAACCGGCTGGCCGACCCCGGCAACCTCACCGACCGGGAGGCCCGCCGCAAGTGGTTCGCGGGTGCCGCCGTGGCCGCGGTGCTCCCGGTCTTCGCCCTCGGCAGTCTTGTCACCGCGCGTGTCGTCCCCGATGACATCACCGCGAACCTCGAGGACAACGAGGAGGCGGTCATCACGATTCCCACCATCGCACCGGCGCCCACACTCGCGCCCGGCCAGACCACGGTGCCGCTGCCCACGACGTCCCCGCCGAAGATCATCGATGTGCTCGCGGTGGGGGACTCCGTGATGCTCGGGTCGGCCCGCAAGTTGAAGGCCAAGGGTCTCACCGTCGACGCGGCGAAGAACCGCCAGCCCCTCGACGCGCTGCCGATCCTCAACTACTACAGGAGCACGAAGGAACTGGGGGAGACCGTGGTTCTCCATCTCGGGACGAACGGCACCACGAAGGAGGCCATCTTCGAGCGTCTGATGAAGCCGCTCACCGACGTGGACAAGGTGATCGTGCTCACGGTGAGGGTGCCCACGCGTGAGTACGAGACCATCAACAACAGGATCATCTACTCGCTGCCCACCAGGTTCCCGAACGTCCGCGTGCTCGACTGGTTCACGATCTCGAAGAGCCATCCCGAATGGTTCGCGAGCGACAAGGTGCACCCCAACGCGACGGGCCAGGACAGGTACGTCGAGGCCATCGTGTCGGCTGTCACGTCGCCGTAGCCAACGGGCACCCGCGGGGTTTGGGACCGCCCCGTCCACGGTGCGTACGCTTGTGAACATGACGACCCCAATCAGAGTCGCCGTCACCGGTGCCGCCGGTCAGATCGGCTACAGCCTCCTCTTCCGCATCGCGTCCGGAGCCGTGTTCGGTCCCGACCAGCCGGTGATCCTCCAGATGCTCGAGATCACGCCGGCACTCGGCGCACTCGAGGGCGTCACCATGGAACTGGATGACTGCGCGTTCCCGTTGCTCGCGGGCACCGTGCGCACGGACAACGCCGAGACTGCCTTCGGGGATGCCGACGCGGCATTCCTGGTGGGTGCCATGCCCCGCAAGGACGGCATGGAGCGCGGTGACCTGCTGAGCGCCAACGGCGGCATCTTCAAGCCCCAGGGCCAGGCCCTCGCGGCATCGGCCCGCCGGGACGTGAAGGTTCTCGTTGTGGGCAACCCCGCGAACACCAACGCGCTCATCGCGATGAACAACGCGAAGGGTCTCGATCCCCGCCGGTTCACCGCGATGACGCGCCTCGACCACAACCGTGCCGTCTCCCAGCTCGCCGCAAAGACCGCCAGACCGGTGTCGTCGATCAGGAAGATGACGATCTGGGGCAACCACTCCAGCACGCAGTACCCCGACCTCTTCCACTGCGAAGTGGACGGCAAGAACGCCGCTGCACTCGTGAAGGACCAGAACTGGCTCGAGAACGACTTCATCCCCACCGTCGCCAAGCGCGGTGCGGCAATCATCAAGGCACGCGGGTTGTCCTCGGCGGCGTCGGCGGCCAACGCTGCCATCGACCACATGCGCTCGTGGGCCCTCGGCACCGACAGTGGTGACTGGGTGTCCATGGCAGTGCCGAGCGACGGCAGTTACGGAGTGCCGGAGGGGATCATCTCGTCCTTCCCGTGCACCTGCTCGGGCGGGGAGTGGAAGATCGTGCAGGGCCTCGAGATCGACGCCTTCAGCCGCTCGCGCATCGATGCATCGGTGGCCGAGCTGGTCGAGGAGCGTGACGAGGTCAAGAAGCTCGGTCTGATCTGAGCAACTCGCCGGAGGGCGGGTGAGGATCCCCTACTCGTACAGCGTGCCGGCGCGCACGGTCTCGAACACGTCGTTCAGCGCCTGGAACACGGGGTCCGCCCCGATCAGTTTCTGGGCATCGCCCGAGAGCCGCACGAGACCCTTCACGAAGACCTCCTGGGCCGGCACGGCCCGGGTGGCCACGTCCACGGCGGTGCGCCAGGATTGCTCGAGCCGCACGTGCTCGGGTTGCGCGGGGCCGGGCCCGAACGACGCACCTCCCGGACCGACGTTGAGGTGGTAGGTCACCGTTCCCTCGGGACCGTCGGTCACGACCTGCGTGACCCCGAGTTCAACCGTGGCGCCGAGAGACTGAAGCGCGCCGTTCGCGGCCACGGCCGCGGACATCGCATCCATCCAGTCGAGGGAGAGGTAGCGCATGTCCCTAGTGCGCCCGTCCGCGCCTGTGCTTCACGAACTCGAGCACCATCGGGAGGACGGACACAAGGACGATCACGATGATCGCGGCCTCGATGTTGTGCTTCACGAAGTCGATCTGCCCGAGAAAGTAGCCGAGCAGCGGCAACCCGGCCCCCCAGAGGAGACCACCCACCACGTTGAAGCGCACGAACGTTCGGTAGTTCATCGCGCCGACTCCGGCCACCACCGGCGCGAACGTGCGCACGACGGGCACGAACCGTGCGAGCACGATGGTCTTGGACCCGTGTCGCTCCAGGAAATGGTGTGCCCTGTCCACGTGGGCGGGGTCGAACAGCCGCGACTTCGGACGTGCGAACAGCGTCGGGCCGACCTTCCTGCCGAACAGATAGCCGACCTGGTCGCCGACGATCGCCATCGACGCAGAGACGAGGATCACCCACGGGAGCGGTGGCAGCACGCTGCCTCCTGCGTCACTCGCGAGGAATCCCGCGATGAAGAGCAACGAGTCGCCGGGCAGGAAGAACCCCACGAGGAGCCCCGACTCGGCGAACACGATCGCACCGAGCACGAGGAGACCCCCGCTGGCGAGGATCGACTCGACGTCGAGCAGTGCCAGCACGACGCGTCAGCTGCCGTTGTTCGTCAGACGATCGCGTTCGTCAGCTGATTGTCGCGCTCTGGCGGGACGACCGGATGATCGAACCGATGAGCACCGCGGCGGCAACGACGGCGATCGCGATGCGCCCGCCGTCGTTGTCCTGCGTGGAGATGATGGCCGGGAGGACCAGCAGCGACACGAGGTTCATCACCTTGATGAGCGGGTTCAGTGCCGGACCGGCGGTGTCCTTGTAGGGGTCACCGACGGTGTCACCGATGACGGCGGCCTTGTGGGCATCGCTGCCCTTGCCGCCGTGGTGGCCGTCCTCGATGTACTTCTTCGAGTTGTCCCACGCACCACCGGCGTTGCTGAGGTAGTTGGCCATCAGCTGGCCGGTGAGGATCACCGCGGCGAGGAACCCGCCGAGCGCCTGCCAGCCGATGCCGAATCCCACGATCACGGGGGTGAGCACCGCGAGGAGTGCCGGTGTGGCGAGCTCGCGCAGCGAGGCGGCCGTGCAGATGTCAATGACCGGCCCGTAGTCGGGCTTCTTCGTGCCCGCCATGATGCCGCCGTCCTTGAACTGGCTGCGGACCTCCTGCACCACCACGCCGGCGGTGCGGCCGACGGCGCGGATGGACAGTGCCGAGAAGAGGAACGGCACGGAACCGCCGATGAGAAGACCGATGAAGACCTTCGGGTCGGCCACGTTGATCGCGAGGGCCGCTTCCTTGAACACGCCGTCTGCGAGGCTCTTCGCCTCGATCGCGAGCTCGGCACCGGCAGTCTCGATGAACGAGGCGAACAGCGCGACGGCCGCGATCACGGCCGAACCGATGGCGAAACCCTTGGTGACGGCCTTCGTGGTGTTGCCCACCGCGTCGAGGCTCACCATGATGCGCTCCGGCTCGCCGTGGAACTCGCCCGACATCTCGGCGATGCCCGCCGCATTGTCGGAGACGGGGCCGAAGGTGTCCTCGGAGACGATCACGCCTGTTGTGGCGAGCATGCCCATGCCGCAGAGTGCCACGAGATAGAGCGAGAAGGTGAGGTTCCCGCCGCCGAGCCCGAGTGCCACGCCGATCGCGATCGCGATCGCGATGACTGCGTACACGGAGCTCTCGAGACCGTATGCGGTGCCGGAGAGGACCACGGTTGCCGGGCCGGTCTCGGCCGACTGCGCGATCTCCTTCACGGGCTTGAAGTGCGTGCCGGTGTAGTACTCGGTGAGACGGCTCACGAGCTGCGCGAGCACGAGGCCAACTGCCACCGCGCCGAACACGCGCCAGCCGGCGCCGCCCATGAGATCGACGCCCTCGCCGGATGCACCCTTGTCGTTGCCCACGTACCCGAGGGACAGGAGCAGGGTGCCGACGAGTGTCAGCGAACCGGCCACGAGGAAGCCCTTGTTGATGGGCTTCAGTGCGTTGGTCTCGCCCTCCTTCGCCTTCACGGCGAACACGCCTGCGATGGAGGCCACCACGCCGATGGCGCGCGCCGCGAGCGGGAACACGAGGCCCATCGCCGGGTTGAGCCCGATCGACTTGAACGCGGCCACGCCGAGGATGATCGAGGCGACGAGGGTGACCTCGTAGCTCTCGAAGAGGTCGGCGGCCATGCCGGCGCAGTCGCCGACGTTGTCACCCACGTTGTCGGCGATGGTGGCGGGGTTGCGCGGGTCGTCCTCGGGGATGCCGGCCTCGACCTTGCCCACGAGGTCGGCGCCCACGTCGGCCGCCTTCGTGAAGATGCCGCCGCCGACGCGCAGGAAGAGCGCGAGCAGCGAGCCACCGAAGCCGAAGCCCACCAGGATCACGCTCGAGGTGTTCTGGAAGATCATGATGATCCCGGTCGCGCCGATGAGGCCGAGACCCACGGTGAACATGCCGGCCACGCCGCCCGTGCGGAAGGCCACCGTGAGGGCCTTGGGCATGGAGTTCGTGAGTGCGGCGGCCGCGGTGCGGACGTTGCCACGGGTGGCGAGGGTCATGCCGATGTAGCCCGTGAGACCGGAGGCAAGGCACCCGAGTACGAAAGCCACCGTGCGCCAGATGCCGGCCTGGGCGAACGAGAGGGCCTCCTCACCGTTCGGCTTGGCGATTGCGGTGGACGTGACGAACACGATGACCACGAGCGGGATGAGGATGAAGCCGATCGTCTTGAACTGGCGCTTCAGGTAGGCCCACGCGCCTTCCTGGATCGCTCCGGCGATCTCGCGCATCTTCGGCGAGCCCTCGTCGGCGGCCATCACGGAGCGGACGAGGTAGAACCCCACCAGCACCGCGAGCACTGCGGCCGCTGCGGAGAGCCACAGCACCGTCCATTCCCCGCCCTTGAGGACGAACTCCTGGTATCCGCCCTCGGCGGCAATCAACCCTGACACGTGATCATCTCCAGTGTTTTTTCGGGGCGGACCGGGGTGATCTCGCCCTCCGAACTGAACGGGGAAACACTAGTGAAAAAGGACACGAAACCACGACTTCCGGGAGTTGCGGGGTTCAGGGGAGCGGGGGCTACCGTCCTTTTCGCACATTCCCGAGGGCCCCACGGGCTGCAGGAGTCCCACATGGCACAAGCGATCTCGAGCCAGCGAGGCCCGGTCACCGGGACGGCGACGCGCACCCGCAGGCGCAGACCCTTCCTCATCGACCTGTACTCCACCGCCGTCGGCAAGAAGTACGCGATGGGCATCACCGGCATCGGTCTGATGGGGTTCGTGCTCTTCCACATGATCGGCAACCTCAAGATGTACATGGGGGCGGCCGACCTCGACCATTACGCCCACTTCCTCCAGACCCTCCTGTACCCGCTCGCCCCGAAGGGCTGGGTGCTGTGGATCCTCCGCGGAGGACTGCTCAGCATGCTGCTCGTTCACCTGCACGCGGCGTGGTCGCTCACGGTCCTGAACCGTCGCGCGAGGCCCGTGAAGTACCAGAGCCCGCGGGACTACCAGATCGCCAACTTCGCGAGCCGCACGATGCGGTGGTCGGGGATCATCATCCTCGCCTTCCTCGTCTGGCACCTGCTCGACCTCACATTCGGGGTCGTGAACGACCACGTCGGCGCGATGATCACCCACGAGGGCGACACCGAGGCCGTGAAGGACGTGTACGGGAGCGTGGTTGCGTCGTTCGAACGCACGCCGGTGGCGTTCTTCTACGTAGTGGCGAACATCCTCCTCGGCGTCCACCTGTTCCACGGGGCGTGGAGCATCTTCCAGTCGCTCGGCTGGAACAACCCGCGCTTCAACAGGTGGCGCACCGCGTTCGCCGCCGCGTTCGCCGCCATCATCGTGGTCGGCAACGTCTCGTTCCCCGTCGCAGTCATGGCCGGCATAGTCGGCTGAACCGGAGAGTCAAGGACAACCATGAGCCTCACAGAGCAACTTCTCGCGAAGAACACCGTCACGCTCGACTCCAAGATCCCCGCCGGCCCGGTGGCCGACAAGTGGGACACCTACAAGTCGGACATGAAGCTGGTGAACCCCAACAACAAGCGCAAGTTCAAGGTGATCGTCGTCGGTACGGGCCTGGCAGGCGCATCCGCGGCCGCGACACTCGCCGAGCTCGGCTACCAAGTGGACGCGTTCACGTTCCATGACTCGCCACGTCGCGCGCACTCCATCGCGGCCCAGGGGGGCATCAACGCCGCGAAGAACTACAAGGGCGACGGCGACTCCGTGCACCGCCTCTTCTACGACACCGTGAAGGGGGGCGACTTCCGCGCGCGCGAGGCGAACGTGCACCGGCTCGCGCAGGTGAGCGTGAACATCATCGACCAGATGGTCGCCCAGGGTGTTCCGTTCGCGCGCGAGTACGGCGGCCTGCTCGACAACCGCTCGTTCGGCGGTGCCCAGGTGAGCCGCACGTTCTACGCACGCGGCCAGACCGGCCAGCAGCTCCTCCTCGGTGCGTACCAACAGTTCGCGCGGCAGGTCGGCCTCGGCGGCATCCGGCTCTTCAACCGTACGGAACTCGTCGACGTCGTCGTCATCGACGGACGCGCCTCGGGAATCGTGGTGCGCGACCTCGTCACCGGCGAGATCTCGTCGCACGCCGCGCACGCCGTGGTGCTCGCCACGGGCGGCTACGGAAACGTGTTCTTCCTCTCCACCAACGCAATGGCGTGCAACGTCACCGCGGCGTGGAGGGCGCACCGCCGTGGCGCACTGTTCGCGAACCCCTGCTACACGCAGATCCACCCGACGTGCATCCCGCAGAGCGACGAATCGCAGTCCAAGCTCACGCTCATGTCCGAGTCGCTGCGCAACGACGGCCGCGTGTGGGTGCCCACGAACCCCGACGAGACCCGCCCTGCCCACCAGATCCCCGAGTCCGAGCGCGATTACTACCTCGAGCGGCTGTACCCGTCGTTCGGCAACCTTGCCCCCCGCGACATCTCGTCCCGCGCCGCCAAGCGCGCAGTGGACAAGGGTCTCGGCGTGGGGCCGAAGAAGAACGGGGTGTACCTCGACTTCTCCGACGCCATCGGCCGCCTCGGCAAGGACGTGGTCGAGGAGCGCTACGGGAACCTGTTCGAGATGTACGAGCGCATCTCGGGCGAGAACCCGTACGAGCAGCCGATGCGCATCTACCCGGCCACCCACTACACGATGGGCGGGCTCTGGGTGGACTACGAGCTGCAGACGAACATCCCCGGCCTGTATGCCGCGGGGGAGGCGAACTTCTCCGACCACGGGGCGAACAGGCTCGGCGCGTCTGCATTGATGCAGGGTCTCGCCGACGGCTACTTCGTGCTTCCGTACACCATCGGCAACCAACTGGCCCCGATGCTCAACAAGCCGATCCCCGGCACCGACCATCCCGAGTTCAAGAAGGCCGAGGAGGAGGCGCGCCAGCGCTTCAACGGCTACCTCGCGGTCAACGGAACGAAGTCACCTGACTTCTTCCACCGCGAGCTCGGCAAGATCATCTGGGAGTTCTGCGGCATGGAGCGCACGGAGCAGGGCCTCGAGAAGGCGCTCTCCGAGATCCCCGCGCTGTACGAGGAGTTCAAGAAGGACCTGCGCGTCACGGGCGACGGCGCGAGCCTCAACCAGACGCTCGAGAAGGCCGGGCGCGTGGATGACTTCTTCCAGCTCGGGATGCTCATGTGCCGTGACGCACTCGACCGCAACGAGAGCTGTGGCGGACACTTCCGCGCCGAGTACCAGACCGACGACGGTGAGGCCCAGCGCGACGACGAGAACTACTGCCACGTGTCCGCGTGGCAGTGGGGCGGCGACCCGATGAAGCCGAACCTGAACGTGGAACCCCTCGAGTTCGATGAGGTCCACCTGGCCACGAGGAGCTACAAGTGAGCAACAACCTCACCGACATCACCCTGCGCGTGTGGCGACAGGGCGGGCCGAACGAGAAGGGCCGCTTCGAGGAGTACAAGGTCGACTCCATCACCGACGAGGCCTCCTTCCTCGAGATGCTCGACATCCTGAACGACGACCTCGTGCACCAGGGCAAGGAGGCAATCGTGTTCGACCACGACTGCCGCGAGGGCATCTGCGGCACGTGCTCGCTCATGATCAACGGCCAGGCACACGGCCCGCAGAGGGGCACCGCCACCTGCCAGCTGCACATGCGCAAGTTCAGGAGCGGTGACGTGATCACGATCGAACCGTGGAGGGCGTCCGCCTTCCCGGTGGTGAAGGACCTCATGGTCGACCGCTCGGCGTTCGACCGCATCATCGAGTCCGGCGGCTTCATCACGGCCGAGACCGGTGGTGCCCCCGACGCGAACCTCATCCCCGTGCCCAAGACCGTCGCGGACGCTGCCATGGACTCGGCCGAGTGCATCGGGTGCGGTGCATGCGTGGCTGCATGCCCGAACGGTGCGGCGAACCTGTTCACCGCCGCCAAGATTGCCCACCTGAACCGTCTGCCCCAGGGTCAGGCGGAGCGGTACAGCCGCGTCGAGTCGATGGTGGAGACGATGGACGAGTACTTCGGCTCCTGCACCAACCACGGTGAGTGCGAGGCCGCGTGCCCGAAGAACATCTCGATCGACGTGATTGCGCTCATGAACAAGGACTACCGCAAGGCCAAACTGGCGAACCGCAAGGACCTCGCGCGCAGCTGACGCGCCGTCCACCACCGGAACCCCCAATGGCCGACAGACAGCTCCACTGCGTCATCTGCAACGCACCGTTCGTGCGCACCACGCGCGGGCCGGTGATCACCTGCGAGAACGAGGAGTGCAAGTACCTGAACAGCCGCGTCACGCGCACGAACGCGGCGCGCAAGCAGCAGGGCAAGAACCGCGCGTGCGGCCGGTGCGGCACCGACCTGCCCGCCGGCTCGAGGTCGCACTACTGCGAGACATGGTGCGGCCCGTTCCGGCGCACGGTGGTGCGCAGGGGTCGCCCACCGGCAGGCGCCGACAGGCCCGCTCCGCGGAAGAAGCCGGGCAAGCGCGGCCGTCCCGCGGCCAAGGTGCTCGGCATGGACGTGTCGTCCCTGCCCGAGCCGCACCGTTCGATCGTGCGGATGCGCTTCGGCACGCCGGGCCAGATCCCCATGACGCTCGAGTCGGTTGCCGACGCGCTCGACCTCCAGCCGAAGGACGTCGCCGTGATGGAGACCGAGGCACTCGAGGCGATGGGCAACGCCGCACGCGGGGTGCACTCGAAGCGCTGGCGCTACTCCTGAGCGACGCTCACAGCCGTTCGAAGCAGTAGCCGGTCGTCGGGTCGAATCCGATCGAGCGCAGGAACGCCACCAGACCGTCACGTTCCATCGCGTTGTCGGGACGAAGCGGCGGGACGAGCTCGAGTTCCTCGTGGGTGACGAAGCGCGCCAGGTTCGGCACCAACCTCACGGAGGCCTCGGGTGGCGTGCGTGTCACCGCGTCGATGGTGCCGAGCCACGCACCCACCATCGAACGGGTCGCGGGCGGAAGCAGCGTGGAGAGGTGCCCCACAGCGTCGCGCGTCGGGTCGGCCACGGCGAGTCCGCGACGCGTGAACTGGTCGAGGGCCCTGTGGTGCCACGCGAGCACGCTCGGGTGGTGCCCCACAGCGTCCACCACTCCGGCGGTCCAGCGGGCCGCCACCTTGCGGCCCCGCCGGCCGGTGCCGCGCACCGGGAGGTCCTGCAGCAAGAGGATGCCGAGCTCGTCTGCGGCGGCATAGAAGGCAGGGTGGGCAACGTGGGCATGGACCCGAAGGAGGTCGAGGCCCCGCCCGCGCGCCTCAACCACCGGTGCGACCACCTCCTCGTCACCGGCCGTGGCGAGATTGTGAGGGGGTCGCGGCACCCAGGCGCCGTCGAGGAACAGACGCTCACCGTTCACCGTGCACACCCAGTTCTGGAACGACACCTGCCGCAGGCCCGTGCGAACACTGTGGGTGTCGCTCGCGGCACCGTCGATGCGCACCTCCACCTCGACATCGGTGAGGTTCTGTGCGCCGAGGAACCACGGCCACCACAGCGCCGGGTTCGCCACGTCGATGCTCCAGTTCACGGTGTTCCCGCCGCGCGCGAGTGACCTGCGCGTGGAATCCACCACCGTGCCGTCGAGCCTGGTCACCACCTCGCAGGCGAGCGTGCGGGAACTGTCGATTTCCGCACTGAAGAGAACGTGCGCGCTCTCCTCCGTCGCATCCCGGGTCAGCACCCGCAGCGAGCCGATGCGTGCGGGGCCGGTGGTGCGCAGCGATATCGGTCTCCACACGCCGGCGTGCTCGCCCCCGGTCGTCTCGAGCAGGAGTTCGTGCTCGTCGGCAAGTGATGCGAGTGCGGTGATGTCGTAGCCATGGCGCACGAAGTAGCCGTCCTGGTCACCGAGGTACGCGCCGTCGAGCCACAGGTCCGCCTGGTCGGCGACACCGCCCACCTCGACCCACAGGCGCTCGTCCTCCCGGACCACGGGTGTGGCGAAGTGCGAACGCACGAGCACCGGTCCGGTCCCGAGCCCGTCAACGTGGGCCCATTCCTGCGGGAGTTCCGCATCGATCCAGTCGAGCGATCCGGGTGTCTCGAGCGCGACCAGTCTCGCGTCGTCGCTGCTCGCCCGCACCTGCCACCGCACACGGCAACGCTAACGGCGGACGCGCCGCGGGTAACCCTGTCCCGTGCGTGTTCCCGACTGGTGAGCGACGGTCAGGCTCGGGGTACTGTCGCGCCATGACCGCCGCACCCGCCGCACCTCCGTCACTTCCAGCCACTCTCGGCGCTCTGAGGGCGTCAGGCTGGCAGAGCCTCCCGATCAAGGAGGAGATCCGGCGCAACGCGGTGACCCGAATCTCCGCCGGCGAGCCGCTGTTCGAGGGCGTGATGGGCTACGAGGACACCGTGATGCCCCAGCTCGAGAATGCGCTCCTCGCCGGCCACGACATCGTGTTCCTCGGCGAGCGCGGCCAGGCCAAGACCCGCATGATCCGTTCGCTCACCGGCCTGCTGGATGAGTGGATGCCGATCATCGCGGGCAGCGAGATCAACGACGACCCGTACGGACCGGTGTCCCGTCATGCGCGCGACCTCGTTGAATCAAAGGGCGACGACACGCCGATCGAGTGGGTGCACCGCAGCCTCCGCTACGGCGAGAAGCTGGCCACGCCTGACACGTCCATTGCCGACCTCATCGGCGAGGTCGACCCCATCAAGGTGGCCGAGGGTCGCTACCTCAGCGACGAGCTCACCCTGCACTACGGCCTGGTGCCGCGCACGAACCGCGGCATCTTCGCCATCAACGAACTGCCCGACCTTGCCGAGCGCATACAGGTCGGCCTGCTGAACGTGCTCGAGGAGCGCGACGTGCAGATCCGCGGCTACAAGATCCGCCTCCCGCTCGATGTGGTCCTCGTCGCATCGGCGAACCCCGAGGACTACACGAACCGCGGCCGGATCATCACGCCTCTCAAGGACCGTTTCGGCAGCCAGATCCGCACGCACTACCCGCTCGACGTCGACACGGAGATGGCGATCATGCGCCAGG
>JBEGQL010000025.1:0-15611 GCA_041181005.1 Actinomycetota bacterium
TGGCGCGCTCGGAGGGACTTGAACCCCCAACCTTCTGATCCGTAGTCAGATGCTCTATCCATTAAGCTACGAGCGCCTGTTTGCAGGACTTTCGAGTGTACCTACAGGTCCCAGGGGCTCCACCCGCCCGAACGGCGGTACATCTGCAGTGCAGCCCGGGCATTCACCCTCGCATCCAGCAGCTGGCTGGCCTTCGTGACCCCCATCTGCCTCAGCCACGGCTTGTGCGCCCACCAGTTGATCTGGAACAGACCCACGCAGCACCAGTTGTAGGTGGCTGCGTTCAGTTTGCTCTCGCGCTTCGCGAGCGCGACGGCCTTCGCCTCGAGCCGGTCGGGGAATATCTCGCGGATGATCGCGGCGGACTCACTGCGTGAGTAGACCGTCTTCGGGGCGGGCAGGCGCAACCCGGTGCTCTCCGTGGAGTCGGGCCTGTACGTCGCACCCTTCGGCAGGCACACGGTGTCTCCCACCAGGATCATCGTCGTCGTGGTGGCATCGTTCGCATCAAGCAGCGCGCGCACCGTCACGTTCACTCGGTCGGCGATGCGGCTCCACGAGTCGTTGTCCACAGCCACATACGGTCGTGCGCACGAGGTCGCGAGAACAGGCCCGCCGGGGGCCTGGAGGGCTGTGGAAAACAGCCCCGCGGCAACGACTGCCGCCTGTGCTGCGCGGGTCAAACGCATGGCGGAGAGGGTGGGATTTGAACCCACGGTCCGGTTGAACCCGGACAACGCCTTAGCAGGGCGCCCCATTCGGCCTCTCTGGCACCTCTCCTGGGAGACGTCAGCATACGCCCGAAACAAGAAGTTAACCCCGCAGGCGCGTCTCGTGGACGGAGCTCAGGGACCCACGAACTATGGTGTTTTTTGATTCATCCATCAACCCGGAGGGACCCAATCACATGAATCAGCGCAAGTACAAGAGAGGACTCGCCGCACTGGCAGTCCTCGCGCTCGGGGTGGGTGTCACCGCATGCGGTGGCGACGACTCGAGCTCCGACACAACAATGGCATCGGACACCACGATGGCCGAGGGCGGCAGTGCAGAACTGGCCAACTTCACGCCGTGGGACGCAGCAGCGGCACCTGTCGACTGCGCGCCGAAGGACGGCGGCCCGCTGAAGGCCGCGTGGGTCTATGTCGGCCCGCACAACGACGGCGGCTGGAGCCAGGCGCACGACGAGGCACGCCTCAAGGTGCAGGAGGAGTTCGGCGACAAGGTCGTCACCACCTACAAGGAGAACGTGCCCGAGGGTGAGCAGGTCGGCCAGGTGGTCGAGGACCTCATCGCCGACGGCAACACCGTGATCTTCGGTACCTCGTTCGGGTTCCAGGACGCATTTGTCGCCGCAGCGGAGAAGCACCCCGACGTGTGCTTCGAGTTCGCCACCGGCTACAAGAGCGGCGCGAACCTGTCGCAGTTCTACGGCGGCGCCGAGGACACTGACTTCCTCGCGGGCATGGCGGCCGGTGCCGCCTCCAAGACCGGCAAGCTCGGCTACCTCGCCTCGTTCCCGATCCCCGAGGTCGTCCGCGGCATCAACGCCTGGACACTGGGTGCGCGCACCGCGAACCCCGAGGCCACGGTGAAGATCGTGTGGGTGAACAGCTGGTTCGATCCGCCGGCAGAGCGCAAGGCTGCCGAGGCTCTCATCGCAGGTGGCGTCGACGCCATCGGCCAGAAGGGCATCGACTCGCCGTCCACCGGTGACGCAGCGAAGGCCGCGGGCATCCCGTGGTCCGGCTACAACCGCAACCAGAGCGCCGGGTACGAGGACGTGTGGCTGACCGCAACCGTGTACCACTGGGACGTCTACGAGTCGAAGCGCATCCAGCAGGTGCTCGACGGCAAGTGGGTCGCAGGCAACTACTACGGCAACCTCGGTGACGGCTTCCTGAGCCTGGCTGACTACGGCACCTCGGTGTCGGACGAGTCGCGCGCTGCGATCGACGCGAAGAAGGCCGAACTCGCCTCCAAGCCCGGCAGCGAGTTCACCGGTCCGATCATGGACCAGGCCGGCAAGGAGCAGCTCGCCGCGGGCAAGCAGCACACCTACGGGGAACTCATGGGAATGATGTACCTCGTCGAGGGTGTCGACGGGGAGATCCCCGCAAGCTGACGCAACAGAGCGTTCCCGAGTGTTCGGGGGAGGGGCGGGCCGTTGGGCCCGCCCCTCTGCTTTTCCACTAGCGTCTCCTGACGTGCCGGAACCCAGTGGCACGAGGGGAGACAGATGACGGGCATCGCTGTGCGCATGTCGGGGGTGGTCAAACGCTTCCCCGGTGTGGTGGCCAACGACGGAGTGGAACTCGAGGTTCGCAAGGGCGAGGTGCACGCACTTCTGGGCGAGAACGGGGCCGGAAAGTCCACGCTCTCGAACATCCTCACCGGTCTGTACCGGCCCGACGAGGGTTCCATCGAGCTCAACGGAGAGACCGTCTCCTTCGCGTCCCCGCGCGAGGCACTGGATGCCGGGATCGGCATGGTGCACCAGCATTTCCGGCTCGTCCAGCCCTTCACCGTTGCCGAGAACGTGGTCCTCGGGAACCCCGAGACACCGTTCTCCATAGACGCCGACTCGATCAGCGCAAAGGTCTCGGAGCTGGCCGGCAGGTTCGACATGGCAGTCGACCCGAATGCGCGCATCTGGCAGCTGAGCGTGGGCGAGCAACAGCGTGTGGAGATCCTGAAGGTGCTCCACCGCGGCGCGCAGGTTCTGATTCTCGACGAACCGACCGCCGTGCTCACTCCCATCGAGGCGGAGGCACTCTTCCGCACGCTGCGCACCATGACCGCCGAGGGCCGCACGGTGATCTTCATCTCGCACAAGCTCGACGAGGTGATGAGCGTGTCGGACCGAATCACCGTTCTCCGCGGCGGCCGCACCGTGGGCACCGTGGACACGCGCAGCACCTCCACGCGCGAGCTCGCGAGCATGATGGTGGGCCGCAGCGTGGAGTTCACGCGGGTCACGCGGCGCAACCCCGGCGACAGGAACAACGTCGTGCTCTCGGTCGACGGTGTGAGCGGCAACGACGACCGCGGGCGCCGGGCACTCCACCAAGTGAGCGTGAGCGTGGGCCGCGGCGAGATCGTGGGTGTCGCCGGCGTGGCGGGCAACGGCCAGCGCGAACTCGCCGAGGTGATCGCCGGCATGCGCGCCTCCACAGAGGGCACGGTGACCGTCGGCGGTGTCGCAGTGCCGAGCGGCAAGGCACGCGCAGCAATCGCGGGCGGCGTGGCGCACGTGCCCGAGGACCGACTGCACACGGGACTCGCGGCCGGTCTGTCCGTGGAGGACAACATGGCGCTCAAGACCTACCGCACTCCGCTGCTCTCGCGGTTCGGGATGCTCCGCCGTGGTGCGATCGCCGAACAGGCCGCCGGTCTGGTGGAGCGCTACGACGTGAAGACACCCGGCACAGCCACTCCCGTGCGTCTCCTCTCGGGAGGCAATGTGCAGAAGGTGCTGCTCTCGCGCGAGTTCTCCACCGAACCGAAGGTCCTCGTGGCCGCCTCCCCCACGCGCGGCCTCGACGTGGGCGCCATCGAGACCGTGCGCGCCCGCCTCGTCGAGGCGGCCGACTCCGGCGTGGGGATCCTGCTCATCAGCGAGGACCTCGAGGAGATCATGTCGCTCGCCGACCGCATCACCGTGATGTACGAGGGACGCCTCGTGGCCGACATCCCCGCCGAGTCGGCGAACCGAGAGCAGATCGGCCTGCTCATGGGCGGCGCGTCGCCGGAGGGGGCACAGTGAAGTCACCGGTCAGGCTCGAACGCCGGCTCGAGCAGCCGCGCCAGCTCAGCTGGATCATCCCGCTCGTGTCGCTCCTCGGGGCGCTCGTTGTGGGTGCAGTGGTTCTCCTCGCCACAGGCAAGAACCCGCTCGACGTGTACTGGCGCATGCTCGACCGCGGGTTCTTCTCGCAGCGCGCCCTCACCGGCACCCTGCGCACCGCCACTCCCCTCGCGTTCACCGGCCTGTGCGCTGCGGCGTCATTCAGGCTCGGCGTCATCAACATCGGCGGCGAGGGTCAGCTGTACGTCGGTGCGGTGGGTGCGGCTCTCGTGGGCCTCTGGATGGGCGGCTCCGTTCCCGTCGGCGTGACCATCATCGTGATGATCCTTGCGGGGATGTTGTTCGGCGCGATGTACGCCGCGTTCGTGGGCGTGCTGCGGGCGCAGTTCAACACGAGCGAGATCATCACGTCGCTGATGATGAACTACCTCGCCGGCATCCTCCTCAACTACCTCATCTTCAACTCCTCCTCGTACTGGCGCGACCCGCGATCATTCGGCTTCCCCTCCGGCAAGCCGCTCGACAAGCGCGACTACTGGCCTGCGTTCGAGTTCGGCGGGCTGTCGGTTCCCATCGGCCTGCTCATCGCCATCGCGGCGGCGGTCGTGCTGTGGGTGGTGTACAAGCGCAGCCGTCTCGGGTTCGAGATCAGCGTGATAGCCGACTCGCCGCGGGCCGCCCGCTATGTCGGCATCCGCACCAAGATGACGATCATCTCTGTCACCGCACTGTCCGGTGCGCTCGCCGGTGCGGGCGGTGCGAGCCAGGTGGGTGACTTCGCCCACTACCTCGATGCCAAGGGTCTGCAGCTGAACAACTTCGGCTACACCGGCATCGTGGTCGCCGCGCTCGCGCGGCTCAGCCCGCTCGGTGCCGTGCTGGTCGCCGTGCTGCTCGGCGGGCTCACGAACGCCGGGTACTCGTTGCAGGGTCCCGACTTCCCGAGCGGCCTCGTGGGCACCCTGCAGGGGCTCATCCTCTTCTGTGCGGTGGCGGGCGAGATCCTCACCAAGTACCGGTTGCGTTCCAACCGCGCGGGCCAGGCGGTGACAGCGTGAACAGCAACCTCGTGATCATCATCGCGGCACAGGCGATCTTCTACGGCACCCCGCTCTTCTTCGCCGCTCTCGGCGGCGTGTTCACGGAGCGCAGCGGCGTGCTCAACCTCGGTGTGGAGGGCATGATGCTGGTCGGTGGTGTGTCCGCGGCGTGGGCGTCGCAGCACATCGGCGGCACGGCGTGGGTCACCGTGCTCGGTTCGCTCCTGGTGGCAATGTTCGCGGCCGGCCTCGTTGCGGCCGTGCACGCGTTCCTGTGCGTCACGCTCAAGGCGAACCAGACGGTCGCGGGCCTCTCCATCACGATCTTCGCAGGCGCCGTCGGTCTCTCCAGCTACCTCGCGAACGTGTGGCACGTCGCGGAGCAGAAGGTGCCGAGACAGCTCGTCAAGCTCGACCTCTTCGGGCTCGCCGACGCACCGATTGTCGGGCCGCTCCTGTTCGACCACACCGTGCTCACGTACGTGTCGTGGGTGCTGTGCGCGGTGTCCTCGTGGTACCTCTTCCGCACGAAGATCGGTCTCCAGCTGCGGGCCGTGGGTGAGTCCCCGCAGACCGCCGACGCGATCGGCATCAACGTGGTGAAGTACCGCTACGTGCACACCATCCTCGGCGGCACGCTCGCCGGTCTCGGCGGCGCGTTCTACAGCCTCGCCATCGTGCCCACGTGGGTCGACGGCATGACGAAGGGCGCGGGCTGGATCGCCATCGCGCTCGTGATCTTCGGCTTCTGGCGGCCCGACCTCACGCTGCTCGGCGCCTACCTGTTCGGTGCGCTCCAGGCTCTCGGCATCCAGCTGAAGACCCGCGACGTGAGCATCCCGGGCGACCTGCTCGATGCACTCCCGTTCGTGATGACGATCGTGGTGCTGGTGCTCGTGTCCACTCGGTTCGCGCACAAGCGGATCGGCGCTCCCGCGGCTCTCGGCGTGCCGTACGAGCGCGAGGAACGCTGACCCCTACAGCGCCACGGGGATCCGGGCGAACTGGTTCACGTCGATCAGACCCAGGTCGGTGATCCGCAGGTCGGGGATCACAGAGAGCCCGAGGAAACTGAGCGACATGAACGGCGCGTCAAGTGTGATGCCGATGGAGTGCGCCGCCTCCACCACCACATCGAGCTGAGCGGCCACGGTCTCGAGCGGCTGGTCACTGATCAGGCCGCACACCGGCAGGGCAACCTCGGCCACGACCTTGCCGTCCACCACCACCACCTGTCCGCCACCGATCTCGGCGACGCGCGCGATGGCGACAGACATGTCGGCGGGGCCGCCTGCGTCACGGGATCCGACCACCATGATGTTGTGCGCGTCGTGGGCAACGGTGCTCGCGATCGCACCGCGCTTCATGCCGTAGCCCGACACGTACCCGAGCCCGATGCGGCCCGTTGCCTTGTGCCGCTCCACCACCGCGATGCGCGCGATGTCGTTTGCTGGGTCGTTCACGTCGAGCTGCAGCGCGGTGGTGCGCACCGTGCCCGAGCGCACGCCGATCACGTTCGCCATGCCGTTCGCCGGTGGATCGATGGTGAGCTCCCCGGCGGTGGGCACGTGGTGCAGGTTCACCCTGTTGTAGAGCGAGCGCGGAGGACTGGTGGGCGGCACCACACCGTCGAGGATGCGGCCCTCGCGGGCCACCAACCGACCCTTCTGGAGCACCATGCGCGGGGTGAACGTGTGCAGCTCGTCGAACACCACGACATCGGCCTGGTAGCCCGGCCCGAGCTGACCGAGGTGGAAGAAGTTGTGGTACATCGCCGGGAAGTAACTCGCCACGCTGAACGCACTGATCACATCGAGACCGGCGCCCACCGCGAGACGGATGCAGTGGTTGAGGTGGCCCTCGTCGCGCAGCAGGTCGGGCTCGCGGTCGTCGGTGCAGAAGCTGCTCCCCATCGGGCCGTGGTTCAGCACGCTCGGCAGCAGCTCGACGAGGTCCTGGCACACGCTCCCCTGGCGGAGGAACACCCACATCCCCTTCTGGCGCTTCTCGTGCGCCTCGGCGGGGGTGAACGTCTCGTGGTCGCTCTCCACGCCCGCAGCGATGTAGGCGTCGAGCTGGTTCCCGCGCAGCCCGGGCGCGTGGCCGTCCACCCGTCTCCAGCCGGCGGTGGCAATGATGTCGCGGAACATCGGGTCGCCGTTGATGACTGCCGGGTAGTTCATCACTTCTGCAACGCCGATCGCACCGAACTCCTCGATGAGCCGGCGCACGTCGTCGGTGCCGAACGCCGCGCCAGCCGACGCGAACGGTGACTCCGGCACGCAGCTGCTCGCCGCGACTCCGAACGTGAACGGCATCTTCTCGGCCGACTCAATGAGAGCCGCGATGCCGTCCACCCCCGCGACGTTCGCGATCTCGTGCGGGTCGGCGGCAACGGCGGTGGTGCCCATGGGGAGAACGGCGCGCACGTACTCGCTCACCCACATCTTCGAGGACTCGAGGTGCATGTGCGCGTCCACGAAGCCGGGCGTGAGCCAGCAACCCGACACGTCGATCACCTCGTGTGCCTCGCGGTGTCCCCATCCCGCAACCACACCGTCAGCAATCGCGAGGTCGGTGTCCACCCACTCGCAGGTGACGGGCGACAGCACCTTGCCGCCCTTCAGGAGGATGTCGGCAGGTTCGTCGCCACGGGCGACTGCGAGTGCGCGGAGTGATGCAGGTGGGCGGGCCATGGGCGAATCCTAGGTTCCCCTTCGCCGCCTGTGCCCGTGCCACGTACTGTGATGTCGTGCCGTCCGTGCTCCGCAACAACGACCCCCTGCTGCGCCGCGCATGGCACCCGGTCCTGCTCGAGTCCGAGCTGGGCGGGGAGCCTGCGCGGGTCGAGCTGCTCGGCGAGGGATGGGTCCTCGTGCGCTCGGGGGGCACGGTGTCGGCCTTCCCCGACCGTTGCCCGCACCGCAACGCCCGGCTCTCCGACGGTGCGATCGTGGACGGCTGCCTGCAGTGCCCGTACCACGGGTGGGAGTTCGATGCCTCGGGAGCATGCACCCACATCCCGGCCCTCGGCCGGGGGGCGGCCGTGCCACCGACTGCGCATCTCGAGAGCGCCCGCGTGCAGGTGCGGCACGGGGTCGTGTGGATCGCCCCGGAAGAACCCGTGTGCGGAGTGATCGACGTGCCGTTGATGGATGACCCTGCGATGCAGGTGATGTGGGTGCCGTGCGCGGCGATCGACGCCGCGGCGGGGCAGTTCATCGACAACTTCCTCGACTTCGGCCACTTCCCGTTCGTCCACGCGGGCACGTTCGGGGCCGGCGAGGACGAGGCGATCCATCCCTATGACGTTCTCCCCGACCCCGACGGGTGGGGATTCGTCGTTGAGTACGAGCACAGCATCCGCAACAACGAGGATCCGCTCGTCGCCACGGGCGAGCACCCCCTCGTGCAGCCGCGACGCATGCGTTACGAATACCGTGCACCGTTCTCGGCGACGCTGCGCCTCGACCTCCCGCTCACCGGGATGGTGAACGTGCTCGCCATCTTCCTGCAGCCACTCGACGCCGGTCGTTCACGTCTCTACTGCGCGATGGTGCGCAACGACTGCCCCACCGCGGAGCAACAGAAGGAGGCCGTGGACTACGAGCTCGCGGTGCTGGCGGAGGACCTGCGTGTCATCGAGCATCTGTGGGACAAGGAGATCCCGCTCGACGCCGGCCACGGCACGCCCCAGACGCACACCCGCGCGGACCGCAACACCGTTGAGTTCCGCCGCATCATGAAGCGGCTCCTCACCGACTGAGGGGTCACCGGAGCCCGGTGCTTGGCGGAACAGGAGGGATTTGAACCCCCGGGCCTTGTGGGCCGCCCGCTTTCAAGGCGGGTGCAATCGTCCGCTCTGCCACTGTTCCGTGGCTCACGCTATCGGCGCACCTGACCCCGCAGGTCATTCACCCAGTCATCGGCGCTCTGCCACCGCGCATCAGCATGCTCACGTGCGGTGTGGGCATGAGTGCCCGCAGCGGGGTACGAACCGAGGAACTTCACGTCGCCCTGCTTCGCCTTGAGCTCCCGCATCGCGTCGGCGAGCAGCTCGTCGACGACGTGCGCGTCCGCGTAGATCACGAAGCAGTAGTCACCGAGTCCGCCGGCCTTCGTGGGCCGCGACGACAGCAGCGACAGGTTGATGCGTCTCGCCGCGAACTCCTGGAGGATCGAGATGAGGCTGCCGGGCTCATCCGCACGCTGGAACACCACGAGACCCGTCTTGTCGTGACCGGTGGCCGCGGGAATGCCCGAGCGTGCGACCAGCACGAAGCGTGTCTGGTTGCCGTCATGGTCGGCGATGTTGCGCGCGATGACATGCAGACCGTACAGGTCGGCGGCGATTGCCGGCGCCACCGCGGCGACGTTGCGCTCGCCTCCGGCGATTCGTTCCCCCACGGTGCGCGCGGCATCGGCGGTGCTGTTCGCCGCGAGGATCTCCGCGGCGGGGACATTCGTGCGCAGCCATGCCGCGCACTGGGCGGTGGCCACCTGGATCGAGTGCACCGTGCTCACCGCGGACACATCGATTCCCGCGCCGCCAAGCAGACAGTGCTCGATGTCGAGCACCACTTCACGCTGGATCAGAAGGTCATAGTCGAAGATGAGGGCGTCCTGGGTGAAGTTCACCGTTCCCTCGATCGAGTTCTCGATCGGCACGAAACCAGCGTCCACCTCGCCCGACGCCACGACATCGAGCACGTCGGGCACGTTGCGGTACGGGACGAGTTCCGCCCCTGCGAGGTCGGGCTGGGTGCGCAGGGCCTGCTCGGTGAAGGTGCCGAACGGCCCGAGGAACCCGATGCGTGTTGGTGCCGTGGCCACGGCTGGCAAGGCTACGCCGAGGCGACCGGCTCCATCAGGTCCTTTACGAGGCCCTTCAGCGTGTCGGTGTCCGTCTCGCCGCTCACCCTGGTGCGAACCGTGCCGTCACCGTTCACGAACACCATGGTGGGGTAACTCGTGCCGCCGTACGCCATGAACGCATCAGCCGTCTCGGAGTCGGCCATGCGCTCCCACTTCCATCCCATTGCCTCCAGCCACGACGACGGCGGCCAGTTCGGCTGGTCGGCGCGTGACCCGGTGGCCACCCCCACCACGCGTAACCCGTCGGGAATCCCGCCGTCGGCGTCGACCTCGAGGATCCGTGGGATCTCACGGTTGCAGTGCGGGCACCAATGAGCAAGGAACACGACGAGTGTCGGCTTCCCGGACGCGGCAACGTCGAGCGACACCTCCCTGCCGGCGAAGTCGAACCCGCTCACCACGGGCACCTTCTCCCCGATCGCTGCATCGGCACTGTCGTCCTCCGGCATCGCCGGGAGCGGCACGCCGCTCACCTGCACCGGCCGGTACTGCTCCAGACCGGCGTCACCGGTGCCACCCTGGTTGCCGCCCTGGTCGCCGCCACCGGAACCGATGGCGACCGCAGCCGCACCCACCACCACCAACGCAACAGCCGCCGCGATCGACTTCCCGGAAATCCTCATGGTGTCTTCATTTCCTTCTTCCGGCCACGGCCACCAGTGCCGTGGACACGAACGCCACTCCAGCCATGAACGGCAGGGTGACGAAACCGAACTTGCGGAACCAGATGGTGGTGCACGGCACGTCGGCCGAGCACACGCCCGACTCGAGGGAAGGGAACCATTCGAGCACGTAGTGGTAGGCGGAGATGCCGAGGCCCACGAGAGCAAGGGTGAGCACGTACGGGGCCACCGTGCGTGCCTCGCGCCGCACGAGTGCGACGAGGGAGATGACGGCAATGGAGTACATCGCTGTGCGCTGGTACCAGCACAGTTTGCAGGGGGAATAACCGGCCACCTCGCTGAACCACAGGCTCCCGGCCATGGCAGTGCCGGCGAGCATCAGCCACAGTGCCGCCGAGTTGTCCCTCACTGCAGTGAGCACTGACCCGGCGAACGCGGTGCCTCGGACAACCGTGAGGCACGACACGACGATCACCGAACCGGCCATTGCCGCGACGGCGAGCAACGCGCTGAACGTCTGCATCGACTCCGTGCTCACCTCCCCCATTCTGCCCGTGCGACCTCACATCCGCGGTGGCAGGATGGGCGAGTGACCGATGTGACCACCACGGGTCTCCCCGCACTCCGGGAGATGCGCACCGACCGGCGGCGCAGGCGGGTCGCCGAGATCGAGTGGTTCGATGCCCTCTACAGGGTGTATCTCGCGGCCCTCATCGGGGGGTTCCTCGCGATCTTCCTCTCCGAACAGGTCAAGGATGCACCGTTCACTGCATCGCAGATCGACGCCGTGATGCACGACGGTCCGCGTGTGGCCGGCCTCATCATCGCTGTGACAATTTTCCTCGGCCTGCGCAGCGGTGCAAACGGCGGACCGCTCTCCATCGAGGATGCGGAGGTGCGTCACGTTCTTCTCGCCCCGGTGGACCGTGGCGCCGTCCTGCGCCGTCCCGCCACGCAGCGTCTCCGCACGCTCGCGTTCGTCGGGACTGTTGCCGGCGGGGCAACGGGTCTCCTCGTCGGCAAGCGGATGCCCACCGACTGGAACACGAGCCGTGCGGGATTCGTGATCGTCGCCGCCGTTGCCGGAGCCATCGCAGGTGCATCGTTCGTCATCGCGGCACTCATCGCCCACGGGCTCCGCGTGCACCGTGCCGTCACAACACTCGCCGGCGGTGCACTCGTGGCATGGCAGGCGGCATCCGTGTTCGCACCGTCGCACCCCGCCGGCCCGTTCACCGCGGTCGGTCTCCTCGGTCTCGACAGGCTCGGTGTGGCGGCAGCAGCGGCACTCGCCTCAACTCTCGCGCTCGGTGTTGCCGCACTCACCATGGCGGGACGCCTACGGATCGAGGCACTCGCCCGCCGCAGCGCGCTCGTGTCGCAGCTGAAGTTCGCCGTGACCATGCAGGACATCCGTACCGTGGTCCTGTTGCGGCGCCAGCTCGGACAGGAGCACATGCGCGCCCGCGCGTGGTTCCCCCTCCCGCGGGTGCTCCGTCGCAATCCCGTCACCGCGCGGTGCGTGCGCAGCCTCGCACGCTTCCCGCTGCGCAGGCTCCTGCGCATGGTTGTGCTTGCCGCCGTTGCTGCCGCGGGGATGGTGGCGGTGTGGCGCGGCACGACACCGGGCTTCGTGGTGAGCGGGCTCGCTGCGTTCCTCCTCGGGCTCGACGTGATCGAACCGCTCAGCCAGGAGGTCGACCGGCCCGACCGTACCGATGTGCTCCCCATCGAGAGGGGTCTCCTCCTCGCCCGCCATCTCGCAGTGCCGGCACTCGCCACACTTCCGTTCGTCGCCGTTGGTGGCGCTGTTGCCTTCGCGCTGGAACCACACGGGATGACGATCGTTGCCGCCGTTCTTGTCGGCATTCCCGCGGCACTCGCGGGAGTGTGCGGCGCGGTGATCAATGCCGTGAGGGGCGCACCGGATCCCCTCGGCGACGCAAACGCCGGCCTGTACATGCCGCCGGAGATGAGCGGCATGGGCACCGTGATCCGCACCGCATGGCCGCCGTTCGTGTCGGTCCTGGGAAGCTCGCCGGCGGCAGTGCTCGTGCGGGCACACGACAACGGGGAGAACCTGCCCGCGGTCATGCTGCGCACGGCACTCGGTGTAGGGGTGCTGTGTTTCCTCGTTGCCGGGTGGGTGCGCCAGCGCGACGCGATACGGCAGTGGTTCCGCAACGCACAGAAGATGCCGACGTCGGGAGGCAACACATGAGCATCGCTCTCGGGATCAACGGAGTGGCCAAGAACTACGGCGACGCCCCCGCGCTCGCACCCATCAACCTGCACGTGGAGCGCGGCGAGCGGGTGGCGCTCATCGGTCACAACGGCAGCGGCAAGACAACTCTCCTGCGCATCGTCTCGGGACTGCTCGAGCCGTCGGAGGGTTCGGCCACCGTGTGCGGGCACGCGGCCGGCTCGCTCGGTGCGCGCGCGGCACTCAGCTACGTGGCCGACCAACCCACCTTCTACGACGACCTGTCGGTGTGGGAGCACATGGAGTACGTCGCACGTCTCCACGGCGTGACCGACTGGGAGCAGCACGCAGCGGATCTCCTCGGTGCTCTCGGTCTCTACGACCGCGCCGACGGCCTGCCCAACCGGTTCAGCCGTGGTCTGCGCCAGAAGACCGCGCTCGCGCTCGGTTTCGTGCGCCCCTTCGATCTGCTTCTCGTCGACGAACCGTTCGTCGGTCTCGACTCGGCGGGCAAGGAGGCCCTGCTCGGCCTTCTCGCCGGCGCGTCGGAGCACGGTGCCACTGTGGTGGTGGCCACCCACGAGCTGTCGTTCGTGCACACGGTTGGCCGGATCGTGGCTCTGCGTGATGGTGTGCTCGTGCACGACGGGGGCACCGACGGTGTGGACATCGACCGTCTGGTCCGCACCGAGGACCCCGCAGGAGAGCACGACGGCGAGCGCCAGTAGGGTTGGGGGCATGTACACGTACGACGTCGTCTCCGAGTCCGTGAAGAACCCCCACGAACTGGCGGCCGAACTCACGAAGCGCAGCCGGGCCGGGTGGGAACTCGTGCAGCTCGTCCACGACGGTGACCACTGGGTCCACGCATTCCTGCGCCACCAGGGCGAGGTCGCCGTGGCGGTGTACCCCACGGCATCCGCGTCGGTCGGTTCCCCGGAGGCTGACGCCCCGCGCAGGCAAACAGCCGCACCGGCGCAGCCGGCCGTGCAGCAGACGTCACCGGTGCAGGCCGGCACCGGTGCGGTGCCGAACGTGCCGGCCAACTGGTACAAGGACCCGTCCGGCCGCTTCGAGATGCGGTACTGGAACGGTACGCAGTGGACCGAGCACGTGGCCACCGCGGGCAAGCAGTCCGTCGACCCTCCCAGGCAGTAAACCGCCGTCCGGCGGTGCGACCCATGCAGGCCATCTCCCTCGGTCACGCCGGGATTCTCATCCGCACGCGCGGCATCACGGTCGTGTGCGACCCATGGTTCGTGCCCGCGTTCCACGGAAGCTGGTTCGTGTTCCCGCGCAATGACCGCCTGCCTGACGACATCATGCACGACGTGTGCAACCCCGACTTTCTCTACGTGTCGCACCTGCACGCCGACCACTTCGATGCGCCGTTCCTTCGCGAGAGGATGAACAAGGACGTCACCGTGATCCTGCCCGGGTTCCCGACGCGCGAGATGGAGCGCTCGTTCAACCGGCTGGGGTTCCGCAGGTTCGTGCGCACCACAGACGGCACCGAGACCGAGATCGCGGCCGGTGTCACCGTGGCGGTGCACCTCGAGACCTCCATCACCGACGGCCCCGGAGGTGACTCCGCGCTCGTGGTGAGCGACGGTGTGTCGCGACTCGTGAACCAGAACGACTGCCGCACGAACGACCTCGCCGCACTCCGCGCACACGGCCCGGTCGACCTCCACTGGCTGCAGTTCAGCGGCGCCATCTGGTACCCGATGGTGTACGAGATGGACGAGACACAGAAGAA
Organism: Actinomycetota bacterium; assembly: GCA_041181005.1. Taxonomy (GTDB): domain Bacteria; phylum Actinomycetota; class Acidimicrobiia; order Acidimicrobiales; family Ilumatobacteraceae; genus UBA2093. The sequence goes on from JBEGQL010000025.1 coordinate 14,309, forward strand.
GCAGTTGTGCCGCGAGAAGGTGGAGAGCCAGTTCGCGCGCGCCGTCCGCTACGTGGAGTCGGTGGACGCCACCACCGTGGTGCCGAGTGCCGGCCCGCCGTGCTTCCTCGACGAGGAACTGTTCGGCCTCAACATGATCACCGGGGAGGAGACCAGCATTTTCCCCGACCAGCGCGAGTTCATCGCACGTCTCTCCGCCCTCGGCCGCAACAACGTGGCGATGACCATCCCGGGCACCTCGTTCACCGTGGTGGACGGCCACGTGGTGGTGGAGCAACCCCTGCCCGGCAACGGGGTCAACGAGCTGTTCGCGCGCAAGGAGCAGTACCTGCGCGAGTACCAGGCCGACTGGGCCCCGTGGCTCGCGGATCTGAAGGCCGGCTGGGCGGGGCGGCGCACCGACCTGGTGGACACCCTGAAGCTGTGGTTCGAGCCGCTCATGGCGATGGCCCCGAACGTGTGCGCGGGGATCGGTGCGGGGTGTCTCATCGTCGCCGGTGACGTGTCGGTGTATCTCGACTTCCCGAACCGCCGCGTGGAGGAGTGGCGCGGCAACGTGCCCACCGGCAGCCAGCCGTACTCGTTCCGGTTCCGCATCCCGCGCGACCTGCTGGAGCAGGTGGTGGCCGAGCGCGCGGTGGACTGGTCGAACTCGCTGTTCCTCTCGGCGCGGTTCACCGCGTGGCGCGAGGGCGAGTACAACGAGTACCTCTACAACTTCCTGAAGTCGCTGTCGGTGGAGCGCATGGCGCGCACGGAGTCAGAGGCGGCGCTGAAGCGCAACGGCGTGCAGTCGGAGGAGTCCGACGTGGAGGTCGACGGGTACGTGGTGCAGCGCCGCTGCCCGCACCGCAGCGCGGATCTCTCGGTGTTCGGTGAGGTCGACGGTGAGGACCTCGTGTGCACTCTGCACGGGTGGCGCTTCTCGCTGGAGGACGGCCGCTGCCGCAACGCGGACGGCCACGCCATCCGCATCCGCAAGCGCACCTGAGCCACCGCTGCCGGCCGCGTTGCGTCTGCGTACACTTTTTCGTGACGAGTCCAGCCGGGACCAGTTCTGGTCCTTCAGTGCTTCTGGGGCGAATGGGGTGACGCGGAAGCGTTGTCCCATTCGTGCGTTCGGGTCGGGATCAGTCGAGCGGAATCGGCAGCTCGCACCAGATGGTGAGCGAGTACTTCTCCCCGCTCACCAGCGGCCGCGTGGCGTGCGGGTGCGTCACCAGGCTCGGCCATGCAATCAACGTGCCCACGGGCATCGCGGCGTTCGTCCAGCCCTGGCGGGGGAACTCGAGCTCGGCTCCCT